>CAYUMU010000029.1:0-66350 GCA_964445985.1 uncultured Pirellulales bacterium | reverse complement strand
ACGAGCTCTGGAAACTCCCCTAACAAAGTTGGTGGCACGGGCGTCCCGCCAGGGTGCCATGCTACGCCCGCGGCGTAAGCATGAAAGGCGGCACGCAACCGGCGCAATGTAGCGAGCCGCGACAGAACATGAACAGGGAACGATTTCCGTCGAGATCAACGCGCCTCTAGCGTTGGCGCCGGGGGCAGGCAAATGCTGGCCGCATATTTGCTATTTGACCTTTCCACCAGCAGCACCCCCAGCCTGGCCTGATAAAAACGTCGTCATTTGCGGCGAGTTGAAGAATTTGGGCCTCGCGGAAATGGTTGCGCGTTGATCGTCACTTGCGCTCAACCCTCCCCGGCAAATCCAATGCACATGGCCTACACGCCGCATTGGATTGCAAATTGCAAATTGAAAGACGTAAGAGATTACCCTGACGGAATTTTCAATTTTCAATAGGCGGTTGAGGTCGCGGACCATTCAGGATCGATCCGCTCGAACCCGACCAAATGCCGAGCGGCGCAAGTATCCGCCGCCGCGCAACAAAACCCGAGCACGCCAGCAACCGTTTTTTATCAGGCCACCCTCAGCCCCCAGCTACCAGCCCCTATCTCCCTCCCTCACGGCTTCCGCCGTATCTCTTCCGTCTGGTAAAGCTCAAACCCCGCCTTTTGATAGTTGGGCACGGCTGCCGGATGGTCGAGCGAGCAGGTATGCAGCCAGAATCTTTGGGGACCATGGCTCCACGCTTTCTGCACCGTCCATTGCAAGAACCATTTACCCAGCCCTTGGCCAATGAACCCCGGCAGCAAACCGAACTGTTTCAGCTCGATCTCTCCCGGCTCGCGGCGATCGAGTTCGGCAAATCCTGCCGGCGAGCCGTGCATGTGCAGCACGTGCAACTCCACTTGCGGATTCTGAATGATCGCCGCCAGCTCCTGGTCCGTCATATCTCGGCGGCTCAGCCATCCGTAGTCCTTGCCTACCGCATGATAGAGATAGCGGTAATAGTCCACGCCTGGCCGCTGGGCGTGCAGGACCAGGCGGTCGTCGGCGGGCGGTGGCGATTGGCCCGCGTTGGCCCGCATTTCCAAGTAGTAAACGGTAACATCGAGATCTGCCACGCCTGGTTCTCCTGTCAGCGAGAGTGGGCGGAAGCATGCCGGCCCCCCACAAATTGCCTGGCCCGCATCGGCTCAAGTTGATACGATACATCCACATATTAGCATACGTGTTGGTGTCCCGGCCCCGTATCCCTCTGCCCCTGGTGGCCCCTCCCGCCATGAATCCACCGCGCAGTTGTACCCGCCCCGCCTTGAAAACGCCCACGGCCAGTTGCGTGGGTCCGCTCGACCGGCGAACCTGGCTCAAGATCGGAGGGCTTTCTCTGGGAAGCCTGGCCGCTGACGCCGGCTTGCTCAACCTTCGCAACCTGCTCGCGGCGGAAGCTACTGGCGCTCCCGCCAGCGGCCAACGGCCCTTTTCGGTGATCTTGTTTTGGGCCAACGGCGGCCCGAGCCACATCGACATGCTCGACCTCAAGCCGGCCGCGCCGGAGGAATACCGCGGCGCTTTCCGGCCGATTGCGACCAATGTGCCAGGCCTTGAAATCAACGAGCACCTGCCGCGGCTGGCCCGAATGGCGGATCGGTTCGCCATTGTTCGCAGCTTGCAGCACGACCGTGCCCAGCACTCGGGCGGCACCAATCGCTTCCTCACCGGCCATTCGTCGCGTCAGGCGAATCTGGCCGACTCGGAATTTCCCGAACTCGGCTCGGTGGTTGCCAAGCACTTGGAGCCACAACTCCGCGATATTCCCCTGTTCATTGCCAACACCAAGTTTTACGGGGGCGGCCCGGCCTACCTGGGTCCGGCCTATGCGCCGTACATGCCCTCGCCCAACCCGCTCACCTCCAGCGGCGCCAATACCTACGACCCCGTGCCGATTTACAACGCCGGGGCCGCGAGCGACAACCTGGCCATCGGCGCGGGCGGCGTGCTCACGCTCGAGCGGCGAACCAGCGTGCTCCGCGACCTCGACCGCTTGCCCAGAGCGGTCGATCGCACCGGCGTGATGAACGCCATGGATGCCTTCCAGCAGCGGGCCTTGGCCATGCTTTCCAGCACCCGCACCCGCGATGCCTTCAACCTCCAGCTCGAACCCGAGCCAACCCGCGCCCGCTACGGCGACACGCACTGGGGCAAGAGCCTGCTCACCTGCCGTCGCCTGGTCGAGGCCGGGGCGCGATTCGTGCAATGCCAGGCCACGTTCCGCCTCGATCCCGCGGTGGGCCGCACCAGCACCTGGGACGATCACGCGGTCAACTGCGATATCTTCAAGTCGTATGAAGCCCGCATGCCGGTGTTCGATCAGGCCGTTTCGGCGCTGCTCGAAGACTTCGACCGTCGCGGGCTCAGCGAGAACACGCTCTTCATTTTCTGCGGAGAATTCGGCCGCACCCCCACCGTGCGTTCGCAAGGCGCCAGCCTGCGGCCCGGCCGCGACCACTGGCCCAAGGCCATGAGCGTGTTTCTCGCCGGGGGCGGTCTGCGAATGGGGCAAGTCATCGGGGCCACCAATCGCAAGGGCGAAGAACCCATCGATCGGATCATGGACAGCAACTGCCTGCTGGCCACGCTCTATCACTGCTTTGGCATCGACCCCGAGCAGGCCTTCCTCGACAACGCCGGCCGACCCATCCCCATTCTCCCCTCCGGCGAGCCGATCCACGAACTGCTCGCCTAAGTCGCCTTTCGCTCCGCGAAAGGATTCATGGCTCCCCAAACTTAACGCGGGTAAACCGCAAACGGACGCTGAGGCATTAAAGTTCTCCGCAGCTTGCAGAGATGTTAACGAGCAAGAAACTAAACGTCCATCACTTCGGTCCAGGCTCCGTTCAGCAACCGCTCTTGGGGACGAAAGTTGCCCTTGTAGGCCATGCGGCTGGGGGCTTCGAGGAAAAAACCCAGGTACAGGTAATCGAGCCGCCATTGCTGGCAAAGTTCAATCTGCTTGAGCACCGAGTACGTGCCAGGGCTGAGTTTTTCAAAGCGGGGATCGAAGATGAAATAGACGGCCGAGAGCGACTTGGCCCCGCGATCGGCTAGGGCCACGCCCATCAATTCCTTTCCCAGGTAGTATCGCAATTCGAAGGTTTCGCAGCACGAATCCACCAGGAACGAGGCATATCCCTCGGCGCTGATGGGGTGTTCGCCGTGGCTGAGCTTCCTGCCCCGCTTGTGCAGATTGTAAAGTTCCACCCGCCGCCGATCGACCAGGGGAGGGCCTTGCTCCACGCGGAACTCCTCCTCGCCTTTGCGAAACACGCGCCGCTGGGCCCGATTGGGCTGGAAGTCGGCCACTCGCACCCGTACCGGCGTGCAAGCCCGACAGGCGGGGCAGGCCGTGCGATAAATCATGCTCCCCTGCCGGCGATCGCCGGCCACCAGCCGGTCGTCGAACTCCTCGCGGGTAAAAGCCCTCAGCGGGTAGCGCATGGGCAACCGGGCCGTTTCGTCCCTTAAATAAGGGCACGGCTCCAAACCGTCGTACACTACCAGTTCGGGCGGATTGCTCATGTCGCCTGCCGAAAACCTCCTCCGCGGCGGCCGCGCCAGGGCGGGGCCTGTTCCCCAACCCCCGCGGCGGCCTGCACCAACCATTCTAGCCAACCACCATTGAAGACAAGGGCGCGACGCCGCGCAAGCTTCCAAATGCCATTCTCGGCGAACAACCTCCCGAAGCACCTGGCCGGGTATCGTTCGCCGAGGAGCCATCCATCCATTCTGGACAACGGCTTCTCGATCCAGTTAGAATATCCCCACGCAACACTTCTCCCCCCGCGGGGCAACAACGGGGCAAAAACCATGCAAGTTTCGGTCGACCAATTTCTGACGCAGCTTTCCGAGAGTGGGCTGCTTTCCGAAGCCGAAATCGCCGCGGTGCTGGAATGCATTCCCGGCCAGCCGTCCGATCCGGCCGCGCTGGCCAAAGAATTCATCCGCCAGGGCAAGCTCACGCTGTACCAGGCGCGGGCCATCCATCAGGGCAAGGGCAAGAGCCTCACGCTGGGCAACTACGTGATTCTCGATAAGCTCGGCCAGGGCGGCATGGGCATGGTCCTCAAGGCCCGCCATCGCCGCATGGATCGCGTGGTGGCCCTCAAGGTGCTGTCCTCCAAGGTCATCCAGGCGCCCGACGCCGTCGAACGTTTTCAGCGCGAAGTCAAGGCGGCCGCGCGGCTCAATCATCCGCAGATTGTGATCGCCCACGATGCCGATGAAGTCGACGGCCGTCACTTCCTGGTGATGGAATACATCGAAGGCGCCGACCTGGCCAACCTGGTGCGCGAGCGCGGGCCGCTGCCGGTCGATCAGGCCCTGGCCTGCATTGTGCAAGCCGCCACGGGCCTGGCCTATGCCCATTCGCAGGGAGTGATCCATCGCGATATCAAGCCCAGCAACTTGCTGGTTGACCGGGAAGGAAGCGTCAAAATTCTCGACATGGGCCTGGCCCGCATCGATTCGGTTGAAGCCAGCGACCTGACCGGCACCGGCCAGATCATGGGCACGGTGGACTACATGCCGCCGGAGCAAGCCCTCAACACCAAGCACGCCGACGCTCGCGCCGATATCTATAGCCTGGGCATGACGCTCTATTACCTGCTTGTGGGCAAGGCCGCCTACGATGGCGAAACGCTGATGGAAAAGCTGCTGGCCCACCGCGAGCAGCCGGTTCCCTCGCTCAGAAAAGCGCGTGGTGATGTAAGCCCCGCGCTGGAAGCCGTTTTCAGTCGCATGGTGGCCAAGCAGCCCGAGGCCCGCTATCAAACCATGGTGGAAGTGGCGGCCGCGCTGGGGCAATGCCAGACGGCCGGCGCTGACGTGCCGAGCTTGAGCCGTTGGCCCCCCAGCGAAAGCGCGTCAAGCAATCCGTTCGGCGGTTCGCTGGCTTCGGCGTCTGGGCCGGTTTCGCAATACAACCTGGCGCCGATGGCGCCCTCCGATGTTACTTTTGGCAACGCCGCCCACGGCGCCATCCACGATACCGACCCTCAAACTCAAACCTCGCTCACCCAGGCCATCTGGGCCAGCGCCGCGCCACCCAAGGCCAAGGGCAAGGGCCACCAACGGCAATACGTCTTGCTGGCTGGCGGCGCACTGCTGGCCATACTGCTCGCGGCCGTCATCATCAAGCTCCCGACCAGCGAAGGCACGCTCGTTCTGGAATTGAGCCAACCGGGCGCCACGGTGACCGTCCGCGACGACACCGGCCACATCGAAATCGCCGATCAAAGCGGCAAGGAACAACTCCTGCTTTCGGTCAAGCCAGGCAGCAAGCAGGTCACCGTGACCAAGAACGGCTTTGAAATCAGCAGCCAAAAACTCACGATTGGCGACGGCGAGGAAGAACGGCTCACCGTGAGCCTCATTCCCAATCAACCATCCGCTCCGCCGGCAACCATCGTTCCTCCCTCGGGCCGAGAGCCGCGTCCTTCCGCCACGGCCAGCACTCCCGCTCCCGTTCCATCGCCGCCTTCCGTCCCGTCAACTCCGCGGCCATTGAGCGCCGAGAAATACACCCTGGAGCTCAATCGTGAAAGCCGAATTATCGCTCCCACGTTGCGACTAGCCGGCAATGGTCCCTTCACCATTGAGTGTTACATCGAGCCCGCCTTGGTGCATGGCTCGGCTTGCAATGCCATCTCCCTTGGCCATGTGAGCTTGGGGGTTTCGCAGCATGCTCTCTGGCAATTCCCCGTCGATATTGGCCAGGAACGCAGAAAGTGGACGCCTGTTGATCGTTCGGAACAGCGATACCACCTGGCCGGGGTCTGGACGGGCAAGGAAGCGCAGGTGTTTGTGGATGGAAACCTTTTGGAAAGCCGGCCGCTGCCCTCGCTCGGCCTCAACAACGATCCGCTTTGCATCGGCCGCAATGCGGAGTTCCAATCGATCAGCAGCCAGATTTCCGACATTCGCATTTCGAACGTCGCCCGCTACAGCCAAAAGTTCCTTCCAGAAGCCACGCTGAAAGCCGACGCCAACACGCTCGCCCTGTACGAGTTTCGAGAAGGGCAGGGCAACGTGCTGAGGGACTCCTCCGGCAACAACCATCATGGCGAGATACACGACGCCGTTTGGCTGCCAGAGGCGCCTTCGCACGCGCCCGATTCGCTGCCTTCGCTCCCCCGCCAACAGGCGCCCGCGGAGATCGCCTCTTGGGATATGTACAGCGACAACTCCAGCAATTGGTCTCCAAAAATCGCCTCCAGCTCCGATGGCAGACTGGCATTGCACCACCGGGGTGACAAGCTGCTGGTCGTTTACGACGTTCGTAGCGGCGCGATGATTTGGAAGCAAAGCTATAGCAGTGTGGCGTCGTTGCAGTTTTCACCCGACGGAAAGCTGCTGGTTGTGCGAAATGTGGGTTCCGACGTCCTCGACACCCAAACGGGACGGCAAATTCTTCACTACCAGCCGCCTGAAACCGCCAAAATTGAGCTAGTCAAAGACTGCGCCGGCGCGCTTGTTACCACGGAAACCCGTGTGAAATTACTCAAGTTCCCTTCGCTGGAAGTGGAGCGCGAGTATGACTTGGGCGAAAGCGTGAAATCCGTATCGACCCATCTCGCCCCCGACGGCAAGTCGTTCATCGCTCGGATCAAAAAGGAGAAAGCGCCCGAGCATCGCGCATTCGACATAGAAAATCGCGTATTCGACATAGACACAGGAGAGATTCGAGCCAAACTGGGAACCTCCTCGACGATCCTGTACGCCAACTTCATCGGTAACGACGCGCTGGTTTGGACAGGCGGCGACAGGTTGATTCGTTATGATCTGAACACCTCAAAATCCGTTGAAGTTCCCATGCAACTATCGACGGTTGATTTTACGGCATGCCACGCGCGGGGCCTGGTTGGAATTGCCCGCTACGACAAGAAGGCCATTCAAATCTGGGACATGCATAACCTGCAATTGACCGGCGAAATTCCGGCGACGGGATCGGACAACTACTGTTTCATGCCCCAGGGCGAAGGCCTGGCGCTCATTCGCCGCGGTCGCTTGCAACTCTGGGCGCCCACCGCACAGCCATAATGGCTCGCCCCGACCAACGCAAACTTTAGCAATCCCGTCATCTCGCCTGTCCGTGGCCAGGATGTGCGGCAAAATGCCATGCTGGGGTGTCTTGACCGCGAACCCAGAGCGGTCAAAAATCAAGGGCTTGCCTCCGTTTGTGGCCCACGTGGCGCCGGATCGCGGTCTTTCCTCCAACGAATGGCGTCCATGCCCGCTTCCAGTCAGGTTCCCGATGTTCGCGGTCGCTTTGGCGACTTTGGCGGCCGTTACGTGCCCGAGACGCTGACCTATGCTCTCGATCAGCTCACGGCCGAGTATGCCAAGGCGAAGAACGATCCGGCCTTTGTCGCCGAGCTGAATGACCTGTGGCGGAATTACGTGGGCCGGCCGTCGCCGCTGTATCACGCTCGCCGTCTCAGCGAGCAGTGCGGGGGGGCGCAGATTTACCTGAAGCGGGAGGACGTGAACCACACGGGCGCCCACAAGATCAACAACACGCTGGGGCAGGCCCTGCTGACCATGCGGATGGGCAAGCGGCGGGTGATTGCCGAGACCGGCGCCGGACAGCACGGCGTGGCCACGGCCACGGCCTGTGCCCGGTTTGGGCTGGAATGCGTGGTATACATGGGCGAGGAAGACATCCGCCGCCAAAAGCCGAACGTGTTTAGCATGCGGCTGCTGGGAGCGGAAGTGCGGCCGGTGACGAGCGGCTCGCGGACCCTGCGCGACGCCATCAACGAGGCGATGCGGGACTGGATGAGCTCGGTGGAGAACACCCACTACATCATTGGTTCGGTCGTGGGGCCGCACCCCTTTCCGGTGATGGTTCGGGATTTTCAGTCGGTGATTGGCAAAGAGACGATCGAGCAGTCGCAACAGCAACTGGGCCGGCTGCCGAACGTGGTGGTGGCCTGCGTGGGGGGCGGCAGCAACGCGGCCGGCATGTTTTACCCCTTTGTCGATCATGCCGAAGTCGAGCTGGTGGGCGTGGAGGCGGGCGGACGCAGCGTGAAGCCCGGCGACCACGCGGCGCCGTTGTCGTACGGCCGGCCTGGCGTGCTGCACGGCAGCTTCAGCTATGTGATGCAGGACGAAGATGGGCAGACCTGCGACGTGCATTCCATGTCGGCCGGCCTGGATTATCCCGGCGTAGGCCCCGAACACAGCTATTGGAAGGATTCGGGCCGGGTGCAGTACACCAGTTGCCAGGACAGCGACGCCATGGGCGCGTTCGACGCCCTGAGCCGGAGCGAAGGCATTTTGCCGGCCCTGGAAAGTTCGCACGCCATTGCCACGGCGATGAAGTTGGCGGCCAGCCGACCCAAGACCGATGTGGTGGCCGTTTGCCTTTCGGGCCGCGGGGATAAAGACGCTTACGAGATTGCCCGGCTCAAAGGCGTGGAGTTGGGCTGAGCCGTGGCCCCACCGCATCGCCTTCAGGGGTAACCACGAATAGCCTTGGGGGTTCGCAATCGATCCTGCATTTCTTTCACCGCAATTAATTTTGGAGTGCGCCCGCTATGAAGTTTGGCATGAACATGCTGCTGTGGACCGATGAAGTTCGTGACGAGCATCTGCCCGTTCTTGAGCAGCTCAAGGAGATCGGCTACGACGGGGTGGAATTGCCGTTCTTTCAATTCGATACGGCCAAGGCGGCCGCGCTGGGCAAGCGGCTCGACAACCTCGGCCTGGAACGGACGGCGGTGACTTGCCGCACGGTCGATGACAGTCCGATTTCCGCCGATCCGGCCGTTCGCAAGCTGGGCATTGAAAACAACAAGCGGGTGCTCGATTGTTGCCAGGCCGCGGGGGCGACCATTCTGGTGGGCCCCTATCACTCGGCGCTCGGGCATTTTACGGGCCAGGGGCCGACGGCGGACGAGTGGAAGCATGGCGTGGAAAGCATGCGGGCCGTGGCCGAACATGCGCGGCAATGCGGCGTGATGCTGGCGATCGAGTATCTCAATCGCTTTGAGTGCTACCTGCTGAACACGGCGGCCGACACGGTTCGGTTTGTGCAAGAGGTGAACCATCCTAGCTGCCGGATGATGTACGATACGTTCCACGCGAATATTGAAGAGAAGAACGTGGCGCAGGCGATTCAGACCTGCCAGGAATTCATGGTGCACGTGCACATTTCGGAGAACGATCGGAGTACGCCCGGCACCGGGCTGGTGGCCTGGAAAGAATCGTTCGATACGTTGGCGAAGGTGGGCTACGACGGCTGGCTGATGATTGAAGCTTTTGGCCTGGCGCTACCGGCCTTGGCCGCGGCGACCAAGATCTGGCGGAAGATGTACCAGAGCGAAGAACAGTTGGCCAAGGATGGGCTGGATTTCATGAAAAAGGAATGGGGGCAGCGGAACCCTTAGAGCGGGGGCGGCACGGTTTCAGTACCTTCACCCATGGCGGCTTTGTGCAGACCAGCCTGGCAAGGCTTTCTAGCTGAAGCGGCCGGGTTCTTCTGGGGGTTGGTTGTCGGCGGCGGTTGCCTGGTATTGCAGGGTTGGCGAGCGGCAACCAGACCCCAGCCACCCTCTTACGGCGGTAGGCGCACTTCGGGGCCGGGGCGGGCTGAACCGGCGAGGGTGAGTCGCACCTCGCCCTCTTTGTTGGCGATTTCGGTGCGAAATTCGCCTGGCGTTCGGACTCGTTCGCCATCGACGCGGGTGATGAGCACGCCTGGCCGCAGCCCAAGTTCCCAGGCCGGCGTGCCTTGCTCGACTTCGAGCACGGCCACGCAGCCATCCAGCATGGCCTGATCGAATTCTTGTACGAAGCCGGGGCGATACAGAGCGCTGGTGTACTCGACGCGCACGCCGCGCCAGGCGGGGCGAGGGGTGAAGATCTTTTTGCCAAGGACGGGGAACTTGCCAAGCAGCACCTCGACTTGCTGCGTTTTTCCTTGCCGCTCGAACGAGACCTGGACGCGCTCGTCGACGTCGCGCTTGCCGACGGTTAGGACCAGAGAATCGGCGTCGAAGACTTCGACGCCATCGACGGCCGTGATCAGGTCGCCTGAACGAAGGCCGGCCTGATCGGCTGGGGTGCCTGGTTCGACGCGGGTGACGCGGGCTCCGCGCCGACCTTCGCGGATTTCTGCCGGGTCGAGGTTGGTGGGCGAGACCCCCAAGAATCCGAACTCGGCCTCTCGGCCTTCTTTGAGGACGTTCACCAGGCGGCGAAAGGTGTCGTCAACCGGAATGGCATAGCCACCGGAACGCTCGTAACCGCTGAGCGCGGCGAGCGACGTGGTGAGGCCGATCATTTCACCTCGGAGATTGAGCAGGGCGCCGCCGCTGGAGCCGAGATTGAGTTGGGCGTCGGTTTGAATCAGGGTGCCGTAATGGTGAAGGGTTGGCTTTTGGGAAACGGTGGACTCGGCCGCCCGCGGGGGGGCTTTGCGGAGGATGTTGGAAACGATTCCCCAACTGGCGCTGCATTGGCCGTCGCGGGCGATGGCGTAGGGATTGCCGAGCGAGATCATAATCTGGCCTCGACGGATTTTCTCGCCTTCGCCAAAGCGAATGGGGGTGAGGTCTTGAGCCTCGATCTGGAGCACGGCCAGGTCGTGCCGGGGATCGGCCGCTTTGATGCGGGCGGGGTAAACTTTCCGCTCCACGGTGGTCACCCAGTAGGTGTTGCGGTCGTCTTCCACGTCTCCCAACACATGGTAGTTGGTGAGGATCAGCCCGGCCTTGGCTACGACGACGCCCGTGGCGAACTCGTTGGGCACAAAATCGGGGTCGGTGGGCTGGAGGCCGCCGGCGCCCTGGGCATAGCCTAGCTCATCGCGCCAAATTCGCCCCGGCTCGGCTCGTACCCGGGCGATGCTGACGATGGACTTTTGATTGGCATCGATCGCCGCCACCAGGCTGTCTTCGAGCGCCGCCAGCATCTGCAGCCCACTGGGCTCGGCGGGTGGCTGAGCTTGGGCGGCGAGGGAAGTTGGCGCCCAGCCGA
Organism: uncultured Pirellulales bacterium; assembly: GCA_964445985.1. Classification (GTDB taxonomy): domain Bacteria; phylum Planctomycetota; class Planctomycetia; order Pirellulales; family S012-138; genus CAYUMU01. Next base: position 55,325 of record CAYUMU010000029.1, on the reverse strand, counting down.
GGAGAGACGCGGCCAGCAGCAGTTGAGAGAGTTGGGATCGCGTTGCCATCTGCCAGATTTTCCCACTTTCAGGATGCGAATGGCGTCGTCCGCCGGTGGGGCGGACTTACACGATGAGCCGTTTGAAGGCACACCATGGTTATGAAACATTTGCAAGGCATCGGGTTTGGTGAAGGGCGATTCATCTGGGGGCTGGTTGCCGGCAGCGACTACCTGGTATCCCAGGGCTGGCGGGCGGCAACCAGTCCCCAGCCACCCCCCTCTTATTCGTCGGCCTCCCCTTCGTCTTCGGTGGCCGTGTCGCTTTCGGGGGCTCCCAGCATGTGCTCGGGGATACCAATCGCCAGGATCTTTGTTCGCAGTTCGGCAACCAGTTCGGGCGTTTCTTTCAGGTATTGACGCACGCGTTCGCGGCCTTGGCCCAACTGTTGTTCGCCGTAGCGGAACCACGAACCGGTGCGGGCAATCAAGCGGTGCGCCATTGCCAGGTCGAGCACGTCGCCTTCGTAGCTAATGCCATTATCGTGCATCATATCAAACTCGGCCACACGAAACGGCGGCGCGACCTTGTTTTTTACCACCTTGGTGCGAACGCGCTGGCCGACGATGTCTTCGCCGTCTTTCAACTGACCAATGCGGCGAACGTCTAGCCGGCAGGACGTGTAGAACTTGAGGGCGCGGCCGCCAGGCGTGGTTTCGGGGCTACCAAACATGACGCCGATCTTCTCGCGGATCTGATTGATGAAGATCACGCAGGTTTTGCTTTTGGAAATGCAGCCCGTGAGCTTTCGCATGGATTGGCTCATGAGCCGGGCTTGCAGGCCGACGTGCGAGGCGCCGATTTCACCGTCGAGTTCTTGTTGGGGGACCAGGGCGGCCACGGAGTCGATGACGATCACATCGACCGCGTTGGACTTGATGAGCATTTCGGTGATTCGCATGGCCTCTTCACCGCTGCCGGGCTGGCTGACAAGCAGGGTTTCCAGCTCCACGCCGAGCTTTTTAGCCCAGGTGGGGTCGAGGGCGTGTTCGGCGTCGATAAACGCGGCGATGCCGCCGCTCTTTTGGGAACTGGCGATCACGTGGAGGGCGAGCGTGGTTTTGCCGCTGGATTCGGGACCGAAGATTTCGATGATGCGGCCCTTGGGGAGGCCGTTGCCGCCGAGGGCAATATCGAGGGAGAGGCTGCCCGTGGGGATGCCTTCGATGGCTTTGTGCTCGGTTCCCAAAGGCATGATCGCGCCTTGGCCGAATGCCTTTTCGATTTGCGACATGGTGTTTTTGAGGTTGGCGTTCCCGCTAAACACGTCTTTGCCCTTGCTGGCGGCACCATTGCCGGCTCGAGAAGACTTGGTTTCTTTTTTGGCCATGTGATTATTGCTCGATTTGGTGGCGACCATCGCGATCCCGTCCTCCAAGTGAACCGTGCCGTAGGGAATATGAGAAGTGAACACTTGAATAGTGTATCGACGTTCACTGGCTGGGGCAAGAGATTTTTTGGGAGACGGAGCGCGGATTTGAGCTGCAAGTTGCAGGGTATCGGGGAGTAAGGGGTTAGGGGAACCGTTAGCTAGGTGGTGAGGGTGCCTTTGGTGCTGGGAATGCCTGGCATGCGGGGATCGGTTTCGACGGCTTGTCGCAGGGCGCGGGCGGCGCCCTTGAAGATGGCTTCGGCAATATGGTGACTGTTGCGTCCGTGGTGCAAGACAACGTGCAGATTGCAAAGGGCGTTGGCGGCCAGGGCTTGCCAGAAGTCTTCGACCAGTTCGGTATCGAAGTGGCCGATTTTTTCGGTGGGAAACGGCGCCTGGAAGACGAGGAAGTAGCGGCCGCCGAGGTCCAAGGCCGAGGTTACCAACGTTTCTTCCATGGGCAAGGTGAAGTGGCCGTAGCGGCGAATGCCGGCCTTGTCGCCGAGTGCCTGGCGGATGGCCTGACCGAGGCAGATGCCGACGTCTTCGACGGTGTGGTGCTGATCGACGTGCAGATCGCCATCGGCCTGGATTTTGAGGTCGAAGCAGCCGTGTTTGGCAAACAGGACCAGCATGTGGTCGAAGAAGCCGACGCCGGTGTGGATTTCGGACTGGCCGGCGCCGTCGAGGTTGAGTTCGAGGTGAATTTTGGTTTCCGCCGTGTGGCGGTCGAGGCTGGCTACGCGCGGCATGGAACAGCGTGGGGGGGAAAGGTATGGAAAGGGAAATGGTAAGCAGGCGCCGACCTAGGTTGTGAGTATAGCTGCAATGTTGCCGCTGCGCCACGCCCTTCGCTTAGGCTCAGAGCGTGCCACCCGACAGGCAATTTGCCCATGTTTAGGTCAGGGGGCGGCTTTGACGTCGACGTCGTCGAAGAGGATGGTGCCCGTGGCTCCGTGCAGGCCGACTCGAATGATGGCCTCGCGGGCCGTGGGGGGGACGCGGATGCTGGATTGGAAGGCTTGCCAGTCGAAGGTGCCGCGCCAGCCGCCGACGGCGGTTTCGCCGGTGGTGCGGCGTTTTTCGTCGTAGAAGGTGATGATGACGCTGGGGACTTCTTGCGGCGCCAGACCGGGGCGGATGCCTTGCCCCCGGACCTGGCACGAAACGTTGAGGCTTTTCACTTCGCGGCCATCGACGGCAAAGGCCTGGAGGCCAAAGGCGCCGAGGCCGGCCTGATTGCTGGTAAACTCGGCGGCGCGGCTGCCGGCGGGGGCGTCGGCGGTTTCGGCGGCGGTCATTTGGCGTTGATAATGCCAGCCGAGGGCCTTGCCGGTCTGCTCGTGAATTTCTTCGAAACTTCCGTTGACGAGGGCAGGTTTTTTGGGGTCGGGGAGGACCTCGCGATTATTTTCGGCCGTGCCGGTCATGGGCACAAACAGGGTGGGGACGAGGGCTTCGGCCACGAGCTCGCCGTTTTCTTTGCGGTACAAGTAGAGCGATTGCTGGTAGCGCTCGCCGAGAGGGATGACCATGCGGCCCCCTTCTTTGAGTTGGTCGATCAGCGGCCGGGGGATTTTTTCGGGCGAGCAGGTGACGATGATTTTATCGAAGGGGGCATGTTCGGGCCAGCCGAGGTAGCCATCGCCGAGTTTGGCGTGGACGTTGTCGTACTTGAGTTTTTTGAGGGTGGCGGCGGCGGTTTTGCCGAGCTTTTCGACGATTTCGATGGTGTAGACGTCTTTGACGAGGGGGCTGAGCACGGCTGCCTGATAGCCGGAGCCGGTGCCGATTTCGAGCACTTTGTCGGTGGCCTTGGGCTCCAGTTGCTCGGTCATGTAGGCCACGACGAAGGGGGGCGAAATGGTTTGGCCTTCGCCGATGGGGAGGGCCATGTCGTAGTAGGCCATGCGGCGCTGGTCGGCGGGCATGAACTCATGGCGGGGCGTGGCGCGCATGGATTGCAGCACGCGGGGGTCTTTGACGCCTTCGGCTTCGATCGCCTGTTGGACGAGGATGTCGCGAAGGGATTGATACGGGTCGCGCTGCGCGTGAACGTCGGTGGCCAGGGCCGCAACGGCGGCGGCCAGGCCGAGCCAGATGACGAAGGCCCAACGAGAGATGTGGAGCATGTTTTTCCCCTGCAATCCGAATAATCGACGCTGGCGCTCCAACCGCCGCAACCATTAGGCAAGCTGGACCGCCCTTGGTTGATTGTACCTTGTTTTGAGCGGAAGTTGGGAGAGGTAGTCGCCCAGGGTAGGCGCGGGGGGAGGGACGTGGGCCTAGCGGGCCTTCCGAGACTTCTTATCGCCCAAGAGGCGATGTTGCTCGCAGCCGTTCTTCCCAAACCAATCTAAGCCGCCACAAGTTGAAGGTCTGGAGAAGTTCGCAGAAGCGAGTCGTCTTCGATTTCAAGAAATCGACTCATTAACGGCCGTTGTGCACTGAGCTGAAAATACTGCTTGAAAGCTGCCTGGGCATTGAGAGCACGTTGGTGGTACAGTTGTTCATCCGCGAACAAATCTTGGAAGCTTCTGACGATTTCATTTGGCTCATTCGAATGGCACATGACACCCGCGTTTGTTTTCGTTAGCAAATCAACGGTCGAAGAGTAGTCGGGGCCGTGGAAGAACACGGGTCGGCCCGCGGCAAGATAGGTGGGCAGCTTGGAGGGAAAGCAATGTTTGGCAAGATATGCGTGCCCTTGGTCGAACCAGTACGGGCAATATAATACGTCTGCTTCCGCCAACAGCTTGATGGCATTTTCTTGCGGCTGGAATCCCAGGTACTCAATCCGCCTAGGCTTCGTGGTGCATAGCTCGAAGTAGCGACCGATGAGTCGAACCTTGACTTCGCGGCCGCCAATTTGCCAATTCACTAAGTCCAATGAATGCATTAGTGCAAACCACTCAGATTGCGCATATATCTGGCCGGCAAACCCAATCGTCACCGTGTCTTTAAACGCGTCCTGGGGCGGGCTGTTTACGGCAAACGAGTCGGGAAGGGATGGCAAGATAGGGATGGTTTCGGTTCCGAAAGCCTCTTGATAATCTTTCGCCATTTGCCAGGAAATGGCGGCGCAACGTCGACTGTTGCGAATGGCGTTCTGGTATTCCGACATCACCCGACGCGACGTTGCCGGGTCCGTCTTCATTGAGCTGAGGTTCCATTCAGGGCAATCAAACACCTGTGTATAGAGGTCTGCATTGAGCATGGAAGCGACCGGCAAGGCCAATTGAATGACAGTTTGGCCTTGCAGCATGCACCACACCGCGTCAACATTTTGGCTCCGCGCAAATTGAACGATCTCGGACAAGATGTCACGACGCCTTCGCGGTGATACCCATTTGTGATTGAAGTAGGAATCCAGTCGGCTTCTCATATTGACTCGAGGTCCCTTTGCGCGTTGAAAGGGAATCCATTTCAAGTCTTCAGGCAAGTCAACATCGGAATCCGACACATATGAAGAAACGGCAAAGCAGCATAACGATCCCTGAGGAAAAAGACGGCAAAGATTAGCCAATGCGATGCCGGCGGATAGTTCGGCACAAGGCGGGACATCGGTGAGGAGCAGGAATTTTCGCACGGCAAACCCTTTCGTTATGTAGTAAGAACCAACACCGAAGGCCCTGCCCCTTGCTGGAGATTTTTGGAAGTTCCCAGAAATCGAATTCACAATGGCCGCAATTCGAAATCTTCGATGAGGAACGATCGATCCTTGGACAACAGAAGGGAGTGGGCATATAAATTGTCGTCTTTGAGCCGTCAACCTGGATTGTTTATTCCGGTTATATGATTTGGGCTCGGTTCATTATTCGCCATTTTCGATGCCGGAACTTTACTTCCACCCAGCCATTAAGGTGCATTGGCAAGTTGGGTAGGTTTGGGGTTGTGCGGTGGGTGCTTCCACCCGAAATTAATTACTCCCGCTTCGGAAGAGAGCTTGCAGCCGTTTGCTGCACGGATCGGTAAGCGCGTTTACCGTCTGACACGTAGGAGTAGCTGTATCTTGGCAGATACGGTCAGATCGAAGTTTCGAGCGACTGCACGGCCTCTTTGGCGACAAAGATACTGTGGGTTTGCCGTCACCGGAACCCGAGCCCATAGCGCGACTGAAGCGACCAGGTCCAATAGGTGAACTGGGATGAATGCGGCGACGCAAGGCAGCCGACAAGATCACTTCCATAACCCATTGCTATTAAGTGCTTTACGGTTGCGGCCGAGCGATCCAGGTTCTTTATCGCGGGCACTGCTAATTGGGGGTGTGTCGATCGATGGGAATTACTATAGTCCTCCCGTCGTCGGTGGTCACCGACACACTTGGTCGTTCAAATCGATCCGGAATTTTGGCATTGCACCGTATCGATCGGTTTGAGAATAGCTTTTTGCTCGTGACGCGTCGCGCCAGATTGTTTGTGGAGATTGCGGCTCGCTACGTTGGCCGTGCTGGTACAGGGAAGTTCGCGAGACTGAGCCGAACAGGCGAAGGCTCGGCACGCGAGAATTGCAGCCCATCGAATCCGAAAGAGATCCGACAACCATGGCGAACAAGGTTCTCCTGCTTACAGATGTTCCGCCTTGTGCTGAATACACCGCTGGGATCGCGCTCAACAACTTAGCGCAATTGTTACCGTCCGATGGTTTGGCCTGTTACGCGGTTCGCACGTTTGTTGAAGACGTCGATCTGCCACCCCAACTTGCCCACATTCCCTATGAGACGAAGCAGGTTGCGCCGCCTAACCGGCGGTGGTTGAGTCATCCAAATTGGCTGTTGCGCAAGCCAGGCCATATGGCCGTTTCGATAGCGGCGAACTATGGCAGGCGTTTTCCGAACACGCGTCGGTTGATGGCTGAGATTGCCTCATTCGCTCGGGCTTCGCATGTGGATCGGATTTGGTGCCTGCTCGAAAGTGACCCCGTTATTCGTTTGGCCGCCCCCCTGGCCCGTTTGCTCGGTGTACCACTTTATGCTCAGGTTTTCGACCCCATCGACTGGTGGCTGCGACAGTTCCGGTTCGATCCCATCTCTCGTCGCGGCATCTTGCGCCAATTTGGCGACGCGATTCGAATGAGTCAACGATGTGCGGCCATTTCGGACAACATGGCGAACGATTATCGCCGCGACTACGGTGTCGAAACGCTGTCGATCATGCCGACCGCCAGCGCCAAGATCGCGCAGCCGCCGGCAGTTGGATTGCGGAATCGCGGTGAAATTAGTATCGCGGTGGCGGGGCAACTCTATGCGTCTCAAGAATGGGATGCGCTTCTTGCCGCTCTCGATTCGGTCCAATGGCAAGTAGCGGGAAGGCGAGTAAAGATCCGCCATTTTGGCAAAGCGGCGATACCAGAGGTTCCGGGACGTCACGTGGAATTCGCTGGGTGGCACTCGCAGGAGAACGCCAATGTATTGCTCGCGGAATCCGACTTGACGTACTGCCCTTACTGGTTTGATTCCGCATTCAAAATGGAATCGCGGCAATGTTTCCCCTCGAAACTTGTTTGCTATCTGGCCGCGGGGCGACCCGTGCTGGTGCATGCTCCTGAATATGCATCGCCAGCGCAGTTTGTGTCGGCGGTAGATGCCGGCGCGTGCTGTCATTCGCTGAATGCGGCAGACATTATCGTCGCAATCGAAGGCTTGGTTGCCAACGAAGCGCAATACATTCAGCGGTCTCGGAATGCACGCGCGGCATTTGAGAAACACTTGTCGATTGAACGCCAACGAGACAGATTCCTGCAATTCCTCGATTTACCGGTTTCAGCCTGGCGAATGTCTGCTTAATAAATCTTGATGTACGGTCGAGCGCCCAACTCACCTGCCTTGGGTTTTGAAAGGGCATCGCCGCGAGCGCTCCACCAATCCTAGTGAAATGGGACCACCCAGGTGGGTTTGTCCGCGATTGATAATGCGGGCAGCCACCATGGGCGGTAGTCACTGAAATTGAGCAAGGTCACCACTCACTCGAAACGAAAGGGTCTCAAAATGTCCAGATTTGTCGTGACCGGAGGGTCGGGGTTCATCGGTTCCAATATTGTCATGGAACTCGAGCGCTCGGGGCATGAGATCGTTGTTATTGACGATCTTAGCAGTGGGCACCGCAGTAATCTGATGCCCAGCCGGAATGTGCGGTTTGTCGAAGCGAGCATTCTCGACGATGTGCTGCTGCCCGCATTTAAAGGCGCTGACGCGGTTTTTCATTTAGCGGCATCGGTTGGCAATAAACGCTCGATCGACTTTCCGCTGCTCGACACGGAGATCAATGTCGTGGGAACGCTTCGAGTACTCGAAGCCTGTCGCGCCGCTGGCGTTCCCAAGGTGGTTGTCTCATCTTCGGCCGGCATATTCGGAGAGCTCAAGCAGTTGCCAATTCGAGAGGATCATCCAATCGATCCAGACACTCCCTACGGCGCCAGCAAGCTGGCGGCCGAAAAGCTTACCTTGGCCTATGCGAAATTGGGCTACTTCGAGGCCATTTGCCTGAGATACTTCAATGTCTATGGTCGCCACCAACGGTTTGATCAATATGGAAATGTAATTCCTATTTTCGTCTATCAGCATCTGGCAGGGAAGCCCATCACGATTTTCGGAGACGGCGAACAAACGCGTGATTTTGTGAATGTTCGCGACGTGGTGCAAGCCAACATCAACGCCGCGATGGCCAAGGGAGTATCGGGCGCATTCAATCTGGGAAGCGGGCGGCGGATCACGATCAATAAACTGGTGGCATTGATCCAAGATGTGAGCGGAATGGAAGCCAATGTGCGGTATCTTCCGCCACGACCTGGAGACGTGCTGCATAGTCTGGCCGATATTTCGTCGGCGGAAAAGCAGTTGAAGTTCAATCCGCAAGTGGCCATCGAAGATGGTCTGGCCGAGTACGTTGAATGGGTCGCCCAATCTCAAAAGGCGGCGGCTTGAGGGCTAGGGCCCGTGGTTGGGCACGTTACTTAAGGAACGCACGAAAAATAACTTCCGGTTTTCTACAATTCCTTCACTGGCAGGGCCATGCGAGCACAGCTGAAACGCCGAAGTTGTTTTTCATCAGTTACTAACGCGGATAAACCGCAATCGCACGTTGATCCTCTCAACTTCTCTGCAGCTTGCGAAGATGGCAATGAGCAAGAAACCACGTTTGCTCCGGGCGCAGTCCCGGAACAAATGGCCCCTGCGTGGCAGATTTTAAGTCCAGTAGATTTCATTGGTTATGTGCATCGACAACAAATTGTCGATCCAAACCCGTAAGGGCCTAACGGCAGCGACAGCCGACAGAGATCTGAACGCCCAACGTGGGAAATACCAACGGACAACATTCAATCACAAGCACCGTTTGACGTAGTTTATCGTTGGGTGCGGCAAAATGACAAAAGGAGTTTCGACCATGCGGATACTGTTTGTAGGGATCGCTTCCGGTATTCACGCGGCCCGCTGGGTAAAGCAGTTTGAAGGATTGGGCTGGGATCTGCACTTTTTCAATAGCGCTCCGCACTTTGGCACGGCAATGCATCCAGTTTGCCCCCCTGTCAAATGCCATGGGATCTTCGAGGCAGGGCGCGCTCGCCGAATCGGCAGGCGGATTGCCAAAACTCGCTTTATTCGTCCGTTCTACAACCGGTTGTACTCTTCGCACCAGGTGCTTGCCAGGACAATTGAACGAGTTCAGCCTGACGTCGTTCACTCGCTGTCGATCCAGAATAGCGCCTATCTAACTCTAGACGCAATGCATCGAGTCCGTGGGCCACGTCCTCCTTGGATCGTGACCAACTATGGTAGTGACCTGTTTCTTTTTGGTCGGATGCATGAACACTCGGAGCAGGTCAAGCGTGTACTTCGCGAGTGCAATTATTACACCTGTGAAACACTGAGAGACGTAAAGCTTTGCCGTGATTTCGATTTTGACGGCGAGATCCTTGGCCCGGTGCTTCCCAACGCGGGAGGGTATCCCCTATCAGAAATAGAGCCCATGCGCACTGTTCCCCCTTCGCAGCGAAGGATGATTGCCATCAAGGGCTATCAGCAGTTCTACGGCAGGGCTTTCGTGGCCCTTCGAGCAATTGAGCGCTGCGCCGATGTCTTGCAGGATTACCAAGTGCGAGTGTATTCGCCAAATACTTCAGACGTGGCCGACGTTGCGAGGCTGATTAACGGACGAACAGGCATTCGCATTCAAACGATCCCACTGACCGACGATCATCAAAAGATTTTGCGATTGCACGGCGGGGCGAGAATGTCGATCAGCCTAAGTCTTAGCGACGGAGTATGCACGTCGTTTCTGGAGGCAATGATGATGGGATCCTTCCCGATTCAATCTTGCACGGCCTCCGCGCACGATTGGATCGAGGATGGTCGAACTGGCGCGATCGTCCATCCAGACGATCCCGAAAGTGTCGAAGCAGCGATTCGACTCGCGGTGTCTAGTGATGAGCTTGTGGACCAGGCCGCACAGGAGAATTGGGAGACGGCGAAACGGCGATTGGATCACGGAGTTATCAAGGAGCACGCCATTCGCTGGTACGAATATGTCGCAAATGGCGGCCGCGCGGAACCAGGGAGCAAGATTGTGGTTGCGACACCAAGTAACGATTCGAAACTTCGGTTGCTCGACGTGGGGTCGTCGAAGATCGGGGCTCCGGCCGCGCCGAATCGAATCAATGGCCATTTTTCTTCCAACCGCTCCACTAAGGCAGAGTTGAACGGTTCGATCGTGATCGGCCCAACAGCAGTGAAATCGCACGTCAAGGTATGAACGTGGTTGCGATGGCTGAGAATTTCGGCCAAGCCCAAGTTTGGGCTTGGAGCCTTTCCGAGAACCCTGTTTCCCCTCTCCCGCGAGGGGCGAGGGAGTCATTGGATAGGCTCTTGGTCCACCGCGGGTTCCCAATGTACTTCCCCCCAACGATGCGGGGGCCGAGGTTCGCTGCCGTTTAGCCGAGGCTATTCCTTGACGCCGGTTAGGGGGTGGGAGCTGACGGCTTGCCAGGCGAGTTGTTGGAGCAGGCGGTTGAGGTCTTCGTTGGCGTAGGGGCTATTTTTGAGTACGCGGGGCATGGGTAGGCCGGCGGGGCTTTGGCCGTAGATGGCGGAATAGAAGCAGTAGGCCGCCAGGGCTTGCAGGGGCGGGGTGGCGTGGCCGATGGGGTCGCGGAAGAGTTCTTCTTGCGACTTGATGCCGGGGGCCTCGCCGGCGATGATTTTTTCGCGGAGGGCAATGGCCGCCTGGCCGACCGGGACCACAAACAGCACGTCTTTGCCGTACGTTTGATTCAATTCTTTCACATGCCCTTCGATGCTGGCGAAGTAGGGGGCGTGGGCGGCCTGGATTTGTTCCACGGTGCGGGTGGCGCGGTCCACCGGTTCAGGACGCTTTTGTTTGTAGTTGAGTGCGTAGACGTCGTAGGGGAGCCAGAACTCTTCGAGCAGGACGCGGATTTGCGGGTTCTTCTCTTGGGCCAAGGTCGCCAGCTTTTCGATGCCGTCGTCGGGCAGGTAGATGGGGGAGAGGGTGAGCACCTGGATTTGGCCGGTGGCCAGGGCGGGCTTGACCTTGTTTTTGTCTTCGGCCAAGTCCCAGTGCTGAATGACGCGGGAGCCGCCGATGGATTGCACGCCTTGCTGCACGTGGTCTTCGATGCCGGCTGACGTGGCGATTTCGCTCAAGATGCCGGGAATGAAGACGTGAAAACTATGGCCGGCGGAAAAGATGGTGAGGCCGGCTGGCTTGGTGGTGGATGCGACGGTTGGTTTGGCGGGCGTTGGCGTGGTGTCTTGGGCTTGCGCGGTTGCCAGGCCGCTACTCAGGCAAATCAGCATGGCGAGGGAGCAACAAGGGGCCGGCAGCCAGCGGCGACGCAGGGTATTCATGAAAAGTTCTTTCGAAGGAAGATGGCGGGAAGAAGGAGGCAGACGGTTTGCCCTGTGGGGATATACGTTGGCCGTGATGGAACGCGGGGTTTGCTGCTTTAGATGTTGCGCTGGGGCGCCGGCCCAGGCAAGGATGTTGGCGCAAAAGTTGTTGGGCGCCGCTGGGGCCGTTCAGTCCGTGGTCAAGTGCAGCGTCGTATCCGTCGCGACTGGATTCCCGCCTTCTCGGGAATGACGGAATGGCATGATCAGCGTCTGTATTACCAGCCGAGCCAGCCTTGCGGGAGCGAGACTCGGAGGCCGTGGGCGAAGGTGTGGTAGAGGGCTGGGGCAAGGATGATGGCCATGGCGAGGCTGATCCAGAGCCGGGTGCCCAGGCTCCAGAACAAAATGGCGAGGATGGCTGCCGCCGTGAGGACGAAACCGGCAATGGGCGAAATCCACACGTAAGCCGCCACCGCGGCGGGCACCAGCAAGAAGAAGAACAGGCTGGGACCTGCTTCGCCCGAGGGGGGTGCGTGCGGCTCGGTGGGGGGTAGTTCGACTTGCTCGACGCCGAGGGTTCGCCAGAGGATGCCGAGCAGCGAAATGCCCAGGATGGCAAGCAGCAGGCCAGGGAACAGCATGGGGCTGATGGCGCCTTGGGTCACTTGGGAAAAGTCGCCCTGGTTGATCAGTTCGCCGAGTTGTTCGTCTTGGGCGGCGAGGAAGGCGCTGAACTGGTCGCCGGGCCGGACGGTGAGATTGAAGCCGGCGTCTTGCATGAACTGGGGGAAGGTCTTGCCGGCCACCTTGGTTTCGCCATTCACCACGCGGGCCAGGGCCGTTTGCAATTTCCGCACGATGGCGGGCGGGGTGTGTTGCGCCACGGCCAGGCCGCGCCAGCCGTAGAGCGCCCAGTCGTAGCCCTGCTCGGCGAAGGTGGGCACGTGATTGAAGGGGGCGGGCGAGCGCTGGTGGGACATGACGCCCAGGCAGCGCACGCGACCTTCTCGCAGCAAGATGCGGGCCTCGGGAAGGCTGCAACAGACGGCGCTGTCGGGCAGCATATCGGCCAGGGCAGGGCCGGCGCCTTGCGAGGCCACCCAGGTAACGGTGTGGGAGGTGAGGCCGATCGATTGCAGCCAGCCGACCAGGGCCAGGTGCCAGATGCCGCCGGTGGACGTGCCTGAGACGCGAACTTTGTGGGGCGAGGTCCGCAGGTATTCCACAAACTGGGGGAGCGTTTGCCAGGGAGAATCGCCATGCACAAACAGCGCGGCGGCGTCTTCGTTGAGCGAGGCCAGGGGGAGGGCGTCGCGGTAGGAGAGGCTCGCCTGATGGTTCCAGTGGAACATGTTGAGTTCGACGGTGATCATGGCGATGGTGTAGCCATCGGCGTCGGATTTGAGGCCGCGGATGTGGCCGTTGATGCCCTGCCCTCCGGTGCGGTTGATCACGTTCACGGGGACGCCGAGTTCTTGTTCCAGGTGAATTGCCGCCTGGCGTGAGACCTGATCGGTGCCGCCGCCGAGTCCCCAGGGGCAAACCAGGGTAATGGGGCGATTGGGGTAGTCCGTTCCCCGATTGCAACCGCTGCCAGGGAGGATCGCGAGCAGCCAAATGATGAGGGGGAAACGCCAAAGGGCATGACTTGGGTGGGGCGGTGGGCGGAATTGCGAGTCTGGCGGTGGCACAAGTTGACAATTCATCGGCGAACCGCTGCTAAAATGCTTACAATTCGGAACACGATCGCTGGGCCAGCGGTCGCGGACAGGTGGATGCCGCCGCCCGGCAAGCGCGCAAGACGCGGGCGACTTCAGCGAAGTCTACACGGCGGGGGCTCCGCCGCAAATCCACAACGGACCTGTCCAAGGCCGCGCGCTTGGCTGGCAGTTTACCACCGCGGCGACGGCGCGGGCGGTTTCGCACGTTTCACGCGAGGTAGTTATGGGTCTATCGGGGGACACCACCGACGATCTCCAGGCGCAGATCGTTGAGCTTCAGCGCCGGGTGCAGGAGTTGGAAGAAGAGAACGAGCGCGTGCTCCGCGACACGGTGGACCACTTTCGCAGCCGCTCGGCGTTCAGGAATCTGCTGGCGCGAATCTCATCGCGGTTCGTGCACATTGGCATTGATGAAGTGGATGCGGCCATTGAACAGGCCCTGGCCGACATTGGCGGCTTTGTGCGCTGCGATCGCAGTTTTCTGTGCCAATACACGGTCGATGGCAGCCGGATGAACAACACGCACGACTGGTGCGCCCCGGGGGTGGAATCGCTGCGGCCTTATTTTCAGAGCTTTGCCACGCAGGGCTACGAGTGGCTGACCGAAGCCCAGGCCCGGGGCGAAACGGTGGGGATTGAGCGGGCCGAAGAACTGCCGGAGCCGGCCGACAAGCTCCGGACTTTGCTGGAGCACATCGGCGTGCGTTCGCTGGTGATGGTGCCGCTGCTCAGCGAAAGCCGGCTGCGGGGGTTCGTGGGGTTCTCGTTCAACGACCGCCCCCACGAGTGGCACGAAGAACAGATCGAGCTACTGCGAATCGTGGGCGAAACATTTTTGGGAGCGATCGATCGCCGCACGTATGAGCGGAAGGTGCGGCGGAACGAGGAGCAGTTCCGGATTCTGGCCGAGAACGTGCCTGGCGTGGTTTATTTGTGCCGCAACGACGATCGCTATTCGGTCATTTTTTTGAACGACCAGATTGAAACACTTACCGGCTATAGCAGCGGCGAATTCCTGGCGGATCAAGTTTCTTTCGTTGAGCTATTTCACCCAGACGACGCGGCCAACATCGTGGCGGAAGTCAATGCCGCCTTGAGCGAGGGCCGGCAGTTTTACATCGAATACCGCATGCGGCATCGTGACGGCTCGTGGCGGTGGGTCGAGGAGCGCGGGCAGGGGGTTTTTGAAGCGAACGGAAAGCTGCGATTTCTCGAAGGCACCATCTTCGATATTTCGCGACGCAAGCAGGCCGAGGACCGGTTGCGCGCGGCGCACGACGAATTGGAGTCGCGCGTGATCGACCGCACGCGGCAATTGCAGACGGCCAACGATCAATTGCGGCACGAGGTGAACGTGCGGCGGGCCGCCGAGCAGGCGCTGCGCAACGAACAGGACCTGCTCCTGGACACGCTGCAGCAACACGACAACGATCGCAAGCTGGTGGCCTATGAAATTCATGATGGGCTGGCGCAATATCTCACGGCGTCGATCATGCACCTCAGCGCGTTCTCGCACGCCACCCGAGAGCACAACAAAGAGAATTCCCAACTGGAACTTGTGCGGCAATTGCTCCGGCGATCGATCGATGAAGCCCGGCGATTGATCAGCGGTCTGCGGCCTCCCATTCTGGACGATGCGGGCGTGGTGTCGGCGCTGCAGTACCTGGTCAATGAGCGCGGGCCGGAGATTGGCGAGTTGACGTTCACGCACAAGGTGCAGTTCCAGCGATTGCCCCCCTTGTTGGAGAGCGCCATCTATCGGGTAACCCAAGAAGCCCTGACCAACGTGGTGCGGCATAGCGGCGCGCAACGGGCGCGGGTCGAGCTCTACCAGCGCGACAACAAAGTGATTGTGACGGTCAAGGATTGGGGGCGAGGATTTGAGCCGTCGCAAGTTACCGAGCATCGGTACGGGCTCCGGGGCGTGCGCGAACGGGCCGTGATTCTCGGCGGCCAGGCCCTGGTGAAAAGCGAGCCGGGAAAGGGGACGGAAATCACCGTGCTGTTTCCCCTGCCGGATCGGCCAACGCCGGCGGCCGAGGGGAGCGCGGAGTAGCCGTGGAATGCGGGCGGGGGGGGCACGAGATTCCCCTGTTCTTCGGCCTGCCACGGCTACGCGGTATGCCTGCCGAGACGGGAGGGCTGACGGCCCATGGGCACTGGCAGAGCCCAGTGACACTCGAAGGGGGGAGTGTGGGCGGGGCCACCCTGCTGTTTCGCCGTGGCATTCTCACCGTTGCGGTGTTTACAATGCCAGCCGTGGCTTGCCCGCAAAAAGAGCGGGGGCCGTACGGCACGAAGACTGAAAAGGGGACCGCGATGTTGCGCCAGAACTTGAGGAAAACGGGGTGGTTCGGCAGGCTGGGTCCCCTTGCGCTGCAAGCCTGTTTGGTGGGGGCAACCGCGCTGGGTGTGAGCAGCTTCGCACGGGCGGAAGACGTGGTTGCCGCGCAGTCCGCCGCTGCCAAGACGGCGGAGCCGCCGCCCAACGTGCTGTTTTTGGCCATCGACGATCTCAACGATTGGACGGGCTTTCTGGGCGGATACCCTGGCAACAAGACTCCCAACCTCGATCGACTGGCAGCCCGGGGCATCAAGTTCACGCGGGCTTATTGCGCCGCGCCGGCTTGCAATCCCTCGCGCACGGCGCTGATGACGGGCCTGCGTCCGGCCACTTCGGGCGTGTACCTCAACAGCCAACCGTGGCGGCCGGTAATGCCGGAAGCGGTGACGATGTCGCAGCACTTCATGGCGGCAGGCTATCGCGTGGAAGGGGGCGGCAAGATTTTCCACGGTGGATTCAACGACGCGGCCAGTTGGCAGCAGTACTTCAAACAACCGGGCGACCCCAAGCCGGGCAACATGCCGGTGAACGGGATCGCCGGCACGGGCAATTTTGACTGGGGGCCGGTGGCGGAAGACGACGGCGCCATGGCCGACTACAAAGTGGTTTCTTGGGCCGAGGAGTTTCTGGCGCAAAAGCAAGACAAGCCGTTCTTTTTGGCGGTGGGCTTATACAAACCGCACCTGCCCTGGTATGTGCCGGAGAAGTACTTTGAGCAGTTTCCGGTAGCGGGGATTCGCAAGCCAGAGGTTCCGGCCGATGACCTGGACGACGTGCCCGAGGCCGGCCGCAAAATGGCCAAGCCGGACGGGGATCACCGCAAGGTGGTTGAGAACCACCAGTGGGAACAGGCCATTCAGGGTTACCTGGCCAGCATTGCCTTCACCGATGGCCAGGTCGGCCGGTTGCTGGAAGCCCTGGATAAAAGCCCCCACGGCAAGAACACGATCATTGTGATGTGGGGGGACCACGGCTGGCACCTGGGCGAGAAGCAGCACTGGCGCAAGTTTTCGTTGTGGGAAGAAGCGACCCGCGTGCCGATGATCATTGCCGCGCCGGGCGTCAGCGGGGGACAAGCGTGCGAGCGCACCGTGAACCTGCTCGATCTGTATCCCACGCTGATCGATCTGTGTGGGCTGGAAGCCAAGAAGCTGGACGGCGCCAGTTTGGCGCCGCTGGTGCGGAACCCGCGGGCGGCTTGGGACCGGCCCTCGCTGACCACCCACGGTCGCAATAACCACTCCGTGCGAAGCGAACGCTGGCGTTACATTCGGTACGCCGATGGCAGCGAGGAGTTGTACGACCACGACCAGGATCCGCGGGAATATAAGAACCTGGCGAGCGATCCTCGGCACGCAAGCGTGAAGGACGAATTGGCAAAGTGGTTGCCCCAGACCAACGCGGCGAATGCTCCCGAGGAAAAACAGGCCGAGAAACCGGGGAAGGCCAAAAAGCCCGAGGCAAAGAAGGCGGCCAATCAGGGAAATGCCAAGGTGAAGAAATCGCCGGCCATGTAGTTTCTTGGTCGTTAAAATAAGGGAAACCGACCCCTTCGCGACAACGGGGAGGGAGTGGGCCGCCACTCCCTTCCCCACTCGGGTTCGCGAGGAATTATCAAGCAACAACGCGAAGCCAGGATGTCGACGATCGTCGGCCCCCTAGCCGCCGTTCTTCAGCGCGGCCTGGGCGGCGGCCAGGCGGGCGATTGGCACGCGGAAGGGCGAGCAGCTCACGTAATCGAGCCCCACCTTGTGGCAGAACAGGATCGAGGCGGGGTCGCCGCCGTGTTCGCCGCAGATGCCGCACTTGAGGTCGGCACGCGTGGCGCGGCCCTTGGTCACGGCCATTTGAACCAGTTGGCCCACGCCCGAGGTATCGAGCGATTGGAACGGGTCGGTGGCGAGGAGTTCTTTCTTCAGATAGTCGGGCAAGAAGCTGTTGATGTCGTCGCGGCTGTAGCCGAACGTCATTTGCGTGAGGTCGTTCGTGCCAAAGCTGAAGAAGTCGGCCTCGACCGCGACGGCGTCGGCCGTGAGCGCGGCGCGGGGAATCTCGATCATGGTGCCGATGAGGATTGGCAGATCGCCATCGAATTTTTTGGCTTTCTTCACGGCGTCGATGGTTTGCTGCGTGAGGTCGCGAAGCAATTTCAGTTCGCTGGCCGCGCCGACCAGCGGAATCATGATTTCGGGCTGGGCATCCACACCCTTTTGCACGCTGGCAATGGCGGCCTCGACGATGGCCGTGACCTGCATTTCCAGAATTTCGGGGTAGGTAACCGCCAGGCGGCAACCGCGGTGGCCGAGCATGGGGTTGGCCTCGTGCAGTTGCGAGACGCGCTGTTTGACGTCGGCCGGTTTCACGCCCAGGGCCGCGGCGACTTCGGCCTGGCTTTTGGCGTCGTGGGGGAGGAACTCGTGCAGCGGAGGATCGAGCAACCGCACGGTGACGGGCAGGCCGTCCATGGCTTTGAAGATGCCGATGAAGTCTTTGCGCTGGTACGGCAGCAACTTTTTGAGGGCGGCCCGGCGTTTCTCCTCGGTTTGAGCAAGAATCATTTCTCGCATGGCGAGGATACGTTCGCCTTCGAAGAACATGTGCTCGGTGCGGCACAGGCCGATGCCTTGGGCGCCGAACTCGCGAGCCCGCTTGCTATCGGCGGGGGTGTCGGCGTTGGTGCGGACCTTGAGGGTGCGGTATTTGTCAGCCCATTCCATGACCTTGGCGAAGTCGCCGGAAAGCTTGGGGGCCTTGGTGGTCAGCTCGCCGGCGAAGACCTCGCCGGTGGAGCCGTCGATGGAGATGACGTCGGTGTGCTTGAACACCTTGCCGCCGACCTTGATCTTGCGGCCCTTCTCGTCGATTTCCACTTCACCGGCGCCGGCCACGCAGCAACGGCCCCAGCCGCGGGCCACCACGGCGGCGTGGCTGGTCATGCCGCCGGTGCTGGTGAGAATGCCCACGGCGCTGTGCATGCCATCGACGTCTTCGGGGCTGGTTTCCTTGCGAACCAGAATGACCTTTTCGCCACCGTGAGCCCGCTCGACGGCTTCTTCGGCCGTGAAGGCCAGCTTGCCGACCGCGGCGCCGGGCGAGGCGGGCAAGCCCGAGGTGAGCCGGGTCGCCGTTTTCTTGCCGGCGGGGTCGAAGCTGGGGAGCAGCAGTTGGGTGAGGTCGTTGGCCGGAATCCGCAAGACGGCGGTCTTTTCGTCGATCAGGCCCTCTTTGACCATGTCGCAGGCGATTTTCACGGCGGCGGTGCCGTTGCGTTTGCCGCTGCGGGTTTGCAGCATGTAGAGCTTGCGGCGCTCGATGGTGAACTCGATATCTTGCACGTCTTTGTAGTGTGCTTCGAGCGTGTCTTTGATCTCGAGGAGCTGCGTGTGAACTTGCTTGTTCCACTTGGGCATGTCTTTGACGGGCAGTGGCGTGCGGATGCCGGCCACCACGTCTTCGCCCTGGGCGTTGACGAGGAATTCGCCCCAGAACTTGTTTTCGCCGGTGGAAGGGTCGCGGGTGAACGCCACGCCGGTGCCGGAGTCGTCGCCCATGTTGCCGAACACCATCGACTGCACGTTGACGGCGGTGCCGGCCAGGCCGGTGATGCCTTCAATCGAGCGATAGCTCACGGCCTTGGGCAGCATCCAACTGCGGAACACGGCCTCGACGGCGAGTTCTAGTTGACGCAAGGGATCTTGGGGGAAGTCCTCGCCCACGTGCTTGGCGTAGATTTTTTTGTATTCCTGGCACAGTTTGATGAGGCCGGCCGTGGGGACGTCGGTGTCTTCTTTGACGCTGTATTCGAGCTTGATTTTGCTGAAAGCGGCCTCGAAGAGATGGTGGTCCACGCCCATCACCACGTCGCCATACATATTGATGAGCCGGCGATAGGCGTCGTAGGCGAAGCGCTCATTGCCGGTGGCGTTGGCCAGGCCGACCACCGATTGATCGGTGAGCCCCAGGTTCAAAATGGTGTTCATCATGCCGGGCATGGAAACCGCGGCGCCGGAACGAACCGAAACGAGCAGCGGGTTGCGGACGTCGCCGAACTTCTTGCCTAGCTCCTTTTCCAGGGTGTGGACGTTCTTTTCAACGTCTTCCATCAGGCCCTTGGGCAGTTTTTTGCCGTGCTTGTAGTAGTCGCCGCAAACTTCGGTGGTGATGGTGAAGCCTGGGGGGACGGGCAGGCCAATGCTGGTCATATCGGCCAAATTGGCGCCCTTTCCGCCCAACAGGGCCTTCTGATTGCCCTTGCCGTCGGTTCGGGTGGCGCCAAAGTAATAGATCATTTGATTGGCCATCGATCAGCTTTCCTTGTGGTGTGCGACGAGACTTTCGCCTTGGTATTCAAGCTCAAGCGTCTACGCTAAGTTTGCCGCGGACGCGGGTTCGGTAGGAAATAGCCGTCTTTTCTAGCAATGGGCCAGAATGCCGTCAAGGACCGCAACGGCGGGTGAACGGTGACGCAAACCGCGAAAAAGATGGGTTTTCCGCTGTGAGAACCGTGCGGAAGGCGGCCCGCGATGGGCCAGAGGAAGCCGGCGGCGGGTTCATTCCGCCGGGGGTGGCAGCGTGACGGACAGGGCCTCGAGCAGGTCGATATAGGAGCCTTCTAGCAGCGAATCGGGCGAAAGTTCGAACTCGCGCATGAGCGTGCGAACCTGTTCCTGCCCCTCTTCCAAGCGCATGTCCTCGGCCAGCACGGCTTCGAACTCCAGGAAGTCGCCCAGATTGGCGACCTGGTCCCAATGGATGCGTACATTGTGCCAAAACCAGACCGTGCGCAACTTGTCGACCACGGCCCTCACCCCCCAGGCAGCAGCGAGCGCCAACTTGACCGCGGCGGCCGGCGAGGTCAGTGGCGCCAGCACATAATTGCTGGTTTTGGGGCCGGCCTGGTCTGGCCGTTCGTACCAAATCAACTCCACGCGGTGCGGCAGCGTTTCCTCGGAATCAGGCCCGGAATCGATGGCCGCCGGTTGCGGAGGGGCATCTTCGGGCGTCCAAATCTCCCGCAACTTGAGCCGGCCCTGGGGGCAGTGAAAGTAGGTATCGACCTGCCGCAATTGCTGCCGCGACGAGGTTGCCAGCCGCTCGGCGGTGGCCGTCACCGCTTGCGGATCGGAAACGATGGCTTTGATTTCGATATTCCGCGCAGGCTTTGTAGAATTGGTCACGATTCGTCCTTTCCATTCCTGAACGCCGTCTTTTTTTGCTGAGCCCGCCGCCCCCGAGCCGGAATATTTACGCGGCCCCGGCGGCGTGGCCAGGTTTTTTTGGGGGGAGATTTACCGACCATGGCCGACGATCTGGCCCGGGAGCATGCGCCACTTACCGCGCTCTTTCCGCGTTTGAACGGAGCGGAAAGCGCCCAGGCTTACCGCCTCAACCCCGACCAGTTGGCATTTTACGAGGAGCACGGCTATGTCGCAGGGGTGGAAGTGCTGGATGGGCCGCAGATTGACGCGCTGCTGAGCGAACTGGCCGAGCTCACCAATCCTAGCCATGGGGGCAATTCCCTGTTCCACGAATTCCACAGCAACGAATCGGCCGACCCCAACACGGTGTTGTTCCACGCCCTGGGGGCCTGGCGGATTGCTCCGGCATTTCACGACATTCTTTGGAACCCGGCATTTACCGTGCCGGCTTCGCAACTGCTGGGAGGGCCGGTGCGATTCTGGCACGACCAGCTATTTTGCAAGCCGGCCGGTCATGGCGGCGTGGTGGCCTGGCATCAGGACTACAGCTATTGGACTCGCACGCAGCCCATGGCCCATCTTACCTGTTGGATTGCCTTGGACGAGGCCCGCGGTGATAACGGCTGTTTGCAGTACGTGCCTGGCAGCCATCGTTGGGATTTGTTGCCGATCACCGGTTTGGCAGGCGACATGAACGCCATTCGCCAGGTGCTTTCCGACGATCAGTGGGAGCGGCTGCACAACCCCGTGAGCATTGAGCTGCCGGCGGGCCGCGCCACGTTCCACCATCCGCTGATGATCCACGGCTCGCGCGAGAATTTCACGAACCGGCCCCGCCGAGCCACGGTGATCAATGTTGTTCGCGACGGCGTGACGAGCGCCACGGCCGAGCCGCTGCTAGCAGGGGTGCCCCCGATTCCGGCTGATGAACCGCTGGGGGGAAAGTTCTTTCCCATGCTTTATTCGCCCTAGAAAAGGCCAGGCCTTGCCAAGGCCGGCCTCGAACGGGCAGACGAACCCCACCGCCGGCCACTTTGGCGAGAAGATGGGCGTAGCGCAGCCTGTCCAGCGCTGCACGTCGCTCCGCGGCCGCGCGTTTCGCTGCCACGTTGTTTGAGCGAATGACGGCTCGGGTTTGCTGCCGACGGCCGGTGATCCGATCGCGGTCGGCGACCGTCGATCTCCTTGGGAACTGCCGTTTATCCGCTCGCCCAAAACGCGTATATTCCCGCCCGGCTGGTGATCCGCAGTGGAAACGGATTTCCCTGCCTGGCATGCGCGCTCGGCGGTGATTCTCCCCAAAAACGGGGCGAAAACCGTCCGGCCTGGCAAGTTTCGCATGGCAGCACCCAGCGCTCCCTGGCTCCCGTTCGAGCAAGATAGCAATGAGGCCCTATACCCTGGCAGTATTTTTGCCCAATTGGGTGGGCGACGTGGTGATGGCCACGGCGGCGCTGCGCGCCCTGCGCGAACAGTCTGGCCCCGAAGCTCTGCTGATTGGCGTCATGCGGCCCTACGTGGCCGACGTGCTAGCAGGCACTTCCTGGCTCGACGAGCAGTTGCTGTATGTGCCTGGCGCCAAGGAGCATTCGCTTGGCAGCTTGAATCTGGTCAAGCAACTTCGCCAGCGGCGGCCCGATACGGCCGTGCTGATGACCAATTCACTGCGTACCGGCTTGCTGGCTTATCTTTCGGGCGCTCACCGCCGGATTGGCTTTGCCCGCTATGGCCGTGGTCCATTGCTGACGCATCGCTTGCAGCCGCCCCAAGAGCACGGCCAGCGGATCAAGCACCCGATGGTCGATTACTACAACAGCCTGGCGGCGGCGGCCGGCTGCGAGCCCGATTCGCCCCGGCTGGAACTGGGCACCACGGCTCAAGACGAACAGTCGGCCGACCTGCTGTGGCAACAGCTCGGTCTGCGCGATGGCAGCCGCGTGGTGGTGTTCAACTCCAGCGGAGCCTTTGGGGCCGCCAAGCTTTGGCCGACCGAACACTTTGCGGCTTTGGCCCGCCGCGTGGCGGCGGCCTACGATCATGATGTGTTGGTGCTGTGCGGCCCCAGCGAACGGGAGATTGCCCGCACGATTGTGCAGGGGGCCAACCACCCTCGGGTGTTCAGTCTGGCCGATCATCCGTTGAGCATTGGCCTGAGCAAGGCGGTGGTGCGGCGGAGCCGGTTGATGGTGACCACCGACAGCGGGCCGCGTCACTTTGCGGTGGCCTTTGGAGTGCCGCTGGTTTCGCTGTTTGGACCCACGCCTGCCATTTGGGGCGCCAACGCAACCGCGCGTGAAACCGCCCTGGCCGTGGCGGGCTTGGAATGCGCGGGCTGCCATCAGCGGGTTTGTCCGCTGGGGCATCACCGCTGCATGCGTGATTTAAGCGTGGACCGAGTGGCGGCGGCCGTGGCGGCGGAACTTCAGCAGCGTGACAAGGCGGCGGCTTAACCGCGGCGAGGGAGCCTCATGGCCCATTTTAATTGGATTCATCCCGACTACTTCGACCTGGCGGCGCAGCATCGGCTGAACGACCTGTCTTCGCTGATGTCCTTCCGCGAAGGCACGGTGCTCAGCCCTCGGCATCGTCGCCGCGACGTGATCCGCCTGGATTTGGCTTCCCGCGCCGGCGAGCCGGCCCAACTCTATCTCAAGCGCGAATGGGATGTGTGTTGGAAGTATATTGTCCGTCAGGCCCTGCGTGGCCGCGGCTTTTGGACTCCCCCGCGCACGGAGTTTGAAGTGCTGATGCGGTTGGCGGCCGGCGGGGTGCAAGCTCCGCGGCCCGTGCTCTGCCTGCAGCGGTTGGGCCTGAAGTCGCAGGGCTGTTTGCTGACCGAGGCCGTGCCGTGCCCCATTACCTTGAACAACTATCTGGCGACCACGCTCCGCAACGCTTCGGAAGGCCGGCGTGAAGATTTCTTTGTGCGCCTGGCCAGCGAAGTGGCTCGGCTGCATGCCTGTGGCGTGCATCAGCCGCGATTGTTTTCGAACCAGATCTTCCTCACCGAGAAGCATGGCGTTAGCGGCGGCGAGCAGTTTGGATTTTGGGGATTCCGCCGCGCCTTGCTGTTCGATCCGTTGCCTGTTTCGCATCGCATGGAGGGACTGGCGGCGCTGCTGGCCACGCTTCCCCGGCGGTTGGCCAGTCCCGAAGAGCGGGCGGCTTTCTTCGACGCCTATTTGCAGCAAACCGAGCTCGATCATCGCGGCATGGAGCTCTCGCAGGCGGTTACCCACCAGGTGGAACAACTGCTGACGCACCGCAAAATTTGGGAAATCCGCGAGAGCGACACCGAAGAACATCGCTCGATTCGCCCGCTGGTATCGGTGCAGGCTGGCCAGATGTGGATCGACCGCGAGTTCCGGCCTGCCCTGGAGTCGGCCGGCCTGAATAGCTTTGAACAGGTGATGGAAACCAACCGCGGCAAGCTGCTGCGGCGGCTCCCCGACCGCGAAAACTGGCGACTCGAACTGCACATGCCGCATGGCCCCGCCTGCGGGGCGTATCTCAAAAAGCACCACATCAAGACCCCCGGCACGCGCGTTCGGGCCCTGACCAAGGCTGGCGGCGGGCTGACAGCCGGCCGGGTGGAAGCCCAAAATGTGGCCCGACTGGCCCGCAGCGGCATTGCCGCCATGAAGCTCATTGCCTATGGCGAAAAGCTGCACCCCAATGGGCTGCTGGAAAGCTTTGTGCTTACCGAAGAGCTGCGGGGCTATACGCAGCTCGACCATTTTCTGGACCAGCGGTTCAGCGCGCTGCCGCAAAGCCAGTCCACCTGCCGCGACCACCATCTGCTCACGCTGATTGACGAAGTGGCCTTGGTGGCGGCCAAGTTTCATCGGCTGGGCTACAACCACCGCGATTTGTACTGCTGCCATTTCTTTATCAAGGAACTGGCGCAGGGCGAATTCAAAGTGAACCTGATCGATCTGCAACGCGTGGAACATCGCCGGCATTTCCGCTCGCGATGGTTGGTGAAGGACCTGGCCCAACTGGCCTATTCGGCCCCCACCGACCGCATTTCGCGGACCCACAAAATGGCGTTCATCAAGAAGTACCTCGGCACGGAACGCCTCCGCCCCGCCGACAAAAAATTCATTCGCCAAATTCTCGCCAAGCAGCGGTGGATCGATGCCCAGGTGAAGAAGCGGGCCAAGAAGTAACAACCACGTCATTCCCGCGCAGAGCCTGCCCCCGTGAAGACGGGGGCGGGAACCCAGGAATCGGCAATACGGCCGAGTCATCAGCAAACAACTTTCTCAGGAACCCCCCGCCGTGAAAATCGCCCTGGTGATCCACGCTTTTGATGCCAGCATGGGCGGGGCCGAACATTGGACCTGCCAGTACGCGCGGCTGCTCGCCAACCAGGGCCACGAGTTGCATGTGATTGCCCGCGACTTTGGCCCCGAGGCCGACGAGTTGGGCGTGGTTCGCCACGCGCTGCCGGCCACGAAGAACCGCTGGCAACTGGCCGCCGCGGCTGCCGAAATCGCCGAGACGCTGCCAGAGCATGTGGTGCACGATATGGGCTTGGGCTGGCAGTGTGATTTGTTCCAGCCTCATGGCGGCGCTCGCCAAGCGTCGTATGAGCAGAACCTCGCCATGCTGTCCCCCTGGTTGCGGCGGCTGAAGCGCGCGGTCACTCCCTGGCTTCCCCGCTATCGCGACTTTGCGCGGCTGGAAGAAAAGCAATATCGCCGCGGCGGCCCGCTATTGGTGGCGCTTTCCAAAATGGTTTCAGGGCATTTCCAGCAGCATTACGGCGTGCCCCGCGAGCAGATTCGCCTGGTGTACAACGGCGTGGACCTCAAGCGTTTTTCGCCCTCGTTACGTTTCAAGCATCGCGACTCGGTGCGAAGCGAGTTGCAGGTAGCGGCCGATGAAACGCTGCTGCTGATCGTGGCCCATAACTTCACGCTCAAGGGCGTGCCGGCCGCGATCCGCGCGGTGAGCCGGCTGACGCATGCCGGCCGCAAGGTTCGGCTGGCCGTGGTGGGAGGGCGTTCGACCGCGGCTGGCGAAAAGCTCGCCGCGGCCGCCCAGGTTTCGCGGCAGGTAACCTTCCTCGGCCCCATCGCCGATCCCCGGCCTTACTACGCGGCCGCCGACATTTATGTGCAGCCCACCTTCTACGATCCGTGCAGCCTGGTGGTGCTGGAAGCCCTGGCCTGTGGGCTGCCCGTGATCACCAGCCGGTTCAACGGCGCGGGCGAACTGATCACGCCCGGCGTGGAAGGCGATATCCTCGATGACCCGCACGACGACCAAACGCTGGCCGAACAGATCGACGGCCTGCTCGACGCCAACCACCGGCAGGCCATGGGCCAGGCCGCCCGGCATTTGGCCGAACAACACTCGCTCGATCGCAATTTGAACGAGATGCTGGGGCTGTACGAGGAATGCCTCGACCGAAAGGGTAAGCGCCGCCGGGCAGCCTGAATTGTGTAATGGACTCCGAAAGTTGGACAGCTTGATTTTTTCCAGATGGACGCGATTTTCTGGGATTCTCCGACGTGGCTTGAGCCGGCGCATGATGGTGGTCGAAGCAGTCATTCAGTCTCGAATTTAGAGTCAGAACGGATGCTCTCGGTTAATCGCCAAAACCCCGTCGTGGGATTACGCCCGGACTCGCTTTCCGCATCCGCACTTTCATCTAGCCCGCGCGCACGTCGCACAGCGTCGTGATATCCCTCCTGGCACTCCATGAAGTCAATGTGTTTGTCATATGCAGGAAGATATTTCTTTACCCGCCGACGCAGTTCCCTTCGCTCTTTCGCACCCGGCTGCTCTGCAAAGTGCAAGAGCAGCCAAAGCTCTACGCACGGATTCGAAACCGCCAGTTTAATGTCGTTGGCACGAGCCATGCTCTTTGCTCGCGCAACATCTGGATGATCATCAATGTCGAAAACGCCCCAGATTTGGTCGTAACGAAGATATTCATCTCGCTCTTTTGCTGCTCGTCGTTCGGCCTCCCGTTTTTCCTGCTTTGCGCGTCGTACTATCGTCATGGGAACTCCCGCAGCCGGAACTGCCTTTATACTGACGCGGGGGTTTCGGCAGGCTTCTACGAAGGATTCGAGGTATTCTGGTTCTGTGGCTTTGCCCTCGCACACAACAAGAATGAGTGGCTTGGGATCCTGTTGACTTTCTCTTCGTGCCGGGCGACGAAGCCGGTTTCGCATGGCCATAGTTGCTCACTCCGTTACCCATGAGACATCGCCCATAAACGGAATGGCGCCATACCTTCCCTGCAGGTAGCCGCGTTCCATATTTTCAGTTTTTCGGGGCTTGAAATTCGTCAGCGGGTATAGGGCCGTGGTCCCATTTATGCCCTTCTCAGTAAACCAGACTTGATCGCGTCGCAACGGTGGCTCTCCTAGCGTTGTTCCGAGCAGATTCGTGTCGTGGGTAGTGAATACTATCTGTGCATTCCTTGGATTGCACTCGGGAGAATTAAACATCCGTACAATCGCTAACCCGACTAACGGATGCAAGCTTGACTCTAATTCATCCACGAGCAAGAGCCCTCCTCTTGTCAACGCACGGAACAAAGGCATTGCAATCCTGAAAAGCGTTTGAGTTCCTTTTGATTCATCTTCCAAGTCCAACCAAGAATCATCGTCGTCGGACTTGTGCTTCAATTGAATTCGAGGCTGTTTCCACTCCCCACGCTGTCTGTCATCATCGTCTGATAACTTGATGTCAACGATGCCTAAGTCGGCTGCTTTCAATAGCTGTTGAATTCTCTTTCCCGTCTCATCGTTAAAATCGTCGTCGCTAAATTGACTGGTTTGAATGATTTGAGTAGACCGACCTGCAAGCAATCGCGCGGAAGCGAACTTTGAACTTCTCGCTAGAAACCTTCCGTGCATATTCACCGATGCCATTTCTGCAAACCACAGAAAAACAGATGCTAGTTGCGTATGCTTGTGCTGCGTTGCCACTGACACGAAGAGCGCATTCGGACGAGTTACTTCTTCGATAAACCTGTTCGGTCCCCTCAGTTGTTTTCCATACACAAAGCTTTCGCCTTCCCGTTCAAACAGCGTATGCTTGCGGTTATCTTTCCACATATACAGCCATTCCTCCTCCACCGCATAATCGCTCACTACGAACCCATACTCATACTTGCGTCCATCGGCAACGAATGTCGTTTCGAAGACTGACGGTGCGTGTCTTTTTTCCCCCCAAGCAAATGGAGACCTTGGAACTCCTGTATCCGGTTCCCAGAAGCGGTGCGAAAAAAGAACCGCCTCCCGCATGAATGCGAAAGCAGCCAACACGTTGCTTTTTCCGCTGGCATTTGCGCCGTACAGAACAGCCGCTGGCAACAATGGTTGATCGTGTCCGGCGATAGTGCGAGGGCAGGGGTCATCGTCCAGGCGAGTCCGTGAGGTTTCCAGGGTGAGCACCTGCTCATCGCTGAGAGAGCGATGATTCTGAACTCGGAATTCCACTAACATGGCAAAATGATCTCGATTCGACGTTTGGTAAGTTATTCACCTGCGCTAAGGTGGGGATGCGCATTTCTGCCAATGAAAAACCGGGCTTTACGCAATATTACTGCACAAAGCGCCAAATTTCACTCGACGGAAATCATTCTACCTCGTCTTGTACCAAAAAACTGCGGTTTCGACATAGTAGATTCGAAACCAACATCTCTTGAGAGGACTCGTTTGCCGAAGCGCCCTCGACAACGCCAATATTAACGCATCACATTGCAGTGCAAGGAGATGGAGCCAGAGGCAACATCATGCACAGTCACAAGCATTGGAGATCAGCTCAGTCTTAATAGGACGGCGACCAATCTCCGGAGGCTGGCGATTCACGGTCAGTCGGAAGGGTCGAGCGGACGATTGCTAGTTGTTACCCAGCTCTAGCCTTAACGCGGGTCAACCGCAAACGGACGCTGAGGCATTAAAGTTCTCCGCAGCTTGCAGAGATGTTAACGAGCAAGAAACTAATTACAATCGACTCCCAGGTGAACCGAGGAACCACTGGGAGGAATGGCGAATGTTGCGACTGACACGATTCATGGGCGGATTGAGCTGCCTTGCGCTGGGATTGTCGGCTACCACAGCCGCCCAAGCGCAAAATGAGGTTCGTTTGCCGCCGGGCGTGGAGTTGCTGCGCGACGTGGAGTTTGGCAAGGGGGGCGAGCGGCCGCTCAAGCTGAATCTCGTACGTCCCAAGGTTCCGCCGGCCGATCCCATGCCGGTGGTGGTCTGGATTCATGGCGGCGCCTGGCTGGGCGGAAATCGCGACGGTGGAATCGGCAGCGCCGCGCAGTGGGCTCAGAAGGGTTACCTGGGCGTTTCCATCGAGTATCGCCTCTCCAGCGAGGCCACGTTCCCGGCGCAAATCGAGGATTGCAAATGCGCGATCCGCTTTCTGCGGGCCAAGGCCAAAGAGTACCACATCGACCCCGATCGCATTGGAGTGGCCGGACATTCGGCCGGCGGGCATCTCGCGGCCCTGCTGGGAACTTCAGCTGACTTGCCTGAGTTGGAAGGCAAAGGTGGCTGGCCTGAGTTCTCGAGCGCCGTGCAAGCCGTGTGCGACATCAGCGGCCCCGCCAGTTTTGATGGCTGGGGCAATAAGACTCACGGCGCCGTGCAAAAGTTGCTGGGCGGTACAGTGAGTGAAAAGCCTGAGCTGGCCGCGTTGGCCAGCCCCGCGACGCACGCCAAGAAATCATCGCCGCCGTTCTTGATCATTCACGGCGACAAGGACGACGTGGTGCCCATCAGGCAAGGCCAAGCGATGCACGCCGCCTTGGAAAAGGCCGGCGGAAACTCCACCTTGATGGTGATTGAAGGTGGTTCGCATCACCCCTACGGGCCGAAGACCAGCGCAGCCATCCACGCCTTTTTCGACAAGTACCTCAAGTAGGGCTACGCACCCCGTGCGTACCTCGCGGGTGGCCGATCACCCCAAGCTTCGCGGCTGCTCGTGGGGTGGAAACTGCGCCCCGCACGCTTGGCCGAGACGGCCAAGCCATGAATGCTCTTGGCCGAGACGGCCAAGCTACGAATGCTACGCCAAGGCGTCGGTCACCACGTCGCCTTCGACCAGTTTAAGCGGGCGGCCCAGGGCGTCGTGGATCATGCGGTGGTGATCGATGCCCAGCAGGTGGTACATGGTGGCCAGCAGGTCTTTGGGACTGATGGGCCGGCGGGCCACGTCGCTGCCGTGCTCGTCGCTGGCCCCCACGATATGCCCTCGGGCAATTCCGGCTCCGGCCACCAGCGTGGTGTAAACCCGCGACCAGTGATCGCGGCCGCCGCCGACGGCTCGATTGAGCTTGGGAGTGCGGCCGTGTTCGCTGGTGCAAACCACGAGGGTGTCGTCGAGCATGCCGCGGCGGTCGAGATCGGTGATCAGGCCATACAGGGCCATGTCGAGCCCAGGGCAAAGCTCATTTCGCATCCGCGGGTAGTGGTTGCCGTGGGTGTCCCAGCCGGTGCCGGCCAGGCCGAATTCATCCCAGAACACGCTCACCACGCGGCTGCCCGATTCCACCAGTCGCCGCGCCGCGAGGCAGGCCTGGCCGAAGAGCATATCGCCGTAAAGCTCGCGGACCTTGGGGTCTTCGCGACGCAGGTCGAGGGCGGTGCGGAGGTCGTCGGACTGGAGCAGGCCGAAGGCCATTTCTTGGTGGCGGGTGAGTTGACGGCCCGCGGCGGTGTTCGCCAGGTTTTGGCGGGCGTCGTCCAGTTGGCCCAACAGCGAGCGGCGGCGATGCAGCCGGTCGAGCGTGATTTCGGCTGGCAGGCTGGTGGCCGAGGGGACTTCGAAATAGGAATCGGCCGAGACGCCCATGTAGGGGTCGTTCTGTTCGTAGACCATGTCGCGGAGGGTTTTTTTATGCCCTCGCGTGGCCTCGCCAATCAGGCTGGTCCACACGGGATCGAACTCGGCGCCCAGGAAAGCGGCGTAGGGGCCGGCCCTGGGGACTTCGCCCACGCGTTGGCTGCTGAACCGGAACGGCAACGCCATGTTGCGGGGAACGCGGGGAAGTTTGCCGGTGGGATCGTTCTGCTGATCGACAAAATCGACCACCGAACCGAAGAACGGCCAATGTTTTGGATCGCGAGGGCTGAGCTCCATGGCCACATCGATGACTGGCACGCCGGTCAATGCGTTGGCCACGCCGTGGATCGGGTAGGGGTGCGTCATGGAACGGAGGACCGTCATGCGATCCATGACCTTGGCCATGTTGGGCAGCAATTCGCAGACGCCACAGCCGGGCAAGCTCGAAGGGATATGATTCAGCTCGCCGCGGATTTCGACCGGGGCCAGCGGCTTGGGATCGGCCCATTCCAGTTGGCTGGGCGATCCATACAGGTGCAGCAGGATGACGGCCTTGGCGCGACCAAAGTGCGCTGGCTTGCCCGCGGCGGAGTCGGCCGCCAGGGCGTTACCCAGGCCCTGGGGCATGCCAGCGGCGAGTCCGGCCAGCCCTAGGCCGCCGGCGCGAAGCAGGTCGCGACGGGTCACGCCGTTGCAAAGTTTTCTGGGAGAACCCTGGATGCGCAGCATGAAGAGTAGCCTGTTTCGCCAGGAGGGGGAAATATAACCCACGGGGGGGGCGTGACGTTCGGCGCCGATGGAAGCTGGGGCAGATAACTGGCCCTAGCTATCCATCAGCAAACGCAAGTGGGTGTTAACATAACAAACCGGCGGGGTGAATCCAAGTGAAACCGGGAAGTGTTTGGTCAAGAAGCCTTGGATTCTTCGGGCTCTTCAGCCAACAATTCCTCGGGCACCTCGATGGTTTCTTCAGGCTGCTGCGTGCGGTTCATGTTGAAGGGGTCGATGAACCTGGGGAAGGCAGGCAGGCCAGCGGCCACCCAAACTTCGTCGATGGCTTCGCCGACAACTCGCACCACCTCATCGCGGCGTTTGCCGGCCAAGAGGGGACCATGAACCGCTGGGGAAACGGGGCCTTCGTAGCCCATCTCGACCAGGGCCTCGATCGCTTTGGGAAGTTGGATTGGGCCATTGGCCGTGGGAACCAGGCGGTCCTGCTCGCGAAGTTGTGCCGGTTCGACGCCAGCCGGGGCACCGGAAATCCGCACAGCGACGATTTTTTCGAGCGGAAGTGCTTTGATCTCCGCCACCCCCGCCCCGGAAATGTAGTTTTGCCATAAATCCAGACAATAACCGACGGCCGGGCTTTTGACGGCGTCGATCAGCTTGGTGAGGGCGTCGAAGGTATAGATGAACTCGAACGTTTTGCCAGCCCGAGCTTCGGCAACAGCGTTAAACCCAACGCCCAGTTGCAGTTCGAGCGGGACGAACAGTTGTCCTATTTCGCTGAGACGCTGGCGGTAGCGTTCAAAATTGTCGTGCATGGGGCGGGAATCGTTCGCCGGGGCGACGAACGTGACGGCCCGACGCACGCCAAGAGCGGCCGCGTATTGGGCCAATCCACCCAAGCGGGTGAGCTGCGTTTTGTATTTGGTGTCGTCCGCTTCGAGGTCGAGCGGCAGGCGGAAACAACCTAGCTCGATATTGGCGCTGTCGATGAGCCGGCGGGCCATTTTCTCGCCCCGGGCTTCCACTTGCTGCCCATAATCGAGCAGATCAATGTCCATGCCGCGAAACCCGTACGAGAGCGCCATCTCGATCTGTTCGTTCTGCGGAGCGTAAAAACTGAGCGCTTGCGTACTGAGATTTCGGTACATGTATGACTCCCAAAAGATCCGTCGTGCACGTCGTGGGTCCAATCTGATCCCGCTCTCTATTATGCCGGAGGAGCGAGTCGCGCCTAGGGGGTTAAGCTGGGGCATGCGGTGCTCCGTGCGACGTATCTTATTGCTATTGAAAAGTTTAGATCGCTCGATTCGGCGAGGATCATGGTGGTTTGGCACGTGCTGGCAATGTCGGCAATGCCGTCACATTGAGCCTCCTGCCCCCCTCTTTCGCCGGGAGTTCCGGAAAAAATAGGGGAGCTGAGTGATATCTGTCGGCTCATCGGCTACATTTAGAAGTAACCCCACACCGCCATGCCCACACCGAATTGCCCCGCTGCCACGCAGCAGGTATCGGCAGCCCCCCCCACTCACCCCAAGTTCTCCATGCGAGTTCGGCGGGCGATGCTGATTGTTGGAGATGAGCCTTCCATGTCCATTCTTGGTTTCGTCGCTCGACCAGCGCAATGGCTTCCCGCGTTATTGCTGGCGCTTTCGGCCGCTGGGGCGCCGGCGACCGCGCAGGGTGAATCGCTCCCACGAGAGCATCATGCCTGGGGTCGTTTTGTGCCCGGCGCCTGGCAAAAATCGCGAATCACCAGTGAAACGTTCGACGACCGCGGCCAGGTCATTCGGGTGACCGTGACCGACACCCGCACCACGCTGCTGGCGGCCGACCCTCAGCATTACACCTTGAAGGTGGAATCGAGCGTGGAAGTGCTGGGGAAACGGATCGACGCGCCTCCCCAAATCGTCAAGCGAAGCTACGACGAGTTGCCTTACGACCCGACGGCCGCCACGCGCGTTGCCGAGCAGGTGGACGTGTCGGTGGATAACCAGCCGTTTCACTGCTCCGTGCTCGAAACGGTGGCGCACACGGCGGTACGAACGGTCACTTCGCGAACGTATTATTGTCGGCAGGTTCGTCCTTTTACGTTGCGGCGCGATGTGACGGTGATGCCTACGGGGGGCGTGACCCCGCAAAGTCAATCTTCCACCTATGTGGTGGCGATGGACATGCCGCACAAGGTGCTGGGGGAGATTTACTCTTCCAGTCATATCAAGTCGGTGTACAAGCAAAACGGCAATACGGTGGTGACCGTGAGCGTGCAGGTGCTGGATCTGCCCGGCGGCGTGGTTAGCAACAGTTCCAAAGAACTGGACGCCAACGGCCAACTCATCCGGCGAAGCACGTTGGAATTGCTCGAGTTCGACGAGAATCCGCAGGTGGAAGTCAAAGTAAACGCGGAACCCCTGCTGCGGATGGGTCTGAATGAATTGCCGCTTCCGCCCGCTTTCGGATATTTTGCCGAGCCGTTGGAAATGCCAGGGCCGCCCCTTCATTTTCGCGGCCGGGGAACAACGCGGCTGAGCACCTGGCGTGCGGCCCGTCGGTCTTGGGGAAGGTAAGCCAGCGGAGTGGGCCAGCCATTCATGGTTCGAGCCTGACCGTTCTGCCTGAGGACAGGCGGTTCACTCCAGCTCTTCGGTCGCGAGCCGCACGTGCTCGAACCCCAGGGCGTTGCCCACATCGAGCACCATGACTACCTTGTCGTGCAACGCGTCGCCGTGGGCGTACACGAGCAAGTGGCCGGGGGCTTTCTGGCTGGTGTCGCGGGCTTCTTGCAGTTGCGAAAGCAGTTCATGCCGGGTGGGAGCTTCGTGCTCGTTGACCCAAACCACGTTCTCTTGGTCGATGCGCACGATCAGGTAGTCGTCGTCTTGCTCCAGTTCTTCGATCGTGCGCTGCTGGGCCACCGATTCTGATTGATCGGAGGCGGGCATTTCCAGCGACTTTTGCAGGCTGAACGAGGCCGTGATCATGAAGAAGATCAGCAGCAAGAAGGTCACGTCGACCATGGGCGTCATGTCGAGACCGTCTTCTTCGGCCCGGGGGCGGCGGAAGTTGAATTCGCCCGCGAGCGGCGAACCGGAGTCGATCCGCGGCGCCTGATTGGGCCGCATCGACGTTGGTTCGGCAGGGGATTTGCTGGAAGGCGCGGCAGGTACTTTGCCGAGCGTACTGCAATGCACACAGCGGAAGCGGCTCCCCTGCTGGCTGGGGAGGGCGCGCAACGGCTGATGACAATGGCCGCAGCGGAAGACAAAGGTTTCGGTGGGGGCCATGGCTTAGGGCGCCTCGAGTACGGCCACGTGGGTGGTGAGCCCTTGCTGACCGGCAAGGCGGGCAATCCGCGCCACGTGGCGATGCCGCACTTCGCGTTCGGCTTTGATCAGCACGGCCGACTTGCCTTCGGCGAGGGCGGCGGCCAAGTAGGCTTCGAGTAGCGGGGTTTGCGAGGCCTCATCGTCGGGCAGGATTTCACTCTCGACGCGGCCGGCCGCCAGGTACACGCGCGGCAGGTCGGGCGATGCGCCAACGGCGATTGTAACGGCGGCCGTGGTTTCGATATCGACGCCGGCGCCGTACTCGGCCATCGGCAGTTCGACCGCCGTGCTGGGATCGGGGATCGAGCTCACAATGAAGAAGATTAGCAGCAGAAAGACGATATCGATCATGGGCGTGATGTCCATTTCGGAATCGTCGGGAATTCGCCGCCGCCGCAGCACGGGGCCATCGTAGGCGCCGGCGTCGGGGGGGCTGCCTTCGGCGGTGGCCGCGTCGTCGTCATCGAAATACAGGGAAGACAAAGCCATGACCGGTTATCTCAAACTGAAGCAGACGATGGGAACTCAAATGACGGTTCGCCCCATTGCTAGTTGGGTAGCACGCCTTTGAGGGTATCGAAGAAGCGGGTCAGGCCGGCGCCGACGAGGTCTTCCATTTTGCGGATGCGAATGTTGATGGTGGCGGTCAGCAGCACCAGGGGGATGGCGATGACCAGCCCGCAGGCGGTGGTGATGAGCGCCACGGAGATATCACTGGCGAGGGCGTCGGGGCTGACCTTGCTGCTGCCGGCCAGCTTGCCAAAGGCTCCCATCATGCCAACCACGGTGCCGAGCAAGCCTGCCATGGGGGCCGACTTGATGACGGTTTGCACCCAGCTCAGGCGGTATTCCAGATCGGCGAGCACGTCGCGCTGGAACCGATCGGCCACCACGTGCCGCAGCTTGAGATTGCCCAGGCCGCGATGGGTGATGGCCAACAGCGCCAACTGCGGCAGGGCCCTGGATTGCCCTTCGCAAATGGCGGCGGCGGCGTCGAAGTCGCGAGCGAGAACGAAAGGCTGGAGCTCATCGAGGAAGGCATCCTGGGCATCTTCGCCGCGAAAGCGGGCCACGGCCACGCGCCGCCAGACCACGATCACGCAAAACAAACCCCACAGAGCCAGCATGGCGAGCGAAGCATAGATAATGTTACCAGCAATATCGAACAATGTTTCCATGGCGGCTTAGCAACAAGACGGGCAGGGAATGGATCGTGCGGGCGCGAGGCTTCGCTCAAACGATTGGTGTCATCAACTCAACGGTGAAGTTCCACTGCCCGCCAACTCCCCTTTTGAGCCACGGAGCCAATTGTAACATGCGGTACAGAAAGTTGCATTTGCTCGACGAATCGCCCGCGAGCACTGGCAAAGCCAGCGGCACCCGAATGGAGGGTGGGGGGCGACATGTGGCTCGCTAGTGCCACCCGCCGCGGGCCGATTGAGCGGCACAGGTGGCTATGGCCATTCTGGGAGTGCTCGCAGGCGTGGAAGTAACTTCGGTCGAGCGTTCGTTGGTCCGCCTCGCAAATGTTTTGCTCGTGACGGTCGGGATCGACTGTGGATTCGGCTCGGGGTGAGCCGTGGAACCCCTTCGCGCTAATGACGAACCGTCCGGAGCTGAGCGCTAGTTGTCCAAACCCGCGATTGTCCTGCTTCAGATGAAACTGGAACTTCCGGTTGGCTCCGTTAGTGACATCCGACCGGAGATTTTCCGCGACCAGACGTAGAATGTTCACCCCGGAACCGAAGACCGAAGTTGTCCGCAGGCACGTGGCCGGCAAGGAGTTGGTGTCCGACCTGGCGGACCAGTTTGGACTCCCGCCCAGCCAAATACTCGATCAGGCCGAGCGGGCATTTGCCCCGAATCGCCGGGGGCGTCCGCCAGCCAATGCCGAAAACCTACGCGTGGCGGAGTTGAAGGCTGCAATCGCCCGTAAGGACGCTGTGGTTGTGGAACTCCTGCAACAGGTTGCGCGGTTGTTGTTTAGCCAGGATCTTCAATGCCGTGTAAGCTGAACATGCCGCCTTCGGGATTGGCCTCGAAGCGATAAACCTTCGCGGCCAGGATGCCGCAACCTTCCGGCAGGGCGCCTTTCCTCAGTCACTAACGCCGACCGGCCAGAATTCCAATTCCCGCTGAACCAGCAACTCCCACAAAACGCTGAACTCATGATCCCGTCGCGTCAGAGCGTTGCCATCCAGAATGCCGCCAAGGCAGTCCTTTCTGCAGTCGGAAGCGTTATTTCGTGCGATTCCACGGAACAAAGTATTGCAGCCTTTGCCGTGGAACGGCTTGCGCAGTTTGGCTACTCCGAAACGTGGTACCACTCATGCCCCGCACTTGTTTTGCTGGGCTCGCGGAGTTGCCTGTCCATCTCTGGCCGGGAGTATGCGCCCGCCACAGAACTGGTGGGGGAAACGAATTTGATTACGGTCGATTTGAGCCCGTGCAAAGATTCGTGTTGGGGCGATTGTGCCAGGTCGTTTGTGGTGGAAAATGGCCGTGTTGTGAGCACACCGTTGGAGCCGGAGTTTCAGCGCGGCAATGCCGCGGTTCAAGAACTGCACATGAAGGTCCTTGGTTGGCTCACGCCAGAAACCACTTTCGGCGGTCTATATGATCTTGCGAACCGGCTGATTCGATCCGCCGGCTTGGAGAATCTGGACTTCCTCGATAATGTGGGGCACAGCATTGCGATGGATCTGGCCGACCGCGAGTTTGCCGAGGCGGGCAATCGCCGTGCGCTCGGCAGCGTGCCCTACTTTACGTTCGAACCCCACGTACGTGAGATCGGCGGGAGGTGGGGTTTTAAGCACGAGAACATTTACTACTTCAACGACGCCGGGAAGCTGACGGAGCTCTGACGAAAGCGAGCGAAGGGCAACGCGGTGCAAACATTAGACGAAGAGTACGCGCCCATGGCTTCGATCCGCGCCAAAGTCGTTTGTGTGCTGAGGGACTGCGATCGCATGCTCCTGATCCGGGTGACGGATCCCCACGATGGCAAGTCATTCCTGCTTCCACCGGGCGGAGGCGTGGAATTTGGAGAGACGCTCGACCAGGCTGTGGCGAGGGAAATCTTCGAAGAGGTTGGCGTTCGGCTTGCTGGGGCCAAGCGATTGGGGATGCTGGAAAACATTTTTCAATACGCGGGATGCATGGAGCACGAGTTGGTATTTATCCATGAGGCGGAGTGCGACGAGCCCGCGGTGTGCGCCAGGGACGAACTGGTCATTACCGAGAGCAATGGGGAGAAATTGCCTGCTCGCTGGTACACGCTCTCGGAAGTGGCAGCGACGGGACTGCCGGTATTTCCCAACGGCCTGCTGAGGTTGCTAAGTGCCCAAGTTGTGCCGCAGACAGAGTCCATTTAACAAGGTGGTGGACCTGCCGGTCGGCAACATCGGTTCTATGTTGAGTGTGATTCGCCGCAACCCGGCGGACGGCGGAGTTTCGCGTCAAGAATTGGCAGTGTGAAGCATGCCCATCGAGATTCGAGAAGCAAAGCCCGGCGATGAAGAGTTGCTGGTTGCACTGACTGCGATTGTGCACGAACTCCATGCCGCCGCCGAACCGGATGTCTTCAAGCCGTTCGATCGGATCGCGATTGCCCGCTGGATCGGTTCGCGCATGGACGATCCCAAGACTTCTGTTTGGATTGCGGAGACCGATGGTGAAGGAGTCGGGTGTTTGATTGCCGCGCACGTAGAAAAGCCCGAGACCCCGTTCAGTCCGGCCCGACGGTTTATTGAACTCGACCAGATTGTTGTGCGCCCAGCCTGGCGCCGCCGCGGCGTTGCCCGCGCTCTCGCGAACGTCCTCTTTTCCAAAGCCGACTGCGAACAAATTCGTGACATCGTGTTGACTTCGTGGTCGTTTAACGAGGCGGCCCATCGTGCGTTTGCTCGGCTTGGATTCTCACCCGTGCTTGTGCGCTTCGCGCGCAACTCAAGTTGTGCGAAACGTGAGGCGAGTTTGTGAACACGCCTTGCCTGCACTTTCCTATCCTGCTCCTCGACATGAATGGGACGTTCATGTTCGGGGGCGACCGCTTCGGGTCAGCTGAAGACTGCGCGGCGACTTATCGAGCGCTCGGAGGCAAGGTGTCCGATAAGGTGGTGAACGCCGCCGTAGAAGCGGCCTTCGCCTATCTCAATGTGCGTTACACCGATCGGGCATACCGCGACGCCTTTCCGAGCGTAAAAGAGGCGCTTGCCGCGGTGCCTGAGAGCCGCGGGCTAACCGCTCGCGACCTCGATCTCATTGCGCTCACGTTTGCCCGCCATGAGGTGGGAGTCGTTCCGCAGGAATACGCCTGCGCGGTCCAGCGTCTCGCGCGTGGCCACCGCCTCGGCCTTGTTGCAGACATTTGGGCGGATCGCCAAGTGTGGACGGAAGAGTTGGCACGTGCCGGTCTGCTCGACCTGTTCGAGGTGCTGGTATTTTCCTCGGACAGCGGAAGCGTCAAGCCGTCGCCAGAGCCATTCCGCTCTGCACTTCGCGCAATGGGTGCGAGTGTGGCGGACGCGGTGGTCATCGGGGATTCTTCGCGGCGGGATGGTGGAGGCGCAACGGCGGCGGGCCTGCCCTTTGTACTCGTGGGCGGGGAGCGACATTCAGCCGCTATGAAGCAGGTCCCAAGCCTCCTCACGCTCGCGTAGCGGCGGGGTGGCACTGGCGAACCGCTTGTGTAGATACCAATGGGCAAAGCCAGTGCTTACGGGCGGTGGAAGTGGCAGCCCCGCGTAGCGTGACGCAAATCGCGGCCGAATCGTAAGTCTTTTCGCCCGCAGGGGGCTGGGTGATCTTGCCAACGGTTGGGGTGAGACTGGGCCGCCCGCGGAGAATCGAAACAAAAACCAATGACCTCATAATGCGTCTTGGCTGATCACGTAAAAGTCGCGTTTGCCGCCGGTGGCGCGGATGCCAAAGGTGGTGCGGCGGATTCGTTGGGGTTCGCGGTTGGCGAAGGCTTTTTCCAGGCCGGCCAGGCGGTTTTCGACTTCGGGCGGGTAGAACTGCACGATGATGCGGCCGGTGGGGTCGATCTTGGCTTTGCGCAGCAGTTGGGTGTCGAACTGGCGGAGCGTGCCTCCTTGCCACGACATGTACAGGCGGTCTTCGGTGGCGCCTGTCCCGGCAACACGGGTGGTGGGGTTGGCGGTGGAAACGCTGGCCGCGTACTCCACCCGACCTCCGCCGATGGCGGCCAGCTCGATGCCAAATTCGTCGAGTTGTTGCGCGTAGGCCTGGAGGGTGGTGTTGTCGAACTGGATTCGCCACCGTTCGGCGCGGGGAAATCCACCCTGGTCGCCGTCGCCGCTGCCGAGCGGCGGAGCGTTGCCGGTTCCGGTGGACTTGCCTTGCGAGCCGGCTTCGAGTTCGGCGTTGAGCAGCGGGTCGGAAAGATCGGCAACCACCTGGGCCAGGGCGTCGTTCACCATCGCCACCGTTTCCTGCAACTCGGGCTCGGCCAGGTCGGTTTGCTCGCTGAGGGTGGTTTCGTTGGGAGCATCCATTTCGAGGCTTTCGCCCAGCACGCCGTCTTCGCGACCGCCGACATTTTCCATTTCGACCGGCACGGCCACGTTGGGGACGGAAATGCGCGACGTGAGCCAGATGATGAACATGGCGACCACGGTTGCCCCCACCAAGATCAACAGTGCCACCAACAAGCTGGCAGCGCGATCGTAGGTTGTTACCCGCAGGCGGGCGCGCTCGTCGGGTTTGGGGGTTGGCGGAGGCGTCGCCGGAGCGGGAGCCGGGGCGGTGGCGGCTTTCACGGTTGGAACTCCGCCGCAGGCCGCAGGGCGAGATACCATTGCCGCCAACGCTTGGCCTCGGATTGTTTTTCGGCAGGGGTGGTGGGCGGCTTGGGGCTGAAGCCTTCCAATCGCCGGCTGACATAGCGCAGGGCCGCGCGGGCCGATTCGCTGACGCGATGGTCCTCGTCTTCGAGGGCGTGAATGAAGAAGGGGGCGTCTTCCAGATTGCGCAGTTTGGAAAGCCCCTTGATGGCGGCGGCGCGGGCCACGGGCGAATCGCTGCCGGTCATTTCGCGGAGGCGAACCAGGAAGGGCGACAGTTGCCGGTTGTCGGCCTGTTCCACATATTGTTCGAGGCCGGCCACGGCTTGCTCAAAGCGTTCATCGTTGGGGTTGCCCATCACTTGGAGCAGGTCGGCGGCGGGTCCGGCGAGCGGTTTGACGCGGATTTTACCGCCGCTCATTTCGAGTTCCTTGGCATGCAGCGGAAGTCCGCGGCCGCCGACGAGCGTGCCTTGGCCTACGCCTTGGGCCTCGGGGGTATTCAATCCCTGCTGGGTGGATCGCACCAAAAAGAGAATGGCAAACGAGGTGTCTTCCGGCCCACCCCACCGAGATTCGGCGCCTTCCCGCTTGAGAAGAAAGGTAGCCATTTCGTGATACCAGAGCGGCTCGGGCTCGGGCGTTTGTTCGACAAATTCCTGGAAACTGCGATACCGTTCAAAACTGTAGAGGTAGTAGAACTGATGACCTTCGACGCCGACCTTGTAGTTCTTGGCGAACCAGTCATCGCCTTGCCGCAAGGCGTTTTGCAGGGCCTCGGTGTTAATGCCCAGGCGATTGGCCCCGGTGGGATTGGCTTTATCGGGCACGGGCTGCAAGGCGGAAGGGAGGTCGGAAATCTTGGGTTTGACGGGGGCCTTGGTGACGCCCGCCGTGGCGGCCGCGATGTAGCACGACCCCAGACCGCCGGCCGACATGCTATGGGTGACCGGCGATGGCTGTTCGGTGTCGGGGCGGTAGGCGAAGCCGCCGTTGCGGAATTGCGTTCGCATGAGCCAGGCGACCACGGCCTGCCAGCGTTCTTTGGGCACCGCGATGCCATGCTTTTCGCATTCCCAAAACGCCAGCACGGCGTACTGGGTCATCGAAGTATCGCCATGGTTGGCTGGCATGCCCGGCGTGCCCGGCATGGAAAACGCCCCGAACGGGCGTTGCAGAGAAATCAGGTAACCGAGCAGGGCTTCAATTTCACGGCGGTAGGTGGCAGGATCGAGCGCACATAAGAAGATAATGCAAACCGACGTTTCGTAGACCGATTCGTATGTGGGGGCAGGGGTTTTCTCGTACTGACTTTTGATCTGCGCGAGCGTTCGCTGCACGAAGGGATGATCTTTTGGCTCGCCGGCCTTGATCATGGCCAGCGCTGCCAGGGCGTAACGGCCCGTCGTGGGACGGTAGTGAACGCGGCCTTGCTGCAAGAACTTCACGCCGCGATCCACGGCGGCCCGAACCTGGGGGCTTTGCGGCGTAAGCAGGGGGCCAGGTTCCTCGGCATTCGCCGCGGGCCGCGGTTGTGCCTGGTTTTTGGCGTTGGCCTGAGCCGGGTCCTGGGGTTGGGCGGGGGCTTGGGCGTGAACGGTCGAACCCTGGTTGAGGGACCAGGCCAGGAGCAGGCTTAAGCTGGCAAGCGTGCTGAGCAGGTAGTGGCGGAAGTGCATTTTGCTGGCGGAACGCATGGGGGGCTGACAAGAGAACGCCCGGTTGACGTGTAAGACGTTGAGTCGATCGGTGACGGCGCCCCCAAACTACCCTTCGATCCCTGCCAAGTTGATCTTAGCCGAGACGGCGGCAATTTTAAAAGTATTTGTCGTGGCGTGTTTCCCCTCCCCCGCGGCTACGTTATTATGATCGTGCGAATATAGTAATAACCGCGGCCCTGAACAGGGTGCGCGGTAGTGGGAATAAGCCGCTGGGGGAGCCAGATTCGATGAGCTCGATAAGTGAACCAATTGCGAAGGATTTATCCCGGGAGAGCGCCGCGGACGAACAGGTTCGCTTCTACGACGCGCATGGGTATCTGGTGATTCGTCAGGCTTTTGCGAGGGACGAAATTGCCGCCTTGGCGGCGGAAGCGGAAACCCTGCTCTCCCGAACCGAACTGATCAACACCGCCAATTTGCGTTGTCGCTGGCAAACCGACGTGACGAACGGCGATTGTATTTTTGATTGCTTTGATCCCGTGATCGATATTGGGCCGGTTTCGCGGTATTTTGCCCACGACGAACGCATCTTGGCACCGTTGCGGGCTATCTACCGCGATACGGCCCATCTGTTCAAAGACAAGCTGATCTTCAAGCGCCCGAGCGCCAAGGGCTACGACCTGCATCAAGACTTCATTGGCTGGGAGAGCTTTCCCGAGAGCTTTATGACGGTGTTGATCGCCATCGATGCCACGGCTGCCGAGAATGGCGCCACGGAGGTGTTCGGGGGCTACCACCAGCAAGGCTACCTCTCCCCCCGCGACGGCAATTATCACCAACTGGCCGACGATGCGGTGGACCCCAACCGCGGGGTGTTGTTGGAACTTCAGCCGGGCGACATCGCCATGTTTGGCGGGTTTACGCCACACCGCTCGGGCCCCAATCGCAGTCAAAGCTGGCGGCGGCAATTGTACTTGAGCTACAACGCGGGCAGCGAGGGCGGAGACCGCAGGGAGGATCACTATCGGGAGTTCGGCGCTTGGCTCAAAACCAAGTATGCCGAATACGGCAAGACCGACATTTGGTTTCGATAGCCGCGTTGCATCCGGGAGTCGCCTCCAACTCGCTCGTCCCGCTCGGGTACGCCCGCCTGTCACCCCCCTCCCAGACTGCCGATTTTCGTTATGACCGTCGCCGAAGCTTCGCCGTTTGCGCCTCCCGGCTTGAGCCGGCTGGAACGCGCGCGGACTTCGCTTAGCTATTACGGTTGGGTG
This sequence comes from uncultured Pirellulales bacterium, assembly GCA_964445985.1. Taxonomy (GTDB): domain Bacteria; phylum Planctomycetota; class Planctomycetia; order Pirellulales; family S012-138; genus CAYUMU01. The sequence goes on along the minus strand of CAYUMU010000029.1, from coordinate 12,190 downwards.
GTGGTGGTTGTCGCCGCCGCGGCCATGGCGGCCACCTTGCCAGGGCGGACGCACGGTTTGGGGCTCATCACCAAGCCGATGCTGGAAGAGCTGGCGATCTCCAAGACGGCGTTCGCACAGATCAATCTCTGGGCCACGCTGATCGGGGCTCTGTTCTGCCTGCCTTGTGGCTGGCTGATCGATAAATATGGCGCCCGCCTGGTATCGGGAGCCGTGGTGTTGCCGCTGGGGCTGACGGTGGTTGCCATGAGCCTGGTGCAGCCAGGGGAGTTTTGGCTGCTGAGCACGCTGGTGCTGTTCACGCGCGGCCTGGGGCAAAGCATGCTTTCGGTGGTGAGCATCACGCTGGTGGGCAAATGGTTTCAGCGGCGGCTGAGCATGGCGATGGGTATTTATTCCCTGCTGATGACCGTGGCCATGGCCGTGGGCACGGGCCTGTTGAGCCGCGCCATTGCTCGTGATGGCTGGCGAAACGCCTGGGCCGGCCAAGGCTGGATTTTGGTGGCCCTGGCGTTTGGTTTCTGGCTGTTTGCCCGGTCGGCGCCGGTGGATCGAAGGCGCGAATTCTCCGGCGCCGACCACTGTGACGAAGCATCACCCACCCGCGCCAAGTTGGTTCGCAGCCTGACGCTCACGCATGCCTTGCAAACGCGCTGTTTTTGGGTGTTTTCCGGCTGCATTTCGTTCTTTGGAATGATGAGCGCCGGCTTGTCGCTCTTCAACCAATTCGTGTTCGAAGAGCGTGGGCTGCCGGTCGCGGTTTACTACCGCGCGCTAATCATCGGCATGTTTGCGGGATTGGTCGCCAATCTGGGGACAGGCCTGTTGGCCCGCTATGTGGCGCTACCCAAGCTGCTGGCCGTGGCCATGCTGCTGCTCACCGGGGTTTGGGCCTGGTTCCCCTTCATTGATCAGGCCGCCGAAGCCTACGTATTTGCCGTCCTTCAGGGTCTGGCCGGGGGTATGATCACGGTGGTGTTTTTCGCCGTGTGGGGGCTGGCCTACGGTCCTGTCCACTTGGGACGCATCCAGTCGGCGGCGCAAGCCCTGACGGTGGTTGCTTCCGCCGTGGGTCCACTGCTGGTGGAGTGGAGCCATGACTCGGCGGGATCTTACCGCCCGATCTTTTTTGTTGCCGCTGGCGTGGCTGCCTTGGGAGCCGTGCTCGCGCTGTTAACCCAACTTCCCCAGGCGGCAGCACCCCATGCGTCGGCGCTCCGTCTGCCATCTTCGGATACGTCCGCTTAAAGGGAAAACTTGCCATGTCTTCTGCTACCCAGTTGCCATCGAGCACCGAGCCGTCTGCCGAGATGGATATAACCCGCTTTCACATTTCGTTGAACGTGGCCAATCTGTCGGCCAGCGTGGCGTTTTTTGAAGCCTTCTTTGGTTTGCCCCCCGCGAAGCTGCGAGCCGATTACGCCAAGTTCGAGGTGCGGCAACCGCCGCTGGTATTGTCGCTGGAGCCTGCTCAACACTCGGCGGGGGGCGCGCTGAATCACCTGGGCTTGCGCCTGCCGGCGGCAGCCAACCTGGGCGAATGGCAGCGGCGCCTGGCCACCGCGGGCCTGCAGGTGCATCAGTTGGATGGCGTGGAATGCTGCTATGCCAAGCAAAGCAAGATTTGGCTGCACGATCCCGATGGTAATTTGTGGGAAGTATATAGCTTGGACGAAGACCTGGACCATCATGGCGGCCCTGGCAGTTCTGGCGACGCGCGTTCCGCGCCGACGCTGGTGACGAACATTTTGCCGCCCGACGAAATTGCGATGGAGGCGGCGCCCTCGCCTTCCATTTGGGCTCACCGAATGGGTCAGCCGCTGCCGGGCCGGCTGTTCGCGCTCGATAGCACCATGGATGAAGCCCGCCTGCAGGGCACGTTCAATTTGCCGTACCAGGCCAGCGACCGAGCCCAGTTGCTGGCGGAGGTAATGCGCTGTTTGAAGCCCGGTGGCAAAATCCATCTGCACATCCTGACCACCGATCGCGACATGCCTGGCCCGTTGCAACTGCCAGGCCCCGCCGCGGCCGTGCAATACGCGCCCCAGCTGCACGAATTGACGGAAGCCTTGTCGGCGGCTGGCTTTATTCGCGTGGAGCTCACGCGGTACGGGTCGGCGCCCTGTTTTCAGGTGGGCGAGGCCGAGTTGCGAGAAACCATGATCGAGGCGTTCAAGCCCGCGGCGGCGGCGGCCGCCACGATGGTCCGCGTGATGTACAAAGGCCCGTTTGCCGAACTTCATGCCGACAACGGTTTGGTGCTCCGCAGGGGTCAGTGGACGGAGCTGGACGAATCCACCTGGGCCGGCCTGCAAACCAGCGGCGCGGCCGACCGGTTGGTTCGAGCCGAATGCCGCGCGGGCCAATGTGGGGCTTGAAAACTCCGAGGCCGTAGCATCAAGAAATCGCTCTCGCTGTACGACGCAGCGGCGCTCGGCGAGCGTTTCGCGCCCGAGCATGGGGGATGTGTCGCAAATGCGATAGCGGCTGTCGTCAATTCGATGACAGGCGTGTTGAGCCGCGGTCGGCTGGAGCGTTCCGTTCCTTGAGAAAATACGGAAAAAAAGGAGGTGGATCGCCGAATTCAAATTGCGAGCATCTTTGGCATTTCGGTTGCTTTCGTTCCTGGCAACTCCCTGCTCTTCCCTCCCGCCCCTGGGAAACGATGCCAATGATGTTGCTTGAGCCTGCTTGGATGCTCGTTGTTGGAAGTGTTGCCGCCGCCATCAGCCTGCTGTGTCTCGTCCGCCGGATTCCGGAAGATCCGTACCGCATTTAAACCCCCGATGATTCCGGGTTAGCTAGTCCGCTTCATTCCGTTCAATGACTCCGTTGGAGTTGGCGTCGAGGAGGGCGAACGCCTGCGGTGGCCCGAGGAATTCGGCTTCGGTGACGATTCCATCGGCGTTCTGATCGAGCGCTTGGAACCATGTTGGCCCCTGCCGGCTGCTTTTGGCGGCGGTCTTGGGCTGGGGGCGGATGGCGGGGATCTGCATTCCTCCCCAAGCGCGGGCGGGGACGGCGCCGAATGAGACTTCGATTTGCCGCGGGACATGGGACCGATCGGCGTGTTGGGTCCAGACTGACTCCAACTGTGCCATCTCAGCGTGCGCCAGGCGACCATCGCCGTTGAGATCGGCGAGTGGCCAGGCGTTGCCGAGCCGATCCTGCACGGTGATCCAAATGCGCGATTGCAGGGCCGAGCGAATCAAGGCCACGTAGGCGCTCAGTTCATTCAAAGTAAGTTGACCATCGCCGTTGCGGTCGGCGAGCGGCGCCAGGAGATGCAAGCCTGCCAGCGCCGGGTCTTGCTGGATGGACTTCAGCGACAATGACTCCTTCGCTCCCATGGCCGCGGCGAGTTGGGCCAGCATGAATTCGCCGGCGACCTCCATGTTGGGCATGGAGTGCCGCCAATCCACCACCAATACGAAATGCCCTGCTGAGTCGAGGATGGTCGCGGCATGGGAATGGGACGCGGACTTAAGTTGGGCTTCGTTATTGCCAAGAGCGATCGACCCCTGCTCAGCGGCGATGTTCACCTTCAAGGGGAGTTGCCTGGCGGTCAAGTTCGTGGCCACCGGCGCTGCCGAAGCTTGTTCCGCGTTTACGAAACCGGGAATGCTGCCGAGGAGTTCTTCTTGATCGATGGCCCCGTCTTCGTTGGCATCGAAGCGAGCGAGCGTTTGAGCCGCGCGGCGATGGGGCTTGTCGGATGGGCCAGCGTAGAATTCGCCCACGAACCAGCGGCGAAAAACCTCGCTGAGCCGCTGATCGTTCGCGCCTGGTTCAAGCACCTTTACGACCGTGGGAGAGTAGCCCCGTTTCAGGCAGACACGAACGAACGAGGACTTATCCAGATGGTTGATTTTAGGAGGCGCCAGATCGGGCCATTGCCAGGTTTGAGCGGGCTCGCCGAGCAGTTGGGCCGCCAACAAGCGATCCAACTCACCCCGATCCAACTGCCCGTTCTGGTTGCGATCGAAGTATTCAAACAATTGGGCTAGGAATGCCTGGCATGCCACCGTGGGTGATTGGCCATCCACTTGCAGCGCGAGTTGCAGTTGCATGGGAGAACGCAAGCCGGGGAGGTCCACCGCCGTGGGCGGCTCGGGCTCCTGGGCCCCGCATGGCGCGCTCAGCGCCGCGAGCGTGACGATTGCCGCCATGGCATAGCGCATCACGACAACACCTCGGCGATGGCTTTGCCTGTGGGATCGGCCAAACGTATGGGGCGGGCCACGTTGGAAATATTCTGCTTGGTGGGGTCCAGCTTAAGGGCCGTGCAGATGGTGGCCATGAGATCGGCTACTTGAACCGGACGCTCGACAACCGCGGTCCCTTGTTCATTGGTCGAGCCGACCACCTGCCCTCCGCGGATACCGCCGCCGCCGAGCGCCACGCTCCAGGCGGGAGGAAAATGGTCCCGTCCCACGCGAGGATTGATCGCCGGCGTGCGACCGAATTCGCCCATCCAAACCACGAGGGTGTCGTCCAGTAGCTGGCGATCTTTCAGGTCGGCCAGGAGCGTGGCCCAAGCGGGGTCGAGCACGTTGCAAAGCGATTGCACCTGTTCGAAGTTGTTGTTGTGGGTGTCCCAGCCGCCGAGGGTCACTTCCACGAACGGCACGCCGCGTTCCACCAGCCGCCGGGCCAGCAGGCAACCTTGTCCAAAGGACGAGCGGCCGTACTTATCGCGGAGCGCTCCGCTTTCTTCTTGCAGATCGAATGCCTGAATCGCGGCGGGGCCGCGCAGGCGGGCCGCGCGATCGTAGGCCGTTACGTGACTGCTGGCGCCAGGACCGGGGCGGCTGGCCAAGAACGGCTGTTCCATTTCTCGCAGCAGAAGGTAGCGCTCTTGCCAACGCTCGCCAGCCACGGCAGGCGAAAGATCTTTCACCCGCAGTTCAGCGTCGCGGGCCGTTTCGCCTTCGGCGCTGACGACCAGCGGCGCGTGGGGAGCGCCGAGGAAGCCAGCAGAAACGGCGGGCTGGGCATAGGCTCCTTGCGGCGCGATGCTGACAAAGCCTGGCAGATCGGCCTGGCGGTCGGCCAACTCTTGCGACACCAGCGCGCCCAGCGAGGGAAAGCGAATGGAGGCCTCGGCACGGTAGCCGGTGCGCAGGTGCGAGGTTGCCCGACCGTGATCGCCTTCTTTGGTTTGCATGGAGCGAATCAACGCCAGGTCGGGCATTTGCCGGGCCAATTGCGGCAGATGCTCGCAGATTTGAATGCCGGGCGTGGCCGTGCCGATGGCCGCGAATGGACCGCCGTTGGCCGTGCCCGGCTTGGGGTCCAGGGTATCGAGCTGGCTTGGCCCACCGGCCATCCACAGCAAGATGCAGGAGCGATGGCGGCGGGGTTCAGCGGCTGCCAAGGCCGCGATCTGACCTAGCCAGGGAGAAACGGAAGCGGTGACCGCGGCGGTTGCCGCGCCAGACAACCAAGCGCGGCGGTTCAGGGGTGCGTGAAGAAACATGGTATTCCGTTTCTTTGTAATTTAATGGTTGACGCGAAATTCCAGGCTGTTCAACAACATCCAAAAAATGTCCGCCAGCCGCTCCGTCTGCTGCTCTTCGCCAGCGACAGCCACGAAGCTTTGCAGTCGCGATAGCTCGGCCGCGGTGGGCCGCCTTCCTAGGGCGGTGACATAGAGCGCTTCGATCCGCATTTCAGTAGAGAGGCGCGGCGTGTGGGCGATGGCGATCAGGGCCGGCGACCGTTGGGGATCGGTAGCTTGCGCCACCAGGGCGCCATTGAGCAAGGTCAACGCCTGCTGCACCGAGGTCGTCGGCTCGCCAAGTTCGCCGGCCTGGGCGAAGCGGGACAAGAACTCGCGGCGTAAATTGCCCCGCCGATCGGCTTCTTCAAAACGGGTTGCCAAAATGAAGCTATCGTACAGTTGCTCGGGAGTCAGCGCCTTGACGGTCATGCGGGCCGCAATGGCGGATTGCGCTTGATGGTCGGACGATTGGGCACTGGTTTGCTGGTAGGCTTTGCTCAGGCAGATCGCGCGGATGAGATAGCGCGCGTCGAAGCCGGACTGCACAAACTCCGCGGCCAGCGTGTCGAGCAAGAGCTCGTCGCTGGGAGGATTCGCGTCGTGAAAGTCGTCCACGGGATGCACGATGCCGGTCCCAAAGAACTGCCCCCATAAACGATTGACGGCAGCTTTCGCAAAGTAGTGGTTCTCTGACGACGTTAGCCACTCGGCATAGAGGTCGCGGGGACTTGCGGCCGCGGTCCAAGCGGGCTGGTCGCCAGTCAAGAAACGGGCCTCGATTTTGGCTTCGCCCTCTTGGGCCGCGATCGCGCGAAGTTGAGCCACCTCGTTGAGTGGCGCCAGCAGGCCGCCCGACGACTTCTTTAAGCCGGCAAAGAATGCCGCCTGGCTCCAGAATTGTTCCCTGGTCCAAGCGGCAAACGGATGATCGTGGCATTGCGCGCACTCCAAGCGAATGCCCAAGAAGGTGCGCGTAACCGCGGCGGCCAGGTTTTCGGGGCGGGCGTCTTTGGCGGCGATAAACGCCAAAGGGTTGGAACGCTGAGGATCGCGCAACACGGGTTCCGCGGCCTGACCGACGCCCGGCAGCGGAATGGCGATTAATGATCGCACGAATTGATCGTGCGGCACGTTGCCGCGAAATTGCTCCGTCAGCCATCGCTCGAAGCCGAACTGCAACTCTCGCGCTTGCGGATTCGTGCTGACTTCGGGCAAGAGTTCCGCGCGCCACAGGTTGGCGAAATGCTGGGCATGGCGAGGCGAATCAAGCAATCTATCGATGACGGCGGTTCGTTTGTCGGCAGACGGATCCTCCAAGAAGGCGTACACATCCGCCGACGAGGGGATCCTCCCGGCGATATCGAGCGACACGCGCCGCAAGAACTCTGCGTCGTCGGTCATTGGCGCTGGCTCAACCTGCTCTGCCTGCCACAGTTCTTGCAACCGGCGGTCGATCGTCGCCGCCAAACGGGCGGGATCGGAAGACAATGCCCGCCCAAGTGGAGCCTGCCCCGGTGGAGCCGCCAGCGCCGGTTGCGATAGACCGCAGGCGGCGATCAGGAGGGCTAGCGCGATGAGTCGCATGTGAGAAGTTTCCAACGTGGTTCGCGCCTTGGCTGCTGGGAGGTTGGCTGCCTGGGTCATGGCTTGAGGTCGATACAGATGACTTCTTGATCGTCGCGGGCAACGAGTCGCCCTTGGGACAGGGCGGGGGCCACGAGCGTGCCACGGCAAACCTGGGCGCGGGCCAGTTCTTTGGGGCCGGCGGCCGTGATCTCCAACAATGTTAGCAGACCGGCGTCGCTGAGCACCAGCAATCGATCATCGCTGGTGCGAATCAGGCTGGCGTGAAAATATCCGGCAGGAAGCTTCCAATGCTGCTTGCCTGTTTCCGCGTCCAAACAAGTGATGGTTGCGACGGGCGACACGTCGAGGGTATTGGTGACGAGCAACGCCAGATCGCCCTTGGCCACGCCCGACGAAAAGTAACTCTTCTGGGCGGCGTCTTGCCAGGCGGGGCTGGCTTTGAGGTTGTCTCCCTCTTGCGTGATTTGCACGGCCACGGCGCCATGCGATTGGGTGCTGACAATCAGCTTATCACCCACCACGAGAGGCGTGGGCGAAGTGCCCTGGGGCTGAAACGCCAGGGGGTATTCCCAGCGAAACGAGCCGTCGAGCGGATCGAGGCCAACGAGCCGAAGCGGCGTCAGAAAGACAACATCGGGCGATGCTCCGGCCAGACGCGAGCCGCCGGCAAACAGCACGGCCGATGAGGTGCTGGCAACGTCGTCGAGCGATTGCCAAACGATCTGGCCGTCTTTCACATCCAAAGCGACCACGCAGCGATCGTCGCCACCCACGCTCACGATCACGCGATTGCCAATCACCAACGGCGAACAGCACACGGCAAATGGCGGGAGCGTGGACTCCAGCTTTTTGTACAGATCAACTTGCCACTGGCGGGTGCCGCTCTCGGCGTCGTAACAGGTGAGCATGCCGTTGATGCCCAGGGTGAACAGCCGTTTGCCCGAAAGGATGGGCGTGGCACGCGGTCCACTGCCCAACGCGCTCTGATACCGCGGCCGTTCATAGGTATCGCGCCAGGCAACCTTGCCGCTGGAGAGGTCGATGGCCAACACTTCTTCTTGTTGCTGGCCAGGCACTTCGGAGTGAATGTACACGCGACCACCGCCAATCACCGGCGAACTGTAGCCGGGGCCCACGGCCTGGCGCCACAACACCTGGGGTGGATTCTCTGCCGTCCAAACGGCCACGCTCTCGCTGGTGCTGCCATCGCGACGAGGCCCCAACCACTGCGGCCAGTCATCGGCCAGGCTCGCGCTGGAGGTCAGCACGAACGCACAAGCGACCACCATCCAAAGAACAGCACGCATTTCCGGCGCCTCGCGTCAATTCGGGTAGGACTGCCAATACTATTTTCATTAACATCTTCTCTTGAATGTTATACGCCCCCTGAGACGCGGCGGTCAAATTCTTGGACCAACGTGAAGTGTCGCGGAGGGAGCCCGAGGGGCAGGCTAGCTGGTCAGGCGACGTCGCAACCGATCAGAAACTCGTTCGGTCGCCATGACCAGAACGAGGATCACCAGCACCAGCGCCAGCATATCGCGATGCCGCAGGAGCCGCTGCGACATATAGAGTTCGAACCCAATCCCGCCGCCGCCAAATACGCCGAGCGCAATGGCGATCCGCACATTGATATCGAACGCGTAGAGCCAGTGCGAGATTAGCGAATCTCTCGCTGCCGGCAGAATGCCATACCGCAGTTGCTGAAGCCGACTACCGCCGATGGCCGCGATGGCCTCGACCGGCTGAATGTCGACCGATTCCAAGTCTTCGGCGAAGATCTTGCCAAACATCCCCACCGTTCCCAGCACAATTGCCAGCACCGTACTGAAAGCGCCAATCCCGACCGCAATTTGCAGGATCAGCATTGTTACGAAGGTAGGCACCGCCCTCTCCAACGAGAGCAGCGTTCGCACTACGAACCGCAGAGCCGGGTGGGGCGAGGTGTTCCCCGCGCCTACCATCGCGCAGCCAAGCGCCATTAATCCGCCGGCCAATGTACCTAGGAATGCAATGCTGAGCGTATCGAGTACCCGATGCCGGTCCTTGGATGCTGACCCCGGACCTACGCCATGCCGTCACCGGGAAACAGGACGGGACCCTGGCTGTTTTACGGTTGGTCGCGAAGGACGTTTGATTCGAGTGTTCTCTCAGTCGCATCGCTCATCCTCCAAGCAAAAAAACTCCGGAGGAAGTTGTATTTCACAATTCGCGCCACTAAAAAACGCAGATAGACCCCTTTGCCTTGAGGTGCTGCATGCGAGTTCGCTTTCTCTTTGTCATCACGATGGCACTGCTCAGTGTTGCGACTAACGCGTCGTTGCAGGCGGACGAGCGGCCGTTGCAGGTGTTCGTGCTAGCGGGGACGAGCAACATGCTCGGCTCCAATGCCAAGCTCGAAAACCTGCCGGAGGAGCTGCGCGAACCGCAGACGGATGTGTTGGCGTATCAGAAGGGGGAGTGGGCGCCGTTGGAAGCGGGAAAGAATCTGGTCGGCAACGAGGCCGTGTTCGGGCGGGCTATGGCGAAGCACCTGGGCCGGCCGATCGGCATCGTTTGGACTTCAGTCCGTTACGTGGCGAACAATTCGCCGGGGCCCGGCATCAATAACCTGGTGAAGCAATCGCAAGAACAAGGTCGGCCCATCGAGATTGTCGGAATGCTGTTGGACGTCAGCTACGGCGACGGCCTGAAAGAGGAGACGGCGCAGGCCTATGGTGAGGGCTTGGTCCGCTGGGTCGAAATGGCTCGCCGTGATCTTGGCAACGCGAACTTGCCGATCGTCCTGATGCGGGCCATCCCGCCGCGGCCGAACAATCCTCACTTGGAAACGGTACGCCAAGCCCAGGACGCCGTGAAGCTGCCAAACTTACGCGTGGTCCATTGCGATGACGTGGAGCGCGGCGGCGACCGGGTGCACTTTACTACGGCGGGCCGCCTGGAGCTGGGCCGACGTTACGCCGCCGCGATGATCGAGTTGCTGCAGGCGGAGAAGTGAGGCTATCGGAGGGTACGAACAGAAGCTCACCTTGACCGTCGTCTGATAACGACGGAAACGACGTAACTAAACCTCGCTTTTCGGTATCGAAGCAACTGTCGGCCGCTTCTTCGGCAACACTCAGCCGATGCGTAGCCCGCATGAGTGTTGACAAGATTTGAACTCGTCAACTTCATACCAGACAAAGTCTTATACGTGGATCCTCACGTCTACGTTGAAACCAGCCGCCGTTTTTGAACTCGATGGGCAGCCCGGCAAGCCAACCGCAACGTGTTTACTCCAAACGAGAAACGGCTCGTCGTAAAGCGTTGCGACGAGCCGCACGTTGTTCAAAGTCGGGGTGACAAGACGCCAATTGAACTTTTTATCGCTGGCGTCCGAGGCTGGGAAGCCGGGCTGCGCCGACACTTCGGTGCCGGCACCACTGGCCAAGACTGACATTGCGCCTGGTGACAGGCATGGGAAAGATCGCTATTGGACTTCCTCGATGTCGTTCAATTCCCACTTCTTGTCGAAGAGCGGCTCCAAAGGGCCGTAGAAGCGGAAGAGCGGGAACCACCCCTTGCCGGGTACAGTCTTGATCCAGTTCTTCTCCTGCCCCTTGGGCATCTCGGGGCCGAAGTAGACGTCCACGGAGCCATCCTCATTGATCTTTGGGCCGGAATACAGGCTCACCGAGGGGAACTTCTCGCCGTTCTTCAGTTCGCTGCGGCTGAGCGCGTCGTACACCAGCACGGACCAGAAGTCTTTGGCGGGCACCTTGGCCGGGATGTGCAACTTGTAGCTCTTCGCGCCGTCGAGGAAGTTGCCCGCACCGTCCTTGTACGTCCACAGGTAGTACGAGCCGAGGCCGACGTTCTTCGCCATCATGGCGGGCGAGTTACCCAGCGCCATGTAGTAGACGTAGGCCCGGCGGTCCACTTCCAGGACGCCGTCCTTCATGAAGTTGTAGGGCACGTCACCAATGAATTGCCACTTGCGGTCCTTGTAGTAGTATGTGTCTGCGTCCCGCGAGGCGAAAGAGTTCGCTCGTGCCATCGCCGATCCGGTTCGTGCCGCCTCCGAGAGCAACGTCCGGGTCTTCGGGTCGGGGTTGAACGGCTGGCCCTTCTCGATCCCGATGGCCTGCATGTGGAACCGTTCGAGCGGTGAGAACACGTCGGCCGGCTCCTCGTTCACCAGTTGGGCCAGCATCTCGAAGAACGCGATGGTGTCTGGATGGATCGTGTCGATCGGCTTGCCCGAGCCGTTGAGGAACTCCATCGGCTGCGGACCCTTCGAGAGGGGGTACACCTTCGTCTGCTTCATGAGGGCCACGGCCTGATCGGTCTTCCCGTCGACCTTGAAGCCGCGGATTCCCCAGCCGACGGTGTAGGTCGGCGACCGAACGACGAAGTAGCCCTCCGGCACTTCGCCCTTGTATTCGGGCGGCAGGAAGAGGAACTTGCCCCCCTGGCCCTTGTCCGGGCCGAGCGGGCCAATGTCCACGAGGTAGCGCTGCAACGAGTCCATCGCGAATCCGAGCATCTTCGGCGGGGCGTCGATGACGGTTGGCCCATCGGCCTTCAGGTCGAGGTGGGAGAGTGCGTACACCGTCTCGGTATTCGCGGTGAGCAGGATCGTCTCGGCGTCCATGAGTTGTTCCCAGATGACAACTTGATGGGGCCGCTTGGCTCCGAAGTCGGCCAGGCCGCGGTGCTCCGCGAAGATCGAGACGGCCGGCATCTGGGTGAGGTAGACCTCGACCGCCCGGTTGAACTTGAGTTGATCGAGCAGCGCGTCGGCTGACGCTTGCGTGGGATAGCCGTTCTTGAACTCGAAGTTGTCGAATCGGGTCTTGACCGTCTCCGTGCCGATCCAGCCATGCGGGGCATCCGGCTTTTGATCCTGGGCTTGCGCCGCAGACTGATCCAAGGTCACACCGCCGAAAAATGCCCCTGCGGCGAGCAGTATCGCGGCAGTCAAAGTCGTTCGCGCTCGCATGGCAGCGTCTCCTGGAACTGATCGCCCTGGTCCCGAACGAGAAGGGAATGGAAACAGTCGGGCCAATGGGTTGACTGTATTCTAGCGTTACGCCGCGACTTCCGCATTCAATCGGCCAG
>CAYUMU010000028.1:0-68125 GCA_964445985.1 uncultured Pirellulales bacterium | reverse complement strand
TTACATCTCAATCCTCCTCTCCCAGGCTTACCTGGACGCAATGGCACGCCCCTGATCCCACCGCGAAGGGCGTGGTCGCGGCGGGAACACGTCAACGACACCAGTAGGCAAGGTCGGCACTTACTAACCGTGCAGGGAATCCCGGGGCAATCATGGGCATCATGGACCCCGCGTCGGGCAACCGTTTCTTCAGCAAGCGCCGCCGCCGTATCGGCGACGAGAAGTCCCCGCGCAAGTTGACCTTCACCTGCACAGCCCCCAAAGACTGGGAATGGTTCAGCGCTCGTTGGTAGGCCGGCATCCCGCCTGTGCTACTTGAAATGGATCGCAGACCGCCTACGTTGTAAGCTGGGATGAAATAACGGGCTGTTATGGCGGCCCAGCCACGCCCTTCGCTCAGGCTCAGGGACGTGCGGCCCAATCGCAGCAAACCACGCTCATCTGGCCCTTCGGCATTCTAGGGAGAACCAATTCATGGCCCAACACGATCGCCAGCCCACCACGACCGACGCCGGCATTCCCGTTTCCAGCGATGAGTATTCGTTAACCGTCGGACCCGATGGGCCGATTCTGTTGCAAGATCATTACCTCATCGAGCAGATGGCCAACTTCAATCGCGAGCGGATCGCCGAGCGGCAGCCGCATGCCAAGGGGTCGGGCGCCTTTGGGCATTTTGAAGTCACGGCCGATGTCAGCGCCTACACCAAGGCCGCCGTGTTTCAGCCGGGCGTAAAGACCAACACGCTCATCCGTTTTTCGACGGTGGCCGGCGAAAGCGGCAGCCCCGATACGTGGCGCGACCCCCGCGGATTCGCGCTCAAGTTCTATACCACCGAAGGCAACTACGACATGGTGGGGAACAACACGCCGGTGTTCTTTATCCGCGACCCCATGAAGTTCCAGCACTTCATCCGCTCGCAAAAACGCCGGGCCGATAGCGGCCTTCGCGACCACGACATGCAGTGGGATTTCTGGACGCTGTCGCCCGAGTCGGCCCACCAGGTTACGTGGCTGATGGGCGATCGCGGCATCCCCAAAACCTGGCGGCACATGAACGGCTATTCGAGCCACACCTACCTGTGGGTGAACGCCCAGGGCGAAAAGTTCTGGGTCAAGTACCACTTCAAAACCGACCAGGGGATCGAGTTCCTCACCCAGGCCGAAGCCGACCGGATCGCCGGCCAAGACGCCGACTATCACCGCCGCGACTTGTTCCAAGCCATCAAGCAGGGCGACTATCCGAGTTGGACGCTCAAGATGCAAATCATGCCCTTCGCCGAGGCCGAGAAGTACCGGTTCAACCCGTTCGACCTGACGAAAGTTTGGCCGCATGGCGACTATCCATTGCAAGAGGTCGGCCGGCTAACGCTCGATCGCAACCCGACCGACTTCCATACCGAGATCGAACAGGCGGCCTTCGAGCCCAACAACCTGGTGCCCGGCATCGGCGCGAGCCCCGACAAGATGCTGCTGGGCCGGCTGTTCGCGTACGCCGACGCTCACCGAGCGCGGTTGGGCGTGAACTACAAGCAAATTCCGGTCAACCGGCCGCAATGCCCCGTGCATAGCTACAGCAAAGACGGCGCAATGCGGGTCGAGAACGTGACCGACCCGGTCTATGCCCCGAACTCCAAGGGCGGCCCTCAAGCCGACCCCGAGCGTTATCCCCATCAGGAAGTCTGGTCGGCCAGCGGCGAATTCGTCCACTCGGCCTATACGCTCCGCAAAGACGACGACGACTGGGGCCAGGCCGGCACGCTGGTCCGCGAGGTGCTGGACGACGCGGCTCGCGAGCGACTGGTCTCCAATGTGGTCGGTCACCTCAAAGACGGCGTTTCGCCCCCGGTGCTGGAGCGGGCTTTTGAGTACTGGCGGAATATCGACAAAGAGATTGGGGACCGGATTGCGAAGGAGGTAAAAGGGTGAGCGGGCGGAGAAGGCTATTGCAAACGAAGGGTGGCTGGGGTCTGGGTTGCTGCTCGCCGAGTCCAAGCTGTGAGCAAAGCGTCGTCAGCAACCAGCCCCCAGGTGAATCTGGCATGTGGCTGGAAATGTTACGTTGCGTCTTGGTGCAAGCAAGGCACGCCAACGTGCTTTCAGTCGATGGGTTTACCCCAATACAATAGGCGGTGATTGTTTGCAACCCCGTCCTTGGACTGTAAAGACATCATCATGTGCGTTTTGAGGCAACAAGGGTCTCGATTGGCCAGGCTGCTTGGCTTCTGGGTCGTTTTCACCCAACTGCTGGGCTGCGGGGAGGAGATGCCAACGCCCGAGGCGGACAGCCCGCCGCCCATGGCAACGGCAGAGGGACCCCCAGAAGCCACGATCAAAGCGATGCTCGAAAAAGATATGTGGGGACCACCGGAACAAGGTGGGACCAAGCACACCTACCAATACCGGTCGTTGAAAATCGCCTCGCCCCGAGAAGGCAATTTCCTTTCAGACGGGGTGCCGGCCAACAAGCCAACGACGGTCTTTCCAGTGAAGGTCTCGGTGGAAGTGGTGCGAACCTTTACCGACGGCACATCCAAACAGGAAGACAAAGAGCAGTCCTACGTGTTTTTCAAAGATGAGTTTGGGGATTGGACGTATCGGTTCATTCAGAATCACTAGCTTCACTCGCTCTCAACCATCTGCGGCAGCATGCCTGCCGCGCGGAGTTTGGCCCGCAGCGTGTTGCGGGTAATGCCGAGGATGCGGCTCATTTGCACCTGGTTGCCGCCGGTTTTTTCTTGCAGCACGTTGAGCACCATTTTGTCGAGGCGCGAGACCAGCACGTGGTACACCTCCGACTGGCCGTCGGCCAGCAGCGAGAGCAACAGGCGTCGGAAGTCGTCTTCCGAGGAAAGCGCCGCTTCGCTGGCGGCGCTCGTTGCCGTGCCGCCCGTCAACCGCGAGGGCAAGAATTGCGGCAACAGCACGGGACCCGTGGCGTTGAGCAAACTGGTGCGCAGCAGGTTTTGCAATTCACGAATATTGCCAGGCCAGGCGTGCTGCATGAGCAGCGTCATGGTGTCTTCGTGAACGCGGGTGACTTCCGAGCCCAATTCGCGATTGAGACGCTGGAGCAAGTACCGCAGCAGGTCGGGCAGGTCTTCCAGGCGGTCGCGGAGCGCAGGCAGAGAGATAGTGAAGTCGGCCAGCCGGAAGAACAGGTCGGCGCGGAACCGGCCTTCGCGCACCATGTCGTCCAGATTGCGATTGGTGGCCGCGATGATGCGGACGTCGCTGTGCAAGGTTTCGCTGCTGCCGAGCGGCTGGAAGGTGCGGTCTTGCAGCACGCGGAGCAGCTTGGCCTGGGTGGTCAGGCTCAGCTCGCCGATTTCGTCGAAGAACAGCGTGCCCCCGTTGCACTGCTCGAACTTGCCCACGCGGCGGCGGTCGGCGCCGGTGAAGGCGCCTTGCTCATGTCCAAACAATTCGCTTTCGAGCAGGGTTTCGGGAATGGCCGCGCAATTCACGGCGACGAACATTTGCTCGGCGCGACGGCTGTGCTGGCGGATGGAGCGGGCGACCAGTTCTTTGCCGGTGCCGCTTTCGCCCAGCACCAGCACATTGACATTTTGCGGGGCCGCCCTGCCGATGGCCTTGTACACGGTTTGCATGGCCGGCGAGCGGCCCACGATGGCATCGTTGTTACCGGCGCCGTCGCTTGCGGGGGGCAATTCCTGGCCAGCCTGCATCATGTGGCGAATATGCAGGGCCGATCGCACCGTTTCGCGCACCAGCGGCACTTCGAGCGGCTTCAGCAGGTAGTCGAAGGCCCCCTCCTTGGTGGCTTCGATGGCGGTTTCGGTGCTGCCGTGCGCGGTGATCATGATCACCAGGCAACCGGGATCGGCCTGGCGGATCGCGCGGAACACATCCATGCCCGAACCGTCAGGCAGACAGAGATCGACAATCGCCACGTCGGGGCGTTCACGGGCGGCAACTTCTAAACCCTCGGAAGCCGTTTCGGCCGTGACCAGATGCAGGTCCGCGTCTCGAAAAGCTCTACGAAAGCACAGGAGAATGTTCGGTTCGTCGTCGATGACGAGAAGTGTCGGCATCCCGCGAGACTCCCTGGCATGGCAAAGTAACAATGATCTCGGCGCCGCCTTGCAAACGATTGCGGGCTTCGATGCGGCCGTCGTGGCTGAGCACAATCTGGCGGCAAACCGATAACCCTAGCCCTGTTCCGGTGGGCTTGGAGGTAACAAACGGATCGAACAGCGACGGCATGAGCTCTTCGGGAATGCCTGGCCCATTATCCCAGACTTTAATTTGGACCGGCCCGCTGGGGCGATAGTAATCGACGCGCGCGCCCATCCCGCCGCGAGGGCCAGTGCTTTCGATCGCGTTGAGAAACAGGTTCACAAACATTTGGTGCAACAGCTGCCGGTCGCCGAGCACGGTGATCGGTTCCGCGGGCTGAGTGAATTCGAAATCGATCTGCTGGCGGCGAATGCGGGCTTCGAGCAGGCGGGCGGCGCCGCCCACGGCGTCGCGCACGTCGCACAGCGCCCGTTGGGGCTGGCGGGGCTTGGCGAAATCAAGGCAAGCCTGAATGGTGCGCTCCATCCGCCGAACTTCGTCTTCAATAATTTGGAGATCGGCCGGTTCGTCGGGCGAGGCCGTTTGCACCATCATCATGATGGCCGTGAGCGGATTGCGAAGCTCGTGGGCCATGCCAGCGGCCAAATGCCCCACGGCGGCCAGTTGTTCGGCGCGAAGCAGGTTCTCGCGGCTGCGAGCCAATTCGCGAGTCACGCTGCGGGAAACCATGAAGCCTACGAGCACGCCGCCCAGCGGGATCAGCAGTCCGGTCAAAATGACCATGTATTGCAACTGCACAATGTTCGATCGGTGCTGGGCCTCGGCCTCTTCGATGGCTCGTTCGCTGTAGTCGAGGAACAGCTCGCAAAGCGTGATGCCCTGCTTGGTGAGCAATTCGCCCAGCTCGCGGGCTTGTTTACGCTTGTCGCCGGGCGCCTCGCGCACGCTGAGATCGTCAATGAGATGGTGGATGCGATCGAAGTCGGCCTGGATGTCGGTTACGTACCGTACTTCGGGAGGAGAGGAAGCTTTCGCGAGAGCCTGTTCCAGCCAGAGATCAACGGCGACGCCCAAGGCGGGCAAGTTATCGAGCTGGGCGGGATCGCCGGTGAGCGCATGCTGATACAAATGGCTGCGAATATCCCGCAGGGCAAAAGCCAATTCTTCCGCGGTGCGCAGTTTGGTGACGCTTTCGGTCACCAACTTGGCCGTATCGGAATGAAGATCATGGATGAATATAATCGCCATTGCCGTCGACATAATTAACGCCGCGGCCACGCAGAGCGAATGCACCCATGGATTAACGAACAACTTCCAGCGCACCAAAGAGCCTCCCTGCGACGATGTCTCATCCGTGACCATTGTCATGTTTTGCAGGAGGCTGTCTAGCAGTTAAGTGAGATTCGCGGGGAGTTGCTCGATCCGGCGCCCCAAGTCTCGCGTTTGGATTTTCAACCGGATCGCCTTATGCAGAGCCCAGTCAACGGGAATCCATCGTGACCTTGGGGGGCAATTTGCGAGGCGGTGCAAGGCCAAAACAAAGCCTCATCGCCATCCAGCATCGTCCCCTGAGGGGGGGCAGACGAAAACACCTTCTTAGGTGAGTGCGGGACAGGTTTTGGCGGGGCGCGAGGAATCCACGAGCTCGCCGCGGCGAATCTCCACATGGTGTGGGGCGTCGATGGCCAACCGGATTCGGCCGCCACGAATCTCGGTCACCGTGACCGTAATGGGTGAGGCGCCGCCAATAACAATGGTTTGCTGCTTTTGACGAGTGAGGACGAGCATGACGAAATCCTTTCCTGGGTCCTGATAAGAATCACAGTTTTCCGTCCGTGATTAAATTGTGGAGGGGTTCGGGAGGCTCCCCTTCGACCACAACCGTACCTAACTTTAGGCAAAATGTATGCCGATGAAAAAGATTCCACTGATTGCACCATTTAGGCAAACTGCGAGGCAGTCTGGATGGTTTGCGATGAATTCGGTGCCTGCTGTAGCCATGGAGTGTCACTGGGGGTGTGCGATTCCGCGACAGAGGGCTGTGCAAAAACCGCTCAACACAACAGCTGGAAGTCGTGCGACGAACTTCCACTCCACTTTCTCCTGGCCAGCAAACCGCTTGGGCGGGGGCGACCCTCATCCGCCTGGGAACGTGCCGCTGCTGGCAAGCCGCGGGGCTCGGCAAGCGCGACCTTTTTCTCAGGAAATCGCGTCTGGCTTTTGGAGAAAGTCGGGCGATTGGGTATAAACGATGGGAGTGGGCCTGTCGTTTTCCCGCCGTTTTTGGCTCGCCACACTCCCACCGCGGCAAGAAGTCCTGCCACAAAGGCCAAACTCCCCATGCGTGAAAGCCTGCCTGGGCAAACGAGCGATCAGGCCGTGATGCGCGCCGTGCAGGCAGGGCAGGTGGATTGTTTTGGGCTGCTGGTTCAGCGTTACCAGGCCGCGCTGCGTCGCGTGGCGCTTAGTCGGCTAGGCAATTTAGAACTGGCGGAGGACATCGTTCAAGAAACGTTCTTGGCGGTTTACGCATCGCGGCACACCTTCCAACTGGACGGCAATTTCCGCACCTGGCTGTGGACCATTCTGCTCAATCGCTGCCGCAAGCACTATCTGCGGCAGAGTGGTAAGTCCGAGCAAATCCCTTGGTCGCAACTTGGCGCCCAGGTCGCGTTCGAACCGGCGGCTGAACCCCAGTTGCCTGGGTTTGAAAACAGCGAACTCTTGGAGTCGGCACTGCAAAAGCTGCCCGAGGCCGTGGCCGACGCTTTACGGCTCAGGTTCTTTGGGCAATTGAGCTTTGCGGAAATTGCCGAGACCGTGGCTTGCAGCCTGGGCACCGCCAAGAACCGCGTGCGGCAAGGACTGCTGCAAATGTCGCACGATTTACGCTCTGCCGAACACGCCGAGAACGCTGCCCCCGCGGTGTCTCATGGCCGGATTCTGTCGAGGGACGAGTGATGATGGATTGCGATCAAGTATTCGAACTCATAACCACTGCCGAACCCCTCGGGAACTCGTCCTGGGGCCATGCGGGCGAACGCCGGGCGTTGGCCGTTCATCTGCTGCGCTGCCCCGAATGCCGCCAATTGGAACAGCAACTCGCGCCCGCCGTGGGTTTATTTGCTCGAGCAGCGGCAGAAAGCGAAGCCCTTCCCGAATTCAGCGGCGACGTTGCGTCCGGTTGTGAAGCTCAGGTGCAGCGGAGCTCGCCCGAAGTTCAAACCCCAGACTTTGCCGGCTTTGCCCGGCGGGGAAATTTCCATCTCGCTCCCCCGCTGGTCTGGTGGCGGTTGGCGGCCGCGGTTGCCCTGGGCTTTGTGCTGGCCGGAATTCTGCATGGACCGCCGCGGGGATCGCAACCATCGTTGGATTGGCAGGTTGCCAGCAACGATGCTGGCCCGGTGGTTCAAGTGCCGGCGTCGGGGCGCACGCTGCTGGGTTGGGTCGATGCTGGCCTGGGGGGCGATGGCCACATCATCGCTGCTTGCGATAGCCGTAACTTGATGTTGGGACTGGGAGGGCAAAACTTCTGCTGCACCCACTGCCATCGAGCAGGCGCGGCCGGAGAAGGTCTTTCGGCCGGCGCCGGAGAAGGAATGTCTCGCCTGCTGGCAAGCTGCGTCGCCTGCCATGCTCCTTAGCTTTTCGGTGCCGGGGGGGAAGCGGGGTCCTTTGCGCTGCACGCACGATACGTCCCGTGACAAAACAGGCAGCCTCGCGTATCTGGCGTGGCGGCTTCTCTTTCCGACGCCAGCGGCAGGCACTATCATGGAGGGATTCCCCAAGAATCAACTGCCCACACGAGCCAGAAGTGCGAAGGGGCCTGCGAAGCGCGTTCGCGCCCCCCACCTGGCTGCCATGCCGCGGCAGCGTTCCCGATATTGTTTGCAACTGATCGCCATTTATGCCCAAGTACATTGTTCGATTTGGATCCATGCGCCGGCTGGGGGTGTTCGCGGCTGGCAAGGGAGACGAATTTGCCCGCGGAACACGGGTGGTTGCCCGCAGCGACCGCGGGCTGGAGGTCGGAGAAATTCTGTGCGAAGCCACGGAAGCGGCCGTGAAAACGCTGACCGATCCCGTGCGAGGGCAAGTCATGCGCAGCATGTCGGCCGACGACGAGAAGGAGGTTTTCCGACTGCGGGCTCAAGAGCGGCAGGAATTTGAAGCCTGCAAACGGCACATCGCCAGCTCGGGGCTCGACATGAAACTGGTGGATGTCGAGCATATTTTCGGCGGCGAGCGGATCGTGGTTTATTACCTCTCCGAAAACCGTGTCGACTTCCGCGACCTGGTGCGAATTTTAGCCAGCGAGTTTCAAACGCGCATCGAGATGCGGCAAATTGGCGTGCGCGACGACGCGAAGTTGCTGGCCGACTATGGCGACTGCGGCAAGCCGGTGTGTTGCAACACGCATCTTTCGGCCATGCCGCCGGTCTCGATGAAAATGGCCAAATTGCAAAAGGCCACGCTCGACCCGGCCAAAATATCAGGGCGGTGTGGTCGCCTGAAATGCTGCCTGCGCTACGAGTTCGATACCTACGAAGAGTTGCAGAAGCAATTGCCGCCGGTCGGTTCCGACGTGGTCACCAAGAATGGCCGCGCGCGGGTTCTCGGTCAGGAGATTCTGGCCAGCCAACTATTGGTGGAAATGGAGGATCATCGCCGGATGCTGATCGATTCGGCCGATGTGCTCACGGTGCTGGGCAAGCGCGGCGGCAAGAACTAGAATCCCCACTTCCCCCACGCGCGCCTAAGCCTCGGCTGTACCCACTGCCTGACTCGCCCAAGACTTGGCGGGCATCTCTCTCTAGCTAATGACAAACTTGCGATGGAAGCCCTGCTAAAGCTCATTGAAAAAGACCGCCGGTATAAGCTCGAAGCCTACCAGTTTGTATTCGAGGCGCTCAGCTATGCCCAAAAGGTGCTCGGCATGGGCCAAGATCGCAATCTGGCGGAGGAGCCGAGCGAAGACGAAGCGAACGCTCCCGAGCGGCACTTAACCGGCCAAGAACTGTGCGAAGCCATCCGCCAATACTCGCTGCAACAATTCGGCTACATGGCTAAGTGCGTGCTCAACGAATGGGGCGTGACGCGAACCGGCGACTTTGGCGAGATCGTTTACAACCTGATCGAAGTGCAAATGATGCGGAAGACGCCGGAAGATCGCAAAGAAGATTTCCACGATGTGTACGACTTCGAAACGGCGCTGTGCCAGCAGTTTCAGATCTCCATGCCGGACTAAACCGGCTCAAGAACCGCCGCTCGTTTCGCGACTCGCCTGCTCTTTATTTCTTGACGTTGCCGCCATGAATGCACGTTCTTCCAAATCTGAGAAGCAGGCAGCAACACGCGGTAAATCGGCCGCCGAGCGCCTCGAGCCGGCCGACGATCCCTACCTGCTGGAGGCCGAGCCACCGCGGAAGAACAAACCGCTATTCGTGCTTTCGATCGTGCTGCTGGCCGCCTGGGTGGTGTGCCTGGCGGTGCTGGCCTATTTATCGCAGCGGTAGCGCGTGGGCTTAACGCTGGGATATTTGTAGCCGCTTAGAGTTCGTCGATTTGCAACCCGACGCGTTAGAATGTTATGCAAGTGCTAGCACGGCTCACCATGGTGTAAGAAGTTAAGGATGCTAGCACGGCCAATGTCGAGCATTGCTAGCACACTTAAGTCCTTATGAATCGGACGATATGCTAGCACTTGCATAATGCTGGTTAGCGAGGGACGTTCTTGGGACTCCCTCGCTAACGCGTCGGGTTATGAATTAGCGTGGAACGCCAAGCAGTTTTCCATCGCCAGCGGCTTAGCGTTGCACCGGCGTTGGCAATCCCACGGTGGCAGCGCCAAAGACCCAGTAGGGAAGCCCTTCGTACTGGCGCGGCAGCAGGCCCGTTCGCTGCGAAGCCGGCTTGGCGTCGTTGAGCAGGCAGATCAAGTCGGAAACCACCGAACCGTTGCTGTTGAAGTAGGAGTGCCCTACCAGCGTGGTATCGACGGCCGAGACATCGATGGTTTCGATGCCGGGCAGCACCACGAGTAGCCCACCCGAGTCGCCGGCGCGCGGGTAGCCGTGAATTTGCTTGGAGACCCGCAGGGCCTCGTCGTTGCTCGAGGCGTAGAGCGTAACGCGATTGGCCGTGCGGGCTACCGCCGGGGCGATATCGCGACGGAAAACGTCGGCGTCGATATCGGGAGCGGTCAGCACCACTTCGTCGAAGATGGGTCGTTCGAGCCGGTACGACAGCGATTGCAAGGCTTTGGTCAGAGCCCGATTGCCCATGCTGTGAGCGATGAGGCAAATGGAGTCGGCGCCGCTTTCCTTGGCCAATTCGAGCAAGAATTCGCGGAGATGGGGCACTGTCCATTCCACGTTGTTTTCGTCCACGGTATAAGCCGTGAGTTGAGCCTGGCTGGGCCAGCTATAGAAAATGGGCGCGCCCTCAAACTTCAGATCGTGCGCCAGTTGGGCCGTCCGCCGCGCCGACTCCTCGAAGCTGTTATTGAACCCATGCACAAACACGAAGGCGTTCTTGCGCGGACTGCTGGCCACGCGCTCGCGGAGTTGGCCGTAGAAATCTGCCTTCTCTTGCGGATGGCTGCCGAGCAGCACCAGGTGCTTGTTGGTGTCTTCGCGGACTTCGAACTTGAAGATGGTGGGAGCTTCGAGCTCGCCCACCTCGTGCGTGGGAGGGATGCTGACTTCGCACACGCCGAGTTCCAACTTGCCACGTTCGCCGCCATAGCGCACGCCGGGTTTGGCCAAGGTTTGTTGCAGTCGCACCACTTCAATGCCGGCCATGGCGCCCAGCGCCACGGCCCCCGCCGCGGCGCACCAGGCCAACGGACGGGCCAACTTTTTCCACACACCCAGGCTAGCGATCAGGAATAACAGGCCGGCCCCGGCCAGAATTCCGGCCGGCAGATAGAACTTAGGGGCGTAGGTGGCCCAAATGGTACGGGCCGTTTCTAGTTGTTTGCGGTCGGTGCCGTAAAAGACTTTGACGATTTTCTGGTCGGCATCGCCAACCTTGGAGTCGACAGCAGGGTTCGAATCGGCCTGGCCAGGGGCGGCGGCACTTGCGGCGGCCTGATCGTCGGCGTCGGCAAGCATGGCCGAGCGGGCATTGGCCATGGGCTGCGGTTGGGGGTCGTCGGCTCCTGCTGCTCGCGGTTCGGCCGGGGCGACCATCAGGGGGGCTGCCATGACTGGTTCGGGTTGCGCTATCATGGGCGCTGCCACAACCGGTTCGGGCTGGGCCATCATGCGGGCAGCCACGGGGGGAGACGAGGTGGCGCTAGCCGGCCCACTGAGCGAGGGGGGTGGCGCTGTTGAATAGGAAGGCTCCGCCATGCGGTTGGTCGTGCTGGTGGGCGCCAAGCTGGTTGGGGCGAGGCCGCTGGGGGCCAAGGACGTGGGAGCGAGCCCTGAACGTAGCAGCGAATTGGTGGTGGTCTTGCTCGCCGTTTGGGGCGAAGCGCCAGGCGCCAACGAATTCACCAGGGAAGGAGGATTCGAGTAAGCACCGCCGCTGATGGCGGCCTGCGGATAGTCCGCCGAGGGAACCAACGACGGCGAATAGGCTTCCACCGGCGAAACCGCCATGGCCGCGGCAGGCAGTGGTGTTTGGACAGCCGTGGGCGCCGTTTCCGCTTGCATCTCCAGCGGAGCAAAGTCGCTCAGGCCCGATGCGGGAGTATGCGTTCTCCGCCAGGGCGGTGCTGCTGGCGTGACTTCGGCAGCAATTGTATCCGGGGTGGTGGCTGAAGGAGAAGTCGTCGAAGACTTCAACTCCGGCCCGGCAGGATAGGATTGCACGTCGTCCTTGTCGTACGACCAAGAGTGCGGCAGAGTTTGTTCGGCCACCTGTTCAGCTTCGGAGGGGCGGGCCGATTCGTCCTTGGCCTGGCCGCAGCCGGCTGCCATCAGCAAGCAGGCTCCCAGTGCGGCCCAACCCAAAGCTGAGCGGCGTTTCAGCAGACTCGATTTCGAGGCCAAGGCGCAATGATTGACGGTGGCCATACACACACCCTGCGAAACAGAAGTGGGAAAGTTGCCCGAACGGATGCGGCTATGAAGTTCGCGGGGAGCAGGATCGATCGCTGCCCCCCCCCACAATGAACGGGCCGCTTCGTATATCAAGTATCATCGGCCAACGACAGATCAGTTGGCCGCGCAAAAAAAACGCAAGCCCCGCTAGCGGCGGGCGGGACTTCAGACGCGACCGATGCCATGCAACCTCACCAAATCGAGGCCGGGCGATCCAACGGGCGGTCTGAGTTCAAGGATTTTCATCCCTGATCGGGGTTGAAGACAGATTGAGTCATTTGCTGCGTTCCAGAACATGCGCCCTGCCATCTTCAAGAACGGGGGACGTCATATTATTCGGTTGGCCGCTTACCCTAGCGTGCCGCCGGCACTCGCCACGATCGGCGGGCGTTCTGACTGCGAAGCATGCGTGCTGGATCGACTTGGCGTCGAAGCACCACCGCTGGCGTCGATTCGCCGTTGCCCTTCGGGGGGCAGCATTTGGATCGATTCGAAGGCAAGCTCTGCTGGCGACGGCGCCGGGTGTGCATGCGGTGGGGGCAGAACCGTCTCGACGGATTCGTCCACCGTGGTGGCCGTTCTGCCGCCGAGGCGGCGGAACAGGGCGGGAATCCAGCCGCGAACGTCGTCCAGCACGCTATACACCACGGGTATTACCACCAGCGTAAGTATGGTGGAGGTGAGCATGCCGCCGACCACGCAGGTGCCCATGGGAGCGCGCGTCTCGGCCCCTTCTCCCAAGCCGAGAGTGATGGGGATCATGCCGGCGATAGTCGAGAAGGCCGTCATCAAGATGGGCCGCAGGCGGGTGGGTCCGGCTTCGCGGAGGGCGTCGTCTTTCTTCATGCCGCGGCTCCGCAGCAGGTTGGTATAGTCGACCAGCAAGATGGCGTTCTTGGTCACCAGGCCCATCAGCATCACCATGCCGATCATGCTGAAGATGTTCAGCGTGCGGCCTGTCAGCGCCAAGCCGCCGATGGCCCCGCCGATGGAGAGCGGCAGCGAGAGCATGATGGTGAACGGATGGAGGAAGCTCTCGAACTGCGCCGCGAGGATCATGTAGGTGAGCACGATCGCCAGCACCAGGGCGAAGATAATGCTGGCGAACGATTCGGCCATCATGTCGGCCGTGCCGGTGAACACCGCGGTTACGCCAGCGGGCAGGCCGATTTTCTGGGCGATGTTCGTGACATCGACCGTGGCGGCGCCGAGTGGTTTGCCCGACTGCAAGTTGGCCAAGATCGTTACCTGGCGGCTGCGATTTTGCCGTTCGATGGAGACGGGGCCGAAGGTGTTTTCGACCGTGGCCAGGTTGCGGAGTTCCGTGAGCGCGCCTTTTTCGCCGCGCACGGGAAGCGTTTCCAAGGCGGCAGCTCGTTGACGTTCGGCGCCCACCAGGCGGACGCGCACATCGTAGCTTTTGCCGTCGTCTTCAAAGGTAGAGACCTGCTGGCCGCCGACGAGCGCGCTCACGGCGCGGCCCAGTTCTTCCACGTTCACGCCCAGGTCGGCGGCGCGGTCGCGATCGATGCCGATGGAAAGCTCTGGCTTGCCGCCCTGGCTGGTGGTGTTCACGTCCACAAAGCCAGGCGTCTGTTTGAGCTCGGCCACAATGGCCGTGGCCGTGGCGGTGAGCTGTTCGAGATTATCGCCGCGCAGGTTGTATTGAATGGGGGCCGAACGCATGCCGCCGCCGCCCAAGCGGGCGACCGCATCCACGCTGATTCGCAAGTTGGAATAGGGAGCGAGCCGCTGCCGGGCAAGTTCCATCACCTGGCTTTGCGACAGCGCGCGCCGGTCTTTGTCGACCAGCTTGACCAGCACCTGAGCCACCGTGGATTGGCCTTCGTACTGGCCGCCGATCGTGGTGTAGATATCGCGGATGGCCGGCAATTCGCCCACCAGTTGCTCAATCTCGTTGGTAATTTTCGACGTTTGCTGAATGGACGAGCCCACCGGGGCTTCGACCTGCACTTGAAACTGACCTTCGTCGGCCACGGGGGCGAACTCTTGCCCCACCAGCGGCAACAACATCACGCTACCCACGAATACGCCGATGGAAGCCAGCATTACCATCATTCGATGACGGAGGGCCAAGCCGAGCACGCGGCCGTACATCGATTCGATGCCGAGCAAAATGTTTTCGGAGAAGCGGAACAACCGGCCCGGGCTTGAATTCACCTTGAGCATTTGCGAGCAAAGCATGGGCGAGAGCGTGAGGGCGATGAACGTGGAGATGATCACGGCAAAGGTGACTGTCATGCCAAACTCGTAAAAGAACCGACCGATGATGCCATCCATAAAGGCCACGGGCACAAACACGGCGGCGATGGAGAGCGAAGTGGCGATGACCGCGAAGCCGATCTCGCGCATGGCGGCAATGGCCGCGTCGACGCGGCCCAGGCCTTGTTGCATGTGCCGCCAGGAGTTTTCGAGCACCACGATGGAGTCGTCGACAATCATGCCTACCGAGATAGTCAGGGCCAACAGCGTCATGGTATTGAGCGTGAAGCCCATGGCCAGCATGAAGGCGTAGGTGGAGATGATCGTGGTGGGGATGGTCACGGCCGCGACGAACGATCCCCGCAAACTGCGGAGAAACATCAGAATCACCAACACGGCGAGCACGCCGCCGCGCAGCAACTCGCCTTGGGCTTCATCAACGCTGTTCTCCACAAACAGACTGTTGTCTTGCACGAGCAGCAGTTGATAGCCCTCGGGCAGTTGCTTGCGAATGGCGCCGAGCTCGCGTTTCACCTGTTGCGCCACGGTTACCAGGTTGGCGCCCGATTGCTGCCGCACCGAGAGGGAGACGGCCGGTTGCCCATTGAGGCGGGCCAGGCTGCGCTGGTCTTCGAGCCCGTCTTCCACAAAGGCCACCTGCTCCAGGCGGATGACATTGCCGCCATGCCGGGCGACGACCAGGTTGCGAAATTGATCGACATTGGTGAGCCGGCCGCGGGTTTTCACGATCAATTCTTGGCGGGCGGTCTCGATGCGTCCGCCGGGAAACTCCACGTTGCCTTTGCGGAGGGCGTCGATCACGTCTTGCGCGCTGAGGTGATGCGCCACCAGGTCGTTGGTTCGCAGCCAGACGCGAATCTCGCGTTCGCGGTCGCCCAGCAATTGCACGCCGCCCACGCCCTCGACCGATTCGATACGGGGTTTGAGCACGTCGTCGGCAAACTTGGTCAAATCGCGAATGGAAGCGTCGCCGGCCAGCACCACGCCGAGAATGGGCGCGGCGTCGGGGTCAAACTTTTCGACCACGGGGGCTTCGGAGTCGGCCGGCAGCTCGGCGCGAATACCGGCGATCTTGTCGCGCACGTCTTGCGCGGCGACGTCGATTTTGCGGCTGAGCTCGAACTCGAGGAACACCTGTGACACGCCTTCGCCGGTTTCGGAACGCAGCGATTTGATGCCGCCGATGGTGCTGAGGGCTTCCTCCAGCACTTCGGTCACTTCGGTCTCCACCGTGCGGGGCGAGGCGCCTTCGTAGACCACGGTGACGGTGACCACCGGCATATCGACATCGGGATACAACGCCAGGCCAATCGCGCGGTAGGCCACGAGACCGAACACCACCAGGGCGCCGATCATCATGGTCGTGAGCACGGGGCGTTTTACGGCTGTTTCAGAGAGCTTCATGGATCGCTATCCCTCGTTGGCACGAGGCGTGGAAATGACGAGAAGATACGAAGCGGAGGGCGATGTGAACGCGGATTTTTTCGGGGCGGACGTATTATGGTTTGACGGCCACCCGCATGCCGTCGGACAGCAAGTTGGGATCGTTGACGACCACCTGCTGGCCGGGCTGAAGTCCGCTGGATATTTGGGTTTGATCGCCGCTGACCAGGCCGAGTTGAACCGCCGTTAGCTCCACGCGTTCGCCATTCAGCACATACACGTGCGGTTGACCTTCCACGAACACGATCGCTTTGGAGGGGACGGTGACGGCGGCGCCGGACTGGTTGGCAGCGAGCTTGAAATGCACCTTGGCGAACTGGCCTGCCTTGAAGCGGCCTTCGGCGTTGTCGATGGCCACGCGCACCTGAAAGGCGCGGGAGCTGGGATCGACGACTTCGTTCACGGCGATGACCACGGCCGGCACGGGCGAGGTGGAGGCGACCGTGCTGACGCTGGCGCGGTCTTTGACTTGAACCTTGCCAACGTAAGCCGCGGGCACGCCGACCTCGGCGATCAGGTATCGCAAATCCATGAGTTCCACCGCCGGACCTTGCGCGCCGGAAACTCGTTCACCCACTTCCACATGCACCGCGGTGACGACGCCGTCGTAAGGGGCGCGGATCGTGGTCTTTTCCAGTTCGAGACGCTTCATATCGGCCTCGGCGCGGGCGTGCGCGATGTAGGCTTCTTGCACGGCCAGTTCTTCCTGCGTGGGGCCGGCTTTGGCCGAGGCCAGGTTGGCCGCGGCGCTATCGAGCAGTGCTTTGGCCGTGTTGACGTCGGTCACCACGCGGTCGTACTCGCTCTGCGAAATCACGTTTTGATCGGTTAAGGCGGCGGCGCGCTCGTAGGTGCGGTACGCCTGACCGTATTTTGCCTCGGCTTCTTCTTTCAGGGCGGCCAGCCGCTGCACTTCCTCGGGCCGCTGCCAGGCTTTGAGCTTGGCCAGGTCGGCTTCGGCCTGCCGCTGGCGGGCGTCGGCCAATTGCACGGCCATTTCGAAATCGCGAGGATCGAGCCGCACCAGCACGTCGCCCGCTTTCACAGCTTGACCGAAGCCGAGGCTGAGCTGCTCATCGTACCGGCGGCCGGCGACTTCCATTTGAAAGCGAGGACCCATGGCGGTGATGGATTGCACCACGCCATCGACCTGCGGCACGATGCGGGTCATCCGCCGCGGCAACAAGTTGCCGGTGAAGGCCAGGTCGGCGCTGAATGCGGTTTGATCCACGGGCGCCACCTCCACTTGCAACCGACGCGCGGGGGAGGCCCCCTTGGTTTCGGGCGGTTGCGAAGCGGTCACATTCCCTTCGCAGCCTGTAAAAACGGGCAGCGAGGCGGCACAGATGGCCAGAACCAAGAGCCTGCGAGACATGATATCTATTCCCAATGAGATGGGGACCTACGGTGTAATATTGGTTAATTGGTGTTCGCCGGGGGGGCGGCGAGTCCGCTGATCAGCAGCTCCACGGCCTGCGACACCCGCTGGGTAAGGCGATCGCGGCCGCCTTCGAGCACGCCATTCACCACGGTGCCAAACAGCAAGTCGGCAAACACATTGGTAACTTGCACGGGATCGACCTGTCGCAGTTCGCCCCGCTCGATGGCGTACTTGAGCATGTCTTCGAAGCCCGATCGGGTTTCTGAACGGAACATGAGGTGCGAGGGGAACACGGCCTCGCGGAATTCGGCCCGCTCTTGGAGCATGATCTCCACCGCTTGCGGCCGCAGCTGGTAGAAGTCGGCGGCCGCCACGGCGATCATGCGGAGGGCGTCCAGGGCGCCCAAGCGGTGAACCACGTCGTGGAGATCGCGGCTGCCGAGCTTGTCTTCAATGAACTTCGCCATTTGGTCCAGACAATGCCGGCTCGTTGCCAGGAATAGCTGTTCCTTATTGCCGAAGTGGCGATAGACGGTGCCTTTGCCCACCTTGGCCAGGTCGGCAATCACCTGCACGTCGGCATTGCGAAATCCCTCCTTGGCAAACACCTTGAGGGCGTTCCGCAAGATCGCCAAACGCTTCTGCTCGACTTTGGGGTTGGGGCTGTCGACCACGCTGATTCCTCTCCCTTGATTATCAGAACGGACTCGTCCGTCCGTTTTTGATCATAGCGGGCTGGCGATGTGAGGCAAGGTCGGTTTTATCGGCATGACTTGCCCAACTGCTTTAATCCAACCACGGGGGGGAAGGAGGGCCACTCGCGCGGCGGCGGCGAGCTGGGCGGCTTTCACGATCACGGGCAACGTGCTTGCACCCCATTCCCCTCTCACTTCCCCCCCATTAGTTTGAAGTGGAGGGCCTGATTGTGCCGAAGAAAGAGATTGGGTCGATTCCATCAGCTTTCTTGCCCAGGTATGGCGATGACGATCAGCGCTGCTTCCCCACGGCTCGGTACTTCTGGGCGGAAGTTGCTGGTGACCTTTGCCATTGCCGCGGCTTTTCTGGCGCTGATCGGTTGGATTTCACCCGAGCAAGCAACGCCGCCGCCGTTGCCGCCCCGCCAGCTATTCGATGTTTCTGTCGCCGCTGGTTCGGCTTGTATTGAGCTGCCCTTTGCTAGCGAGGACGCGTCCTACTTGCTGGTGACTTCGAATTTGTCTCGGCAGGTGGAACCAGCCCAAGTAGAGTTGCACAGCGAGGCGGTCGCGGGGAGTGATGGCGTTCGCGGCAATCGTTCGGCGCCTTGTAATCTCGTTGGGTTGCCTTAACATAGCCATTCGTTTGCCTGACCCAGAAATCGCCAGAACCCGTTTGTCCGTGGTCGCCGATCAGTCCACGTGCCGTGTTCTGACGCCGCAGGTGTTTTTTTGACAGCGCTGGCCATCTCCCTGATTGTGCTCATGCTCGGCGTCAATGCGCTCTATGTGGCGGCCGAGTTCGCCGCCGTGAGTATTCGCCACAGCCGCATTCGGAATCTGGCCGAAGAAGGCTCGACCATTGCCCGCCGGTTGCTGCCGTGGGTCGAAGACGGCAGCAAGCTGGATCGCTACGTCGCCTGCTGTCAGGTGGGCATCACTTTTTCCAGCCTGATCTTGGGTGCGGTCGGTCAGGCCTGGCTCACGTTGCAAATCGCCCCGCTGTTGCAAGCCGCTTTCTCGCTGGAAGTCCGCGCTTCGGTTTCGATCACGGCCGTCGGGGTTCTCATCGGGCTCACCACCGTGCAGATGGTGCTTGGCGAACTGGTCCCCAAGTCGCTGGCGCTCCAGTTCTCCACCAAGGTCGCCCTCGGCACGTACTATCCCATGGCCTTGTCGCTGCGGCTCTTCTCGTGGTTCATTACCGTGCTCAACGGTAGTGGCGCCCTGCTGCTGCGCGCCATGGGCGTGAGCGAAGCCGGCCATCGCCATATTCATTCGCCCGAAGAGATTGAACTGCTCATCGCCGAAAGCCGCGACGGAGGACTGCTGGAACCCGAAGAGCAAAACCGCCTGCGCAAGGCGCTTCGCCTGAGCAACCGGCCGGCCAGCCAGCTGATGGTGTCTCGCCTGCACATGGTCACCATCGATATCAATGCCCCGTCCGAAACCGTGCTGGAACGCGTGGTCGAAAGCCCGTATTCGCGGTTCCCGGTGGTGCGGGGCTCCAAAGATAACGTGGTGGGGGTACTGCACTCCCGCGACGCCGTGTTGCATTACGCCCAGCATAAGTCGCTCCCTCCTGTCAGCGAGTTGATGCGGACGCCCCTGGTGGTTCCCAAAACGGTTACCGCCGATCGTTTGCTGGCCATCTTCCGCGAGCATCGCTGCCCTCAGGCAATTCTCGTGAATGAATACGGCGCCGTGGAAGGGCTGGTTACCCTGGAAGACCTGTTGGCGGAAGTGTTTGGCAATGTGGCCGACGAGCTGAAGAACGCGGGCCGCGCGCCGGAACAACTTCCCGACGGCCGCGTGCGCCTCCCCGGCGCGCTTAAGCTCGAAGAAGTCGAGCGTTGGCTGGGTGTGCCCATTGCGGGCGAAGCCTCCACGATTGGCGGCCAGGTATTCCATGTGCTGGGCCATTTGCCCAACGATGGCGACCGAGTCACGTTCGCTGGCCTGGAATTCGAAGTAGAAAGTGTGGTCAATCGCACCGTCGCCTCCGTGCTGGCTCGCCCCCACGTTCCCCCACCGCGCCTTGCCGAACCGGAGCGACCATGATCGAAGTCGTTCTGCCCCTCGGGATTATTGGGCTGCTGATTGTGCTCAACGGTCTGTTCGTGGCTGCTGAGTTTGCCCTGGTGATGGCGCCGCGCGTGACCATCGAACGGCTGGCCGCCGCAGGCCATCGATCCGGCCAAATCCTTCAGAGAATCCTCACCGATCCCCGGGTGCTGGATCGCTACATCGCCACCGCCCAGTTGGGCATCACGCTCGCCAGCCTGGGCCTGGGTATGTATGGCGAACACGCGCTGGCCGAATGGATCGCCGCCGGCCTGGCGGCGGTCGGCGTCCCCAGTTGGTTCGGCGCGCACGTCATCTCCAGCGTGGTATCCGTGGCCCTGCTCACCTACCTGCACATTGTGCTGGGCGAAATGGTTCCCAAGTCGCTGGCCCTGCAGAACCCTAAATCGGCGGCCCTGTTTCTCGTTCGCCCCCTCCAGATCACGCAGCTCATCTCGTACCCTCTCGTGTTCTTGCTCAATGGCCTAGGCAACCTGATTCTCCGTTTGCTGCGAGTGGAGAGGCAAGCCCGGAACCATGAGCAATCGTTCACGGCTGAAGAATTGCAATATGTGGTTCGCGAGAGCCAACAAGGAGGTTTGCTTCGCGCGGAAGCCGGCCGGGTGCTCAACGACCTGCTCGACTTCGGCCAGATCACCGCGGGTGAAACCATGGTGCCCCGCACCAAGGTGGTAGGCATCCCCTTGAAGGCTTCGCCCGATAAAATTCGCAAGTTGATCGAGCGCACCCGTCATTCGCGCTACCCCGTTTACGAACACGATCTCGATCACATCGCCGGCTTCGTGCATCTCAAAGACCTGTTCCGGCTGCTGCTCGAAAATCAATCGCTCTCGGCAGGCGTGGTCCGTGAAGTCCCCTGGGTACCGCAATCCACCACGCTCGATCGCGTGATGGAAATCATGCGCACCGCGCAGGTGCAAATTGTGGTGGTGATGGACGAGCACGGGGGCACCGCCGGAATTCTCACCATGGAAGACCTCTTTAACGAAATCGTCGGCGATATCGAACACCACCCCGACGAAACCGAAGTGCAAACGCTGGGGGCCGACGAAAACGAATCGCTCCGCGCTGCCGGCACCGCCCGCCTGATCGAAATCGGCGAACTGCTCGACGTCGATCTCGAAAACGAAGAAGTCGATACCGTGAGCGGCCTGATCCTCATGCTCCTGGGCCGGCCGGCCAAAGTCGGCGACACCGTGGAACACGACGGCCTGCGGTTTGAAGTCACCGAAGTGGCCGGTCACGGCGTCGACGAGTGCCACATCACCCGCGTGGCCCAAAACGCCTAGGGCGGCGCCCCCCCGTGCATTCCACCCGTGTGGGAAACAACCACGCCCGCGCGGCAACTTCGCGGGCTAGAACTCAAGGCCCAAAAGCACTATCGTGAAACCATCGAGCCCATTTCGTTGCCGGCCGTTTCATCGGTGATTTCTTGCGCGATCAAATCGCGATGGGAACGGCCGCCTGTTCTATCGGCCAGCCTTACCTTGGCCAAAAAGGCGCCAACTATGCCCACACGCACGCTGATGCCCATCCAACTTCTCTGCTGCTGTGCGGCGTTCTGCCTCTTGGCTGCCTTGCCAGCTTCTGCCGCTGAACCGCCGCTGGCGAAGCTGCTGGTTGATTTTGAAAACCAGGACGCCGTCAAGCTCACCGGCAGCAAGGCCCAGTCGAGCCCACTCAAGGTAGATGCCGGCACGGCATTGGAAATCGCCACCGCGGGCGATGCCGATTACCCCAACGTGCGCATTCAGCCGACCTCGGGCAACTGGGATCTGAGCGGCTTTGAAACCGTCACGGCGGAGATTCACAACCCGCAAGACCGGGCGGTGCGGGTGCTGCTCAGCGTCAACAATCCCAAGGCCAACGGCCAGAACCACTGCAGCGTGGCCTCGGCCACCATCGGCGCGGGAGAGCGCGGGCTGGTTACCGTTCCCCTGGGAAAATGGCACGGCGAAGTCCGACCGCTCGACCTGGCAAATGTGGCCTCGATCGACGTGCTGCTCGATCACCCCGGCCGCCCGCAAAAGTTTGTCGTCGATAACATCAAGGCCGCAAGGCAAGAACGTTTTGACCCGCGGCAGGCCCAGGCGAATCCGTTCTTTCAATCGCTGAAGCCGCCATTTGGCCGCGGCATCAACTTGGGCAACGCCCTCGAAGCGCCCAACGAAGGCGAATGGGGCGTCACGCTCGAAGACGATTACTTCGCCGCGATTGCCAAGGCGGGCTTCGACTCCATCCGCTTGCCGGTTCGCTGGTCGGCGCACGCCCAGCACACGGCGCCTTACACCATCGATCCCAAATTCATGGCCCGCGTCGATTGGGCCGTGGAGCAGGCGCTTTCCCGCAAACTCAAGGTGGTAATGAACATTCACCACTACGCCGAAATGGACTCTCAGCCCGACGAACATCGGGAACGCTTTCTGGCACTCTGGCAACAAATCGCCGACCACTATCGCGACCGCCCCAGCGGCTTGGCTTTCGAGCTGCTCAACGAACCTCACAACAAGCTGACCGCTGGCAAATGGAACACCATTTTGGCGGAAGCCCTGACCGTGGTCCGCAAGACCAATCCCGAGCGGACGGTGGTGGTGGGGCCGGTCGCTTGGAACAGCATTGGCGAACTGAAATCGCTGGAATTGCCTGAGAGCGATCGCCACCTGGTGGTGACGGTTCACTACTACAGCCCCTTCAAGTTCACGCACCAGGGCGCGCATTGGATCGATGCCAAGACCCGTCCGCCGGTGGGAACCAGGTGGACTGGCGACGAAGCCGAGCGGGAAGCGGTGGCCCGCGATTTGGACACCGCCGCCCTGTGGGGCCTGAAACATCGCCGGCCGATCTACCTGGGCGAGTTCGGAGCGTTCAACGCCGCCGACCTCGCCAGCCGGGCGCGCTGGACAGAATTTGTGGCCCACGAAGCGGCCAAGCGCCGCATGGGCACCGCCTACTGGGAATTCTGCAGCGGCTTCGGCGCGTATGACCCTGTTAAAAATGCCTGGATCGAACCGCTTCGCGCAGCGCTCTTGCCCCAGGGTGAGAAGTAACCGCGTGTGTATCACGGGGTCTCCCGCTTGTCGTACAATGGCGGCCTTGGGCGTCGATGACCTTCGCGTTTTATTCCCTTGCGGAGCCTTCCACCGTGCGAAATATAGCTTTGCCTGCCTGGCTGTTGTTGTTCGGCCTTTCATCCTGGGTGGTTGCCGATGACGTGGCGACCAAGAAGGTCGTTTACAAGCAGGCCGGTGATACGGCGCTGGAGATGACCCTGCATTTTCCGCCAGGCTGGAAGGCCCAGGACCAGCGACCGGCCATCGTGTTCTTTTTCGGCGGCGGCTGGACGGGCGGAAAAGTGGAGCAATTTGAAGATCAGGCCAAGTATCTGGCAAGCCTCGGGATGGTGGCCGCTCGGGCTGACTACCGGGTGAAGTCGCGACACAACGTGACGCCCGACGCCTGCGTGAGCGACGCGCAAGACGCGGTGACTTACCTGGCCCAGCACGCCCAGGAGTTGGGGATTGACACCAAGAAGATGGTGGCCTCGGGCGGTTCGGCGGGAGGGCACCTGGCCGCCTGCACCGGGCTCACGCCGGCCATGAACGGCGACGAGGCCAAGCTACCGCGGCCGGTGGCCATGGTGCTGTTCAACCCGGTGGTCAATTTTGCGGGCGAACCCAGACTGATGGCCCGGCTGAACGACGACAAGGAACTGGCCCACAAGTTGTCGCCGGTGGCGTACGTGCAAAAGGATTCTCCGCCGGCGCTGCTGCTGTATGGCACGGCCGACAAGCTCCTGGCCCAGGGCGAAGAATACGTGGCAGCCGCGAAGAAAGCCGGTTGCCGCGCCGAACTGTTTACGGCCGAGGGCCAAGGGCACGGCTTCTTCAACCGTGATCCCTGGAAGCAACGCACGCTGCGGCGGGCCGATGAATTCTTGGGTTCGCTCGGATTGCTGGAAGGTCCGCCGACTTTGGAGAAAGAATAGGTTGGAGTGGGGAGTTCGGAATTCGGAATTCGGAGTGGGGAACTCTCGTGCTGGGAGTTTCTGGGGGCAGGCTGCCGGAGAAGGTTGGGGAAATAGATAAGCTTTTTGGCGGCAGCCTGACCCCAGCCACCCGTCTCGTGGCGGGCGATGCCTTACTTCCAGTCCAGGCCTAAGTCGAGCCACACGGCGTTGTGCGTTAGCGCGCCCACGCTGATACGTTCCACGCCGGTTTCGGCGATGGCCCTTACCGTGCTGAGGTTCACGCCGCCAGACGCTTCGAGGGGGATCGTGGGGGCAACTCGATTTCGCAGTGCTACCGCTTGCCGTAGCGTGTCGCAGTTCATGTTGTCGAGCAGCACAATGTCGGGGCTGGCGGGGAGCACTTCGGCCAACTGGTCGAGGTTGTCAACTTCCACCTCCACAATCCAGCTTCCGCCGGGAGGAGTCTCGGGCACTTCGGCCAGAAAGCCGCGCGCGTGCTTGATGGCCGCCGCGGGCGAGAAGGCCGCTTCGCCGGCCGCGGCGCCCAGCGCCAGGTGGTTGTCTTTGATCAGCACGGCGGCCGCCAGGTTGAGGCGATGATTAAAACCGCCGCCGGCGCGCACCGCCAGCTTTTCCAGGCGGCGCCAGCCGGGAGTCGTTTTGCGGGTATCGTAAATGCGGGCCGCGGTTCCGGCCACGGCGTTCACATACTGCCGGGTAAGCGAGGCCACGCCTGAGAGGCGCGAGAGCATGTTGAGGATCACGCGCTCGGCCGTGAGCAGGCTGCGGGCCGGGCCGGAAAGCGTGGCGACGATAGCGCCGCGGGCCAGCGTCTGGCCATCTTGCATGTGGGGCGTGAAGACCAGGTTGGGGTCGTACTCCTGGGCCACAATCGCCGCGGCCTGAAGACCGGCCAGCACGCCCTCCTGGCGAGCGGCCACGTTGGCGGCTCCCATCGCGCCGGCGGGCACCAGCGAAAGGGTCGTCCAATCCTGCTGACGATCAAGATCTTCGGCCACCGCCAGTCGAACCAGGCCGCGACAGGCATGAGCCGTGGCTTCATCCCACTGGATCTGCGGATAGTCGATAGTCACGGAACCGGTTCCTGCGGGTAAGTTGCACTGGATTGCGAGCCTCAACGGCATAGATCAGGCATAGTTCAGGCATAGTTCAGGCGAACCTGCGGCACGTTCACGCCCCCACGATTTAGCAGGCACGCCACAGCAGGTGGTCGTCGATCTTGAGCTCGCGCTGCTTGGCCGCGATGTCTTGCTTAAACCGATGGGCGTCGGCGGGGTAGCCGGCGGTGGGTTTGATCTGGGGCAGATGACTTTGCCAAAAGGCGTTGAACGCGGCCATGCCCTGCTCGCGGAGGTACTTGGCGGCCATGGAGGCCAAGGCGGCCGGCAAATGCACCTCGGCTCCTTGGCAAAACGACCAATGGATGTGATGGCCGGCCCTGTCGTCGAATTGATAGCTGCTTTGCAGCCGCGATTCGCTGCGCACGGTGACCAGGTTATCGGGAAACTCGGATTGGAGCACCGCCGCGTAATGGTTGCGGCCGCCGTGCTTGTCGCTGAGCACGGAGACTTCGCCTGGCGGAAGCGCGCGGAGCAAGCGCTTCACCAGGTTGACCGTGGTTTTGGAGAGCAAGTTGCTCTTATTGCCCAGGCGGGCGACGCCGTCGTTGAACACGTGGGGAAACACCAGCCGGCAACGCAGGGCGACGAGGCGGATATCGGCCCGGGCCAGCGCGGTCGCGAACAACTCGCTGGCCGATTGCAACTCGTCCACCGAAGCGGCCACCGGCACGGGACCATCGTACTGGGCAAACCAGGGCATGCCGCTGAGGCCGGCGGCCTTCACACGAGCGAGTTGGCCAAGCAATGCGCGCCACGAGGCGCAGCGGCTTCCCAGCGCGGCCAGGGCGGCAAACACGCCGCGCTCCAGACCGGCCAGCCCTACGGCAGGTTGGTAAACCACCTTGGAATCGGCCAGCACCAGGGCATCTGGCCGAACACAAACGGCCACCGCGGAGTTCGATGCGCGATCGGCCCTACTGGCCTCCAGGGCAGAGCGATTGGCCGAGCCGCGGCGCTGGATGACTCTGACCGGCTGGCTTTGGATCTCGGGGCCTAAATACTCATACAGGTTGGCGTCGCGAAGCGCATCAGGCACTTCCCACACGCTGGCCGCCACGACCAGAGGACCCAAGAAGGGACCATAGCCAGCTTCATCCGTGCCAATCAAGAATGCCATCGACCTGCCATGGTTGAAGGTGGAACGGGCTGCTAAACCTCGCCGCGAAGGTTGCCTGCCACCAACTACGGGGTTGGCTGCATCGTCGGCGAGCCGGTTAGACTACCACGCGAAGGTGAAGAAATGAAACCCGCCAACTCCGGCGGACCAAGTTGACCATTGTGCAGGGCACTGGCCACGAGCACGGCCGACACGCCCGCCGCCTGTTGGCGGAGCAAGTCGGCGCGATTCCGCACGCCGCCACCGGTCCAAAGTTCCACGCCGGGGCGCAGGGATTTCATCTCGGCCACCAGGTCAACTGTTCGGGTGCCCGAGGCCGTGCCGACGTCGGCCAGGTCGAGCAGCAACAGGCGACGAACGCCGCCTTTGCTGGCAAGCTGGGCGATTTCGATTGCGGTCTTGCCTTGCCAGGCGGGCGATGCGGTAAGCGGTTGGCCCGCTTTAAGGTCGAGACTAAACAGGACGCGATCTGGCCCTAGCCTTTGCGTCAGCTTTTGCAGCGCTAGGGGCGAGGCCAACGACTCGAGGCCGGCCACGATGGTGATGGGCGGCGAATCCGGCGGCAGAGCATCCAGCAGGCGGGCGGCGTGGACGTCGTCGACCACGCCCGCATCGATGGATAGCGCGCGGAGACCGGCCGCTTGAATGGCCGCGTAGGCATTGATGCTGGGCGGCGCGCCGGCAATGGCGTCGAGGTCGGCCACGTAAGCTTCGACAAAGCCGAGTTTGTGGAAGGCGGCGGCGATGGCGGCCGGTTCGGAACCAACTGTCAAAGGGCTTTGAACGGGACGATACGCGGTGCGATTGCCGGCGACGCCACGCACCACCTGGCCGGCCATGAGATCGAGCACGGGAACGACGCGCACGGGGGATCGGTCCTCTGCTGAGGGGAATGACGCTAGTGCCGCACTGTTAGACGAAGACCCCGGGATGAACCCGGGGGGCTCGCTGGTGGATGAAGCAGTTCTGGAGACAGCGTTAGCTGAGCTTTTCGCGCACCGACTGCAGCAGCTTGTTGGTGGCTTTGATGCCTTCGACCTCGGGCAGTTTGCTGCCTTCGAACTCAATGCCCACGTAGCCGTGGTAGCCGGCATCGGTCACGATCTTCATCATCTTGAGATAGTCGATCGTGGTTTCGTTGCCTTGGGCGTCAAAGTCATAGCTTTTGGCGCTCACGGCCTTGGCGTAGGGCATGAGCTCTTCCACGCCCTGGTAGCGGTCGTAGGTTTGGCCGTCGCCCAGGCGGAAATTGCCGAAGTCGGGCAGGGTGCCGCAGTTGGGGAGGTCCACCTTTTTGATCACGGCGGCCAGCCAGGCGCCGTTGCTCGACAAACC
This sequence comes from uncultured Pirellulales bacterium, assembly GCA_964445985.1. GTDB lineage: Bacteria > Planctomycetota > Planctomycetia > Pirellulales > S012-138 > CAYUMU01. The sequence continues at coordinate 40,627 of CAYUMU010000028.1, read as the reverse complement.
ACCGTGGTTTTCCACGATCACGTTCTGGCCATAATCCTTGGCAAACTGGCTGAGCTTGCGAAGACCGTCGGCGGCGCGGTCGAGTTGCTCTTCGTAAGTGCCGCTGCTCTTGGCGTTCACGCGAATGGAGTGGCAACCGAGGAACTTGGCGGCTTCGACCCACTTGTAGTGATTCTCGACGGCCTTGGCGCGGGCCGCATCGTCGGCGGCGCCCAAGTCGCCTTCGCGGTCGATCATGATCAGCAGGCTTTTGACGCCCGAGTCAGACGCCTTGGCTTTGAGCTGGCCCAGGTACTGCTTGTCCTGCGCCTTATCCATGAAGAACTGATTGACGTACTCCACGGCTTCGATGCCGAATTCGCTTTTGGTGAAGGGGGCGAAGTCGAGCGGATCGAGCTTGCCTTCGCGAATGGCGCGATGCAGCGACCACTGGGCCAGGGAGATTTGATAGGGCAATTTCTTGCCGGATGTGTCGCCATCGGCGGCCAACCCCGTACCGGCCAACGCACTGCCGGCGAGCATGGTTCCGAGGCTGGCCGCGGCGGTTTGTTGCAAGAAATCGCGTCGAGTGGGCGTATACGCCATGTCAACAATCCTGTGAAGTTGGATAGAAATGGACCATGGAAAGAACGGCTCACCCAGGGGGGCAAACGGCTTTGATGCTTTCCGAAGTATAATATCCACGAACGGCCAAATTTTGCAGAAAGGTGGAATTGCGCGGATAATTTGAAGGGTCCGCTCCGCGTCCGGCATTGAAATATATTTGACAGGGTACGGGAGGTGGATAGAATCAAAGGTGTTCGAGCAGCGCACGCACCCGTGCGCTTCGACGGGTAGGTCGATCCCCCGCGAGGCTCCGCCAACCACCTTTACGGTAGCGCCCGCCCGTCTGTTTCCCACCTTAGTTTTCGGGGGTGATGCGTTCTTGGGTTAGAGTGATCTGGCCCGCTAGCTATTGTCATCCTGCTTAAGCTCTGGAATTTTGGTTGTTGGCTCTGAGGCGTCCATGCCAGGTTTTTCTCCATTATTCGGCGTCTTTGGTTTAGGCCCCATGGAGCTGATGATCTTCGCGTTCGTCGTGCTGCTCCTGTTTGGGAACCGCCTACCGGGGATGATGCGATCCTTGGGTAAAGGGGTCGTCGAATTCAAGAAAGGCGTGGCGGGCGAGGAAGACGAAACACCTGGGGAAAAACCGAACGAGCAAGCCGTAAAGGGGGATCGCTAAGTTATTGCGTGCCGAGCACTTCCGAGTTCCGGCAAACACTCACACCCGCCAACGGGTTGGCCCCAGTCCGCACCACGGGCCGGTTTCTTTCATCCCCTGAAAGGACCGTGCAAGCATGAATGACCTCTCCCTGTTCGCAGTATTTGGCATTGGCCCCTGGCAATTGGCCATCGTGGCCTTCATTGTGCTGTTGCTGTTCGGCAATCGTCTGCCTTCGGCGTTGCGCAATCTAGGTCGCGGCGCCAAGGAGTTCAAAGAAGGACTCCAGGGCAACGACGATACCCAAAATCAGGAGGCCGTTTCCTAATGAATATCGACACAGCAATCTTTGGATTCTTCGGCGGCGTCGGTCCAATGGAAATGGCCATTATCGGCATCATCGCCGTGCTGCTGTTTGGAAAACGTCTGCCGGAGGTGGGCCGTTCCTTGGGCCGCGGGCTGACCGAATTCAAGAAGGGAATCAACGGCGTTGAGGACGAGATCAAGAGCGCCACCCGCGTTTCCTCGCACTCCTACAGCAGTCCCGCTCCCAGCAGCAACTACGAAGAACGCGACGAAGCCACGGCGCCCAAGTTTGAACCGCCGCCGGCCGAAAGCAGCCTGGCTCCCGATGAGCCGCAAACGAACTAAGTCGCGAGAGTAACCGCTTCCATAACCGCGGACTCGTTGGAGCAGACACAACTTTGAAGGACGGTTCCCCCCTGCGGGAACCGTCCTTTTTTCGTTGCCACCCGCACGTTGCCAATCACACAGCGGCGACGACCTGAACGAGAGCAGACGAACTCATACGCATTTGCCCACCACCACACCTCCTGGTGGGGGGCTTGGGGCTGGCAGCCAGTAGCCGGAGGTTGAACGTAGCGACGCGGCCGGAAAATCTGTCCAAGCCAAGGCTGACGCGCAGGCTTATTTGGCCGAGGCCTTCTCCAAGGCCTGCTCAATATCTTGGCGCGCCTTCTTATCGGTGGTTAGCGAGAGGGCGGCACGCAAATCGGCCTCTGCCTTGGCGGCATCGCCCGTTGCGGCGTACGCCTTGCCGCGGGCATAGTAGCCTTCTCCCAACGCCCAAAACGGCCACTTGGAAAAGTCCTCGTCGCCAAACCTGGCGAGCAGATCGGCAAACTTGCGTTGAGCCAGCAGGTTGTGCATTTCGGCCGTTTTTCGTTCGGCCACGATCGGAATGGTCGCGGTGATCTCGTCCGCGCGGTTGAAGTCTTGCATCCGGCAGGCCACGAAGGCCGCTCGCTTGAGGGCGGCCGATTTCTGCACGTCGGTAATTTTTCCCTCGGCCAGCGCGGTGTAAGCCGCCAGCGCCTCGGGGTACTTGCGCTGAAGCACCAACTCACCGGCGGCGCGATCCGCGGTCAGGTAATTGGTTACCGTGGGATCGGCCGCGAACTGGTGCGATCGGCCGTCGTAGAAGTGGGCGAACCGCATCCGTTCATGAAATCCGCCGGTTCCGGTGGGAGAGAGCGCCGAGTGCTCCGCGCCATGCTCGCGAATTCGTTGACGGCAGATATTGATATGCCAAGGCAAGCTTTGCGTGGGCTTGCGGCCCACGAGCTGATTGAGCGGATCGTTTTCGTCATCCGTAACCGGGATGCGGATTTCCACGGTCCAATGATCATCGGCAACGTGGGTGGCAACTTCCGCCTGCGACTCCCAGCGAGACCAACCACTCTTATCCGAGCCCCGATCGTAATCGACCATCGCGCCGGCCGGGTTGACGGCAATCTGGTAGTACGAGTGTGAATCGGTCTCGATCAAGAGTTCCACCGCATCGCCATACCAGATGGCGGCGTCTTCTTTCTTGGTGGCCGTGATGTTGAGCTTTTCGCCGGGATTTTCATCGCAGCGAATCGCGAAGTAAACGCTGTTGCTCGCCCAGCCAGACTTGATCTGCGTGCCATAGATGGGCGAACGGCCCGTCTGCAACTCGCGGAGTCGGCCGGTGGCAGCGGTTGGGCACTTTTCCCAATAAGCATCGTCGAGCTTGCCGTCGATGACGATATTTTTGGCGTCGCCCACCATCCGCAAGGTGGGCACCACTCCCCGCTTTTGCGCCAGGAGCACGCTCTTCTTGCGGAGCTCGTTGAGGAAATCGTCGATCAGGGCCACCCGCTGTCCGTGGATCGAATCGGGAGCCACCTTGGCTTGAGCTTTGGCAAATTGCGCCAGGGCCGCATCGACCTTGGATTTGTCGGCCTCCATACCCTGCCAATTGTCTTCGCAGTAGTTGAAGAATCCGAGCATTTCCTCCGCGGCCGGCCCATAGAACAGCTGCACATACTCGTCCAACAGCTTCTCTACCTTTTGGTCGCGGCCTCCCCAGTACATGGCGGCCGTGAAATAGACCTGAAAGTGGTTAAAGCCGACGGCCTTGTCGTCAAAGGTACGGCCAAACGACAGCCAGATGTCTTCACCGCGAGATTGCCCCTTGGTTTCGGTGACGCTGGCTCCGATGGCCTTTGGCACGAAAGCGGGCAAGTACCAACCCCGGTCGGTGATGGGGTAGTTCTCGAACACCATGTAAGGCCGATCCGTTTTATCGCGCCAACCTTCGCGTAATCGGCGGATACTGGCTTGCTGCTCCGGTTGGTTGCCCGATGGTCGGCGGCCGCCGACGATCACGACTTGCACGTTGGGTTCGAGCTTGTCGATATTGCTCGGAGGCTCGGAGTAGGCGCCGTAGGCACAGCACACGATCAGCTTTTTCGGGTGGGTTTTGCCGACTTCCTTGGCTACGCGGTTGACGAAATCCCACACGTAGTTGGATAGCGAACCTCGCGAGCCCCGCTCCAATTGATCCTTGCCGGCACAGTGGTGGCATTGGCAAATGGACGTGTAACCATCGGGCGGCATGATGGACACGCCCTCGTAATCGTACTGGTCGAACTGCGCTCGGGCGTATCGTACGGTGGCCTGGAACAATTCCTCGTTCGAGTAGCACAACTGGTTCTTGCTGGAGTCGGAACTGTAGTGCCGTTTGCCGCCGTAGAGCGCGAACCACTCGGGGTGGGCAGCGAAAATTTCGTCATGGCCGGTCATGTTGGTCAGGCCATGGGCAACGTGCAGCCCATTGGGATCGCGCATGCCCAGCCGCATGGCCCACATGGCGGTTTCCGGCGTGACGATGGCGAACCGCACATTGAACCGCCGCACCTCAAAGTCCGGCGTCACGGTTTCGTCGATTGGCGGCAGTGAGATGGTCTTCTGGGTTGGCACGACTTCGCCCAGCGGGCCAGGCAAATACCAGCGGACGCCCAACTTTTTTAGCAGGCCGCACACCGCGTTGTACGAGCCGCGTTCGTCGAAGCCCCAGATTTCCAGCGGAGCAATCTTGCCCTCGGGCCTGGCCGCGGCGTCGGGCAAACCGATATCGCCGGGCAGGCGGAAGCGGTGCTTGTACATGCCGGCATTGGGAACGCCCGACTTATCGCCGGTGATGGCGTTCCAGGCGGCTTGCAGTTTGCCGCTGGCAATATCGCCATTATTGCGTGCCCAAGGTTCGACCGGTGTGAAGTCGGTATCGTCGCCAATCAGCACCAGCCAGTTGTCACCCGACACGATTCGGTAGGCGCCGAATTTGAGCCCCTCGGCCGTGACGCCCAATTTGTCGGTATGGGCGCTGCGACCCACGAATAATTGCGTCGCGCCAGCCGTGGGCCTGGTGACGATCGGCAAATGGGCGCCCGAGATTTTTTCAACATAGGTTTGCAACTCGTGGGCCGCGAGCCGCACCATGCGCTCGGGCGTCTCGGCGATGACGATTTCTGCCTTGGGCTGGCCGTTCTCAACCAGCACAACATCGCCGGCCATCAACGGAGGCAGCGGCCTGAGCATTACGGCCGCGATCAAGCAGAGAAGTTTCATGGTGCAACGCATCGAGGTAGGCCTTTTTTTAGGGTTGTCCTGGGAGGAAGCCCCCGTTAGACTTTCATCCATAAATCCACATGGATGGATACTGATCGTTTAGAGTACCCCCTGCCCATCCTACCTGGGAGCGACCGCATGTTGAACGTAGGTTTTGGAAAGCCGCAACGGAACTGCGAAGGCCTGAGCCGTCGCAGCTTTATGCAAGTGGGCGCTCTGGGACTGGGCGGTCTAACGCTGCCAAACCTGTTGGCCCAGCGGGCGGTCGCGCGCGAAGGCCAAGCCCGGGGTAAAGATACGTCGGTGGTCTGGCTTTGGCTCAACGGCGGACCCACGCACATTGAAACCTTCGATCCCAAAATGACCGCGCCGGTGGAATACCGCAGCGTGACGGGCGAAGTGAAAACCGTGTTGCCGGGCGTAACGCTGGGAGGGCATTTCGGCGGCATGGCCCAACAGGCCGACAAGATGACGTTCGTGCGTTCGTTCGTGGTGCCCAGCAGCAGCCACCGCACGGCCGCGTTTTGGGTGAATACCGGGTACGATCAAAACGCCAACCGGCCTTCGCTGGGTTCGATTGCGTCCCGCGTGCGCGGGGCGAATCACTCGGTGAGCGGCATGCCCACCTACGTGCAGATGGGGCAATTCGGATTCGGCGCCTATCAAAACGCGATGTCGGGCCCCGCCTGGCTGGGCAAGGCCTACGGGCCGTTTATGCCCGAGGGTCCGGCCCGCGATAATATGCAGCTCACCACCGAAGTGGATCGCCTCTCCGATCGCATGTCGCTTTTGGGGCGGCTCGATCAACTGCGGCGCGACGCCGATGCCAATGGCGTGATGGAAGGCATCGACGGCTTCAACGAGCAGGCCATGAGCCTGATCCTGGGGAACGCCTCCCAGGCTTTCGATCTGGCGCACGAGGATCCCAAGATTGTCGCCCGGTATGGCGAAGGTCTCGGCGAATCGATGCTGATGGCTCGCCGCCTTTGCGAAGCGGGCTGCGGCTTTGTCGGCATTTCGTTCCAAGGTTGGGATATGCACGGCGGCATCGAAAGCCGGCTGAACCGGTTGGCTCCCGAAGTCGATCGGGCCGTCTCGGCTTTCGTCGAAGACATTTACCAGCAAGGGCTCGATCAAAAGATTCTCTTCGTGCTCTCGGGCGAGTTCGGCCGCACCCCGCGAATCAACAGCAAGGCTGGCCGCGATCACTGGGGCAACCTCAGCACGCTGGCCCTTTCCGGCGGCGGACTGCAAATGGGACAAACGATTGGCCAATCTTCGCCCAACGCCGAGTACCCGGCCTCGAACCAAATAACCCCGCAAGACCTGATGGCCACCGTTTTTCATACGCTCGGCTTCGCCGCCGACACCCACTTCGTCGACCCAGCCGGCCGCCCGGTGCCCATGCTGGAAAGTGGAACGGCCATCGAAGGGCTGGTCTAGAGGAGTGGCTGGTAGCTGGTGATTGGTAGCTGGTGATTGGTAGCTGGTGACGACGTACGATGCCAATCGTCACCAAACTCTAGTCCCCAGCCCCCAGTCCCCCATCGGCGTTATCGCCCTTTGGCGGTGAGCGGAATACGGTACAGGCTGGTATCGACGGTAATATAGAGCATGTTCGCCTCGTCACCGCGACCAAATTCGACATTGCTTGGCAGGCCCTTGAATTCCTTGCCCGTTTGATTCGCCGGGCCGGTGGGAATGAAGGCGATTTCTTTGCCGGCCGGGTTCAGCACCAGCACGCCGGGCCGCTGGGGAGCGCGAATGGTGAGGTAGATATTGCCGCTGGTATCAACCGTCATGCCGTCGCAGCCGCGTTCCTTGCCGAAATCAATCAAGGTTTTCTTGGGGCCGGCGACATTGCCCTGCTTGTCGAGCGGGAATGCGTAAATCTTCATGTTGCCCGGCGTGGGTTCCGGCACATTGGGATCGATCTTATTGGTGCCGTTATCGTGGTCGGCGACGTACAGCGTGCCGCCATCGGGACTGACCTCCAGTCCATTGGGCTTGGAAACTTCCTTGGTGACCACCTTCAGCGAACCATCGGGATCGATACGGAACACGCCCTGGAAGTCGAGTTCGCGAGGTTCATCGCCCACGTAGCGCGGATCGCTGAAATAGATGCGGCCGGCGGCGTCGAGGCAGACATCGTTGGGCGAGTTGAATTGTTTTCCGCCAAAGCTATCGACTAGGGTTTCCCGTTCGCCAGTCGCTACATTCCAACGGCTAATTCGCCGACCGCCCTGCCCTGCGCCCTCGGCGGCGATCATGCGGCCTTCGGCATCGAAGATCAGACCGTTGGATTTGCCGCTGTCGCTGGTGAAGACGCTGACTTGCTTAGTGGCCGGATCGAACCGCAGAATCATGCCGCGGTCGGGTCCGAACGGAATGTCGGAGAAATAAATGCTGCCGTCGGGCGCGGCGGCGGGGCCTTCGGTGAGACCGCCGGAGATTTTGGCGGTGCGTGTGAACAGGTGTTCCAGCTTGGCGCCCGGCGACACCAATTTGCCGGAAGGCGGGGGAAGATCGTCGTTCGCCCGGCCAGTCTGGGTCAGAGCGCAAGCCGCACCAACAAGCAGCATCGCCATACGAGCATTCAGCATGGTATTGCTCTCACGCCACGGGGGATTCTGGAATTCGTATGATTGCGCGAAACCTGGGCCGAACCCACGGCCGGCAGCCGCGGCAAAAGGCCGAGCGTCACGCCCAGGTTAAACCGGTTTCACGCTGAACGCGGTGCTCATAGTCGCCCAGCAAGCCGCCGATAATGTCCCAGCGATCGTGCCTGCGCAACTCGATATCGCCCTGCTTATTCACGCGCACCAGGCTGTCGTTGGTGACACCGGCGGCACGCAACTGGCCGGGCGTGATCGTTTCGCCGTCGATGCAACGCATGAGCGTGGCGCCCGTCATTTCGATGAACTGCATAGGTTCTCGCTCGTTAACATCGTCCGCAGTCGCCGATCGAACTGCACTGGTCGCTATCGTAAATGCCGCGACCGCCCGTTTCCAGGTCTCACTGCTCAGAAGACCGCGAAACTTGAGATACTTCAGGTGAGCGAAACTTCTCAGCCCGTCATCGTCGGCAGGGAAAGGGCTTCGACTTCACCCCCGTAATGGGCGATGGCCTCGACCGGATCGAGATTGAACAGCACGCGGCCATCGGTGTGCCAACTGCGGCCATCGTGGCGAAAGAATGCCGTGGCCGCCCGCAGGTTGCCAACCGCTTCCACCTCTTCCATGGGGCCGCCCTCGATGGCTTCGAACGACAACGTAACGCCCACAAATGCCAGCAAACACGAGGTGCGCCGATCTCGGGCGTAGACGACCGCGTCGCCGAAATCGCAGTCCTTCCAGCGCAGCCCTCGGGGTTTGCCCGACTTCGACGCCCGATCGAAGAACATCGCTTCCAACCGCTCTCGCTGGCCGCGAAATTCTCGTTGCCAGCGGATGTGGTCGGCCTGCTGCCGGGTTTTGCGCCAGGCCGGCCAGATGAACCGCCAGGCGGCTACGACTGCCGCAAGACATGCGGCCGCAATTCCATAAGCCATGCCAGAGGAGCATCCTGTGGGTGAAATGGGAGCGAAAAAAACGCGGACAACAGCAGTTGTATTGGTCAGGCGGCAGCCGCGTCGAGGCCGTCTTCGTGGTAAAGATACCCTCATTCTAGCGGTGCGGGGAACGCCTGCGAAAGGGGGGCGTGTGTCCTTCCGGAAGACCAGTTCCCCCACGGCACTTGGAACAATGTTCACCTCGCTTTTCTCTCCACTCTGGGGGCGGACCAGGCTTTCTACCACGTTTTTTGCCCGAAAGGCGCAGGGCCGGGGTGGCCTGATAAAAGCTTCCTCGTTGGCGGCGAGTGGGAGAATTTGGGCCTCGCCGAAATGGTTGCGCGGCGGGTACTTGCGCCGCTCGGCATTGGATCGGGTTCGAGCGAATCGATCCCGTATGGCCCACGACCTCAACCGCCTATTGCAAATTGAAAAATGCAAATTCCATCGAGGCAAACTCTTACGTCTTTCAATTTGCAATTGGCAATGGTTAATTTTCAATTTGCAATCCAATGCGGCGCGCAGGCCATGTGCATTGGATTTGCCGACCGAAGTGAACGTAACTGACGATCAACTCGCAACACTTTTGCAACACCATTTTTTCCGCAACCATCCCAAGTCACGGTCATTTTATCAGGTCAGGTCGGAGGTGAGGGGTCTTGGGAGCGGAGTTGGGTACGCAATTTCAAGCCCGAGCAAACCCCCGCTCATCCGTGCACCTCGCGCGCGAGTCGGGCCAGGGCCCATGCGGCGGCCACCGACGAAACATTGCTTCCCAGCGATTCATTCCAAGAACGAATCGTGGCTTCCGGCCGCATCCGTTCCACCACGCGCCGCGCCAGAAACTCGCCACTGCCGGAGATCACCCAGTGGGTCGGCGGCGCTGGCAGCCGGCGCATCACTTGTCGCAACGCGATTCCCAGCCTGGCAAGTTGTGCGGTTTGGATGGCTTCGGCGGCGGCCATCGCGTCTTCCACGCAAAATACTTCACGGTCGGCGCAGATGCAGCGTGCCAGTCGATCGTGAGCACAGTCGCGCGTCGCCGGCCGGTTGTCGGCGGTTTGCAGATCGTGCTCGTCTTCGGCAATGTCACCCGTCATCAAGTAGGCGTCGAGTGTGGTGGCGAACAGCTCTTGAGCCACGGGGCAGAGTTGCCCTCGCCAGGGGAGCGCGGTGGTAACGGCACACACAGGGCTGCGCCGCGCCCCCGTATAAACAAGCTCGCCCCAGAGCAAGCGTTCCGAATCCGTCGCCCCCTGGGCCGTGATTCGCCGTTCAGCAAAGGGGATGATATCGGCCGTGGTGGAACCGATATCCAAGACGATTCCAGCGGACACGTCCGCCCATTGAATCGCGGCGGCCGACAAGGCATGCCAGTTGGCGGCCGCCACCGCCAGCGGTTCATCACGCGCTTGCTCATAGTCAAGCCAGCGGCCGGGCAAGGCATACACCAACAGCTCGCGATGGCCGGCCGCCTGTTGCGCGGCCGCCAGTATTTGCTCCACGCCCTCGCGTTTGGTTCGATAGCAATCGGCCAGCTCACCCGTCATGGTGATGGCCATTCGTTCGCATGCCGGCGCTTCTTCCAGCAGACGGACAAGCTGTTTGGTCAAGTCCCTCGGCCGCTGCCACAGCGCAAAAGGCTGATTGCGCGTGTATCGTTCGCCATCGGCCACTTTGAGATTGGCCCCACCAATATCGATGCCTAACGTGGACACCATTCACTCAACCTCTAAAATTACGATTGCGAGAAAACAATCTATTGAACTTCTGAGACCCACAGCGCGGAAATCACTCCTGATGCTTCCTCCGAGGATCGAGAATCATGCAATGCCTCGATACATTCGTCATTCCCGCCCAGAGCCTGCCCTCCGTGAAGACGGGGGCGGGAATCCAGAGGCGGCGGAGAAACGATCCCATGGTCGGAACGATCGTCATAAACCTGGAGATGTTGTCCTATCCCCATTCCTGACGGAATTTCGATGACAGTAGTTTTCATTTTGTCAATCTGGCCATCTGCTGAAAAACACAGACGGCTCGCACGGAATGTCACGCTTGAAAAGTCTTCTCTATCTCGATGGGTAATCAACGAATGATTTGGCCCCCGGCCCTCGGCCAGCGTCAGCATCGTGCCGGCCAGGTTCTGTTGGGCGGCTGCCCTGAGTCCTACATACGAAGTTGTCAGGCGCGGATTGACTTCAATCACCACGTCCTGCCGTCCATCGTCCGCGTCTCCCAGCACCATGTCGAGCCCCACGTAGCCAGTCCAACCAGGCAGGGCCGCCAGGGCTCGCCGCGCCAGCGCCGTCGCGCGCTCTCTCCAGGCCGGGGCCAAGGGCCAGTCGCCACCCTCGTACGTAAAGGCGCCGTCGCTGCTGAGCCGCTGGGTCATGGGGGGCAGGATCAACGTCCCTGCCTCGCCTCGCAACAGGGCCACGCTAACAGCCCGCCCAGGGCAGAAACGCTCCAACCGCCAACAATGCTGGCCCGCGTCGAAGCTCGCCGCGGGCAGCGGCGACAACGGCGCTTGCAACAGCCGCAGCTCGGCCGAGCCGGCCCCCCAGCGGGGTTTGAGCACCGCTGGCAGCGGAAAATTCCGCGGCCAAGGGTCGCCGGGTCCGGCCGTGGCGCCCTCGGGCGTGTTTACCCCTCCGGCCGCCAGACACTCGGCCATCGCCTGCTTGTCGGCCGCCACGCGAATCCAATCCACCCCCGGGCCTAGCAGCCGTCCGTCTGCCGCAACCACTTCCCCGGCACAGCGGGCCAGATGCCCTTCAAACTCGGGGGCAATCACCAAGGTCCAATCGGCGGCGGCTTCCCTGCGCAGCATCGCGATCGCTTCAGCCGGGCTGGCCACGGGAACGACCCGCGTGCCCGGGGGCGGAGTTTGCGCCAGCCGCTGGTCCCACAGGATCGAAACTTCGTTGACCTCGGACCCCACGGAAACAAGATCGGCCGTCATCGCGGCCAGCATGGCGTAGCCTTCTTTCAGCAGCGATCCGCGGGGAGGATCGGCGGGCCGATCCGAAAGGGGCGCGGCGAGAAAGCCTCCCCCGGTGATGAATTCGAAGACGAAAATCGATGATCCCATCGCCCTGTTCACAAAAAGGCTCGCGGAAACCAAGCGTACATGCTCCGCGGTGCAAGATCGGTGGCGCTTGCCGCGCGTGGCTCATTTATACTCAGCAAACAGTTGTTCGCGGAGTGCCCCCACGCCATGCCAGGAGAGGTTGAGTGAGATTGCAGTTCTTAGGAGCCAATCGCCAGGTGACAGGTTCTCGCTACTGCCTGGAGGTGGCCGGGGCCAAGGTGATGATCGATTGCGGCCTGTTTCAGGAACGGGCATTCCTGAACCGCAATTGGGATCCGTGCCCGATTCCGGCAACCGGCATCGACGCCCTGCTCCTGACCCACGCCCACCTGGATCACGTGGGCTTGATTCCTCGCCTGGTGCAAGAAGGCTTTCGAGGACCCATTTTTGCCACCCGCGCCACCGTGCGGCTGGCGGAGCTCATCCTCCGCGATTCGGCCGATATTCAAGTGGAAGACGCCCTCTACAAGGCCCTCCGCCACCAGCGCGAGAAGCGAACCGGCCCTCGCCCGGAGATTCCGCTCTACACCCCCGACGACGTGGAGCAGACGCTGCCGCTGTTTCGTTGGCAGCCCTACGAGAAACGCTTCGAGGTTCGGCCCGGCATCGCCGCTCGGTTCCACGAGGCCGGCCACATGCTGGGCTCGGCCTATCTGGAAATCAACGCGGAAGAAGCGGGCGTGGCCCGCACGATTGTGTTCTCGGGCGATATTGGCCAGCGCGGCAAGCCCTTCATTCGCGATCCGCGGCCGCTGGAAGTAGCCGATTACCTGGTCATGGAATCCACCTACGGCGACCGCGAACACCTCGATGGGGGCGACATCGGCGACGCTTTGGAGCAAATCGTCAACGAAACCGTGGCTCGAGGCGGCAACGTGGTGATTCCCACGTTTGCCGTCGAGCGGGCCCAGGAATTGATGTACCACCTGAGCCACCTGGTGCATAAGAACCGCATTCCCGATCTGCCCATCTTTCTCGATAGCCCAATGGCGGAGGATGTGACCAACATCTTCCTCGACTTCCGCGATTGCTACGACGAGGAAACCTGGGCTCGCATTCGCGCGCGGATGCCGCCGCTCAAATTTCCCGGCTTGCATTTCACCCGCACCTCGCAGGAGTCGCGGCAGATCAATTTCGTCCGCGGATCGTGCATCATCATGGCCACTTCGGGAATGTGTACCGCCGGCCGGATCAAGCATCACTTGCGATTCAATCTGCCCCGCGAAGAATCCACCATCGTGTTCGTGGGCTACCAGGCCGCGGGCACGCTCGGCCGGCAAATTCTCAATCGGCCGGAGCGGGTTCGCATCCATGGCCGGGAATGGCCCGTGCGGGCAGAAATCCGGCAACTCCACGGCCTCTCGGGCCACGCTGATCGCACGGGACTAATCGAGTGGGCTGGCGGTCTGAACCAGCCGCCGCGCCACGTTTTTCTGACGCACGGTGAAGCCACGGCGGCCACGGCCTTGGCACAAGTTCTGGAGACCGAGTTCCGCTGGAAAGTATCCGTGCCCAACTATGGCGAAGTGGCCTTATTGGATTAGCCAGGGTACGCAGCCCTCTGCGTACCACCCACGCCGCCGATCGTTGGAGGTCGTCCCGCTTCCGGCAATCGGCTTGGGCAGCTTCAACGGTTTCGCGATCGTCCACCCGGAAGGTACGCACGGGGTGCGATACCCTACCGATCTTTATTTGGCGCCGAAGCAGTAGAGCACGCCGTCCAGGCTGCCGATCACCATTCTCTCTGAAGCCATCGCGGGCGAGGCTTCGAAGCCGCCTCCGGCATCGTACTCCCACACCTGCTTGCCGTCTTTCACGGTAACCCCCAACAGCTGCCCTCGGCTGGTGCCGAAATAAGCAATGCCGGCGGGGTAATCCTTGCTGGTGGCAATGACCGGCGAGCTATCGACGCCGGTCTTGGTATTGAATATCCACAACTCTTTGCCGGTGGCCGGATCGATGCCGAGCAGCATTTTGCCGCGATTGCCGACCACGATCACGTCTTTGGTGACGGCCGCCGACGAGCGATAGGCAAACCGCCGCTGGCTATGGCGATAGGTCCAAACCAGCTCCTGCTTTTTCCAGTCGATGGCCAGGAAGGTTTCGCCCTCGGTGCCAAAGTAGAGCATGTCGCCCACGACCGCGGGCGTGCAGCCAGTCGGCGATTCAATGCGCACGGTGCCCAGCGATTCACCGTCTTTCAAGCTAATGATATGCAAGTCGCCGTCGCAGCCGGCGACGAAGCAACGGTTATCGACAATGGTGGGAAAACAGCGGATCTGGTCGCTGATTTGATGCTTCCAGACTTCCTTGCCCGAGACGGCGTCCAGGCAGTACAGGGTGGCGTCTTGCGAGCCGAAGAGGACGTTGTTGTCGAAGAAGTTGGCGCCGCTATCGATCTCCGCTTGCGACTCGTATCCCCAGAGACCTTTGCCGGTGGCCGCATCGACACAGTGAAAACGGCCATCCAAGTCGCCCACGTAAATCCGGCCGTCGCGATAGGCGGGCGCGGCTTTGATGCCGGCTTCGGTGGCGTACTTCCACTTGGTCTTGCCGGTGGCCAGGTCGATGGCATACAGCGGCCCGTCGAGTCCGCCGATGTAGATTACGCCATCTTGAATGATGGCCGTGCTTTCAAACGATTCGTCTTCGAAGGTCTGCTTCCAGAGCACCTCGGGCTGCACCGGCAAGGAAGTGGCGGTGATGCCCTGGGCCAAGGTGGTGCCACGGAAGAGCGGCCAGTTGGCATTGGGGGCCTCCGCGGCCTGAGGGGCGGCCGCCTGGGCCGGCGCGTCGATCCGAGATTTCGCGCCCTTCTCGGGGGGCGAGTTATCCTGGGCACACGCCCCGCCGATCAACAGGGCGACGAGCATCACGAACGGCAGCCAGACCTGGGGTCGGCAAATCTCTGAAGGCCGCCACGTTCCACGGCTGCAAAAATATGGCATGGCACTTGTCCCTTGCGTTCTGGTTTGCGGGTATTTTCATTCGCCGGGCGGACCAAGCCAGTGGACCGAAGTTGCCTTACGAGTCCCGGCCAGGTTTGCGGCACGCCGTGTATTCAGGACCGGCTTCGCTATTATAGACTGATGGCGTGGCCCACGGGAAACGGCGCGCGGGTTCATTTTTTGTCGTGCATTGCCGTGCCGAGGCCGCGAGTCAGGCTGAGCTACCCCAGGTTTCTGACTTCTTTCCTTTCGCCGATCGAAACGCCGATGACCGTCCAAACGAGCAAGATTTCTGGCCGCCGCGAGGTGTCTTACCAATCGCTGGACGACATCCAGGCCGATGCCGAGCGGCTGGCCGCTCAGCCGGTGGAACTGTTGGGGAACTGGTCGCTGGGACAAATTTTCGTCCATTTGGCGACGGGCATGGAGATGTCCATCGATGGCTTTCCCATGAAAGCACCCGCCCCGGTGCGGTGGGTGGCGCGATGGTTTGTGAAGCCGCGGATCTTGCGAAACGGCATGAAGCCCGGCTTTCAACTGCCTCGCAAGGCCAGTGCCGTGCTACCGGCGGAGGGCGTTTCCACGGAGGAGGGACTGGCGCATCTGCAGAAGGCGATCGCTCGATTGCGGAGCGAACCGACCAGCGGCTGGCACCCGATTTTTGGCAAGATGACGCCGGCCGAAACGCACTTGATGCAGCTTCGGCACGCGGAGATGCACCTGAGTTTCGTCATTCCGCGAGGGTTGGAGACCGAGGCCCGCGGCACTTAAACGGCGTCGCTAAAGCGGTGCGTGGGCACCGGCCGGCCGGGGCGGAAGCTTTGCGTTTGGTGAATGACCGTTTGGGCCGAGAACTTGTTCGCCACGGATTTTACCGCGGTTTCGACCAGGGATTGCAGCTCGGCCGGATCGATCGCCACGCGGGCATTCACGATCACATCGGCCTCGGTCACCTGGCAATTGGAAGCCAGCGACAACTCGGCCGCCGAATCCCGGCTGACCAGGTTGGCCACGCCGTAGCCGCCTTCGGTCAGGCCAATGGCTTTGAGGTGGGCCGTCTCGGCGCCGGCCTTGGCCAGTTCGCTGCGCAGCGTGGTAATCACCGCCACCAGGTAGTCGTCGAGCGCCAGGGGCTGGGCCGACGTGATCTTCAAGCTGCTGTTGAGCCAGCCCAATTCGGCTTCGCCCTCGGCATAAATATCGTAATCGAGCTCCAAGATTCGCTGGCCGAACTGCCCTTGCTGGTCGAGCATTTCGAGCACGCCGTCGAACCCGGCGCCCGTTTTCGCCGAGACCTTCAAGACCGGGATGCCGGGGAACCGCTCGTTGAGCAATTGGGCCAGTTCGTCGGCTTCCTCGGGCGGCAGGGCATCGATCCGATTGAGCAGCACAAAATCGGCCTCTTCGATCTGCTTGCGGAAAATGTATTCGGCCTTGGGCGAAAAACCGCCGCCGTCTTCGCCGCGAAGAATCTTCTGGCCGTGGCTCGGTTTGAGGATCACGCCATAGGGGGCCACCACGAATTCGGCGTCGAACAGCCGACGTAGCGGCTGCACCACGGTTGCCACCAGGTCGGTGCAACTGCCTACCGGTTCGGCCAAAATCACGTCGGGTCGCTGCTCGGCCGACAGGTCGGCGGCCGTATTGGTGAGCTCATTGAAGTTGCAACAGAAGCAAGCCCCGGCGACCTCGCCCACGCGGAACCCTTGCGAACGCAGCATGTGGGTATCCACCAGTTCGCTGGCCTGATCGTTGGTGACGATGCCGACATTGAGCCCCTGCTGTTGGTACTCGCGGGCGAGCCGGGCAATGGTGGTCGTCTTACCTGCCCCGAGAAAGCCGCCAATCATGATGAACCGAATCGGAGAGGCCATGGAGGATGCTCAAAGTTAGGAGGGGGCGTGACGATCTGCCGCCAAGTGCAGGATACCAACAAACACACAAACGATCGTTTGAATAATATAAACGCTGTGAACCGAGCGCTCAATCACCTTCGGGGTTGGTTTCTCCATCAATCAATCACCACGTAAGTGGTGTTGCCGCCTTCGGTCGGCAAACGCTGTATCAGACCGAATTCGGCTATTTCGGAGAGCGTGCGATAGACGGATGGTCGGGTTACTTCCGCAGCCAAGGTTTTCACAACCTCGTCGGCGGTAAATAGTCCGGTCCAAGCGAAGACCCTTTCCGCAACCAGGCGGCGCGGCTCCGACAGTCGTTTGCCCGCCGCCGCCAGGCATTCTTGGAACCGCATCATTGGAAGGGAGGATTCAGAATTGCCTTGGCTGACCATGTGCTGCCTCCCATCCGAGGGCCGGCCGAAGCATAACTTGCCGGCTACCCATTTGTGTCCAACCCGCTGTCAATCGCAGCGCCCGCATCCGCTGCAACGGGATTCCCGCGTTCGCGGGAATGACGGTATCTTGCGACGTTATAGAATTTTTGATTCTATTTCAGTCCTCATACTGAATCGGGCAGCCTGAGGGGCGGGTTTCGGTGACTTCGGGCTGTTTGCCAGCCAGCACGGCTGTCACGGCGTCTTCCACGTACCGTTTGTCACCGTCGCGGCGGTTAATATTGGCGTCGAAAGCGCCCATGTAGGCCACCTTGTGGTCGCCGTCGAGCACGAATAGATGCGGCGTGGCCGCGGCGCCGAAGGCCTTGCCGATGTTCTGCGAGGGGTCGTGAAGGTAGACGAACGGAAAGCCTTGCTGCTCGGCCCGTTCTTTCATTTTGTCGAGCTTGTCGGTTTCCAGGTTGCTCACGCTGATAGCCACGAAAGCCACTTTCTGGCCTTTGTAGGCTTCGGCGAACTTGGCGAAGCGTTCTTCGTAAGCCTGGGCCACGGGGCAATGGTTGCAGGTGAATGCCACGACAATCGCCTTGGCATCTTTCAAGTCGGCCGAACTATGTGGGGCGTTATCGACGCCGACCAGTTTTTCCCAACTTGGCGCGGCATCGCCTACGTTCAAAACCTTGTTGAACTTGCCGGCCTGGGCATTCTGGGCCAGCAAGCCAACCATCAGGCAGGCCGCGGATAAGAGGACTCGGGTGCGCATGCGAGATAACCTTGGATGATGAATGGTTGGGAAATAAGAAGGCAGGCTTCCTCGGTTAGCCGAACGAGAGCCACAATCCTACCAGGCCAAAAATTGTTCCCACGCCAAATTGCAGTAGGGCGATGAAGCGCATGCCTCGGCCAAAGTTCGGCTCTCGAAGAATATTACGAATGGCGCCTCGAAGTTCGTCGCGGGGAACAAACGCGCGAACGAACTGACGGGGACGATACGAGAAGAACCAGGTCAAGGCCGCGATCAAGGAGAAACCAATAAATGCGAGCGTTGCTTCGGCCGCTGTCATTGGCTCACTCCCCCCAGCGGATAACTGTCAGGGTAGAGAATCTAGTCGTACAGCTAAACATCGTTCGGCCACGCTCGCAGTTCAATCGGCCGCTCACATGCACTGGATCCCCGCCTTCGCGGGGATGACGAAATTGCGAGATGACGGGTTTGCTAGGAGTACAAGGCGTCAATGCAAATCGGGGATGTCGATGTATATGATCGTTGCCCCCGAGAATATGCTTCCGGATGACGAATCTCTGTCTCGGCCGATTGCAATTGCAGAGTCGTATCCGCCCCATCACCCCCACCCCGCCCTCCCCCGTCGAGGGGGAGGGAGAAAAGAGGGCCGGTATCCTGTTCTTACCGGGTTCCTATTTGCTTTCCAGCTTTTTGACCACGGCCAGCACGCTGGCGCTGTCTTCGGGGGCGTTCACCTTGGTGTTCTTCATGGCCACGTTGCCGTCGAGGTCGATCACGAAGGTCCACCGCGCGGCCGACACGCCCCGTTTGAGCACGTGGTCTTTGCCGTCCACGGTTTTGGTGATTTCTCCGCCCGGCCGGGTGGGCACGCCGAATTTCTTGGCCACGTCGCCCACGGGATCGGAGAGCAGTTTGAAGTTGAGGTTTTCCACCTTCTTGAACAGGGCCAGGCCCTCGACTTCGTCGCCGCTCAGACCGACGACTTCGACATTGTGCTTCTTGAGTTCTTCCGCGTCGTCGCGGAACGCGCAGGCTTGCTTGGTGCAGCCACCGGTCATGGCGGCGGGGTAGAAATAGACCACGACATATTTCTTGCCGTAATAATCGCCGGAATCCCAGGTTTTGCCCTGGTCGTCTTTCAGAGAGAAGGCGGGAGCCTTCTCACCGACGTCGACGCCGCTTTCATCGGTGGCAACCACGGGGGCCGACAGCCACGCCACGGCCAAGGCGGCACACATCCAACGGCTGAAACACTTCATGGCAAAGTCTCCAAGAGGAAAGTCAAAACGGTGTGGGGGGGCAGTTCCGCAACTCGCTCGGCTCAGGATCATCTTCAAGCGGATTCCGAGCGCTATCAGCATGCCGTGCCCTGCCACTTGCGGGGCGGGGTGTACTGATTTTAAGAGGCATGTGGGCCGAGTTCAAACAGGAAACGACTAGGAAACCGGCGCGGGCGCTAATCGCGTCGTGGGTGGAGGGGAGGGCCGCGTCCATCTGTGTTCTGAGCGGCCGGTCAGCCCACCAGGATCACGTGCCACTCGCCGGGGCCGTGGACGCCGGTGGTGAGTTGCAGCTCAATATCGCCAGTTTTGCTGGGGCCGGTGATCAGGGTTACGTTGCTGGGCAGGTTGTCGGGGCCCGCCGTCTGGAGCCGTTCGAACAGGTCAAACAGGTCGGGCAGGATCTGTTCGCGATTCACAATGGTGAAGTACAGCGGCGGCAGCAAACTGGCCGAGCGCTCTTGGCCTGGGCGGGCGCCCAGGGCCATGGTCCCTGTTTCGGCGATGGCGTAGTCCACGCTGGAAATGCCCACATCGGCCGCCAGCATTTGGGCTCGCTGCTCCGAGGGCGACAACGCTTGCAAGCTTTGGTAACTCAGCGGTTCGATGCCGAGCGATGGGAGCAACGAACCGAGGTCCAACCGCTCGAGCACGGGGTGCTCCCAGCAGAGCGCTTTGCGAACTTTACGAGCGGAAAGCAAGTCGCGTACGCACTCCGTGGCAGCGGCGAAGTTGGCCGCGCGGCGCGCGAACCCGCCCACCGCGTTGACTTCAGCCGCGAGGCGGGCAACCGGATCGTCGCCCGCGCCCACGTAGCCTGCGTTTTCGGCCACCGGCTGCGTTTTCACTCCGAATGCGTTGCCGCGTTGCACGGCGTGCCGCACGCGTTCCAAGAAGATCTCTCGGTTCATGCTGAGTTCTCCTGCTTCCACCAATCGCGGAAGCGCTGGGGCGCCGGCGAGGGGAAGTCGCGCTGCTCGGTCCAACCGTCGAGTTTGCCAGGCAAGGACTTCAACCAGCGCTCCTGGCGGAAGAAACGCCCCACCGTGCGCGAGACCAGCCAGGTTCCCCAGCGATACAGCCGCGGCGAACGGAGCGACGCCGCCCAGCCGCGATAGGCCAGGCTTTCCAGCCAATTGCGGCGTTCGGGCATTTCGTGCAACTGCTCGCGAAGCTGAATGAGCATTTTGGGAATTTGGATTTTCACCGGGCAGGCCGCTTCGCAAGCCCCGCACAGGCTGGAAGCGTGCGGCAAATGCTCGTTCGCCGCCAGGCCGTCGTAAAGCGGCGTGAGCACCGCCCCAATCGGACCGGCATACACACCGCCATAGGCGTGGCCGCCGATGTTGCGATACACGGGGCAGGCGTTCAAACAGGCGCCGCAACGGATGCAAAACAGGCTTTCGCGAAGCGGCCCGCCCAAAATGCGCGAGCGGCCATTGTCGAGCACGATCAGGTGAAACTCTTCCGGCCCATCGAGCTCGCCAGCACGCCGGGCGCCGGTCACCAGCGAGGTATAGATGGAGAGCTTTTGACCGGTTGCCGCGCGGGCGAGCACCTTCAGGAACACGGGCAGATCGGCCATGCGAGGAATGACCTTTTCCATGCCCATGATGGCGATGTGAACCCGCGGCATGCAGGTGGTCAGCCGGGCGTTGCCTTCGTTGGAAACCAGCACGATGGTGCCGGTTTCGGCCACGGCGAAATTGGCGCCGGTAATGCCCACATCGGCGGTGGCGAACTTTTCTCGCAGTTCGCCCCGCGCAAATGCCGCCAAGGCTTGGGCATCTTCGGGAAGCGGCCGGCCCGCGGCTGCACTCAGCACTTGGGCCACGTCTTTCACGGTCAGATGGATCGCCGGCGCCACCAAATGGCTGGGGCGATGGCCGGCCAATTGAATGATGTACTCGCCGAAATCGGTCTCCACGACCTCCACGTCGGCCTGCTCCAAGGCCGAGTTGAGGTGGATCTCTTCCGTGGTCATCGACTTGGACTTGACCACGCGGCGAGCCTTGGACTGCCGCAGAATGCCGTTCACAATCTGGCAGGCGTCGGTCGAATCGGCCGCGAAGTGAACCTGGCCTCCCCGGCGGCGCACGCTGGCTTCCAGGGTGGTCAGGTGCTCATCCAGGGCCGACAGCGTGGCGTTCTTGATCGCGCGGGCTTTTTCGCGAAGATCGTTGGAACTCTCCAGCGCGCTGAACGCGTCTTTATTGCGTTGTCCTAGCGTTTCGCCCAAGCGAGACAAGGCCAACTGCAAGCTGGCATTGTGCAACGCTTCGTCGGTGGCCGACAAAAACTCGTGATGCTCGTGCTGGGCAAAGCTGGATGAAGTCACGGCGGGTTACCGCTCTTGAAGGTGGGGCTGGGCTGTGGGGAGCTGGGCCGTGGGAGGTTATACGGGGGGAATTGCCAGGCGGATTTCTCCGATGCCGCGTGGATGCAGCCACACTATAGCCTGGGCCGGGCGTTTTTGCTCTCCCCAGGGGTGCGGAGCGGGAAAAGCCGCCCAGGGAAAGGCGGGCGATGATCCCGGCCGGTTGAAGCGGCGAAAGGGCCGGCGGCTTCCCCGTGGACGCGCGC
The DNA here is from genome assembly GCA_964445985.1 of uncultured Pirellulales bacterium. Lineage (GTDB taxonomy): Bacteria > Planctomycetota > Planctomycetia > Pirellulales > S012-138 > CAYUMU01. The sequence continues at coordinate 19,038 of CAYUMU010000028.1, read as the reverse complement.
CGCGCGCTGGTCTAACATGCGTTTAACCAGGAGAACTAGCATCTATGTTGATTGATTCGGCCCAATTGATCGTCGGCATGGGTCCGCTGGCGATCTATTTGCTTTTTATCGCGGTGATCAACCTGCTGTCGAAGCCGTTTCTCGTATCGGGAGGCCGCGATCTGGTAGCGCTCGCGACCGGTGTGAGTGGACTGGTGATGATCGGCCCCGTGCAGTTGTTCACCCCGCCCGAACTGCTGGTGCGGCTGGGGCCCTATTATTGGCTGCTGCTGTTGCTGCTGTACGCCTCGAGTGTGTCGCTATGGATTCTGTTCCTGCGGCCGCGACTGGTGATTTACAACATTGGGGGCGAGGAAATTCGCCAGTTGGTATCGCGGATTGCCCTGCAGATGGACCCGGCCTCGCGGTGGGCCGGCCACACGCTCGAAATGCCCCAGGCAGGTCTGCTCATCAAGCTCGCTAGCACGGCCGCTTTTCGCAATGCCACCCTATCGGCCGAGAGCGACTATATTAATATTGCCTCGTGGAGACGCTTGACGGCCGAACTGGCCGCCGCACTCCATCAGGCACGCGTGGCCCGCAATCCGCGAGGCATCACCTTGGGCATCGTGGGCCTGGTGATCCTGGTGACCTTGATCATTCGCTGCACGCGCGACCTGAACGAGGTCACCGAAGGCTTTGTGCGGTTCTTCGGCTTATAGCCTGAAACCTGGGTTCTATTTTCCCAGGAAATAGCGCATCAGTTTCCAGCCATCGGGATAGGCGCGCTCGGATTGGCCGGCGGTGACGTCGTCGTAGGTTGCGAAGCCATCGGCCTCCACGCCGGCTCCGGCAATCGTCCAGGGCACAAAACCGTGACTGTGCGTTTTGGTGCGCAGCGGCGTGGGATGGTCGGGGCTGATGAGAATGCGGTAGTCGCCCCGCTGGCCGAGCGCTGCGTGCAGTGGCCCGACAATGTGGCGGTCGATTTCTTCCAACGCCTTCACCTTGGCCTGGCCGTCGCCTTCGTGCGAGGCTTCATCGGTGGCTTCCACATGCACGCAAATAATGTCGGTGTGATCCAAGGCATCGATCGCGTAGCGGCCCTTGGCGGCGTAATCGGTATCGGTATAGCCGGTGGCGCCCGGAACCTCGATGCGTTGCCAGCCGATCAGCGCCGCCAAGCCTCGGAGCAGATCGACGGCGGTAATCATCGCTCCCCGCAGTCCGTAGACCTTTTGGAAAGGTTCGAGCCGAGGTGTGCGCCCTTGGCCCCATAGCCAGATGTTGGTCGCCGGCGACTTGCCTGCTTTCGCCCGGGCCACGTTCACGGCATGTTCGGCAAACAGGGGCACGCTGTCGGCCATGAGTTGATTGAGCAAATCGCTGCCCGGCCCTCGGGGGTAGTCGTCGAGCACCGACTTATCGGTGAGATCGTGGGGCGGCGTGGTGCGCGTGGTATCGGCGAAAGGGGCGCTGCCGCGGCAGATCAGCAGGTTGCGGTAGCTCACGCCCGGCACGAATTGCATGCGGTCGCCGCCGAGGCTTTCTTGGGCCGTGGCCAGCAGCGAGGTGGCTTCCGCGGTGCTAATGTGGCCGGCCGTGAAGTCGCGCATGGTTTGCTCGAGCACGGTCACCAGGTTGCAGCGCACGGCCCAATCGTCGGGACCGAGCTCAATGCCCTGGGCGGCCGCTTCGAGCGGCGCGCGGCCGGTGAAGTGGGCGAGCGGATCGTAGCCCAGCAGGCTGAGATTGGCCACGTCGGACCCCGGCGGCAACGAGGCCGGCACATGGTTGGCCCTGCCGACGACGCCCGCGGCCGCCACGGCATCCATGTGCGGAATGTGGGCGGCTTGCAGCGGCGTGCGGCCATCGAGCTCGGCTTGCGGCTCGTCGGCGCAGCCATCGGGGATCACAATCGCATACTTCATAAGCGGGTTTTGCCTTGGCGTGAAAATGACAGGGAATCGGCCCGATGCTATTCGCTCTGGCCGCGATAGGCGGCGAAGATCGGCGCCGGTTCGTCGGCATTGGTCAATGGGAAACTGCTCAGCACGGCCGACCGTTGCCAATACCAGGCCAACTGCGAGCGGATGGCGTCTGCTTGTTCCGCGGTCAGCGGATGGGGATATTTTTGCCGCACCAGGGCGAGCAACAGCTCGGTGGGCGGCTGATCGACCAGTGCCTGGGGGGCTTTGGGTTCGGCCGGAGCGTTTACATCGTCCGGAGCGTTTACATCGGCCGCGGGGGCTTGGGGCTTATCGTCGGCGGCTGCACGCGGCGCAGCGGTGGTTGCCAGGCTGGCCGTTACCGCGGTGGTAAGAGCCGTGCCAGCCAAACGCCGGGCAAACGAACGCCGATCGAGTTCTTGCTCGCTCATACGCAATTCCTGAGGGGCCATAAGGTACGACTAGCAGAATACCGCAGTTGCCTGCCAGGGGCGAGGGGCCGCCGCGGCTCGGCATTCTCGACCCTGTTTGCCCCACATCCGCGAGAGATCAGGCGATCGGACGGTCCTCGCCTGCCGCCAGGGTACATTCCACCCGGCGAATGGGGCAGTTTTGTTGCTTGCGGGGGTTTCAGCAGCTACCGTAGGTTTTTTGCCACCCGCGCGAGTTGCCCGGCGCCGTTGGCCGCCTGGGCAATGCCCACCTACCAGAGACATCGAGGAGCGTTTCTCATGCGATATTCTATTGGACGGTCGTTGGCCGTTCTCGGCGTGTCTGCCTGCCTGGCAATGGGAGCCTTGGGTGAGCCCGCCGGGGCACAAGACAAGCCAGCGCCCCCCAGGGCTGTCACGCGAGATCCAAATCCGGCGAAAGTCGATGCGGCCCAGCAAGCCGCGGCGAAGAAAGAGGCCGCCATAAAAGAGGCGGCCGCCATCCGAGCCGCGGCCAAGGCCGAAGCCGCCAAATTAGCAGCGGAAAAGCGAGCCAAAGCCAGGGAAGAGGCCGCCAAAGCAGCCGCGGCGGCCTTGGCTGCGCGGGTTCCCGTACCCTGGCCGCCGGCGCTCAAGGACGCCAGGCATGGCGCCGTGGTGGTCAACGGTGCGTTGCTGCTGCAAGTGCCCGAGATTGTGCGGGAAGCGCGCAAAGACCCGGCCGCGGCCCCGTTCACCGTGGCCAAGACTCCGCCGACGGTGGATTTTACCTTCCACCAAGACCTGGGCTCCGATGCTTCCCTGCGCCGCTTGTGGTCGAGCTGGGGTGATATCGGCCTGGCCCGCGATGGCAAGGTGTACCTTGGCATTGGCGACCACGGCCACGATGCCGAAGGCGATGCCCGTTGCTTCATTTACGTGTGGGATCCCGAAGCCAAAACGCTGAAGCAAATCGCCGACATGAACAAGATCGTGCCGCCGCGCGAGGGCCAACCGGCCTGGTCGAAGGTGCATGCCAAAATCGACGAAGGCCCCGACGGCAAGATTTACTTCAGTTGCACGCTCAATGCCGGCAACGCCGCGGGCGACCCCAAGTACGGCTGGACCGAGCACCTGACCGGCGGCCAGCTCTATTGCTACGACCCGGCCACCGGCCAGGTGGAAAACGTGGCCAGCCTGCCGCCCAAGCGTTGCACGGCCACCAGCGCCATGGACCTGGAACGCGGCATTTGGTGGTGCAACTTGGAAGCCGGCGAGGGTGACACCCTGTACGGCCTGGACCTCAAGACCATGAAGCCGGTCTTCCAGGCCAAAGACGGCACGGTGGGTTTCAATCGCGCGTTCGCCCTCACCAAAAACGGCGACATTTACTTCAATGGGCTGGAAGGCCGCATCGCCAGGTACGACGCCCAGACGAACAAGATCTCGGATACCAAGTCGGTGTTCCCGGACAAGTCGCCCGGCATGCGTTCGGCTTGCCAGGCAAAGGATGGCGCCATCTACGGCACCACCCATCAGACCAGTCAGCTCTTTCGTTACGATCCGCAAAAAGATGAACTAAAGCTGCTCGGTCCCTGCTGGCTCAGCGGCATGTACACCACCGTGATGGAAGCTTCGCCCGACGGCAAGTACCTGTACTACATGCCCGGCGCGCATGGCCAGGCCCATCCGCAGGGAGCGCCGGTGGTGCAGTACGACATCGCCTCGGGCCAGCAAAAAGTAATTTGCTTCCTTGGCCCGGCCCTCAACGAGCGCTGCGGCTACGTGCCCGGCGGCACCTACGGCATCAAGCTTTCGGCCGATGGCAGCACGCTGTACGCCAACATGAACGGTCACCCGGTCGATGAATCGCGGCCCGACTACGTCAAGCCCATTGGGTTTGGCCTGACGGCTTTCGTGGCGATCCACATTCCGTCGTCGGAGCGGTAAACACCATGGCAAAGACCAAGTAATAAATAAGGACGTTATTTAATCCTCGATCCTGAGTGTGCAGGCGGGCGGACCTACTTGCACGCGATGCACTCGTATGAAACATTAAGCTCCGCATGCCTCAGCTCCCTCCTCACTCCACTTTTATCTGCAAGCGAGCACTTGATGCGTACCAACCCCGTTAAGGAGAAACTGCGTAAAGGCGAGCCGACCTTTGGCACCTGGCTGTCGCTGGGCGATCTTTACGCCACCCGCGTGATGGCCCGAATTGGCTTTGACTGGCTCACGCTCGATATCGAACATTCTCCCATCGATTGGTCGCAAGCGGCGATGATCTTTGCCGCCATCGCCGACGCCGGTTCGGTGCCGCTGGCTCGCGTGCCCAAGGGCAATCACGACTATATCAAGCGCGTGCTCGATGCCGGCGCCTGGGGAATCGTGGTGCCGATGGTCGACACCGTGGAGCAAGCCAAGATCGCCGTGGCCGCCGCCAAGTACCCGCCCGACGGCAACCGCAGCCTGGGGGGCGGCATGCAGTTCATGAATTTTGAGGCCACGCCCGGCGACTACTTCCGCCAGGCCAACGACGAAATTCTGGTGGTGCTGCAAACCGAGAGCCCCACCGGCGTGCAAAACGCCGAAGCGATTTACGCCCTGCCGGGCGTCGATGCCATTTTCGTCGGGCCGGTCGATCTGCGCGCCAACATGCGCGGCGCCGACTGGAGCGAAGCCAGCGACGCCGAATTTGAAGACCAACTGCAAAAAGTGGTCGATGCCGGCAAAAAGGTAGGCACCCCCACCGGCATGCACGTGCAAGACCCCGAAACCGCCCACCGCCGCGCCGAGCAGGGCATGCAGTTCATCGCCATCGGCAGCGAACTCAAGTTCATGACCACCCGCGCCCAAGAAATTCAAAAAGCCCTCACCGGCCAGGCCGCCAAAGAACTGGCCCGCTACTAAAAATTGGGAACGAACATACCCGACTCTCAGCCCGTCAACTCGGTTCGGTCGTTTTCGGCTCTTGTCGAGGCTTGACAAAAGTCGCTGATTGTGTACACTGGTACACTTAATGGGAGGTCGAGGTTGAGTGAGACGAATGTCGGGTGAAGGAACCCCGGAGGGGTTTGCAGCCCGTAGCCGGCGGTTGAGCGCAGCGACACCGCCGGATTGCAATGAATCGAATCCTCGTTCGACCCCGGTGAGGGGTCGCAGCAGGTTGAAGACGGGGTTCTGCGGCGATTATCTCTTCAAGGCAAGACAACAGAAACGGTTAAACGCTTACCAAAATCGTCGCCGCATTCTGCGTCCTTTCCCCCAGGGCTCACTCGGCCTGGAAACGAAACGGCTCATACGCCACTTCAAACCCCGGCCGCATGGCCACGTTAACCAACAGCCCCAACGCCAGGCCGTGGGCCACCAGCCCCGAGCCGCCATAGCTGACCAGCGGCAGGCTCATCCCGGTGATCGGCAGCAAACCCACCGTCATGCCCGTGTTAATCAGAGCTTGCACGCCAAACAACACCGCAATGCCCAGGGCCACCAACCGCCCAAAGGGTTCCTGCGTTCGCGCGGCGATCGCCAGGGCCAGCCAGAGCAGCAATCCATAACAGGCCAGCAACAGCAGGGCTCCCGCCACGCCAAACCGCTCGCCAATCACGCTGAACACAAAATCGCTGTGCGACTCCGGCAATCGATACACGGCCGGATCGTCGGCCACGTCGCCGGCCAGCCAACTCCCCCGCACGCCGCCCATCGCCAGCATTTGCTTTGCCTGGTAAAGCTGATAGCCGTCGTCGCCAGGCCGGGCTCCGACCGGTGTTTGCTCGAACAGGGCCGTGACCCGCGAGCGCTGTTCGGCACTCATTTGCGTCCAGAGCAGCGGGGCCAATAGCAGCCCCGCGGCGGCCAACTTGGCCAGATCGGGCCAGCGAGCGCCGGCGGCAAACAGCATGGCCATGGCTAGCGGCGGAAACACCATCGCCGTGCCCAGGTCGGGCTCGCGTAAGATCAGCACGGCCGGCGCCATCGCCAATAGCAGCGGCCCTAAGAAGCCGCTCAACCTCCGCTGGCTGTCGCGATACATCAAATAACGAGCGAGCGCCAGCACACAGGCAATCTTGGCGAATTCGGAAGGCTGCAAACTCACCGGCCCTAGTCTTATCCACCGCTGCGCCCCGTTGATGGGCGACCCCAAAAAAACCACCACCAGTAGCACCAGCGAAAGCGCGTACAATACATAACTCAGGCGGCACAGAATCCGGTAGTTGGGCCAGGCGGCGAGCAACAGGGCCGCCACGGCGACCAGCGACCAGAGCCGTTGCCGGGAGAGGAAGCGGCCGTCGCCCCCTTCCAGCGATTCGGCCCTTTCTATTCCCAGCCAGCCCCCCACGATGAGCAACCCCGCCGCTGCCAGAAGCAACCAGGGAACCCGCGCATACCAGCGTTGGGGCAGGTCGAACACGATTGCCGAACTTCTCAAGTACGTGGGGTGTCAAATGTTTTGACGGAGAGCGTTGCGGCACAGCTTTACAGCGAGCCGCCGCTGGGCAGTTTTGGCCCGCTGGGCTCAGGCGCGTCAATCCCAGTTGAGGTGACTCCAATCCGCCAGCAGGCGACTCGGCCACCCTTTGCTGTGGCAATTTCGCTCCATTGCAAAGCCGGTCCTTGCGTGGTCTACTCCTCGTTTTGGCCGAAAAATCGCCAATGCGAGCGCCTTCGCTCCCCTGCTGGCGATGTCTCAAAAGTACCTCGTTCCCCGCTGCAACGCATGTTCCGCCCTGTCGATAGCAACGTCCACTTTCCCACCCTCGAAACCGAGATCCTCCAACTGTGGGACGAGCGGCAGGTTTACGAAAAATCGCTCGCCCAGCGCGAGGGCGCGCCGAAATTTGTGTTCTACGAAGGCCCCCCCACCGCCAATGGGTTGCCTCACCCCGGCCACTGCCTCACCCGGGCCATTAAAGACCTGTTCCCCCGCTATCGCACCATGCGCGGCTACCGCTGCGATCGCAAAGCCGGTTGGGACACCCACGGCCTGCCGGTGGAAGTGGAGGTCTGCAAAGAACTTGGCATCCACGCCAAAGAAGAGATCGAAGCCTACGGCGTGGAGCCGTTCATCCACCGCTGCCAGGAAAGCGTGTGGCGGTACATGCAAGAGTGGGAACACCTCACCCGCCGCCTCGGCTTCTGGATCCACCTGGGCGAAGCCTACGTAACCTACCACCAAAGCTACGTGGAAAGCGTGTGGTGGGCACTCAAGAAACTGTGGGACCGCGGCCTCCTCTACCAGGGCCACAAGATCGTGTGGTGGTGGGCTCAAGGCGGCACGGCCCTCTCCGCGGGAGAAGTCGGCCAGGGCTACCGCGAAGTGGCCGACCCCAGCGTGTATGTGCGGTTCCCCTTGCTGGACGACGAGGGCAAAGAGACCGATACCGACCTCCTTGTCTGGACAACCACGCCCTGGACGCTCCCCAGCAACCAATTCGCCGCGGTGCATCCCGAGCTGAAATACGCAGTGGTCGAAGACGCCGAGCTTGGCCGCAAACTGATCATCGCCGCCGACCTGGTGGAAACGATTGCCGGCAAGGTGAAACGCGAACTGACCGTGGTGGAAACCCGCCAGGGGACGGAACTGGTCGGAAAGAGATATGTTCCGCCGTTTGATTACTACCATCGGCCCTCCGGTAACGCGCAAGGCATGCTGGCCAATGGCGGTCGTCAGCACCTGGCCTGGCGAGTGACGGAAGCTGGCTTTGTGACCACCGAGAGCGGCACCGGCGTGGTTCACGAAGCGCCCGCCTTCGGCGAAGTGGACTACGACCTGCTGCTGGCCGAACAAGCCCGCTTCAAGCCGGGCGAAGGCCCTAACCTCATCTGCGCGGTGGCCCCCGATGGCCGCTTCACCGACGAAGCTCCCGACTACGTTGGTCGCTGGGTCAAGGACTGCGACAAAGACATCGCCCGCAACCTTAAAGAACGCGGTCTGCTCTACCACCAGGAGCAGTACCTCCACGATTACCCCTTTTGCTGGAGGGCCGAAAACGATCCGCTGATCCAGTATCCGCGCAAGAGCTGGTTTATCAAAACCTCGCAGTTCAAGTCGGCCATGCTGGCCAACAACGAGCGGATCAACTGGCTGCCCGACCACATTAAGCACGGCCGCTTCGGCAATTTTCTCGAAACCAACGTCGATTGGGCTCTCAGCCGCGAGCGCTACTGGGGCACGCCGCTGCCGATTTGGGTGTGTGAGCAGACCGGCGAAATGGTCTCGATTGCCAGCTACGACGAACTACTCGCCAAGCCGGGCCTCGCGGGGACCGAGGTTTGGGAAGCCGCCAAGCAGGCCAACCCCGAACTCGTCGAAGATCTCAAGGTCCACAAGCCGTACATCGACGCCATCACGTTCGACTCGCCCTTCGCCCAGGGCGCGCGGATGCAGCGGGTGAGCGAAGTGATCGACTGCTGGTTCGATAGCGGCGCGATGCCCTTTGCCCAATGGGGATACCCTCACCAAGGCCAGGAACAATTCGCCGACCAGTTCCCGGCCGACTTCATCAGCGAAGCCCTCGACCAAACCCGCGGCTGGTTTTATAGCCAACTGGCGATCAGCACCCTGCTATTCGGGGAAGAGGCCGCGAAACTCGACCCGCCCGCGAGCCACAAGTCTCCCACTCCGCACTCCGAGCTCCGAACTCCGAACTCCGCCAACACTCCGAACTTCCCCTACCCGCATCCTTACAAAAACTGCATCGTCCTCGGCCTGATGCTCGGCGAAGACGGCCAGAAAATGTCCAAGAGCAAGCGGAACTACCGCGAGCCCAACGAGATTTTCAACAAGTACGGCGCCGACGCCCTCCGCTGGTACTTCTTCGCCAACCAGCCTCCTTGGACGTCCATCCGCTATAGCGAACAGGCGATCAAGGACAGCATCCCCGAGTTTTTGCTGCGGCTGTGGAATGTGTACAACTTCCTCATCGGCTACGCCACCAGCGACGACCGCTGGAACCCGGCCGAGGAAATCGCTGGCAGCGGCGGCCAACTCGCTGCTACTGATCTGGCGAAGGCCAAGTCTTATCGCCCGGCGGAGAAACGCAGCGAGCTCGATCGCTGGATTCTCAGCGAATTGGCTGGCGCCTGCCGCGGCGTGGTGCAGCGGATGGATGCCTACGACAATTTCGGGGCGGCCGGCGTCATCAAGAGTTTTGTGGATGGTCTCTCGAACTGGTACGTTCGCCGCAGTCGCGACCGCTTTTGGGCCTCGGGCAGCAGTGTCGACAAGTCCGACGCCTACTGGACGCTGTATGAGTGCCTGACGACCACGGCGAAGCTGATCGCCCCGTTTACGCCGTTCATTGCCGAAGCCCTGTGGCAGAACCTGGCCGTGGCGCCTTTTGGCGAGCGCGTGGCCGAAAGCGTGCACCTGTGCGATTACCCGGCCGGCGACGATCAACCGATCGACGAGCAACTTTCGCAACGGATGGATCAACTGCGCGAGGTTACCTCGCTGGGCCGCGCCGCGCGGATGGAAGCCCGGCTGAAGGTGCGGCAACCGCTTTCCAAGGTGGAAGTGATTCTGGCCGAGCCGACCCATCAAGCCTGGCTGGCCGCGCATGCCGACTTGATTCGCGAAGAGCTGAATGTGAAGCAGGTGGAGTTCACCCAGCACGCCGAGGAATACATCAGCTACACGGTGCTGCCGAACCTGCCCAAGCTGGGACCCCGGTTGGGCAAGCAGCTTCCCGCGCTGCGTAAAGCGTTAACCGCCGCCGATCCGGCCAAGCTGCTCAAAGAACTCAACGAGCAAGGCCAGGCCACCCTCGACCTGGGCGGATCGACGATCGCCCTGGGTTCGGAAGACATTCAGGTTCGCCTCACGGCCAAAGCAGGTTGGGCCGCCGCTCAAGGCCATGCCTGCGTGGTGGTGCTGAATACCGAGCTGAACGACGAACTGCTGGCCGAAGGCATGGCCCGCGACGTGATTCGGGCCATCCAAGACCGCCGCAAGCAGATCGGTTGCCAGCTTTCCGACCGGATCGAGGTGGGGTTAACCTCCGACGACGAATCGCTGCTGGCGGCCGTCGTAAAATTCCAAGAGCACATCCAAGGTGAAACGCTGGCCGAAAAGATTGTCACCAAGCCACTATCCGGCGTCGAACCCTTCGAGACCAAAGCGGGCGACAGCCCCCTGCTGTTATTCGTCCGGCGACCCTGATCCGTGCCGAATCCGCCCCCAAACTCCGCACTCCGAATTCCCCACTCCGCGTTTCCCCCCATGCCTTTGTTCCCGCTATCGCCGCTAAGAATCGTGGTGCTGATTTCCGGCGGGGGCACCACCCTGCGCAATCTGATCGCCAAGATTCATTCGCATCAGCTCGACGCCCGCATCGATCGGGTGATCTCCAGCACGCAACGCGCTTACGGACTGGAAATTGCCGAAGACGCGGATCTGCCCACGGCGGTGGTTCCCTGGCGCGATCTCAAGGACGATGCGGCGGCAAGCCGGCGGCTGTTTGACTTGTGCCGCGAAGTGCATCCGCACCTGGTGGTTTGCGGCGGATTCCTCAAGAAGCTGATCATTCCGGCGGACTTTGAGCAGCGGGTGGTGAACATTCACCCGTCGCTGATCCCCGCCCACTGTGGCCAAGGATTCTATGGCCGCCGCGTGCATGAGTCGGTGCTGGCCCGAGGCGATTCGGTCAGCGGTTGCACGGTGCACTTTGTCGACAACGAATACGACCATGGGCCGATCATCGAGCAGCAGCAAGTGCCGGTAATGGCGGGCGACACGCCAGAGACGCTGGCTGCCCGGGTGTTTGAAGCCGAGTGTGATCTCTACCCCCGCGCCCTTTCGCAGTACGCGGCTGGGAAGGCGACTATTTAACGCTTCGCACCCTCTCTGGGAACCCGACGCGTTAGCGAGGGAACGGCACTGAATCCAGCCAGGAAAAGCTACGCTTCTTCGAGCATCGCCACAATCCGGGCTGGCCCCGCGCTGCCGCCTTTCACCTTGAGCGGAAAGGCGCAGAGCGTGAACCCCGTGGCGGGCAGTTGGTCGAGATTGGCCAGGCGTTCCATGTGGCAGTATTCCAGCTCGACGCCCACGTAGTGCGCCGCCCAGAAGATATCGTTGCGGCCGGTGGCCTTGGCCGCCTTGGCTTGGTGGTAAAGGGGCGAATCCCATCCCCAGGCGTCGATGCCCATCACGCGAATTCCCTGCTCGATAAGCCAGCGGGTGGCCTCGGCGCTGATGCCCGGCCCACTGGCGTAATACTTGCGCTGTCCCCAGAGGCGATCGTTGCCGGTGCGGAACAGCACGATTTCGCCGGGCGAAAGCGCATGGCCGATTTTCGCCAACTGCTGCCGCACATCGGCCAGGCTGGCCGCGGAGAGCGGATCGAGATGCGAAATATCGAGCATCACGCCCGGCCCATAAAACCAGTCCAGCGGCATCTCGTCGATGGTCCGCGATTTTTGCCCGCCGCAGGTGGGCGAGTAATGCCAAGGGGCATCGACATGGGTGGCGCCGTGCGTGGAGAGCGCCAACTGATCGTTGGCCCAACCGGTGCCAGTCCGCAAATGTTTGGCCTTTACGCCAAGGAGCCAACGCACCACGAAGGCGCCAAATTTATGGCTCTGATGCTTCACCCGAGTGCGCGCCCAACGCGGCGACCAGGCGGAGTCGTCTTCGAGCGGCAGGCTGAGATCGAGGAAACGCATGTCTTGAGTGCGGAGCGCGGAATTCGGAGTGCGGAGTTAAAGAACCTGGAGCTCGACGGTGTTACGGGCACGCCGAAGAATAACTTTCCGCCATGTAGTTCGCATCGGAGTTGATGTTGATTGCCGAGTCGTATCCGCCGCGACTGGATTCCCGCGTTCGTGGGAATGACGGAGAACTCCGAATTCCACACTCCGAATTCCGCATTTCTTCTAACATTCCAGCGTATAGCCATCGGAAATCGTCGCCCCGCGGGTCACCACCACCACGCCGTCGCGGATGCAGACTCCATCCAGGTCGCGGTCGGCCGATTCGTGGGTGTTCACGATTTTTACGCCGGCGCCGATGCGGCAGTTTTTGTCCACAATCGCGCCTTGAATATGGCTGTTGTCGCCGATGCCCACCACGGGGCCATTTTTATCGGCCCCCGAGTTGGGTTGGCCTTCTGGCTCGTATTCGTCGGCGCCCATCACCACGGTATCGCGAATGGTCACGTTCTTGCCGATCCGGCAGCGGAGGCCAATCACGCTGTTCTCGATCACCGAGCCTTCGCCGATCAGGCAACCATCGGCGATGATGCTGTTGCTAACCTGCACGCCATCGAACCGCGAGGGCGGCAAGAAGCGCGCGCGGCTGTAAATGGGCTGGTCTTGCGAGTTGAGTTGGAACGGGGCGTTCTGGCCGGCCAGTTCCAGATTGGCGTGGTAGAACGACTTGATGGTGCCGATGTCTTCCCAATAGCCATCGAACAAATGGACCTGCACGCGATGGGTGCGAATGGCGGCGGGAAAGATCTCCCGCCCAAAGTCCCAATAGTCGGTCTTGCGGAGCAGGTTGACCAGCGTTTCGCGGTTGAAGAGATAAATGCCCATGCTGGCCAGCAGGTCGCGGCCTCGGCTTTCCAGCCCCTGGGCATCGATCCAGGCCGGATCGGTGCGGACAATCTCGACCTCTTCCTTGGTCTGGGGTTTTTCCAAGAAGCCCACCACGCGGCCGCTGTCGTCCAGGCGCATGATGCCCAGCGCGCTGGCTTCTTCGCGGCTGACCGGCAGCGCGGCAATGGAGACGTGCGCATTGGCCGCCTTGTGCTTGGCCAGCATGTCCTCAAAGTCCATGCGATAGAGCTGATCGCCCGACAGAATCAGCACGTAGTCCACCCAGTGCTGCTCGATATAGCGCAGGTTTTGTCGCACCGCGTCGGCCGTGCCCTGATACCAGTCCTGGCGATCCATGGTTTGCTGGGCCGCCAGCAACTCCACGAAGCCTCCGCTGAAATTGTCGAAGCGATAGGTCAGGCGAATATGGCGATGCAAACTGACGGAATTGAACTGCGTGAGCACATAGATTTTATTCACGTTGCTGTTGATGCAGTTCGATAGGGGGATATCGATCAGCCGATATTTGCCCGCGACGGGGACGGCGGGTTTGGATCGGTATTGCGTGAGCGGAAACAGCCGGGTGCCGCGGCCGCCTCCCAAAACCAGGGCGAGCACATTCTTCATACCGTGAACTTTCGTAGCGAGTTGGGGGGGAGGGGTTAGCTGGCCAACTCGGCTCGCTTGTCTCCGATCAGTTTGAGCAGCGCCTTTTGCGGATCGGCAAATTTCTTGAGGCCTTCCGACATCAGCGTGGCTTCCAAGTGAGCAAAATCCACCTGCTGATCGATCTCGGTTAGCACCGCCGGGGGCGGAAGTTCGTCGACCTGGCGTTTGAAGGTCAGGCCCGAGTTCTGCACGGCCTCGTTGGTGGCGGGCGGGTTGGTTTCGATATCGCTGCCGGCGAACGCCGCCACGTACTTGGTGGGCGGATCTTCAGGCTTTTTGGTGCCGGTGCTGGCGAAGATCATTTCCTGGGCGAGAGGGGTGCCCTTGTCTTGCCAAAACTCGCGGTTGGCAGCCCAAATGCGTTTGGCGTTGACAATGCCGACCTCACCCTGGGCGGCGGCTGAAAGCTGGGGCACGTGCTTCTCGGTGTACACATCGATACGCGACACGAAAATACTGTACACGCTCTTGAAGTGCTCCAGCGAATCGCGGCGTTGCGCCCCCCGCCACACGGCTTCGCGAGCTTCAATGTATTGGCGCTCGGTGAAGATCAACGTCACATTGAGGGTGATTCCGGCGGCCGCCAGGTCTTCCAAGGCTTGCAATCCGGCGGGAGTGGCCGGCACCTTGATCATGCGATTATCGTGACCGGCGGACCACTTTTTGCCCAATTCCAGGTAGCGGGCCACGCGCTCGTCTTCGGGCGGCCCTTGCTCGGGGTCTTCCAGCAGCGGGTCGAGCTCAAAGCTCACGTAGCCGTCGTTGCCGCCGGTGCTGGCCCACACCGGGTGGAAAACCTCTTGGGCTTGTTCCACCAGGTGGTTGGTCATGTCCCAGGCAATTTCGTCATCGGTCAAACCTTGCCGCACCAGTTGTTCAATCCGGTCATCGAACCGGCCAGTCTTGATAATGTCGGAAATAATGATGGGGTTGGATGTGGCCCCGGTGGCTCCCAAGCGACGATTCTCCGCAACCAACTCAGGATCGATGGAGTCGAGCCAGAGCTTCGTGCCGGTGGCGATCAACGATTCCAGAGGCGTAGTCATGGTGAGTCGATCCAAAATGGGAAAGGGAGGCGCATCCGGCAAACAGGCCCTCGACCCAGCTCTGGCGAGACGGACTTTCTGCTCGGCACACCGAGGTGAAAGCCCACTTCGCTGCGACCACCCAAAAGGCGGGTGAACATTATTGCGATGGGGGGCGTTGCCACGTTGGGGAGTAAGATACCAAATCAGGAGGACACGTTCTAGGAACTGCCCTGGGCTAAGTCCGGCGCTTTTGGCCAACGGAGCAAACGACTTGCCGAAGTGGTAGGGATCTGCGCGCGGATGACGGGCCGTGGGCACCCTTGGACCCCTTGGACCGTCGCCCAAGGGCTATTGACGCCTGTTGGGGCAACCAGTACGGTTACAAAAACAGTAATTGCTAGCGAAAAGCGGCAAATCTTGCCCCCTGGCGTAGTGGTAGCGCGACTGACTCTGGATCAGTAGGCCGAGGTCCGATTCCTCGGGGGGCAGTTCAATTGGCGAGGCGCGATCGGGCCTCGCTCTTGGTTCAGCTGGGCTCCTTCCAAGCGGGAGAGCGGCTTTCTGCCCGCAGCCGATGGGCCTCCTATCCCCGTGCCGCCCCCTATCCCAGCGCCACCTGCTTCAGGTCGCTTTCCAGGGCGTCCAAGCGTTGGATCAGCTTGGCCTTGGCGGCTTCCACCCCTGCCGATTGGGTTACCGGTTCGTAGGTGAACAGATAAAACTTCACCTTGGGTTCGGTGCCCGAGGGGCGCACGGCCGCGTAGTTGCCTTCGGCTTCCAGGTCGCAAATCACCAGGTCGCCGCGAGGGCCATCCAAGGGGGCCGCGGAGCCGCCACGCGGGGTGACCAGCAGGTTTTCGTAATCGCGCACCTGTTTGACTGGCAGGCCGGCCAGTTGCTGGGGTGGGTCGCTACGGAGGTCGGCCATGAGCTTCATCATGCGGGCCATGCCTTCGGAGCCGGGGAACGAGACCGAAACCGTCCGCTCGGCGTGGGCTCCGTGCCGCTCGAACAGCTCGTTGAGTTTTTCTTGCAGCGTTTGGCCGTTGGCCTTGCAGGTCACGGCCAACTCGGCAAGCAGCAGCGCGGCCACGGCGCCGTCCTTATCACGAGCGTAGGTGCCCACCTGGAAGCCGTGCGATTCCTCGGTTCCCAGCACGAACTTTTCCGGACCCACCTGGTCGATTACCTGGGCAATCCATTTGAAGCCCACCAGCAGGTTGCCATAGGTGGTGGCGCCGTAGCTATCGGCAATGCGGCGAATCAGCTCGGTGGTGACCAGCGTTTTGACCACGTAATGCTGAGGGGTGAGCTTGCCGGCTTGCTGCTTAGCGCTGAGCACAAAGTCGGCCAGCAGGGCACCGATCTGGTTGCCGGTGAAGGTGGCGAACGGCTGGCCGGCGCCCAAGCGCGCCGCGGCTCCCAGGCGATCGGCATCGGGATCGGTGGACATGATCAGTTCGGCGCCCGATGTTTCGGCGTGCTCGATCATCGCCGTGAAGGTCTCGGGATTTTCTGGATTGGAAACATGGCCGGGCACGTTGGGAAAATCGCCGTCGGGCGTGGCATGCGGTCCGAACACTTCGACCTGGTGGAAGCCGGCGCCCGCCAGAGAAGGCAACACGCCGGTGGCGCCGACGCCATGCAACGGGGAGTACAAGATGGAGAGCGGATGGTCGTGATCGGTTTGATTGAGCAGTTGGCTTTGGGCCAGCACGTTTTCCACGTAGACGTGGTCCACTTCGTCCTGGCAAAACTCCACCGCCCCGTCGGCGACGCATTCCGCGAACGGCCGCCGCTGGATCTGGTCGGCGTTCATCACGCAATCGATCACGCCGCTGTCGTGCGGAGGAAGCAGTTGACCGCCCGACGAACCGTAAACCTTCACGGCGTTGTCGCTGGGCGGGTTATGGCTGGCGGTGACCATGATGCCGCAATTGCAGCGTTTGTGGCGAACCGTGACCGAAAGCTCGGGCGTGCTGCGATGACCGTCGAGAAAGCACACCTTAAAACCGTTGGCGACCATGATCTCGGCGCACAATTCCGCGAAATGCCGCGAGCGGTGCCGGGTATCGTAGGCAATAGCGCACGAGAGACCATCGTTTTCGCCGAGCGCCGGCTGGAAGGCTTCCGGGTGCCGATGGACGTAGTCGGCCAGGCCCTGGGCGCTTTCGCCGATCGTGCGATCGTTGATGGCGTTGGAGCCAATCGGATACATTCGCCCGCGCCGCCCTCCGGTTCCAAAGGGAATGATCGTCCAAAAGGCGTCGTCCAGTTCCTTCCACTTGCCTTGTTGAAGATGCTCGGCGACCTCGGCCGCATAGTCGCCATAACGGGGCTGGGTGAGCCAGGCCCGAATATTCGGCTTCGCCCCCCGCGAAAGTCGACCACTTTGAACAGCCTGGTCGAGCAGGCGCAAAGACTGCTCGCGAGCATCTGCGGAAAGTGGTTGCGTCATGCCGCGGTTACCTTGTTTTGCGGATCGGAAGGGGGGAAGCAAACACCGGCGAAAGCTGCCGCAGGGCATTGTTGCCGATAGTTCCTCGCCTGTTCAAGGGGCCTGTCGGCGCGAGGACCAGCGCCCCGCCGCTCCCGTTTGAACGATCGGCCAAATTCGCTATCATGCTGCCGCGAACCACCCGGTAATTGAGCTTCACGCAATATTCATCCAACCCAAGGAACGGTCATGACCATCACCCACAGTCGAGGAAGCAACGAGTTCGGGGACGGCTGGGACCGGATCTTCAGCGGCAAGAAGTCGGCTGCGGGAAAGACCGAGCCCAAGCAATCGGCCAAGAAGACGGGCGCGAAGAAAGCCGCCGTTAAAAAGGCAGCCAAGAAGAAAGCCGCCAAGAAAAAGTAGCCGCCCAGGGGGCGTAAATGCCCAATTTTGCTAGCGAGCTCGGCAGTTTATTTCTGACCGCTGGAGCCATCGGCCGCAAAGCGGGGGTTGCTGGCAGGCCCGTCTTTGGGAGGGCCGTCTTCTTGCGGAGCGGCCATGGTTGGGGGGGCGTCGGCGGGAGTTGTATCGTTGGGCTGGCGACGGCGCTTGGTCAGCGTGATCTCGTTCCCCGCCGCATTGAAGGCCACATCGTCCATGAAGGTTCGCATCAGCAACAGCCCTCGGCCGCTGATTTGTTCCAAGTCGCTTTGCCGAGGATCGGGAATTGCCTGGGGATTGAAGCCGGAGCCTTCGTCGCGAATGGCAATCACAACTTCGCTGGACGAAATGGCCGCATTCACATGCACGCGGCGTCCCTGGTAAGGGTCGGTTTGCCGCCGCTGGGCAATTAGCGTTTGATAGGCCGCGCGATCCTCGCGCTGGCACGAGTGAATCTCCAAGTTGCCATGATACACCGCATTCACCAGGGCCTCTTCCAGAGCCACGCCCAGCCGGATGCGGTCGGCGTCGTCGAACAGGCATAACTGCGAGGCCGCCTGTTGCAGGCAGGCAATGAGCGGCGAAATCAGCGAGCCGTCGTTCTCCAGCACAAAATGCTGCTGGCTGAATTTCAAGCACTCCAGCAGGCGGGCCTGCTCGCGTTTCTGCCTGGCGGCGACCAGCACACGGTCCACCGTATCGACCAGTTCGGTGGCCAGCAGCCGCTTGGGCACATAGCTGGAGGCCCCGCATTTTAGCGCCTGGAAGGCCAGGTCTTCGCTGCCGGCCGAGGTCATCAGCACCACCGGCACCATGGGAAAACGCTCGCGAACCAGGGCCACCAGGCCCAAGCCGTCGAGATGCGGCATCAAAATATCGGTGATCACCAGGTCGGGGTTTTCATTCGCGATTTGCGCGATCGCATCTTTACCTTCGGCGGCAAAAGTCACTTCCACCGCCAATTCTTTCGATAGCAGCCCCCCTACCAGCCGGCGATCGACGGCCGAATCGTCCACGACCAGAATTTTAGGCATGGGTTCGCCATTCTGGGGCAGCGGCGTGCCCCGCAAATGCCCGCCGGGTTGCGAAATGCCAAGTTGCGGCCGGCAGCCGACATCCAGGCGAGGGCAGGGGCCGGGCACCTTGGCTGCCGCCGCTGGTTTGGAAGGTCGTGTCACCTGCCGTGGCAGTGGGCTCGCTCATTCATTCGCTCCGGCTTACATTCCCTCGCAGGTCGAATCTTACGCGCCGTTCGCCAATTATCCAAGTTCACCATGCAGCCCCGCGGGCGGCGGGGCGGGACCAGGCTGCCACGGTTATCGCCCCTCCGGCGGCCCCCCAGCCCTGGGGGATTGTGGTAAGTTATACCCCTTCATGCTTCAGCACGTTTCTCGGCAGCCATCAGCGCCGCCATGCTCCCCTGGCTGTTGCTGCCGCGAGTGCCCCCCGATTCCGCCGCCTTTCCCCGCGACCGCGAGCCGATCGCCTGATCTGGGCACCGAGCGCAACCACCCGGTGAACCCTAGCCAGTGAGCGTCGGGAAATGGCTTTGAGCGGGCGTTTTGCGGGGTGGCCGGGCGTGG
>CAYUMU010000027.1:0-70069 GCA_964445985.1 uncultured Pirellulales bacterium | reverse complement strand
GCGCCCCTGTCTCCGCCAGTGCGCAGCGGAGAAACCAAAGCCGCCCCCCCACTCCCAACTCCGAATTCCGAATTCCGAACTCCCCTTCCAATCGCGGCGTTGCATCCCAAAATGAGTCTTTGGCAGTTCATCCGGCCTGGAACATTGGGGAGTGTTGGCCCGTGTCGATCTTGGAGCAACTGTTCGACGGCTTTTCCATCACCGACTTCATGGAAAAGTTCTTCCGTTTGCAGCCCCTGGCCCGGCAGGGGATGCGCGGGGAGTGGCAATCGTGGGGAAGCTGGGAAACCGCCGCCGCGATTCTGGCTGACCCCACGGCCGATGCCTTTCTGGCCCGCTCGGCGGCGCGGTGGCCAGGCGAAGAGCCCATCACCTACGATCTGGCCCGCCGCCTGCACGGCGAAGGCTACACGCTGGTGATTCGTCATGCCGAACGGCAGCATGCGGGTCTGGCCGAGGCGGCGGCCGAGTTTGCCGAGCTCTTCCGATCGCCGCTCGACGTGCATCTTTACTGCACGCCTGGAGCCCAGCACGGTTTCGGTTGGCACTACGATGCCGAGGACGTGTTCATTGTGCAAACGGCTGGCAGCAAAGAATACTCGCTGCGCAAGAACACGGTGAACCCCTGGCCGCTGTCCGATACCATGCCGGCCAACATGCGCTACGAGCGCGAGATTTCGCCGCTGCTGAAGTGCCGCCTCGAGCCGGGGGATTGGCTGTATATTCCCGCCGGCTATTGGCACCTGGCCCAGGCCACCGAGGACTCCATTTCCATCGCCTTGGGCGTGCTGGCCACGTCGGCCATCGACCTGTTCGACTATCTGCGCCAGGAGATTCTGGGCGACCTCCGTTGGCGCCAGCGTCTTGCCATCCCAGGCACAATGCCTGCGGGCGAAACCGAATCGGCGGAACGTGCCGAATTGCTAGGCAGCCTGGCGGCCGACCTCCAGCGGCGCTTGAATCAGCCGCAATTCTGGGAGCGTTTCTGGGAGGACCGCCGCCAGATCGGCCACCGCGCCACGGCTCTTGCCGCCAAGTTGCGCAACGACGAGTCGGGACCCAACGAGCAGCGTGCTCCCCCGGCCCGACCGTCACCATCCGTCCAGCCCTTGGAATGAGTCCGCGGGCCTTCCATTCGATTTTCCGCGACAAATCGCGTCATCCCCTGCCAGCGGCGGCTTCTCCCCTCGCTTGGTGGTAACGCTTCGAGCGGTTGTTCGGAGTGTACGTAAGAAAGCGAAAGCTGACCGCTTTGGCAGGCTCTTCACGGGGCGTGGTGGGTTTTGGTCCGCGTTGACGAGGGGCAACTCGTAACGTAGATAAACTTCGACAGCGGACGGGTTTCTCCCCAGCTCAACCGCCGTGCATCCTGCCCACGAAAGCGCCATCCGCCTCCCCTCCGCAGATTTGCGAAGCCGCAACGCGAGAGGCGAGGCTTGGCGCCGCTACGCCCAATATCCGAGACATCGCCGGCGCGTCACCGCGCCTTGCCAGGGGAATCCAATGAAACAAGGCCAACTGCTGCTCGTCGACGACGACAGGCATCTTCGCGAATCGATGGCCGAATGGCTCCGCGAACAGCGTCACATGGTGGAAACCGCCGGCAGCGTGGCCGAAGCTCGCGAGCGGATCACGAAGAAGCTGTACGACGTGGTGCTCACCGACATTCGCTTGGGCGATGGCGAGGGCTTCGACGTGCTCGAGTTCTGCCAACGCACCACGCCCGAAGCAGAAGTGGTGCTGATCACCGGCTACGGCACCGTGGAAACCGCCGTGGAGGCCATTCGGGCCGGCGCCTTCGACTTTCTCACCAAGCCGCTGATCGACGACGAACTGGAAATCTCCATCCAACGCGCCCTCAATCAGCGCGAGGTGTTGACCGAGAACCGCAATCTCAAAGCCCAACTCGACCTGCGGTTCGGCATGGAAAACATCGTGGGCCACGACAATCGCATGCGCCGGGTTTATGACCTGATTGAAAGCATTGCCGACACCAAGGCCACCGTGCTGATCACCGGTGAAAGCGGCACGGGCAAATCGCTCATCGCCCGAGCCATCCATCGGCAGAGCAACCGCCGCGACAAGCCATTCGTGGAAGTGGCCTGCGGAGCCCTGCCCGAAACGCTGCTCGAAAGCGAGCTGTTCGGCCACGTGGCCGGTTCGTTCACGGGAGCCACCGGCAACAAGATCGGCAAGTTCAAACAGGCCGACAAGGGGACGATCTTTTTGGACGAAATTGGCACGGCCAGCCCTAGCCTGCAGGTCAAACTGCTGCGAGTTTTGCAAGAATTTGAATTCGAGCAGGTCGGTGGCGCCGAAACCTTCCATGTCGATACCCGCGCGGTGCTGGCCACCAACGAGAACCTGACCGACCTGGTTGCCGAAGGCCGGTTTCGGCAGGACTTGTACTACCGGATCAACGTGATCAATATCGAACTGCCGCCGCTTCGCGAACGCATTTCGGATATTCCCCTGCTGGCTCGGCACTTCTTACACAAGGTGTGCGAAGAATCGTCGAGGCACGTGCGCGAATTCAGCGACGACGCCATGGCGGCCTTGCAACGCTACCGCTGGCCAGGCAATGTTCGCGAACTGCAAAACGTGGTCGAGCGCTCGGTGCTGCTGGGCAAGGGCGATGTTGTGCTGCTCGACTCCTTGCCCCCTGCGCTGTTGGGGGATCAAACCCCCTCGGCCAAATTGCTCGACAAGCGCTCTCTCCGCGAAGCCTTGGCCGACCCCGAACGTCGCATCATTCGCGAGGTTTTGGAATCGCACGGCTGGAATCGCAGCCTCACCGCCGACGCCCTGGGCATCAACCGCACCACGCTCTACAAAAAGATGAAGCGGCTGGGGCTGGAAGACTAGCGAGCGATCGGCGGCTCGTCGTGATCGTCACGCTTACGCCCACCGGCAAAAAATCGGTCGCTATTTCGCCTCGCCCAGGGGCCTGCGCAAGACCGCAACCGCGGCCCCATATTGGGGGCCGCGCAAGCCGCATTTTGGCTGATAATTCAGTCATCTAAAGCCCCAATTCCCCCCAAAACACCGGGCAATTCCCCCCAGGATCCGCAGTCGTCGGATTTGTGAAAAACCACTCAAATTCTCCAAGCGGCGCGTTTACACACCGCACATTGGTGGTATATTCAGCGCGACTTGCATGCGAGCCGGTCGCGCGGCCAATGAGTGAGGGGATTCGAGGAACTTTCGACACAAGTAATAGGAGTTTTGCATGCACCGCTATGCATGGATCTTGGCGTTGGCAGCGATGCCATTTGGCAACTGGGCGCAAGCAGCGGACTGCGGCGCCTGCCAAGGTAGCAGCTACGGGTATTCCTGTGGTCCCGCCTACCAAACGGTGGAAAAAATTATTCATGTGCCTCAGTACGTGACTGAGCAACGGACGGTGATGGTCACCAAGTACCGCCCCGAAGTCCGCGAACGGACGGTGATGGTCACCCGTTGCGTTCCTGAAACGCGAGAAGTGACGGAAGAGTACACGGTGATGGTCCGACAGCTCATCACCAAGACGGTGGACTACACCGTATGCAAGCCGGTTATCAACGAGGTGGAACAGGAGTACACGGTGATGGTGCCCCACACCGAGACTCGCAGCGCCACCCGCACGGTAAATCAGCCGGTCACCAAGCAGGTTGAGCAGACCTACACGGTGTTGGTGCCCCACACCGAAACCCGCAGTGCCACCCGCACGGTGAATCAATCAGTCACCAAGCAGGTCGAGCAGACCTACACCGTGCTCGTGCCTCACACCGAAACCCGCAGCGCCACCCGCGCGGTGAATCAATCGGTCACCAAGCAGGTCGAGCAGACCTACACCGTGCAGGTTCCCCACACCGAAACCCGCAGCGGTACCCGTAAGGTAACTCAGCCGGTCACCAAGCAGGTTGAGCAGACCTACACCGTGATGGTTCCTCACACCGAAACCCGCAGCGCCACCCGCAGCCGTTGCGTGGCCGTTCCCAGCACTCAGCAGCGCACCATCTGCGTGAATGAAGGCCACTGGGAAGTTCGCTCGGGTTGCGGAAGCACCAGCAACTGTGGCGGATGCCAATCTTGCTGCGGTGGCTGCTGCAAAGTTTGGGTTAACAACGTGGTGCAAAAAACCATCGACGTGAACGTGTGGAATTACCAACGCGTTGAAGAGCCCTACGAGTACCAGGTCACCGTTTGCAAGCCCGAAACCCGCACCCGCACCGTCAATGTGGTGGAGTGCCAAACGGTCGAGCAGCCCTACGAGTACCAGGTCACGGTTTGCAAGCCCGAAACCCGCACCCGCACCGTCAATGTGGTGGAGTGCCAAACGGTCGAGCAGCCCTACGAGTACCAGGTCACGGTTTGCAAGCCCGAAACCCGCACCCGCACCGTCAATGTGGTGGAGTGCCAAACGGTGGAGCAACCCTACGAGTACCAGGTTACGGTCTGCAAGCCCGAAACCCGCACTCGCACCGTCAAGACCTGCAGCTACGTGAACGAAGTGCAACAGCGCGAAGTTCAGCAGTACGTTTGCGTTCCGGAAAAGCGAACCCGCACTCGCCAGGTCACCAGCTACAAGAACGTGACCGAAGAGCAGGTTCAAAAATACACGGTGATGGTCCCCTACCAAGAGGAAGCCACCGTCAATGTTTGCGTTTGCCGGATGGTCGAGAAGAAGGTCCTGGTCAACGTGCCGGTTAGCGCCGGCTGCGCGCCCTGCAAATAACGCTTCACCGTTGGCGTTCTGGGCAACTCCGGATCGCGATCGTTGAATTCAGAACTAATCGACACGAGACCTAGCAACGGGCCGGCAATTGCCGGCCCGTTGTTGTTGCATAGAATATGAGCTCGTCAGCGAGCGTGAGAAGCTGCCCACCAGGAAGCCCACGTAAAGCATGCTTCCAAGCGAAGAAACGAAGCGGCGTAGGGCGGCAGGCTGCGATGAGGATGCAGCGCCGATCGTGACGAGGAACGCCCGCCAAAAAACAGGGGACGGCGTACACCCGACGACCAACGGAATGTCAGGTTACGTCGTCGACCGAAACGCCCAAGATCCGCAGCTTGCGGTACAGATTCGAACGATGCATGCCCAGGATTTCAGCGGCATCGGTCATGTTGCCGCCGCATCGCTCAATGGTGCGTCTCACGTACTCAATCTGGAATTCGGTCGTCGCTTCATTGAGGGTGGCATTGGTCGGAAACCAGAGCTGGGGATCTTCCGCGGAATTCAAGATCAACGCCAGGTCTTTGGCCTCGAGCGTGTCGCCTTGAAATAAGTAGGCCAGCCGTTCGCACAGGTTCCGCAACTCGCGAATATTGCCGGGCCAGCGATGGTCTAGCAGTCGCTGCCGGGCCTCGGCCGATAGCTTTGGCGTGAGCCGCCGGGCCTTGCGGCTGAAATCTTCCAAGAAGTGTTCGGCCAAGAGCACGATGTCTCCCTGGCGGTCACGCAGCGGAGGGAGTTCCAACGTGACCACGTTCAGCCGGAAGTACAAATCTTCGCGGAATTTCTTGGCCCGCACCATGTCCAGCAAGTTCTGATTGGTGGCGGCGATCACTCGGGCGTCGGTATGGATCGGAGTCGCGCCGCCGACCCGCACCACCACTTTATCTTCGAGCACGCGGAGCAATTTGGCCTGGCCGCCCGCGCTCATGTCGCCAATTTCGTCGAGGAACAGGGTTCCCCCGTTGGCGAGTTCGAATTTTCCTCGTCGCATTTCTTCAGCGCCCGTGAACGCGCCTTTCTCGTGACCGAACAGCTCGCTTTCCAGCAAGGTTTCGGTAATCGCGGCGCAGTTCACCGCGATGAAGGGCTCATCGCGGCGTTCCGACAGGTAGTGGATTGACTGGCTCACGACCTCCTTGCCCGTGCCGTTTTCGCCCAGAATCAGCACGGCCAATTCCGTGGCGGCAACCCGCTCGATGGTGGTTCGCAGGGCACTGACCGCCGGACTTTTGCCAATCATCCGCACATGCCGGGCCGCTTCGTCTGTCATGCGCTGACGAGCATGCAGCAGCCGCTGCAATTCTTGGGTGTTTTCGAGCGCGATCGCGGCGTGACTGGCCATTTCGATCAAGGCTTCTTCGTCTTCAGCCGAGAAGTTGCCGGTCTTTTTGTTCAAAACCTCGAACGCGCCGAATCGCTCCCCCTTGGCTCCGTGAAGCGGCACGCAAATGAGGGTTTGGGTTTGGTAGCCGAGCTTGGCATCCACGCGGCGGTCGATCTGATCTTGCCCCAGATAGCGATCGACCCGCTGAATTTCTCCCGTTTGCACCACTCGCCCCACCACGCCGGCATTATCGGGCACGCGCAACTCACCCGACTTGACCCCCAGGGCCGGCCGGCCCACGAGTTGCTTGTTGGGCCGATCCCAGAGAAAAATACTGGCGCGATCGGCGTTCAGCAACCGCGTGGCGGCTTCGGCCATTTGCACGAGCAGCGGTTCCATTTCGTGAGTCTGGTTCCACTTGCCGGCGATTTCGAGAATGGCCTCGAGCCGGTAAATTCGCTGCTGAGCGGCTTGGCGCTTGCGCACCTCAGCGAGCGCCTCGCCGATGAATTTCGCCAGGAAGAGGGCCAACGCCGTGCGTTCCAACGGCAGGTCGTCGAGCACCAGGGCATCGGCCAACTGGGTTTGCGCGCGGAGGGGGCAAGCCCAGGTCTTGCCCTCGCGCGCCGCGGCGTCTGAATCCAGAACTTCGGCCAGCAATTGAACGGGGGGCGATGAGCGGCCACCGACACGGGCCACCGTTTGCCACTCGCCGCCATTCTGCAGAACCACGCTGGCGCTCGAACACCCCAGAGGTTGCAGCAGTTGACCGAGCGAAGAATTCAAGAAAGGTTCAACGGCCGTTTCGCGGGCCGCGGCCAGTGCGATGTACGCCGCCAATTCAGCCGTGGCCACTCCTTGAATCTGGGGGAACTCGGTCGGGTCGGGCATATTCGGTCGGGTATCGCCTGAGTCGCACGGGGAAAGGCCAGCGGGATATCGAAATGATACGCTGATGGGGCTGCTCCGGTCCAATGCTCCTTGCCGTCGCGGCCCACGAAACCGAGCCGGGAGCGCAAGGCCAGGGCGAAACATCGCGGTCCTGCCGAATGTGCCAACCAATCCTAGCTTGGGTCCTCGTACCGCGGCCGAGTTTGTCTTTCTCGCACCTGAACCCCGTCGGGTCCAGGAGCAAACTCATACACCTTGTCGGCATATTGCACGAAGCTTTCCACGTCGTGATGGCTGATCATCAAAGTTTGAAAACCCAGTTCCCGGCCCGCCTGGGCGACGATCTTCACCAATTGCGGAACCAGGTCGGGCCGCAGCCAGCAATCCTGCTCATCGAGCACCAAGAAACGGCGGTGCTTGCTTTCATCGAGTTGCGAAAGAGCGAAGATCCGCAACCCCACGCTGAGGATGTTGGCTACCGAGCCCCCTTGGCCCCGCAAGATGTCTTCGCTGTGCCCGTCACGCTCGATATTGAACTCCACCACGGCGGCCCCACTTTTGAAGTCGGCCTTTGCCTTCAAGCAGATGGGCTGATCGAGAATTTCCTGAAGCGCAACGGATAGCTTTTCCTGCACGATGCCCAGCACCTGGGCAAAGAGCTGACTGTTTAATTGCTCCAAGGCGAGGGTGACCTGGTCGGCAATGCCGAGATAGGCGTTGAGTTGGCGAAACCGCTTGTCGAATTGGACTGAGACATTAACACGATCATTGCGCTTATCAAGCAAGCGATTAACCAGCCGCCGCGCATTGGAGGGTGAGCGCATCGTGGCGGCCGACGCAACTTCGGCCGCTTCCGGATTGTTGACTTGGCCGGTGGCCATCAGGTTATGCTCCCACGGTTTGGATGCTCGCGCGCCAGGTTTCACTCACCCGGCTGAGCGGCGTCCTCGAAGCTGGATTCCACCCGCTTCAATTCGCGTTCAATGTCGTCCAACTCCGCTTGATAAGCTCGCCGCTTTTCCTCGTTCTCGGCCTTCATCGTGGCCAGCTTTTGGCGCAGTTCATCAATGTCGCTGGTGCCGTACTTCTCGGTGGCTTCTCTCTGAAGTTCGTCAAGCCGGTCCCGAGCGTTCTTGAGATTCGCTCCGGTTTCAATGTGCTTCTTGTGAAGCATCTGGTGACGCTGTTGAAGGGTCTCCATGTCCTGGAGTTCACTGCTGGTATCGCTCGTGGTTTCACTTACTTTACGTGGGGGCATCGGGAATTACCTCCTTGGCCAGGCGGCGAATCTCGTCGGCCACCGACGGCTCGAACTGGCTCAAATTGTGTTCCAAGAATTCTACTAAGCCGGCGCCGCTGCTTGTGCGGCGCGTTTGCAACTCGGCCAGGCCGGCGACAAATTCCGAACGCGACGCGTTCTCCGTCGTTTCGGTCACCGCCTCATGAAAGACTTCCTCAAACGACTGATGCGGCACTTCCACGTAGCGAATGTCGTAAGCTTGGGGCAAAACATCAATTCGCAACGCCGATGGCACGTGGGCTCGCGTCGCGTCGCCGCGCTTGCGGCGAGAGATATTGCCCGGCGTGATCCAGAGGGTGCGGCCCTGGGGCACGTCGGCCAGGCGGCGATGGATGTGGCCATTGACCATGATATCGATTCCATCCGCTTCATACGGCTTGATTCGGCCTTCATCGTAACCTGGAATCAAGAGATCGTGATGCGTGAGCCAGATCACGAGAGACGTGGCATCGTGAGTAGAATCGGCTTCGAGAGGAAACTTCTTGGGAATCGGCTGGCGATAGTTGGAGCCGCCGACCACCACGTTGCGCCCACCCATGACGCCCCGCCACGGACTTTGAGGGTGAATTAGGTTTAGCCGGCCAGCCGTGACGAGCAAGCTGAGCGAATCATCCGACGTTAGCTCGGCCGTTTGATGAACATCGTGATTGCCGTAGAGCGCGAGCACTTCGGACTGAAACAACTTGAGCAGTTCCACCAGCATCCAGTTAGGGTTGTCGCGGGGCTTATCGAACAGATCGCCCAAGATGGCCGGCAGCAGTTGCTCCTGCCTGGCGTATTCCAGGCACCAGGCCAGCTTATCCAGAATCACACGCGGATATTCGTCTTTGCGGAAGCCCGGCGCTCGGCCTTCCAAATGCGGGTCGCCAATCATCAGCAGCCCGCGATAGGCTGCTTCAGTCATGGGCGTGCCCTCCGGGAAACCCGCCTTGGGCCAGAAGCCGGTCGGCATCGAGCGGAGCGCCGCAGGTGGGGCAATTACTGCTGGAGGCAATTTCTCGAATGGCCTGTTCGGTTTTCGCGAGTTCGGCTTCGAGCCGCTTCAATGCGGCTTCGCCAGCGGCAACGTCGCGAGTCCACTTGGCTAGCGCCCCGATTAGCTGATCGAGCGGCGCCGGAAGCACAACTTCAGGCGGTTCGTCGAGGTTCGCGATCGCATTGCCTCTGGCTTCCAGTTGCCGGAACTGTTGCTGGGATCGCTGAATATGTTCGATCGTCGCTTCCAATGCAGCAACTTCGACCAGTGCAGGGGGAGGGGCCAACGGCTGCAGCGCGGCCAGGTGACTGGCCGAACGACGACCTTCAATGTGGGCGACCTGCTGCTTGCGAATATGCGCTTCTAGCGATGCGGCATCGGCCATCGTTGGCGGCGTACTTAGTTTGGCCAGAACCGTGGCCTGGCCGGTCCCTTTTTGAACCTCAACGTCCAAACTGGCGAGCCTCGCCACGCAACGCTCTAAATGTTCGACATCGTGCAACGCAGGCGGGGGTAAGACCCTCGCGAGAACACCTTGAAGCTGTTCACAGGCGGCCCGTTTTTCCATTGTGACGGCCAGGCACTCGACGCGATCCGCCAGCCCGTCCGTGTCGGCCAACTGCGGCGGCGACGGCAATTTGCCAAGCACTTGTTGCCGCTGCGACTGCTGTTCAAACTGCCGAGACTGGTCGCTCCAATGCCGCAGATGCAATTCAGCCCCGGCTAGCAAGGTTTGTTCCCGAGTTATTTGGTCGTGGAGACCTTCGGCTACTTCCAGGCGACGGTCCAGTTCGACGGCCGGCTTAAGGAGTTCCAACTCGGCGTTGAGCTGCTTCGACTTCTTCTCGAGGTCTTTCTTCTCTTTCTTGCTGTCGCTCAGCTTGTCTTTGTGCCGTTTTTGAATCTCCACCAGGCGAATCACATCGCTACTGGCGGCGAAGAACTTCGCGGCATGCGAGCCCGTGCTGCCGAGGAGAAAAATGGGCGACTTTTGCAGGCCAAAATGGACGTCAAAATCGGTGTTGTTGCCGGCATCGACCTTCGGCAGCCGCAATGCCTGATGAAGTTCGGCCGGTAAACCGCCCATGCCCAAGCGGTCGAACTTTTGGCCGTTGATGGTGTAGCTGGGAGCTTTTTGTCGCCGCCAGGCCACTTCGTTTCCGTCGTCGGTGGTTACAAGGATCTGGCAATCGCGGGCGCCATGCCGAACCACATACGTCGAATTCTCGTTGGTGCAAAGAATTTGCAAGGCCGCCGCCACGGCGCTCTTACCGCAATTATTAGGCCCCACGAGCACGGTCAAACCAGGCCCTGGTTCGATCACCGTGTGCCGGTGCGACATGAAATTGGTGAGCTCAATCCGTGTGAGCATTGGCTGAGGCCCGGTGCGTTACGGCGAAGATTGGCGGGGGCGACGAATCGCAGTACCTGAACATCAATATACCTATTACGACGGATTCGTCCAGGGTTTTCCGGGGATAGAAGCAGCCGAGGTCGCCATTGGAGTGGGGACAATTCGCGACCTTGTGTCGTCCGCGGGCTCGGCTGGGAGCGAGAGGCGAAACGTGCTTCCTTGGCCAAGTTTGGAATCGCAGTCGAGACGGCCGCCGAGCACTTCGGCAAGACGAGAGGCAATCGCCAGTCCAAGGCCTACGCCGGGAGCGCCAGAACGCCGGGCTTGAGCCGAGCGGAAGAACGGATCGAACAGCGCGGCTTGATCTTCGGGAGCGATGCCAGGACCGCGGTCCTGAACTTCGATCTGAACTTGATCAGCGGCAGCATGCCCAGCCCGAACAACGCGCACGGCAACGGGTGTAGCGGGCGGACTGTATTTGAGAGCGTTGCTAATGAGGTTATCGAGCAGTTGACTCAAGAGCGACTCGGAAGCCTGAACGACCACGGGGTTGGCTGGAAAGAAGGAGAGGTCGGAGGCACGAGGATGATCTAGCCATCGCTCAAGATAGGCCGGGAGCCAGGCCGTGAGCTCGATGGGTTGCGTGTCGGGAGGGATCGAACTGGCCGCGGCCCTGGCGAGGAACAGCAGCGACTCCACCATTTGCCGCAATTCGATGGCCTGGTCGCGGAGGATGGTGAGTGTCTGCCGGTATTCGTCGGGCTGCCGAGGGCGGCGGAGGGCGACATCGATCTGGCCCAAGAACACGGTCAGGGGCGAGCGCAGTTGATGGGCGGCATCGCCTGTGAACCGATGCTGCCGATCGAAAGCGGCTTGGAGCCGGTCGAGCAACTCGTTGAAAGCCAGGGCCAGATCGGAGAGCTCGTCGCGGGTGGAATTGACGGGGAGACGGATCTCGAACTGGGGCTCGGTCATGGAGCGCGCCTGAGATGACATGGTGCGCAGGGGTTCGAGCGCGCGACGGCAGAACCTGCGGCCGAAAATGGCCGCCAGCAGCCAAAGCCCCAGCGGAATGAGGCCGGCGAGCAGCAATAACCGCTGGAGGTTGGTCTGCAAATCGGAAGAATCGCGGGCCACCAGCACCGTGACCGCCGCGGACTCGTCGCGATCGCGTTCCGAGACCGGCTTGGGATAGGGCGCCGCAAGCCTTCGCCGGGCATATCTCCACTCGGTGCGTTCGCCTGCCTCGTTGATCTCGACCAGGCTTGGTTCTGGTTCTGCCGCCGCCAAATGGAGGAGGAATTGCCCCGGGGCGGAGTCGAGGTTGAGATTGCGCGAATGATCGACCGGGGATTGATCCTGGTCGATGATGATCCAGCGCGCCTCGTCGGAGTGAATTTCGTCGCCAAGCGAGATAGTATGGTCGGAGGGCTGCCATTTTACGTCGTCGTCTTCGACTTCGACCGCCGCCACGAGACTGTGCAGCGAGGCCAGCAGATCGTGATCGAACTGGTCGTAGATATGATGACGGATCACGAAATACATCAAGGCCGAATAGCCGAGCAGCATGACGGCCATCGCCAGCAGAAAAAAAGCGGAAACTCGATTGACGAGGGTCATGGGGCTAGGGGCTGGTAGCTGGTGGCTAGGGGCTGGTGGTTGGTGGCTGGGGGTTGGTGGTTGGGGGTTGGTGGTTGGGTCTTAGTCGGGTGCTCCTAGCACGTAGCCTCGACCGCGGCGGGTTTGGATGATGCGATCTCCCTTATGTTCGAGCTTGCGGCGCAGCTCTTTCACGTGAACTTCGATGGTGTTGGAAAGGCCATCGAATTGATCGCCCCACACGGCTTCGAAGATCCGCGTACGGGAGAGTACGGCGCCCGGATGTCGCACGAATAGCGCCAGCAGCGCGAACTCTTTGGCGGTGAGGTCGAGCGGCTCACCGTCGCGCGTGGCCCGTTGACTGGCCAGATCGAGCACCAGGTCTTGATAGCGAAGTTCCAGCCCGGAAGCCTGATCGGGGCGGCGAAGCAACGCGCGCACGCGAGCCAGCAGTTCCTCGAACGCGAACGGCTTGCAGAGGTAGTCGTTCGCGCCGGCATCGAGGCCGGCCACGCGGTGCGAAACGGCGTCGCGGGCCGTGAGGAACAACACTGGCGTGGCCTGGTCGGTTTGACGGAGCCGCCGCAACAGCGAAATGCCATCTTCCACCGGCAACCACCAGTCGAGCAGCACCAAATCCCAGCCGCCACGAGCCAGGGCGAGCCAGCCGGCGCGGCCATCGGCCGCATGTTCGGCCACATAGCCTTCTTCACTGAGGCCGCGCAGCAAGAAATCGGCAATGCGGTCTTCGTCTTCGATGATGAGGATGCGGCTGCTCATGGAGAGGTCGTTGGGGGCTGTAGCTGGTGGTTGGTTGGGGCCGTGCATTTTTGAGAAGAGCTTGACCTTACGTTCATGGTATCAGCCCCGTTTAAGGTGGCCGTGAGCCGTAGATGAAATCTTCTTCATGCAACCGATGGCATACACAGGGGACGGGGGCTCATTTCCAGGGCTCCCCATCGTGAACAAGCCGAGGCAGAAGGGGAGGATGCCATTCTAAAGTCGAACTTAGACAGCGTTCATGGTGCTTTTAGTCGAGCGCCCTAGGATGCGAGCGTGTGGGAAATGAAGCAGAACAAGAAACCTGATTTTTTGCGAGGTAGTGCCATGTTGCGACGAATGCTAAGCGAGCTATCCAGTTTTACCAACCGCTGGTGGACGGTCGAAATGAGCGGGGGGCAAGCAAATGCCTGGGGCGCGCGGCTGTTGCCGCCGCCAACCAGAAGCCTTGGACGCGGCAGGCAGGAATCACGCCTGCACGGTCGATGCTTGAGTGAGAGCACCGGTGGTGGGAAAGGAGCCGCCGACCAGGGAGAGGTGCAATGGCAGTCTTATCCGTCGCTATTGGAACTGCGCCGTTCGTGGACCGCGCTCGATATTGAAGAGGGTGCTTGTGGCCTGACCGTGGTGCTCATTCTAGATGATTCGTTCTGCGGCGACCTGGTGGCGCTCATTCGCCGCCACCATCCGGCGCTGCGGCTGGTGCTGGTAGCGCCAGCGGGCCGGTTGCCCGGCTTGGCTTCCATCGGCGACTTGGCGGCCAGCAGCGGGGCGTTGGGTTGGCATTCGATTGCCCGCGAGCGCGACTGGCAGGCCGCGGTGGAAGGCGTGGTGGCGTCGATGGAGCCAGACGATCGGGCCGTGGTGTTTTATCCAAAATGGCCAGGGCTGCGTTCGCAATTACGGGGCATTGCCAAGGCAAAATAGATGTTTTTCGGTGCGAATGAAGATGTTGCCTTGCGACACGGCCATGCAGGCTTTGCAGGTTTCGTGGATGGTGTTGCGAGCCAGCTCCTTGAATTCTGGCCCCGCGGCAATGACCAGCGTTTCGCCTTCGGCCTCGGTGAGGAAGTAGATGCGGCCGTCGGCATGGATGGGCGAACTGGAATGCTTGCCTTCGATCCGCTCGGTCCACACAATTTCGCCGGTGGCGGCATCAAAGCAGGTGGCAATGCCGGCCTCGGTAACCGAATAGAGATAGGGTTTGACATAGAGCATGGATGCCAGCGACGGCACGCCGCGAATTTGTTCCCAGGCAATGTGGGTCTTGGTGACTTCGCCCTCGCCGCCGGCGCGGACCACGCGGATGGTGGGGGCCTCGAACCCCGAGCAACTGAAGATCAGTCCATCGCCGACCACGATCGAAGGCGTAACGCCTTCGCCTTTGCTATAGATGGACCAGATACGCTGGCCCGTGGCGGGATCGAAACCTTGCACGCAATCGCCGGCCCCGCTGATGATCTGCGTTTGGTCGCCCACTTTGAGCACGTTGGGCGTGACGTGGCCCAACCGCGACAGGCCCCGTTTACCGCGCCACCGCGCCTCGCCGGTTTGCTTATCGAGGGCCAGCAGCACGGCTTCTTCCCAGGGAATCTTCCAACCGATCTTGTTGTCGTCCCCGCTGCTGCTGCCGTCGAAGGCCATGATCAGCAGATCGTTGACCAGGATGGGCGAGGCCGAAAGACCGTGGTGTCCGTAAAAATCGACTTCGTGATTCGACCAGGCAAGCTTGCCGCTGTAATCGAGGGCGGCGATGCCGCCGGAGCTGAACACGGCATACACATGTTCGCCATCGGTGACGGGCGTGGGGGTGGCGTCGGAGTTCTCGGGACGCTTCTTGCGAACCTCTTGATCAAACACCTTGGTGTTCCAGCGAATATTGCCGGTGCGACGATCGACGCAGATCACATGGCACGATTTGCCTTCGTCGGTGGTGGCCGTCACGAACACGTGATCGCCGAAAACAATGGGAGACGACCAGCCTTCGCCGGGGATGGCGGTTTTCCATGCCACATTTTCGGTGGCGCTCCAATGCAGCGGCACGTTCTTCTCGGTGGAGATCCCCTGGCCCGTGGGCCCGCGAAACTGGGGCCAGTTTTCGGCCGTGGCGATCGCCGGCAAGAGGAATAGCCATGTGCCAAGAATCAACTGACGGCAGGCACGAATCATGGCGGCAATTCCTCCAGGGGCGTTCGGTACAGGGTGGCGAGGGCTATGTTTCCAAGGCTCCCCGCTCTTGGCCAATTGGCCGTATTTTGACCGCCAGGCGGCGCGTCCGCAAGGATACGGCTGGGGGGAACGCCGGTGGCTGGCGACGGGTGGCCAGGGGCTGGTTGCTAGCGAAGACGTTTCAGTTGCCAGGCGGGCGCTAGTTATGCAGCACATATTCCGGCGGATTGGCTGGATGCGTTTCTGACGGTATTGGTTCCTCGTTTTTCCGTTGGTTGGCTTTGCCCTGGGTGGCCTGCGTGGCAACTGCCGGCGCTGGCTTCATGAAGGTCGGCAACACATTCGCCGCCAGGCCGCTGGTGATGGCGCCGATGAAGAACAGGAACATATTTTGATTCGGGATCAGCGAGGTGTCGTGGAACATGCCGTTGGCGATATATGCGGCCAGATAAGCCAAGAAGAACAGTCCCCATTGCCGAGCGGCGGTCGACGTTGCCCTGCGCCAGAGTTTCCACGCTGAGAGCGACCAGGCCGCGAGCAGGCCCACGAATAGAGAAACGCCAATGATGCCGGTCTCGGTTAGCAGCGATAGAAATGTATTGTGCTGCACATAAGGCCGGGCTTTTTCTAAATTCAGTCCAAACTTGCGCTCGGCCAAATAGTAATCGTGCTCCGTTTTATATTGTCCGTAGCCGCAGCCGAGCAGAGGTCGATCGAGGAACATTTGCCAGGCGACGGCGGCCAGAACGGGGCGGAGAGTGGCGGAATCAGCCACATCGGCGGCACTGACGGCCTTGTCTCGCTTGAACGAGAGAAAACTTTCCCAGTTGGCAATCAAAAACAATGCGCCGCCCAGGGTGATGGCGGTGACCGTGGGCCAACGCCAGGACGATGGCAACTTCAAGCCAATAATGATCACCATGCCCAAGGCGGCCCCCATCCACACGCTGCGGGTGAGCGTATAGTAAACGCCAGCGGCGAAAATGGGCGTGAGACCCAGAATGACCGTTTTGACCCGAGCCGAGGCGCGAGGCCACGGCATCCACAGCGAGAAGAGACCGGCGGAGATCATCAGACCCGAGCCCGTGGGGTTGAGAAAGGGTCCGCGGCCGCGGCCAAAGTATTCAGCGTACGATTCCGAGCCAATGTAGCGAGGATAGACCAGCCACCACATCTGGTGCACTTCGGCAAAGGCCGTGATGGACAGGTAAACGCCAAACGCCGCCAGCGCCGCCCAGGCCCAACCGATGCCGCGCTCCGTGATCGTCATTTGCCGGGCGATCCAATAAAAGCCGAACGGCAGCAGGTAGAAGAACACGAAAGTGGCGGCCGGGCGTTTGTTCTCGGTTTGCCAATCGTGAGTAAACGTGCCGAGGGCCAATACGGCGATGAATGCCGTCAGCAGCCATTCCGCCGCGCCCCAAGGCTTGGGATCGGCCTGACCGAACTTGCGAACCAACAAGTATTGCAAGATCACCACGCCCAGCAACAGCCGATCGAGCGTGATGGGGGCGGGCCCCAGTGGCATATTCCAAAATGCGTGACCAAAGCAACTGCCAGCCAGCAGCACCAACAAGCAGCCAGCCATGAGCCCACCCCGGAGCAACAAAATTGTGCCCCAAGTGATGGCGACGAGGCCGACGAGTAGTAGCAGGAGCAGCAGCATGGCGGAAGAGGGGGGGCTGGTGGTTGGTGGTTGGTTAGTGAGGCTCACGCGACGCTTCGGGGGCTCACAAATCCGTCATTCCCGCACGAAGTCATAGGGAAGTTAATTAATCCTCGATCCTTAGTTCGACGTCACGGGCGGCGCTTCCACGGGGGCATCGTCGCTCGACGTATCAGGCACGGGATCCAGATCGTCAGGAATCGGCAGGCCGTCGATCCATTGGGTCAGCAGGCTGATGGCGGAAGTGTCGCGGTGCATCACGCCAACCGTGGGCATTCGCTTATTGCCATCGAGCAATCGTTGAATGAGCACCGACCGCGAAGGATCGCCTGGGCGTACCAGCATGGCGCCTGCCTGGCCATGATCGGTGTGCAGTTTGCCACGGATCAAATTCTTGTGGTCGAGCGGAACCTGATACCGCGCATCAAAATTGGCCCGAACGCCGCCAGGACGGTGGCAATGGGCACAATTGGCATCCAAGTAACCGAGCACGCGCTCGTCGACCGGAGCCTGAGTGTCGTGAATATCTACCATGCGCGGGGCCGCCGCAAGTTCCGCTGGAGTGAGGGGGGCCGTAAACAGTCCCGCGTGAGACCACTCTGACAGTTGATTGGCCTGCGCACCGTTAGGATAGTCATAGAGGCCATTGAGTTGCCGCGTATTCACGCCGAGCACATAGCCTGCCTGCTTGTTATGACACACCATGCATTCCGCGCGGCTGGGGTATTGCCACACTTGCTGGCGCTGTTGACCATTCAGCGTGGTGATCTCGAGCGTTTCCAACGCCCCGTCGGCCAGCAGAATTGCGTCGGTTCCTTCGGCATTCCAACGATAGGTAAACCCATACACGGCATCGTGCGTTTTGACGAGCACGCGGGTTTCCAGCCGTTTGTATGCTTCGGGCCGGTTTTCATCGAGGGCAATTTCAAAGTGTTTTATCAACACCGTCCCGGTGGGAAATTGCCAGTCATCGTTCTCGGAGAAGACGACTCGGTCGGCGGCCGGATCTGGGTCTTTTCCATCGCCGGGCAGCATGACCCATCGTAATTTGTGGGCGCCGTCGGACCAGAGCGGAGAGTTCACCCCGTAAGGAAACACGCCCACGGCGGGTGTCAGCGTGGCCAGATCCGTAAACAGTCCCGTCTCCGAAAGTCGTTCGGGCAGGGGGGAGGATTTGCCTGTCGGATCGTGCTCCAAACGGTACACGCCGCCATCATCTTTGTTGGCGTCGCCCAGGATCACAATCAGCAGTTCACCCTCGGCATCCAGTGCAAACGAAGCCAGACCAGTCTTCGAGGCGAACGGCATGTTGAGCAATTCAACCACTTCAGGCTGCTCGTTCCCGCGTTCTTGGAGCGCCCAGACCCGGCCGCTGCCGTTGTCGCCAAAAATATATTTTCCTTGAAGCTGAGGATATTTGGCGCCGCGGTATACATAGCCGCCAATCACACAATTATCGCCATGCAAATGAGGATAATCCCATAAGGGGGGCGTTTCGTCGCCATAGATTCGCTCAGGCTTCTTGCCTTTCAGGTAGCTTTCCGTCATGGGCAACCGGCCTTCGCGGTAGCTCCATTGATGATTGCTGCCGGCATGCGCGATATTCACCTCTTCGCGAAATTGCTGACCGACATCGCCAACCCATAGTTTGCCGGTAATGGGATCAAAACTCATGCGGTGAGGATTGCGCAGCCCGGTAGCCCAGAATTCCTCGAGCACATTTTCGAGCCCCACAAACGGATTGTCGCTGGGAATATAGTAGTGAGCGGTGCCGCCGACTTCTGGCTGCCGCCGAATGGGGTGGCTGACCCCGCCGCCACGTTGGTCAACATCCAGCCGTAGAATGCCAGAGAACAGGTTCTTATCGACCCGCTGACCGTTCTGAAACTCGTCGGGCTGATTGCCGCCTTCATCGCCCACGCCCACGTACAGGAAGCCGTCGGGGCCAAACATCAGCGCGCCGCCGTTGTGCCAGATATCGCGGTCGGGCTGATCGATCAAAACCAGGCGGCTGGCCGGATCGGCAAGTAGTGAGCCATCGGGCACGGTAAAGCGAGCCAGCCGGTCATGCCGACTGCCATCGACTTCGGCCGTGTAGAACACGTAGAAATAGCCGCGGTTGGGCGAGTTTGGCTGGCCAAACTCGGGGTGCAGCGCCATGCCTAGGGCGCCGTCATCTTCGTAGGGTTCGCGGCTGATGCGGTCGAAAACATCGAGAAACAGCCGTTTGTTGAATTTGTGGTGCTCTTGTTCGACCACTTGAATCGTGCCGCGGCGTTCGAGCACAAAAATTCGGTTGCTGCCGTCGAGCGCGGCCACGGCGCAGGTCGGTTCAAAGAATTTGAGTGTGGGGAAAGCATTGACCAACTTCCAACTGCTACTGCTGGGAGCGGTTAGCGGGAAACGGACGGTGTCGTTGAGTTCACGTTTAGCCAGCCCCGAGCGAGGCCAGAGCAGCCAAGCGCCCGCAGCGAGTAGCACGAGAGTCAGCAGCCCCAATCCGAGCTTTACGCCCGATGGTTTTTGAAACAGAGACTGGGCTCCGCGAAAGAACTTGGCCGTCATAGCAGTTGGTATCTGGTTCTATGGATGGAGTTTTTTGACGCCGACGCTGCTCACTTCACCGGCCGCAAGGGAAACCCTGAAGCTGGCAGCGAAAGCGAAGCTGGGGATCAAGAAGCGGTCGAACCGATCTATCCGCGTTCTAAACAGCGGGCATCGTTCTTTTCTGGCGGCTGGATTTACAGGGAGCCAGCACGCCATTGGGTTGGCCTTGGGAAGTTGCTTCGTTTGCGATCCTTGTTGGAACTTTAGCTTTCGCGGCTTGCCCGGAAAGATCGCGAACACCCCTGGCGGACTTAGCCGAGGAAAAGCTGTGCCGGTTGCAGCGGTTGTAGGAGTGCTAACGATGCTGGTAGAGTTGGGGAGGGCTGCCGGCGACCGGTAAGGCGCTGGTTCTCCTTCCTTTTTCAACCGCGGAATTCATGACGAGCGATGACTCGATTGTCGAAGCCGAGCATCTGCACTGCGGTTATGGGCCGCGCGAAGTGTTGCGCGATTTATCGCTGGCCGTGCGACCCGGCGAACTGCTGATCTTGGCCGGGGCCAACGGTTCAGGAAAAACCACCCTGTTGAGGGCACTGGCCAGATTGCTGCGTCCCCAGCGGGGCACCATTCGTTTTGCAGGCCGCGATATTTGGAACATCGAGGCCAACGAAGTCTCTCGCCGCACGGCGGTGGCGCCGCAGAGCGAGCGCCGCGATTGGCCGCTCACGGTGACGCAGGCCGTGCAGATGGGACGATCTCCACACCGCGGCTGGTTCTTGCCTTTCACGGCTGCCGATCAGGCCGCCGTGGCGTTGGCGATCGAGCGAGCCGGCCTGGCGAATTTGGCCGAGCGGCCGATTACCGAGCTTTCTGGCGGAGAGTGGCGGCGCATGATTCTGGCCCGAGCGTTGGCCCAACAGGCCGAGGTGTTGCTGCTGGACGAACCGACCGCCGGCTTGGACCTGAAATACCAGGTGGAAATGCTCGAACTCGTGCGATGCCTGGCCCACCACGAACGCCTGGCGGTGGTGGTCACCCTGCACGACTTGAATCAGGCCTCGTTTTTCGCCGACCGCATCGCCCTGCTCAGCGATCGCAGCCTGCTGGCAGTTGGGTCCGCCGAAAACGTGCTCACCGCCGAGCGCATCGAAGAAGCCTACGGCCTGAAGGTAACCGTATGCCGGCACCCCATTTACGGAACTCCCTTCGTGGCGCCCCACCTCGCCGCGCCCCAGGAAATGGGAGGCGAGCGGGGGCTTGGCTAGCTGCCCCTGAATTGTTAACTTGAAACGAACTCACCGCCGATAGGTGAGGGCACAGGAAATTTGATTGGCGGAGTAGCTCAGTCGGTTAGAGCAGCGGAATCATAATCCGCGTGTCGGGGGTTCGAATCCCTCCTCCGCTATCTTCCTATTTTGCGCATCCGCGCAGATCAGCGCATCCTTTTGAAGCTCAAGAGGTTGGGCACGTCGTCCAACTCAGGATTGCCGTCATCGAGAAACTCAAGCAGCACTTCGTACACGTGAATCCGATCACGGTCGCGCAGCGCCCAATAGGCGACGCGCGTCCCACTCTCGTTTTTGGTGTATTGGCGAATGAACATCGAAGAGCATGGTAAACGCACGCTCCAGGTATTCCAGACGCCTACTTCTCACTACAACGCGATTCCAGCCGTTTGGAGGCGAATCTCAGCCCTTCTCCCCCGGAGTACCGGGGGGAGAAGGGAGAAAGAAAGGTCGTGAGAAACTTTTTATCAGGCCAGAGTTGAAGCGAGGGGGAAACAGGGTTCTTGGATAGGCTCTTATTCTGCCTGCGTTTCTCAGGCTTTTTCGGCGTCTTCCCGCACCGAAAACTCCAGCTTCCAGCGGCGATCCGCCTCCGCGGCCACGCACCACAGTTCGAACACGCCCAGTTCGGTAATCACGCTGTGAAACCGCACTGGCACGTAGTCTTCGTCGACCCCGTTTTCGGCGGGCAGCGTGGCTTCGAGCGAATCGGTTTCGGCCAGTTCGTCTTCTTTCCATGAGCCGAGCACCAGCCCTGGCTGATCGTCTTTTCGCACCGCCGAACTAAAGAAGCGAAATTGGGCCGGCTCGCCGACCACCAGGCCCACGCTGTCGGCGGGCACGTCGCACTCGGTTCCTTCTTCCATGCCATTGGGGACCACGCATAACGCCCTCAAGGGTCGCGGGGCGCCGGGAATCGCCAGGCCGGAGGTTTCGATGCCGATGTAATAACTGCGGGCCGTGCCGCCGCGAATCCGCACGCCCCCTTTCTGCTTGGCCCAACCGTAGTACGCGGCTCCGCGGCTCACGGCATGATCGAGATCGGGCGCGCCCACCAACGGCCGCGGAGTTTGGTCGCCGGGGAACCAGCCTCCGACGACTTCGAGCAATCGCTGCTGCAACAGGTCCGACTTGAACACCCCGCCGTTGAACAACACATGGGTCGGCCGATGCAAACTGCCCCCCTCGCCATGCGCCTTGAGGAAGGCCGACAAGTGCCGCGTCACCGCGGCGTCGGATTCAAAAGGGAGGCCGATGTCTTGAAAGCCCGAGGCCCTGCGCCGGGCTGGCACGTCGCCGGGATCGCATTGGGGGAAGAAACCTTCGAGCAGCAGGTCGGCCACGTTCTCGCGCTCGATGTCGATCTTGACCGTCTTGCCAATCAGCCGGCTGCCGCGTCCGAGCACCGCCAACGGATGCTTCTTGGGGCCCTTATTGCTCAGCAGGGTTTCCTTGGCTTCACGGCAGCTATGCCACAGGCCGACCGACTGCCAGGGATCGAGGTTCACGCCGCGTTCTTGAAACTGGCTGGCCGCGTAATGCGCCAGGGCCAAATCCATGTTGTCACCGCCCACGAGCAGGTGGTTGCCCACCGCCCGGCGTTCCAGCACCAACTCTCCCTGCTCTTGCGAAACGCCAATCAGGGTGAAGTCGGTGGTGCCGCCGCCGATATCGCAGACCAGCAACGACTCATTCACGGCCAGGTCTTTTCGCCAGGCGTCGCCGCGATCGGCCAGCCAGGCGTAAACGGCCGCTTGGGGCTCTTCGAGCAACACCAGGTTCTCGGGCAAGCCCGCCGCCAGGGCGGCCTCGCGCGTCAGTTCCCGCGCGCTCACATCGAACGACGCCGGCACCGTTAGCACCACGACCTGGTCGCGCACCTGGGCGTGGGGAACTGCCTGCTCCCAGGCGGCCACCAGGTGTTCCAAGTAACGCCGTGAGGCGGTCACCGGCGACACCTTCGCCACATCATCCGGAGCATTCCACGGCAAAATCGCCTGATGCCGGTCCACCTTGCTGTGGCATAGCCAACTCTTGGCGGCACTCACCGTGCGCTGCGGCACCTCGGCCCCCTGCCGCCGGGCGTATTCGCCCACGGCAAAATCGTGACCGGCTGCCCAGGGCAGGTCAAAGCTGCCTTGTCCTGCTTCGTGCGGATTGGCCAAATACAAATACGAGGGCAAGGTCGTGCGCGCTTCGCTCACGCCGGCCGCCACCAATTGCGGAACCGAGAGCAATTCGACCTGGGGAACTTCGGCATCCAGCGAAACGTACGAGAGCACGCTACCGGTGGTGCCGAGGTCGATCCCAATGACGTAGTTGGCAGGCATGGAAGGTTTCCGGCGGCTATCGCAGGGGCATTTTTTCGGGTGCCACTGGCTCTGCCAGTGTGAATGGACTCCGACCAAGCAACGAACACGGATCTGCTCGGAAGGTCAAAAAGCGAACGGCGTTTGACAGCTTGACCACCTGGGCTCGCCTGGGCTCGCCTGGGCTCGCCTTTCGCCCAGCGGCGAAACAGCGTGAATGCAGGATTGTACGTGGGGCGGTGGGGAAGCGGCCCGCGAGCACTGGCATAGCCCAGTGCCACCCGTACTGAGGGATGTCCGTGGCTAGTGGCTTCCCCGGGGCTGCCTCTTCCAACACGGCCAATTATACGAAACAGCCCTGCAACGCGAAACTCGCTCCGCCGGGGGCCAAACGATGTTAAATCATGCGTTGCCGCAGGCCGACTGTCGCCGACAGCGGCCTGCGGCAACGGGCAGTCGCAGCGCGGCCGCGCCGTTATTCGCCCACGGACGTGGCAACGAAATGCGCCGCCGTTAAAGTAACACCACGCCGGGAATGCCGCCGCGCCGTCTTCGCGCCAATGGGGCCGGCGATGCGTTTCACCTTCTGGTTCGAGGGCGGGCGCGGCGAGCCGCGCACCATAATGCAGCTACTTTTTTCGGAGGATGTACACCACGTCTTCCGTCTGTTTGTCTACCGGCATCGGCTGGTCGATGTCGTACCGAAAATCATACGTTTCCAGCACCTCGAACCGATTGACCGCTTGCAGCAGGCTATCGAATTGGGCCGCCGAATACATGCGGAAATCCATCTCATCGCTAAGACAGAACTGCCGGGTCGGCGTGTACACGTTCATGGTCATGCCGACCCGTTCCTTGCGCGTCCGGCGATTGATGCCCAGCGACTGCATGTGGCTGGTTACCGCCAGATGGCCGCGGCGGGCCGACCAGCGTTCTTCACCGCAGATCGGTTTGCCGGCGGGTGTTAAGTGCAGCCCCAGCAAGTACAGACCGCCCTTCCGCAAGCAATCGGCCACGCACTTCAAATGATTCTCGGCGTGCTGCTCGGTGGGCAGGTGGCGGAAGCTGTTGATCAGATTGAATGCCGCGTGGTACTTCTTGGCCACGCGAAAGTCGCTCATATCGCCAACCACCGCCGGGGGCGACCAGCCTCGCTGCAAGAAACGGCGGTTGCAGTAATCCACGGCCTTGGCGTTCAGGTCGTTGCCCGCCACCTCGTACCCTTGCTGGGCCAGGCGCAGCAGCAACCGGCCCGTGCCGCAGGCCGGTTCAAACACCCGCTCGATGGGCCGAGGCGAAAACCGCTCGAAACAGGCTAACAGAAAATCGAACTCCGCTTTCCAATCCGAGCCGAAAATCAGCTCGTAGTACCGCGGATGGTCGTACAGGTTTCCGGTGATCGGTTCCGTCATGGCGTTTGGGCTGGGGGGCCTCTCTCATCAATGATTGAGCGAACGATGGAAATGCACGTGCTTCCAGGCGCCGTCGATCCGCTGCCAAACCCGGGTTTCTTCAAACATCACCGTTTCTGGGCGGCGATTGACATCCGTGCGTTGCACCATCCGCACGTAAGAAACCACGGCCCCATCGTTACCCAGGCGGCGAACCGAAGGGTTGATCAGCGTCACGTTTTGCGACGTGGTGCTGCGATCGAGGTCAAAATAAAACTTGTGAAACGCCAGGCCGCCCACCAGATGGCCGCGGGCCTCGGGCTCGAAACAGGTGATGTCTTCGGCGCACAGTTCCGTGTAGGCAGTCCAATCCGCATCGGCAATGCAAGCCAGTAGTTCCCGCGTCAGCCGAATCAGTTCGTCGTCCATAGCCGGTTCATATCCCAAGATGGTAAGGAAGGTAATGTATCTGAAGGTTTTCGATGGTATTGCGAGCTAGCTGGCCGACGGCGCGCCCACGTACAGCAGGGTCACATAATCAAATCGCACACGGTCTTGAACGGCGTGCTTCGTGAAAATCGCCTGCAAGTCGCGAAGCATGTCCGCCGCCCTCGGATCGTTGGCCGACGGCATGTATGAAGACGACAGCAAGCGCCCCTGGAGCCCCGCGTAATCGAGCGATTGGTGATGGGCGAAGGTGTGCAGACTGGGTTTTACGGGCTCAAACAATTGCTCGATGCGGCCATCGGTTTGGGCCTGATTGTGATTGACCGCCGCATAGTCGCGGGCGTACTCGT
The DNA here is from genome assembly GCA_964445985.1 of uncultured Pirellulales bacterium. Classification (GTDB taxonomy): domain Bacteria; phylum Planctomycetota; class Planctomycetia; order Pirellulales; family S012-138; genus CAYUMU01. The sequence goes on along the minus strand of CAYUMU010000027.1, from coordinate 44,963 downwards.
GCACCAGCGCTTCGTAATCTTGAATGAGCGGCGACTCCCGCTGCCAGTCGTTCCACAATAGCGCGATCCGCCCACCCGGCCGCAAGATGCGCTGAAATTCCACCCGGCACGCCGGCACATCGAACCAGTGAAACGCTTGGGCGGCGAATACCCAGGACACGCTTTGCGAAGGCAAGCCCGTGGCCTCGGCAGCGGCATTCACGCTATGAAAATTGGGATGGCCGGCGAGCCATTCTTCCGCGGCCGCGCGCATGTCGGGATTGGGTTCGACGGCGTAAACCATCTGGCCCGCTTCGAGCAGCATCCGACTGGAGATACCGGTGCCGCTGCCAATATCGGCCACCGCCTGCCCTGCGTGCAGACCGTACTCAGAACGCAAACAGTCGACGACTGCCGCGGGATAGCCGGGCCGATAGCGGATGTAATCGGCTACGCGATTGGAAAACCGGGTTTGAGCGTCGGGGGCAGGCATAGGGAGCGTTGATCCATCCAGACCGGCCGCGATTCTTAACCCGTTAGGTGGGCAGAAAGCGTCCGTGATGCAGGTTCATCGGAGCGCGGGAGCGCGGAATCGCATGGCGCGAACCATGGGTTCACCGAATAGTAAACCACGCCGCCCGGCGGTGGAAGGACGCTGGGTTGCGGCAAATAGCCAGAAAGGCAGAAGGAACGGAGAGGGCAGTGGGGCGCCGCGAAGCTATCCTCGGCTCGGCAGCCACCTGCGACTTCGCGGAAAGCGGTCGTGTCAATCGGGATAGGGGGGAGCCTTGCGGATTAGCGGCTTAACAAGTGGGCGGTACAGGACTCAAACCTGTGACCTTCTGGGTGTAAACCAGACGCTCTAATCAACTGAGCTAACCGCCCAGGGGTATCGGTGATGGTACTCCGTGGCCGACGTCACTGTCAACGATCGCTCCCACGAAGCTTGCAGGGGTGGTTCGCGGAAACATGCGCGGCAGCGCAAATTGCCGCGGATTGCACATTGGCCCAGTTGGGGTTGCGGCGCTGAGTTGCTGGCGTGGGCAGCGGGGCATCCCGTCGGGCCGTCATTCGTTCGCTTGGGCGCGGTTCACGCATTATTATCAGAGGCAGATCGAATCCGTGCACCCCAATCGGCTGTTGAGAACATTCAATCATGCTTACTTTGCATGCCCGCTGGACCGTCATATCCATCCGACTCGTCTATCCGCTCGCTGCCATGTGGGGGCTCACGGGAAGTCTGCTGGTCTCGGCATCGGCTCTTGCCGACGAAGTGACCAGCGCTCCTTCGGAGTTCACTCCAACCGCCATGCGCGTTCCAGAGGGATTTGAAGTTTCGGTGGCCGCTGGACCCGATCTGGTTGCCCATCCCACGATGGCGGCCTTTGACGATCGAGGGCGGCTGTTTGTCGCCGAAACGGCCGGGCTAAATCTCCGGGCCGCCGAACTGCTGGAGAAGTTGCCTAACTCCATTCGCATGTTGGAAGACACCGATGGCGATGGCCGTTTCGATCGCAGCACCGTGTTTGCCGACAAGATGACCTTTCCGATGGGCGCGCTGTGGCATCAGGGGGCGCTATTCGTGGCCAGCCCTCCTTATATTTGGCGGCTCGAAGACCGCGATGGCGACGGCGTGGCCGAGCATCGGCAAGTTCTCGTGGAGAAGTTTGGCTTCACCGGCAACGCGGCCGACGTCCACGGTTGCTTTCGCGGACCCAACGGACGTATTTATTGGTGCGACGGCCGACATGGTCATGAATTCAGAGACAGGCAAGGCAATGTCTCCAGCCAAGGACTCGCGGCCCGAGTATTTTCGTGCCGGGCCGATGGCAGCGATGTGGAGGCGTTTGCCGGCGGCGGCATGGATAATCCGGTGGAAGTGACATTCGCCCCCACCGGCGAAATGTTCGGCACCATGACCTTTTACAACCCCGATCAAGACCGCCACGATGCCCTGGTGCATTTTGTGCGCGGCGGCGTGTACCCGCGAAACCATCCTTGCTTGAGCGAATTCAAGCGAACCGGCGACTTGCTGCCGCCGCTCAGCTTGTTCGGCGTGGTGGCGCCCTCAGGCTTAACGCGGTATCGGGGACCCATGTTTGGCGAAGACTATCGCAACAACCTGTTCTCCGTGCAGTTCAACACGCACAAAGTGCTCAGGCACCGGCTCACGCGCGAGGGCGCAACCTTCCGCAGCCAGGACATAGATTTTCTGACGAGCGACAACCCTGATTTTCATCCTACCGATGTGCTCGAAGACGCCGACGGTAGCTTGCTGGTGATTGATACAGGCGGTTGGTTCCGGATTGGCTGCCCGACTTCGCAAGTCGCCAAGCCTGAAATCCCAGGGGCTATTTATCGGGTGCGTTATGTGGGGAAGCCGGGGCAGCCGCCGTTGGCCCAGGCCGAGCCGGCGCCCAACCACGGCAGCCCCGACGATCCGCGCGGAGAGCGCATCGCCTGGCCGAGTTTGAAGGAGGTTGAAGTGGCGGCGCTGCTGGGCAGCCCTTGGCCGGTGGTGCGTGATCAGGCCCAAGAGCGGCTGATCGCCATGGCCGACAATGCCACCGTGGAAGTACTTCTCACCCAACTGAATCAGGCGGTGAGCCATGATCTGCGCCGCCGCGTGGTTTGGACGCTCTCTCGCATCGAGCGGCCGGAACTTCGCCCCGCGGCCTGGTCGGCAATCCGTCACGCTCTTTCCGACCCCCATGAAGACGTTCGCCAGGCCGCGGCGCGCAGCCTAGGCGTGGTAGGTGATCGGGATGGCATTGAGGCACTGGCTCACATGGCGCGAGGGAATTTTAACGCGAGATTGGGTGCGCGTTCGATATCGCCAGCTGGAGAATTCGACACATCCTTGCCCGCGGTGGAACTTCCCCAGGTTCGCGCCGCGGCCGCGGCCGCCTTGGGGCAATTGAAGGCCACGGAAGCCGTGCCTGCCTTGTTAGCGGGACTGGCGAAATGCAACGATCGCTTCCTGGAACACGCATTGATCTACGCTGCCATTGAAATCAACCATCGCGAAGCAACCCTGCCAGCGTTGCTGGATTCAACACCCGCGGTGCGTCGCGGGGCGCTGATTGCCTTGGATCAAATGGACGATGGGCAACTCTCCCAGCGAATGGTGGGCGCTCAATTGGATACCGCCGATGTTGACCTGCAAAACACGGCCTTGGCGATCATTTCGCGCCACCCCGGCTGGAGCGACGAAATCATTGGCCTCTTGAAAGCGTGGTTGGCCGATGAACAACCACTGGGAGATCGCGCTGCCACGGCACGCGGCGTGTTGCAGGCATTTCAGGCCGACGCAGCCATTCAGGAGTTAGTGACGCAGCATCTCAGGCGGGGGTCCGCGGATCGCCAACAACTCATGTTCGACGTGTTGGCTCGCAGCGAATTTGCCAATCCGGCACACGTACCCCTCGCCTGGCGAGATGCGCTGCGAGACGCGCTGGCAACCAAGGACCAGACGCAATTAGAGCCAGCGGTTGCCACGGCAGCGGCAACTGGCTGGGACGGATTGGCAGATCCCCTGCGCACGATTGCTGGCCGCGAAGAATTACCTCGGACGTTGCGAGCCTCGGCCCTGGTGGCCGTGGCGAAGAAAGGCCTGCCGCTTGCTCCCAACGAGTTTGTGCTGCTGCAAGAACGACTCTCCCCCGAAGTGGCGCCGCTCGAGCGATTGGCGGCGGCCGAGGGTTTGGCCGCGGCGGGGCTAACGGAACAACAGCAACGGCAATTGGCCCTGTTGCTTCGCGAAGCAGGACCCTTGGAAATCGCTTCCCTGCTGGCCGCCTTTTCCAAGTGTCGCGATGAGACCTTGGGCCTGGCGGTGGTCGCCTCGTTATCGCAATCGCCCGGCCTGGCCAGCTTGCGTCCGCAATCCTTGCAACAAACACTCGCCAATTTTCCTGCTACGGTGCGCGATGCCGCAGGCATGCTCAAACTTCCCTCGCAAGCCAACCGCGAGGAGCAACTCGCCAAGCTTCAACAGTATGAACGAGAATTGGCAGGCGGACAGGTTGAACTCGGCAAGGCCGTGTTCCAGAGCAAGAAGACGGCCTGTACTGCCTGCCATCGCGTGCAAGGAGAGGGCGGGGCGATCGGCCCCGACCTGAGTCGAGTGGGCGAAGTCCGCACGCCTCGCGACTTACTCGAGGCTGTACTGTTCCCTAGCGTTTCTTTTGCCCGAGGGTACGAAAGCTACGCCATCGCCACGGCCTCGGGGCATAGTTACGTGGGCGTGGTGCAACGGGAAACGGCCGACGCCATCTATTTACGCTCGGCCGATCGGGCAGAAATTCGTGTTGGCCGAGCCGATATCGAGGAGATGCTGCCCAGCAATATCTCGATCATGCCCGCGGGTTTGGACCAGACCATGACGGTCGACGACGTCAAGCATTTGATCGCCTATCTGCGAAGTTTGAAGTAGGCCCCGCGCATCGCCGGCACGCTCACGAATCCAAGCGGTCTGCCGAAGACGCTCCCGCGCACAGCGGCTTGCCAAGGGCAGGCAGGAAGAGTAGGCTCGCGCCAACCGGCGGTTGGCGCGGTTGGCAAACCGCCGGCGGCGGTGGCCGTGTGCCGCTCTGACTTAGTCCTCTCGCACTCCATAAGGAAATTGCCGCTGTGTCTTCCAACGCCAACCATGAATCCGTGCTCGCACAAGTTTACGACCACGCGCGGCAGACCGCGCTGCTCGATTCGGTCAACTCGTTGCTGGAGTGGGATGAACGGACCATCATGCCGCTGGCCGCCGGCGAGTATCGGGCCGACCAAATCACGCTGCTCAGCGGCATGCTTCACGAGCGTCGCACGGCTCCCCAGCTTGGCGACTGGCTTTCGCAACTGGCCGATAGCCCACTGGCCGCCGATCCTCACTCCGATGAGGGCGCCAACATCCGGCATCTCAAGCGCGACTACGATAAGAATGTGAAGTTGCCCAAGCGGCTGGTGGAAGAACTGGCACGGACCACGATTCGCGGCCAGCAGGTTTGGACCGAAGCCCGCGCCAAGAACGACTTTCCGCAAATGCAGCCCTGGTACGAAAAGATCGTGGCTCTCAAGCGCGAAGAGGCCGATGCCTTGGGTTACGACGAGCAACGCTACGATGCCTTGCTCGATCAATACGAGCCGGGCGAAAAGACCAGCAACGTGGCGCGGGTGCTGGAAGGGCTGCGCCAAGAATTGGTGCCGCTGGTGGCCACGATTGCCAATAGCCATCGCCGACCCGACCTTTCGATCTTGCAACGCACCTATCCCACCGCAGATCAAGAGCGGTTTGGCCGCGCGGCCGCCGAGAAAATTGGTTTTGAGTTCAATCGCGGCCGGATCGATGTCACGGCGCACCCCTTTTGCTCGACCATGGGGCCTCACGATTGCCGCATCACCACGCGGTACGACGAGCGGTTCATGCCGTCGGCCTTCTTTGGCATCTTGCACGAGGCAGGGCATGGGTTGTACGAGCTAGGGCTACGCCCTGAAATGTATGGGCTGCCCGCCGGCCAGGCGGTTTCGCTGGGTATTCACGAATCGCAATCGCGCATGTGGGAGAACCTGGTAGGCCGTAGCGAGGCGTTTTGGGAGTATTTTTATCCGCTGGCGCGGCAGAAGTTCCCCGGAGCGTTGGCCGACACGCCTGTCGACGATTTCTTTTTTGCCGTGAACGACGTGCGTCCCTCGCTGATTCGCGTGGAAGCCGACGAGGCCACCTACAACTTGCATATCTTGGTGCGGTTTGAACTCGAGCAAGATTTGATCGCCGAGCGCTTAACCGTGGCCGACCTGCCAGGCGCGTGGAATGAAAAGTATCGCGACTACTTGGGCATCACTCCACCCAACCATGGCCAAGGCGTGCTGCAAGATATTCACTGGAGCGCTGGCTTGATCGGTTACTTCCCAACGTATTCGTTGGGCAACTTGTACGCGTCGCAATTGTTTGCCCAAGCGTCGCAAGACCTCGGCTCGGTGGAAGACGACTTCCGCCGCGGCCACTTCGAAAGCTTGTTGTCTTGGCTGCGGCAATACGTTCATCGTCGCGGTCGCTGCTACTCGGCCGCCGAGCTGGTGAAAACTTTAACAGGCTCGCCACTCTCCCACCGGCCCCTGATCGACCACCTGCAACACAAGCTCGGCGCGCTTTACGACATGTAGGCGGCCCCTCGCGCGCAACAGGCGTTTGGTGCGTGAAAACACGGCTCAAACGTGTTTCTCGAACCAACCACTTGCGCGACCGTTGGCAAGGTTTGCCAACGGCAGTTGGTGATCGCCGCATCGCTTGCGAAGTGTTTCCGAGCTGGCGATTCAATAGCCACGTTGGCTGGCAACGAACCCAGGGCATTGCTTGAAACATCGCGCTCCAACGGCTTCACGCTGGTTATCTTCGCAAGCCAAAGATCGTTGCCGCCGCGCGTTCAACGACCACGCTACGGAAGCGCTTCCCAAGTGTCTTCGAAACACGCGTTATAAAATCGACACAAATTCGCGTCGGAACGTGCAGAAACGTGTTGCGTAAATTTTCCGATTTCGTACAACTACAACGTGGCTAGCACGACTCGCAGGAAGTTCAACGTGCTTACCCAGCTGTGGTGTAAGGAATACACGCGAGAACTTCTTGGGAATGGAAGTCGGTGTTGTTTCTGGCAGGCAGGGAATAGCGATGGCAATCGTCAATGAAGCCAAGCTTCCTGCCGCCGCAAACCTTTGAAGGAGGACGGACCGTGGCCAAGAAGAAAGCGGCAAAGAAAGCTGCCCCCAAGAAGGCTGCCAAAAAGACGGCCAAGAAAAAGGTCGCCAAGAAGGCCAAGAAGGCTGCCAAGAAAGTCGCCAAGAAGTCTAAGGCGACCAAAAAGAAAGCCACCAAGAAGGCCGCTATGTAAGCGGCGCGGGCCTGGCAACCTGCCTGGTCAATGATGTAACGAGAAAGAGCCGTCCCCCCAGGACGGCTCTATTTTTTTAGGGTGGCGCGAGTCCCACCAAGCTCGCGTGTCTGCAAGCTCGCAGGCCAGCGCACCCAGCAAACAGTCTGCTCGTCGTGTGGCGAGGTTCTCCACGGTTTCTTAGGCCTGTGCTACGATGCAAGGGCGGTCGAACCGGGCTCGATGGCAGCCTAGGGCCGTGCCGTCCCTTTCCACCCATCCGCTGCGCGTTTGGGGGTATTTGACCGTTGGGCGGTAGGCAAGTTTTCCGAGAGAGGTGTTGAGGTTGAGCAGTTCCAAAGACATTCGCAATTGGGTCCAGCGGTTGCAGCAGGGCGAAGTCACGGTCGAGGCATTCCTGACTGAATTCCCGTCCAGCGCCGCTCAACCCACCACCGCGCCATTGGGCGATGCTCAGATCGATCTCGATCGCAAGCGGCGTTGCGGTTTTGCCGAAGTCGTGTATGCCGAAGGCAAGTCGAACGATGCGCTCGTTCGCATCTTTACGGCTTTGCTGAACGATCAGGCTGACGTGTTGGCAACGCGAATGTCGGCGGACCAGGCCGGGGCCGTGGGTCCGGTCTTTCCCGCGGGCAATTACAACCCGGTCGCGCGCACCTTCCGCATCGCTCATACAGATAACGGACCCCGCAGTCACCATGAGCAGGGCTTTGTGCCGGTGGTCAGTGCTGGCACGAGCGATCGCCCCGTGGCCGAAGAGGCCCAGGAAACAGTTGCCTGGATGGGCGTGGCGACGGAACTCATTCAAGACATTGGTGTGGCCGGCCCACACCGGTTGCTCGATAACCTGTACCGGTTGGCCGGCGCCGATGCCATTGTGGTGGTCGCCGGCATGGAGGGCGCGCTCCCCAGCGTGTTGGCTGGCCATGTGCCGTGCCCTGTGATCGCGGTGCCCACGAGCGTAGGCTACGGCGCCAGCCTGGGCGGAATTGCCGCGCTGCTCGGCATGCTCAACAGTTGCGCCGCCAACGTGGCCGTGGTGAATATCGACGCAGGTTTCAAGGGCGGATACGTCGCTGGCATGATCGCCACGGCAGCCGCCAAAGCACGGAAGGCCACCCTAGCGCCGGCCGAGCAAAAATAGTCGCCGGCTACGTGGAACGATCCGTCTCGCGCTCGCCAAGCATTGGAATGGCTTCCCCATTTTCTTTGACCGTCATTCTCCGAAGGAATTCGAAACCTTATGCCCGCCACGTTACGAACTTTTGTGGCCGTGGATATCGATCCGGCGATTGCCATTCAGGCCGGCAAGCTCATCGAGCGTCTGTCGAAGACAGCAGCGAACGTGAAGTGGGTCGATCCCAAGCACCTGCATTTCACGCTCAAGTTTTTGGGCGAGATCAACATTCGCGAAACGCCCGAAGTGTGCGCCGCTGTCGAAAAAGCGGTGAAATCGCTGGCCGGTTTCCGCGCACAAGTCGGTAGCGTGGGCGCTTTTCCCGAGCCCTCTCGCCCGCGCACCGTTTGGTTGGGCATTACCGAAGGCGCCGAAGAATTCGTGCAACTGCACGATGCCATTGAAACCAGCCTGCATGCCCTGGGCTTTCGCCGCGAGCATCGCCGCTATCGTCCGCACCTCACCTTGGGCAGGGTACGGCAAAGCCCCTTTGGCATTGAAGAATTGGCCGAACTGATCCACGCCGAGCAGGACTTTGTTGCGGGCGAGCTGTACGTGAGCGACGTGAAGGTCTTCTCGAGCAAGTTGGAAAAGTCAGGGCCGGCCTACACGCTGCTGGGCACGGCCGATCTGCGCGGCTAGAGCCGGCTGGGGTTTCATCAGGTTGGCTACCTGAATTGCCGTTGCCCAGACGAAATTCAAACCGCGCGTGCCATTCGATCCTCGCTTGCCTATAACAGAAGCCATTCCATCCCACGGGGATTGCCCTGGCGTCTTTCGAATGGAGCGTTGGCATAGCTTAAACACCCCCTCCTCTCACGCGTAAAGCGTCGCCCCTGCTCAACTCCCCCAATCCCACCGGGCCTCATGAAACTCGGACTCATCAACTCCGCCTGGGTACAAGCCGACCGCCCCACCGTTTACGGCCTGCAACAAACCAAGGCCATCGGTTTCGACTGTGTCGATATTTTTGTCGATCCGCTCGATATCGACATTCGCGAGCGGCGGTTGATCAAAGACGAGTGCGACCGCTTGGGCTTGCCCATCGTGAGCATTGCCTGCGTGGCGGTGGGCCTGATCGACTTCAATGCCAGCGTGCGCAAGTTCCATGTCGAGCGCGTCAAAGCTTACCTCGATTTGGCTTACGAATACCAGGCGGCCAACGTGCTCTTGGTGCTGGGCGAATACATCTGGAACCAAGAAGTCATCGCGCCCCAGGCACAATGGCAGTTCGCTGTCGAAACCCTGCGGCAGTTGGGCGACCATGCCGCCAATCTGAACGTGCAAATTGCCCTGGAGTTGGAACCGTTCTCGCTCTCGCTGCTCAACAATGTCGATCGCATGGTGGCCTTCTTAAACGATGTAGATCACCCGGCGGTCAAAGCCAACATCGATATTTCTCACCTGGTGCTGTCCGGAGTGGCGCCGGCGGAGCTACGTCGCCTGCAAGGACAGGCGATTCACGTGCATATCTCCGATTGCGACGGCAAAGTCCACGGCGACCTGCCACCCGGCCGCGGCGTGGTTCCCTTCGCGGATTACCTGAGCGAAATCAAGGCATTGAAGATCGAAGGAGCCATTTCCATCGAATTGGAATACTCGCCCGAGCCGGAGCGCATTACCGAGTGGGTGATGGAAGCCTACGAAGCCACGGCCAGCCTGATGCGCGAGGCCGGCTTGCGCGACTGACGCATTTTCTTGTGTTGTAGCATTTTCTTGTCAATTCGTCGGCCACTTGCTAGGTTCAACCTCAGGAACAAGCAAACGGCGAACCGCGGCGACTCGATCAATTCTACCTACACTGCGCAATCTCTCAGCGTCCGCCCCTTTCGCCACTAGAACCAGTTGAATTGGCCCTATCGGGCTCAACTGGCAATCTCAATGATGAGGAGAGCTGAGCGATGCGATTCATCTTGCGCGTATGTTGTGCTGGCACGATCTTGGCGATGGCTTCCGCGGCTCAGGCTGTTGAACCCCTCCCTGTGAACGATGGCAACCCGCCCGCGGCCCGCCAACTAAATCGGTTGCTGGAAAATGCCCTCGGGACAAGGGCGCCTAGCGCCCCGTCGACCGCCGACCCAATCCCACAGCCGAGCGGCGAAAGTGGCTTCAGCCCGGCCCCCTTGCCGGTGGTTTCGCATCTTTCTCGCGACGATGCCAGGGCTGAGCTTCGAGCCACCGCGGCCATCCTTCGCCGCGCCCAGGGCAAGCCCAGCCTGGCGGAGTTTCGTCAGGTTGTCCCCCGGCTCGAAGCCTTGCACGCGGCCATCGCCGAAACCGACGCCATCCCCGTTTCGCAGCGCGAACCGCTCCGGCTGCAAGTTCGCACCCGGCTGTTCGAATTGGGAGATGAGATCGTGGAGACGGCCCGCCGCGAAATTGGCATCCAGCGGCGCGCTGCCCGAGCGGAAGGTGAAAACGGCCCGCGGGTCATGGAACAATTCAGCCTGGCCAGCCTCGCCACCGGCGGCAGCCTGGCGCCGGCTGAACCCTACCCTTGGCTGGGGGGCGCCGCCGAGCGCGAGGCCGCCAACCTGATCGAGTTGATCCGGCGGACGATCAAACCCGAGCATTGGGACGTGAACGGCGGACCCGGCGCCATGTACTTCTACGCGCCCACGTATTCGCTCGTGGTGAGGGCATCGCTCGAAGTCCATTGGGCCATCGGCGGGCTGCAAGGCGCGCTTGGCCCTCACTAGCCGTTTATCCGCGGCCCACATAGAGCTGGTCGCGCGGCAGCACAATCGCCTCCAGCATTTCCACGTTCGGCGGCAGGCAGGCCATTAGCACGGCGACCTCGGCAATGTCGCTGGGGTCCATCATCGGTTCGGCGTCTTCCCGCCGCACGGTTTCGCGCCGCTCCACCATCACGTTGCCGGGGTGCAAACAGCAGCAGGTTACGCCATAGTTTCGACCTTCTAAAGCGGTGCTCTGGGTCAACCCCCAAATGCCGTTTTTGGAAGTGGTATAAGGCGCCGAATTCATCCGGCTGCGTTGGGCCGAGATCGACCCGATATTGATGATCCGCCCTTCCTTGCGCGGCTTCATCAATCGCAGGGCGGCGCGAGTGCAGAGAAACGGTCCCCGCAGATTCACGGCCATCACATGTTCCCAGTCGGCCAGCGATAGCTCATCGAGCGAGCCGCCGTTGAATGCCCCGGCGTTGTTCACCAGCAGATCGAGCTTGTCGAACCGGGAGACCAATTGACCGAACAGGCTTTCGACTGCCGCTTCGTCAGTGACATCGGTGGGAACCGCCAGCACCTCCGCGCCCAACGACTCCATTTCCGCGGCGGCTTCGCCCAGCGTTTCCGCCGTGCGGGCCGCTAGAACGAGCGAGGCGCCTTCTTTGGCCAGACCTCGGGCAATGGCCCGGCCGATCCCTCGGTTGGCGCCGGTTACCAACGCCACCTTGCCCAACAGTCTTTCCATCGCGGTTGCTCCTGGGGATGTTCGTTCCGTGGAACGGTCATTTTTCTTCGGGATTACGGGCTTCCGGTTGCTTGACGGTGAGGGTGCCGCCGTGGATGAGCAGTAGCAAGTTGTCCTGGAATTCTTCGAGCGTTTTGAACTCTTTGGCCACGGTTTGGAGCGCCTCGATATCCAATGTGGGCGGAACTGGGGGCTCGGCTGCGGGCAGCAGGGAAGGAACGAAGCAGGCGGCGGCAAGCCAAGGTAGAAGTTTCATCGAACATGCCCTTGCGAGTGATGGGAGGCGCCTCGGGGGATCGGCGGTTGGGCGCCAATGTATGGTAGGCGAAAGCGATGGCGGGTGTCCAGGTTTTGGTTCCGCCCCGCGAAAATGATTGTCTAGACAATAAATGTTTCAACGGGTATTGTGGGGGAAGTGCGGAGTGGGGAATTCGGAGTGCGGAGTTGAAGGGGGAGATGCGGCGGTTTTTTGGTGGGGCTGGGCCGCATTGGATTGAAATTGTGTTCCGCTGCTCCTGGATTCCCGCCCCCGTATTCACGAGGGCAGGCCCGCCGTCTTCAAGGGGGGGGGCAGGTTCTTCGCTGGTATGACGGGTTGACGCGTCTTCACTCCCAAAGATTCATTTATTAGGAAACTGATATGCCTGATACGTTTTCCACCGATGTCGACGTGGCTGTCATTGGCGGCGGTCCCTCCGGTTCCACCGTGTCTACCCTCATTGCCCAACAGGGATATCGCGTGGCGCTGTACGAGCGCGAGCGGTTCCCCCGTTTCCATATCGGCGAATCGTTGATCCCCCACACCTACCAGGTGCTCAAGCGGCTCAACATGCTGCCCAAGATGCGCGGCAGTCATTTCGTTAAAAAGTACAGCGTGCAGTTCGTGAATCCGGCGGGCCGGCTTTCCGAACCGTTCTATTTTATCGACCACCGCCCTCACGAGTCGTCGCAAACCTGGCAAGTGCGGCGGAGCGAGTTCGACCACCTCATGCTGGCGAATGCCCGCGAACATGGCGTGGAAGTTCACGAAGCCACCCGCGTGCAAGAAGTGCTGTTCGAGGGCGAGCGGGCCGTGGGGCTCCAGGTGCAACACGCGGGACAAACCAAAGAAGTCCGCGCCAAGGTGGTTATCGATGCCGCGGGCCAAAGTTCGCTGCTGCTCGACCGTTTCAAGCTGCGCGAGTGGGATCCAGAACTGAAGAAATTGGCCGTCTGGACTTACTGGCGCGGCGCCCACCGCGCCACGGGACGCGATGAAGGCGCCACCCTGGTCATTCAGACCGAGGGTAAACGGGGTTGGTTCTGGTATATCCCGCTGCATGACGACATTGTAAGCGTGGGCGTGGTCTCCAATCGGGAGGAGCTCTTCGGCGACAGCGAAAGCCGCGATCTGGAAAGCGTCTACGCCGAGCAAGTGAGCCGCTGCCCCGGCCTGCAACCCCTCATCGCCAATGCCACGCAGTGCGATATTTTCCACGCCCAACGAGAATACTCGTATCGCACTCGGCAGGCCGCGGGCGATGGCTGGGTTTTAGTGGGCGACGCTTTTGGCTTTCTCGATCCCCTCTATTCGTCGGGCGTGCTCCTGGCGCTCACCTCTGGCGCCATGGCCGCCGACGCTGTCACCGCGGGGCTCGCGGCCGGCGATACTTCGGAACAGCAACTGCGAAGCTGGGAAGCCGAGTACGTGCGCGGCATGGAACGCATGCGGCGGCTGGTCATGGAGTTCTATAACGGCTTCAGCTTCGGCCGCTTCATTCGCCGGCATCCCGACCTCAAAGGGCTGGTGACCGACGTGCTGATCGGCGACCTGTTCAAAGACGATCTCGACGTGCTCTGGCCCCTCATGGACGAACTTCGCGCCGAACAAGCCGCGGCCGCCGACAATACCAACGACATACGCTCTTAGTATTCGCCGATGGATTCGGTGAGGAACCAGGTGCGGCGTTCCGTTTCGTCGATCCAGTTCTCAATCAAACTGGTCGTGGCGACATCGTTGTTCCGCGAGCAAATCTCGTGGGCTTGGCGCAAGTAGCCCGTCAGACTTCGATTGTCGCGGGCCAGCTCGGTGAGCATTTCGGCCGCGGGCACGCGAACCGCATTGTTGTCGTGCAGGCGCTGGTGCGCGGCGACATCGCCGATCGATCGCAGCGTGTCCCCGCCGAGTTTGCGGGCGCGCTCGGCAATCTCGTCGGTCATGGCAAAAATCTGGTCGGCTTGCTCGTCTAACAACAGGTGATAGTCGCGAAAGTGCGGGCCGCTGATGTGCCAGTGAAAGTTCTTGGTCTTCATGTACAAGGCGAACACGTCGGCTAGCAGCGGACGCAGCTCGTTGCAAATTTCCGTCACGGCCCCTTCAGAAAGTCCCGTCCGCGAATGAACGGCGCCCGTTGTCTCGCCCTGCTTCGCAGGCTGATTCATCGTTGTTGGTCCCATGTGAGATTCCTTTATGCCTGGGGTGTCAAAAAATGATGAACGAGGATTGGGTTGTCAACAGCCGCGCGGTACGCATTCGACGTTGCCAATGGGGGCGTTCCGCGGCGACCAACTGGTTCAGTTACCAGTTTAGCAAAAAAGCAACCGGCGTGCCGCGGACCTGGGGTCTTGGCCCGCGGTTGTGAAGGGCCAACATTTTGAAACTCCAGGGCGCTACGTTAAGATGTTCGTGTTGCATCCTCTGGCTCATTCACCCCTGGCAACTGGGCAAGGCTCATCATGGCACAAGCCCCGCGGCGCCGCATGCGGCAAAGTTATCCCAACGTCGGCGTCGCTTTCTTCTTCCTGGCGTTCGCGCTACTCGCCGGCCCCCTTCCCCGGGGCGTCGCCGACGACGCACATGGCTTCCAGCGGCAAATCTTGCCGCTGCTCTACCATCGCTGCTTTAGTTGCCACAGCGCCAAGCAAACCGACCCCCAGGGCGGGCTGCGCTTGGATTCGGCCCAAGGCATTCACGATAGCGGCGTAATCGTTCCCGGCATGCCGGAAAATAGCGAGTTGCTGCGCCGCGTTTCCCTCCCGATCACCGATCCCGATGTCATGCCGCCCCCCAAGGGCGGCGCCCAGCCTCTCAGTAACGAAGAACGCGACCTGCTCAAAACCTGGATTGCCAGCGGAGCCAAGCTCGGCGATTGGGTGGAATTCAACCACCGCGGCCCCCTCGGCAAAGCCAACTCCCCCGCGCATCCTCCCGCCGACACCCAACTCCTGATCAAGCAACTCGACCAGCGGATCGAGCAAAGGCACGCCGCCCAAGGCACCTCGCTTAACCGGCCCATCAGCGATGAAGTTTTCTTGCGGCGGGTCTACCTCGACGTCGCTGGTCGCATTCCCAGCCTGGCAGAAAGCCAGGAATTCTTACAGAACAACAGCCCCGATAAGCGAGCGGCATTGATCGATCGCCTGCTGCACGGCGAGGCTTACGTCAGCCACACCTTCAATTGGAAGGCCGATCAGCTACGTCTTGTCACGACTGGCATTCCTGGCCAGCCTGGCTGGCTGTACGACGATTGGGTAAAACAGTCCATTCGCTCAGGCATGCCGCACGACGAGTTCGTTCGCCAACTGGTCACGGCCAGCGGCTACCTGTGGGAAAACGGCGCGGTAGGCTTCTATCTCCGCGACATGGGCATGCCCCTCGAGCATATGTCGAATATGTCTCGCATTTTTCTGGGCACACGCATGGAATGCGCCCAGTGCCACGATCATCCTCAAGAACCCATCACTCAAAAAGATTTCTATCAACTCGCCGGCTATACCTATGGCGTTTCCAACCTTTATTCATCGGCGGGCTACTCCACCGACAATGTCAAACAATGGCCCGCAATTCAGGCTCGCCTGAACGAAATGAACGCCGGCGATGCTTTTCGCAACGAAGTGAGCCGCACCATTTCGTACCTGAAGCGTTTAACGAGAGACACGGATCACCGGATCACCTTTCCTGACGACTACCCGTACGACGCAGAGCTTCGAGGCAAACCGACCGGCGAACGCACGTTCTTCGGCGACGAGGCTCCCTCCACCACCGCCAACCGGCGCACCGCCTTGGCCAACTGGATGGTGTCGCCGCGCAACCCCCGCTTTGCCCTCAATTATGCCAATCGGCTTTGGAAAAGGGTGATGGGCCGGGGATTGATCGAGCCGGTCGATAGCCTGTCGGTGATTGAGCCCGCGGAGCACTCGGCATTGCTCGAATTTCTGACACAAATGGGCGTCGGCTTAAAGTTCGATGAACGAGCTTTCCTGACGGTGCTGCTCAACAGCCGCCTGTATCAAAGCCAATCGGTACGAGAAGAACCCGAGCCTGGCTCCGTCTACCGCTTGCAAGGCCCGCTCTTGCGGCGGCTCTCGGCGGAGCAACTCTGGGATTCGCTGCTGGTATTTATCGTAAAAGATCTCGATGAACGCAAGCGATTGCTCCGCCACGACCACTCGATCATGAGCGCCCAGCGACTGCAAGAGCTTGCCCGCCTGACGGCGGACCAGATCATCGAGCGGGCTCGGGTAGAAATGGATTATCGCGTCAAGCATCGCGCCTATGTGCAGCAACTCGCCCAACAGCACGAAGCCGTCGCGGCGGCCAAGGCTCAAGGCGACGCTCGGCTGGTGAAAGAACTTCAATCACGGCATGCCGCCGAGAATGCCCGCTTCGACGCCTATCGCAACGCCATTCAAATGGCCGGCCCCTCCTTTGCCGACGAAACCGATCCCCGCTGGAGCGCCCTCCCCCGGGAGTATCTCAGAGCAGCGGAAATCCCCACTCCCATTCCCCAAGGACATTTTCTGCGGCAATTCGGCAAATCCGATCGCCGCGAGATCGACGCTTTCAATACGACCCCCAATATCACCCATTCCCTGGCCCTGATGAACGGAGAGTTAACGCAGCGGGCATTAGACCATGACTCTTACCTTCGCGCCAGCCTGGCATCTCAGGAGGGCGCGGAACAAAGTGTCAGAGCAATTTATCAGGCGATTTTCGTCCGCGGTCCCGAACCCCTCGAGTTGCGGCGAGCGCTCCCGTTGTACGCAAGCAGTCCCACTCCGGCGGAAGACTTGATTTGGGCTTTGCTCAATTCGCCCGAGTTTCTCTTCATTCAATAATATTTCTGGTTTAATCGATATGTCAGACATCGCCCGCCGCCAGTTTATGGAATGGTTCGCCAAGGCATTCCTGGGCGTGAATGTTTTGCCCGCTGCCTCGTCGGCGTTCGCCTCGCCGTCGCGCGCCGCCCCGCTACAGACCGCCAAGGCCAAGAGTGTCATTTATCTTTACCTTCGCGGCGGCATCTCCCATATCGACACCTTCGACCCCAAGCCCGGCCGCGCCGAAATGGCTGGCGTACAGACCATTCCTACCTCGGCGCCCGGTGTGCAAATCTCGGAATGGTTTCCTCAACTCGCCCGGCGGATGCACCACATCTGCCTGGTGCGTTCCATGACCTCCACCCAGGGTGTTCATGAACGCGGCAACTACCTGGCCCACACCAGTTACTTCCAAACCGCCACCATCGCCCATCCCGCGCTCGGCGCCTGGGCGCTCAAACATTTAGGATCTGAAAACGCGCTGCTGCCAGGCAATATTCTTATCAATGGCAGCCCACAGCATACGGGCGCCGGCTATATGGAGTCGCACCTGGCCCCGCTGCCCATCGTTGACCCGGCTGCCGGCCTGCAAAACTCGCGGCCGTTGGCGAAGACAACCGCGGCGGATTTGGCCCGCCGCTCCGAGTTGGCCCGCGCCCTCGGCCAGAATTTCGCCCAGCGCGCGCCCCAGCGTTCGGTGGCCGCCTATCGGCAAATCCAGGCCGAGGCCGTCGCCCTGATGAAAAGTCGCGACCTCAAAGTCTTCGATATCGCGCAAGAAAATCCACGCACGCTGGCCGCCTATGGCTCGCATACTTTTGGCCGTGGTTGCCTGCTCGCGCGGCGACTGGTGGAGCAAGGCGTTCGATTCATCGAAGTCGAAGACGATCAGAACTGGGATACGCACAACGACCAACTCGTTTCGATGAAACGCATGACCCCCTCGGCCGACCAAACCATGGCCGCCCTGCTCGACGACCTCCATCAGCGCGGTCTCCTCGATTCGACCCTGGTGGTCATGGCCACCGAATTCGGCCGCTCCCCAAAAATCGATGAATACACGGCCGGACGCGGACATCACCCGGCGGTTTTTACCTGGTGGCTGGCCGGCGGCGGCATCAAGGGCGGTTACGTGCATGGGCAGTCCGACGCCGCGGCCCAGCGCGTCGCGCAAGATCCCGTCACCATGCCCGACTTCAATGCGACCATCGCCCAGGCCATCGGCCTCGATCTCAAGCAGGTCGAGCACTCCCCCTCCGGCCGCCCTTTCACCGTCGCCCACGATGGCGCCCCAGTTGCCAGCCTCTTCGAGTGATGCCCGTTATCGCACCAACGTCCCCAATAGTTCTTCCCGGTCCCAATCGTGTACCAACCTGTCGGAATGGTTTCATGCTGCTTCCGTCGTTGGCCCTGAATAAAGAACACACCATGCCAAGTTCGAATCATTCCAGTTGCATACGCTGCCTGGTGCTCGCCGTCTTGGCCTTTGCCGCGAGCGCGGGGTACGGGTCCGTCGCAGCGGCGGAGGCAGCGCTTCCTTCGGTTCAGGCCGGCACCTTTACGCCCAAGCAGATCACCTGGCCACCCGCCTATATGCGGGATCTGCCGGCAGACTATCTGGAGCGTCTGCATGCCAGCATTCAGGCCGGCACGGGCCGGATGGATCGGCTGAAATTGGAAACCACGAAGCCTTCTGAATCGATCGGTTGGGCTCGCTATGGGTTAAATTCTCTCTTGCTCGGGCAGCGCTCCGATGAGATCAACCGCTTCTTCGAGTCCGAAAAATTTGAGTGGCCGGCCAACCCCAAGTTCGGCTTCAGTTTGTTCGGGGTCAGCTTCATGCGCCTGTATGGGCTCACCAATTACCACCACGGACCGCTGCCCGGCCTGCTCTCACCCGCGGCCGTGGCCAACCTGGAGCAAGAAATGTGGCGGGTGGCCCAGGCCAATAGCAAGCTGGCCGAAGCCAAACGGAATGTTTGGGACATGGAGGGCTCGGAGAACCATCACCTCTCCAGCAAAGTTTGCGACCTGCTCGCCGCCCAATACTTGCGGAAGCTTCCGGCCTACGCACGGCAGAAGTACGCCGATGGCTCGACCCTGGCCGAGCAGTATGAAACCCGCCGCGCTTATTTCTTGAATTGGCTCGATGAACGCGCGAAGCGAGGGCAGTTTGTCGAAGCCGGTTCACCCAGTTATCAAGGCGACAGCATCAATTCGCTCTTCTTGTTGCGCGATTTCGCCGAGGACCCAATTCTTCGTCGCAAGGCCGAAATGTATCTCGATCTGGCCTACGCCGTCATCGCGGAAGAAACCCTGCTTACCACCCGCGGCGGTCCGAAAAGCCGGGTGAAAGTGGGCCACGAATACGATGGCGGCATGGCCGATCGCGGATACGACCTGCTCTTCAATGCCCCCGGTCGCGCCTACAACCCCCTTGGCGACGGAGCGCGATCCACCAGCAATTACTATCCGCCGCAAGCCATTGTGAATCTTGCCCAAGACACTCGGGACCGCGGCGTCTATCGTTTTGCCACGCGTTGGCCGGGGCCGGTGGCCGCAGGCGGCGGCAAACGAATGGGCGACCCCGACGGCGTGCTGTGGCGAACGCTCGAACCCGAGCACAGCGTATTGCGAAACGGTTTCGCCACCCGCGACTACGTGCTCGGCTCGGCGGCGCTCGATCCCACCTGGCTCGACGACGCCAGCATGGGCTACCGCTGGCAAGGCGTGGTTTTCGCCAGCGACCCTCTCGCGCGAATCGGGTTTGAGGTTGAGCCGGCGAAGTCCAAAGACTGGCACGGCTTCAATCCCTTCTATAGCGTGCAGGATCGCAACCTGCTGATCACGCAAAAGTGGGCGCCCACGCCGCCCAACCCTTCCTCGGCAATGCCGGCGCATCTGCGAGTCTACTTCAGCCCCACGCTCGATAAGGTTGTGGAGCAAGGGGGCTGGATCTTCGTGCAAGACGGCGAAGCGTTCGCCGCGCTGAAAGTGGTGGAAGGCGGCTACACCTGGGCGCCCGCCTGGAAGCCATCGGAAAACATTCACGACGACAAGGCGTTCATTCGGTTAGGCTCGGAAAAGACGCCGGTGATTCTGATTGCCAACCAGGCCAGCGACTACCAGCACGATTTCGAGGCATTCCAAGCCGCGGTGCAGTCGCAGCCCATCCAATATAAGGAGGGCGAACTGCAATTTGCCACGATTACCTTCGCCGGCCTGCAGCGGCCTCCCCAAATCGGCAATCAGCCGGTCAACCTTGCACCTCCGCGAGGTTACAACTCGCCCTTCATCCGCTCAGAGTGGAACAGCGGCCTCATTTACATTCGCAAAGCCAATGAGGCGCTGATTCTCGATTTCAGCGATCCGGATAAGCCCGCCAAGACGGTCGACGCCGCCATTACGGCGGAGTTTCCACCGGGGGTGGGCGCCGCCGAGCCGATCCTCTTTTTGCCAAAGGGTCGTTGAACCGACGGTTCTTAGCCTTTGTACTTGCCCAAAATCAGGGCGATGTTCTGCCCGCCGAAGCCGAAGCTGTTGGTCAGCACGTGGTCAATCTTGTGCGGTCGGGCTTCGTTGGCCACGTAGTCCAGGTCGCATTCCGGATCGGGGTTTTCGTAGTTGATGGTGGGCGGGGCGATGCCGTCGCGCAGGGCCAGCAGCGAAATGATCACTTCCGTTGCCCCGGCCGCCGCGATCAAGTGGCCGGTCATGCTCTTGGTGCTCGACATGGGAATCTTGTACGCCCGCTCGCCAAACACCTGCTTCACGGCCAGGGTTTCCACCTTGTCGTTCACGCTGGTGCTGGTGCCGTGGGCGTTAATGTAGTCGATCTGGTCGGTGTTCAAGCTGGCGTCTTCCAGGGCCAGCCGAATGCAACTGGCGGCGCCGCGGCCTTCGGGGTGCGAGTCCGTCACGCGGAACGCATCGGCCGTGCTGCCGTAGCCCATCACTTCGCCCAGGATGGTGGCGCCGCGAGCCTTGGCGTGTTCCAGCTCTTCCACAATCAGCATCGCCGCCCCTTCGCCGAGCACAAAGCCGTTTCGCTTTTGATCGAACGGCCGCGAAGCCTTGGTGGGCTCGTCGTTCGAGGTGCTGAGCGCTGTCAGCAGGTTGAAGCCGGTGACGCCAAAGGGGTGGATCATGCTGTGCGTGCCGCCGGTCAGCATCACATCCACGTCGCCGCGGCGGATCATCTCCACCGCTTCCCCAATGGCCTGGCTGCTGGCCGCGCAGGCCGTCAGGCAATTGGCGTTGGGGCCTTGGGCGTTGAACAGGCTGGCCAGGTGGCCGGCGGGCATGTTGGGCTCTTGTTCCAACTCGTGAATTGGATTGAGGATTTCGAGGCCCGACTTGGTAAAGCGGACAATGTCCAGCTTGTTCTGATCGTCGCCGGTGAGGGCGCCGACCACCATGGTGGTAAAGCGGTCAAAGTCTTGGTGGCCTTCGCCGCTGCCCAAGTACACGCCAAAGCGAGTAGGATCGAAATCCTTCTCTTCCAGGCCGGCTGCCTTCATCGCGCTCTTAGCCGCGCCGACCGCAAAACGGGTATGCCGGCCCTGGTACTTCCAGCGGTCGGGGTCTTCGCCTGCGTCGGCAATGTCCCAATTGGTGACCTCGGCCGCGATCTGCGTGGGGAAGTTGCGGGCATCGAAGATCGTGATGCGGCCCACGCCCGAATCGCCTGCTTGCATCCGCTTCCAGGCCGATTCCAATTGATAACCGAGGGGCATAACCCAGCCCATTCCCGTTACAACGGCACGTCTCCGCATGGCAATTCCACCCTGGTTGGGATCAGCCACGCCCCAACTCGGCTGAGCTCAGCGAGCGGGGCGGATGAACTTGTATCGTCTTTTGAACTGGCCGGCCGCGTTCCGCTTGGCGGCACGATTACCGGCGACACTCTGGCCGGCGGGGCTTCACGGGAAGCCGCTTCAACTCGAGCCCTGGTTATTTACCTGTCGGAAGAACGCCGCGGCCGGATCTTCGAACCCGGGGGGTGGCAGCAGTTTGCTGCCATCGGCATTGCGGCCCACCTGGTAGGCGCCCAGCAGGTTCATCATCACCAGCAGCTCCACGGGGCCAAACAGCCGACGTCCGCGGCCCGTTTCCAGGGCGTTGGCAAAGAACACATCAACTTCGGCTTGTAGCACGCCGTTCACGTGGGCCTGGCCGGCCACTTGCGCCCCGTCTTCTTTAAGGTATTCCAGAACCGACGTGTAGACCAGGGTGTCGCCCGGCCGGGCGGGGAAATGGAAGATGGCTTTATTGACCTTGGCCAGGATCATGTTGCTGGCCAAGCCCTGGGCCTCGGCCACCAAAATCCCCCCCGCCTGAGCGAAGCCTTCCACGATGAGCGAGTTGGGCATCACCGGATAGCCGGGGAAGTGATCGTGCAGGTGATCCTCGGCCAAAGAGACGTTCTTGACACTCTTGGCGCCGCGGCCGCTCTCAAATTCCAAGAATCGGTCGATCCAGTACCACCGCATTGCAGTTTCACCCTGTGCTCGCGCACCCCTGAATAACTCTGTGCTCGCGCGCTCCTGAATAAGGACCGCGCGACAAATCATGTCGGCTTTCGCTCCGCGAAAGCATGTCCTTTCGCGGAGCGAAAGGCGACTAGGGTGGTGGGCATTGCTCCCCCGCCCCGCGGGGAGTTCTGCTCCCACAACGGCCGCGCGCCTTGGCTCCGTCTGTCGCCTTGAACAGATGAGCCAGGGTCAGCCGACTACTTGTTTTTCAGCTTGGAAGCCACGTATTTCACGATGGTTTCCACCGTGAATAGTTTGGAGAACTCTTTCACCAGCGGATTCTTCTCGAACTCCGTGAGGTTGGCAAACGGCATCCGCTTATGCAGTTCTTCCAACCCCTTGGGGGTCAGCTTGCCGTCTTGCACGTATTCGGCATCGGTGAGCAGGTTTTCCGGGAACAACTCGCCGCGCGGGATCTTGATATCGAACGTCTTTTCGAGACGGAACACGATATCCAAAAAGTCGATCGATTCGGCCCCAAGGTCGCCCGTCAGCGTGGCTTCGGGTGTTACTTCGTCGTCATCCACGCTCAAGGCATCGACCAGAATTTCTTGAACTTTCGAGAAGATTTCGTCATTGTTCATTGGGGGGTAAGCTCCCGGAAAAACGTAGAGAATTAAAATCGTGGATTCGTTATTGGCGGCCATGACTGCCCGGCGCGTGCACGGTAAACAGGCGTGGCAACTTGAGTGGCGCCGCTAAGGTCGGCCAGGCATTTCGTGGGTTGTTCGGGGTGAGGAAGCCGGAAAGTTGGTCCCCTGCCCAGACGACAACGCGTTGGCAAATCGACCAGGCGGCTGGGAACTCTCCATCTTAAATTGCCGAGGGGATACGCTTTGCCCTCGGCCCATTCATGCCGATTCGCTCCCTTTCCGCAGAATTCCGTACCATTGTCGCAGCATTTGTTTGGCAAAGGCATCTTGGCTCGCCTGAGACGGATTGTTCTCCGCCAGGTTCGAAGCGTGCAAGATCAATCGGCCAGAAACGGCCACCTTGCCGTCCACCGTGCCTTGCGCCTTCAACTTGGTGGTGGCGCCCTCGCGGGCCATCCAAGTCGCCGTAATTTGCAGCGTTTGGCCAGGCTCGACAAAATTGGCGTATTTCACCGAATTTGCTTGCTGCAACAGGACCAAACTGTGCTCGAAATCGTCCGTCACTCGCACCAACCAGGCACTGGTTTGGATCAAAGCTTCCAGCATCAATACGCCCGGCATCACCGGCGCATTGGGGAAGTGGTCCGCCAGATATTCCTCGGCCAGCGACAAGCACTTGCAGGCGGTGATCGACTGGCCTGGCTGGAGGTCCGTGATGCGATCAATCAGCGAAAACCGCATAAGAACCCGCACTCCCTGTTCCAGGTTAAACTAGGCAATCTAACCGCTACGTTTTGCCTAAACCATAAACATTCACATTTCCGGACAAACTGCCAGAGGGTGTATCGACAATTCCGGCGGTTCCGTCCAGGCAATCTGGCCCAACTTTCCGGTTCCAGTGTGCAAGTGTCTAGCAATTTCGACTGGTTTTCCGCTGAGATCGCCATTTTTACGCTCGGCTTTATCTTTCGGGCCGCCCGGGGGCACCGGAGGACAGGGAGGTGACCTTGCTGCGATGGAGGGGCTCGCATCGTCCTCATTTACCCTGCGGTCGCTGCTTGACGAGAGCCGTCGAGCCGTTGAAACTACACCTTCTTTTGCTGCTGACCGCTCCCATCCCGCGGGGCCACTGGTGAGCGCCGTCGGGCGAAAGTTATTTTAGATGTTGAGCCGCAACTGGCGGCGCGCGAGTAGCTAGCTTGTCTTCCGGAATTCCCCGCCAGAACAGAGCTTGGGCTTTGTTCGCCAGCACTTGAGAGTCTGCATGTCGATTCCGGTTATCTGTTCCGGTTGCAAAGCTGCGTTTCGGGTCAGCGACAAATTTGCAGGCAAGACGGGTCCCTGCCCCAAGTGCGGCGCCAAAATTCAAGTGCCCGAGTTGGCTGCCGAAGTTAAGGTACATGCCCCCGAAGCCGCTGGCGGAAAAGACTCCAAAGGTCGCCCCGCCGCCAAGCCCTTGGCTCGGGTCGAAAACAAGTGGGGCACGATTGCCCTGGCGATTGGCGCAGGCGTGTCGCTGCTGGTGATTGTGGCCACGTGGATGCTGGGCCGGGGTGGTGTCTTCGCAAGTAGTCCCTGGTTGCTGGTCGTGGGACTGACCCTTATCTCCCCGCCGCTGGCCGTGCTCGGCTACTTATTCCTGCGCGACCCCGATTCGCTCAAGCCCTACGATGGGCGAACGCTCTGGATCCGCGGCAGCATCTGCGGCCTGGCCTATGTGGCCATGTGGATCGGGTTCTCGTTCGTCCCCAGCGATCTGCTCAAAGACGCCTACGCCTGGCTGTATCTCGCGCCGCCGTTCTTGATCTTCGGAGGGCTCGTCGCCCTCTCGTGCTTTGATCTGCCCTACGGCAGCGCGGTGTTCCACTATTGCTTCTACCTGGCGGTGACGATGTTCTTGCGATACCTGGCGGGCCTGGAAGCTTTGTGGCACGCCATCACGTAGATCACCTAGCACTCCTTTTTCCAGAAAGGTTGGCGCCATGCGCCTGTTCGCCAGCGCGAAATTTGAATCGCGAAAGCTTGTGTTCCTGCTCCTGGGGTCGATCGCTGGGACAACCTTGCCCGCGGCGGCCCAAGAAGCGACCGTCACTCGCCACCCAGAGTTGGAACGGCAACTCGCTCCGTTCTACCAGCCACCGGCCGAGTTCGCCGACGACTTTGGCGACTATGATACCCCGCTGAAATTTGCCGACGGCCGGAAGGTGGAAACCCCCGAAGATTGGAACGCGCGGCGGGCTGAAATTCGCGCCCTCTGGGAGCAGCGGTTAGGAGCCTGGCCGCCCTTGGTGGAACGCCCGCAGGTCAAGGTTTTGGAGACCGTCGCCCGCGATGGCTATACCGAAGAGCACGTGCACGTGCAAATCTCGCCGCAGGGCCAAATGGCAGATGGCTACCTGCTAACGCCTCCCGGTCCCGGGCCATTCCCTGCCGTGCTCGTTCCCTTCTACGAACCCCTCACAAGCATTGGCCGCGGGGCCAAGGGGCACGGTACGCACGATTACGGCCTGCAGTTGGTCCGCCGGGGCTTTGTTACCCTGTCGATCGGCACGCCCGGCTCGGTGGAAAAAATCGGCCTCGATACGCGGCAACTGCTCACCGAAGCGGGCGAAGAACTGCGGCGCCAACCACTCACGCTGCTGGCCTACGTGGCGGCGAATTGCCACACGGCGCTGGCCCAACTCCCAAACGTCGATCCCCAGCGGATCGGCATCATTGGGCTTTCCTATGGGGGCAAATGGAGCATGTTTGCGTCGTGTCTCCACCGGCCATTCGCCTGTGCCGTGTGGTCCGATCCCGGCATTGTGTTCAATGAGTCCAACTCCAATGTAAACTACTGGGAACCGTGGTACTTGGGCTACGATCCCCAAACGAAACGCAAGCCGGGCGTGCCGTCGGCAGAAAACCCCCGCACGGGCTTGTATCGCCAAATGGTCGCCCAGGGCGAGGACTTGATCGGCCTTCACGCGCTGATGGCCCCCCGCCCGGTGCTGGTTTCGGGCGGAACGGAAGACCCGCCGCGGAACTGGAAGGCCCTCAATCACCTGGTGGCCGTCAATCGCCTGTTGGGTTACGAGAACCGCGTGGCCCTGACGTCCCGCGCCACGCATGTGCCCACGGCCGAGGCATTGGACCGAGAATTGGCCTTTTTGGAGTACTGGCTGAAACCATCCCATAAAGAGTAACCCGAGCGATTCGCGGGCGCGGGGCCGGGGAGGGCAGCGGTTCATCGCCTCTGCTGGCCGTCCACATTCTCTTGCCCTGACTCACTTACCGTCAGTCGATCAACAACCTGGCCGACACCCGCAACATGCTGTGCGACGGAGATCGCCAGTTGGCGAAGATAGAACGAATCCAGTTCTCCCGAAAGATGTACGGCGTTTCCCTCCGTCCGAATCTGAACTCGGCCAAGTCCGCCGTGGCGCCCCGATAGCGAGAGCTCCACCCTCTTAGCCAGGGGGTTCTCATTCGTCGCGGGAATTCCGGTGATGGTGCGTTTCATGGTGTTGGTCCTCCGCCACCCCTGTTTGCACAATCCGTGCCGCGACGCATCACCATCGAATGCGGCGAAAAGCCGATATTCTTGAGCGGCCCGGCAAACAAGGCATGAGCGAAAACGCACATCGTGTGCGGTCCTGCCGCGCCCGTTGGTTGCGAAGGACGCCTCCGACTGGGGACTGCTCATCGCTCGCATGGGCGACGATTCCACCCCGTAATGGGATCGCACCCCGTGCGTACCACCCGCGTGGATGATCGCCAACCGCTGTCGCGCTATCGGTTCAAACTATATTCCGGAGCGCCCGGGGCAGGCATCGCCGCCAGGCTGCCATTCAGCTCTCGCACCCAGCGCACCGCGTACCGCAACTCGCGCAGCGTTTTCCCCACCGGTTCGGGCAATCGGCTCAGTTCGTTCACGCTCCGCTCGTCCGAAACCACCCAGGTGAACAGGTCGCGGGGTTGGTCGGCTTCCATCAGGTTTCGCAGCGTGGCGTAGCCCGGCACTCGGCTGTCTTGCATGCCGCGAATCACTTCGGCGCGGTGCTCGACCAATTGCTCGCGCAGCCGCTCTTCGCAACGCACCAGGTTGGCCACGGTGCGTCGGGCCGCTTCGTCCCCTTCGGTGTATAGCGTTACCAGAAAGGAACCGCCGCCGCACGATTCGCGGGTATCGAGCGACCGCCACAACCCGCGGCGGATGCCTTCGGCGCGGCAGTGCACGTGCACTACGTCCCCACGCCAAACGGCCGGCACGCGAAACAGCACAATGAATTGCCGCGAGCCTTCCAGAGAGGTTTGCGAAGAAGGCTTGAGCTTGAAGTACACGCCCCGTTCGCGATCCACGGTTCCGCTGGCAGCGAGCAACTCTTGCGGCGGCAGCATTTCGTAGCGAATATTCGAACCCCGCTTGGTGCTGGCCTGGGCGCTGGCGTCGAGTGAAACGACCTCCAGGTTGGGCCTGGCCGACAATCCAATCGAGGCGCCGCTTTCGGTCCGCTTTTCCACCGCGATCGTACCGGCGTAAGGCGTGAACAACTCGGTGCGAGGCAAGTGGTCGACCACCCGTACCGTCTTTTCAGGACTTTCAATCTGAAAGAACAGCTGCGAAAGATCCCCTTCGCTGCCCCGATTGAGCAGCGACGAAATATGGAAGGCCGCTTCCACCAACCGCTCGCCGGGATTCATCGCCGCAAACTCGGGCGGCGTTACGTCGCGGCAAGCAACCACGTAGCTCACATCGAACCGCACGTGCGGGGCATCGGCCCTGGCGTTGTCGCTCGCGCACATCCCAAAGACTGCCAGGCAGCTGGCCCAAGCAAAATGCGGCAGCCATGCCGCGCGGTGTAAGCAGAATCCAGGCGTTTTCTCGGTCAGCCGCTCCATTGTTGGCCTCCTCAAAGTTGCCGCGGGTGCGTTTTGCAGCCCGAAGAAAGTGAGATTGGGGGGAGGCGTCCTGCCAAGAATGTGACCGCCATTTTGCCCGCAGGAAAGGAAAGCACGCGTTCCCCGTGCTATCGGTGCCGTGCGAGGCCTGGCAGCTGGCCTGTCGTGGGCTATGGCAATCGTAGGAGGGCCAGGTGACAAGGCAACGGGCTGAGCACCCGTTGCGGCTTGGACCAGCTTCTCTGGGTTGAGTGCCGCCGGGGCTCGTGCGGATCCCCAGCCTGGAAACAACCAGGGACACCAGGCCAAGTTAGGCTCACCGTTCTCCCCCCATGGCCAAGGAAACAATGGCGGAACCGCGATGCGCTGCTTGCTCCCTAAAAAATGTGGCCCTATGGCGAGTGCTGGCGACACCAGCAGGCAGACCGGGTGAGATGCCATTTCGCCTGCTGCACGCCCCGGCTGCCGTTAAAGCCTTCGCAACCGTTGCCGTTTCACGTCCACCTTCTTCAAGCCGGCCAACGCGCTCAGCAAGAGAGGCGCAGGCCTAGCCAGAACCTATTCAATCCAGCCCCCACCCAACACGCGATCGCCCTCATAACAAACGGCCGCCTGGCCCGGCGCCACGCCATATTGAGGTTCGTCCAGTTCAAACGCCAGCCGGCCATCTTCCAAAGGCGTGACTGTGCCCGGCGCCGGCGTGCTCAAGTAACGGATTTTGACGTCGCAACGGAACGAACCGCTCGGCGGATCGACCAGCCAATTGCAACGGGCCGCAGTGAATGCACTTCGGGCCAGTTCTTCGCGCGTGCCGACCACCACCCGCCGCGACTCCGGCTCCAACCGCACCACATAGCGAGGTTCACCCACCGCCACGCCCAGCCCCTTGCGCTGGCCAATGGTAAAGTGTTCGATCCCGGTGTGACGGCCGAGCACTTCGCCCCCCGTCGTCACAATCTCTCCCTGGCGGTCGTCGGCGTTGAGGCGAGTCTGCAAGAACGCTCCGTAATCGCCGCCCGGCACAAAGCAAATTTCGTAGCTGTCTTTCTTGTCGGCCACCCGCAAGCCCAGCGTGCGGGCAATCTCCCGTATCGCCGGCTTCTCAAAATTTCCCACCGGAAACATCAGTCGCGGCAAGAGCTCGCGGCGAATGCCAAACAGCACGTACGACTGATCCTTGCCAGGATCCACGCCGCGCCGCAAGGCCGGCCCAGGTAAACCATCCACCGGCGTGAGCTGCGCGTAATGCCCCGTGGCAATGAAGTCGGCCCCCACGCTGTCGGCATAGTCGCACAGGCTGCCGAACTTGAGCCAGTTGTTGCACACCACGCAGGGGTTCGGCGTGCGTCCGGCCGAGTACTCTTCCACAAAATAGTCGATAATCCGGCCGAACTCGGTCTCGAAGTTGATCGCGTAGAAGGGAATGTCGAGTTTATCCGCCACCCGCCGGGCATCCTGAGCATCGGATGCCGTGCAACACCCCTGCTTGTGACTGGCCGCGGTCACAATCGGCAACTGCAGGTTGGCGGCGGCCACGCCGGAGATTCCGCCACCCGAGGGCACGGCGCAGGTTTCTTCGATGGCCTGCCCATGCCGCATGAACAGCCCGATCACCTCGTGGCCTGCTTGCTGCAGCAAGACCGCCGCCACGCTGCTATCGACACCGCCCGACATGGCTAATACAACGCGTGCCATCAATATTTCTGTAGAATGTTGGTTGAGTTGGCTGTAAAGGGCGGAAATCGCCCTCCGTTCAACAATTCTATACAACCCGGCTCCAAATGCGACCGGCTAACCATGCGAACGATTTTCCCTTGCAGTTTCTCCCTCGGACCATCGTTAAGGAACCCATGAAGAATAGCTTTCGGGCATAGTCGCCTTTCGCTCCGCGAAAGGATTTGCTTTCGCGGAGCGAAAGCCGACTTTGTTTTTCGTGCAATCCCAAACAGCAATCTTAGGAGTGCCCGCATGTTGCTCCCGGATATCTTGCCAATTGATGTCGGCCGCCGCTCCGCGGTGTTTCATCTGGCTCTGGCCGCCATGCTTGCGGTTGGCAGCGCTTGCCAGGCGGAAGACCAGGCGGTCGAGACCAACGCCAAAGAAGAAGACGCGCAATTCGCCGCCCTGCACCGCGAACTTGGCACGCATGTAATCGTTGCTTTTGAAGGAACGGGCGAATTTGCAATGCGGTCCAGGACCATGTCGCAAAGCTTGGAATCCCACTTGGTCAAGATTGAAGGAGTTCAGTCCGTCACTCCTTCGCTTGTGGAATTTAGGTTCACCGGACTGGCATTTCCACTATGCGGGTACGTGCCCGAGACGGCAGTGTTTGAGCACTACCAAATGCTGGCAGGTCGCAAACTAAAGCGAACCGATCGGTTCGCCATGATGGTCGGTAGCAAAGTTGCTGAGAAAGAAAATCTGCAAGTGGACGATACTGTCGAATCCTTGACGGAAACCTGGAAGGTCGTCGGCATTTTCAAAACGAACAATGATATCGAACCCAACCTGGCCATTGTTCCACTGGCACAACTGCAGGAACTTACCCAACTAAACCGGCCAGATGATCCCCGGGTTCTCGGATTCTTCATCTCCACCACTGATCCCAAGAATCGAGAGCAACACGTCAAAGTCCAGAGCGAGGTGAATGCCCTCCTGGTGAAACTAAAGCAACAAGGAAAAATTCAGATACGCACCAGTGCATTCTTACCGGATGAATTCATGAAGCATCGGAGGAAAGCATTCGAGGCCGAGGAGCAACGTTTTCTGGAAGAGCTCGAGCCCATCAAGGGCGACAAAGAGTTCAATTTCAAGATCAATCTGCCAGACGATTTGAAGGCTCCGGTGCCAGAGCGTTAGATAATCCCCTGCGGGGGTCCGCATTTCGCCGCCAGACCGCCGCCACGCTGCTATCGACACCGCCCGACATGGCTACTACGACACGCGCCATCAAAACCTGCCAGGGAATGGGGAGAACCGGAACACCAACCGCACAATTCCGTGTAGTCCGTTTTCCAATTTTATCTTGCTTGGGGCGAAATGTAACTGAGCCAACTCCGTGTAACCGGCCTGGCCATAGTTAAGATTGAGAACAAAACAACATCCCAAGAAGGTCTGAAGCCGTTGTGTCGTTT
This sequence comes from uncultured Pirellulales bacterium, assembly GCA_964445985.1. Taxonomy (GTDB): domain Bacteria; phylum Planctomycetota; class Planctomycetia; order Pirellulales; family S012-138; genus CAYUMU01. The sequence continues at coordinate 14,273 of CAYUMU010000027.1, read as the reverse complement.
TGACCCAACGGTAATTCACTGTTTTGCTCCCGTGCCCTGGATCCCCGCCTTCGCGAGGATGACGACGTATTTGGAAGTTATTTAATCCCCGATCCTTATTGCGTCTCTCCTGACAATGAGCCTCGCCCCATGTTCCACGCCCTTCCCTTCACAACCTATCAGGCCACGGCCCTGGTGTTGGCGGCCGTCGGCCTGGGGGCGCTGCTCATGCCAAAGCCCGCTCCGGGCGAGTTGGCCGGTGGTTCACCCTTCCCAAGAAGCCCGCCCTCCTACGAACTGAGCCTCTTTCCGACGGGGAACTTGAGCGGCTTTATTGGCAAGATCCCCGTTAGCCTGGAAGTCGAGTTGAGCAAGATCCCAGGGGTTTATGAAGTTGTCCCCACCCTGACCGAAGTGGATTCGCTGGAGAACAAGAAACAGATCGTCGTCGTGGGCTTTCGGCCCGGCACCCGTGTACTGGGCCTTTACACAATAACTGAGGGACGTCAGCTCCAACGATCCGACCGATTCGCCGCCGTAATCAATCAGAACCTGGCGAAGCAAACCGCAACCGCCGTGGGCGACGAGTTTCTCTCGCTAGGAGTCCGCTGGCAAATCGTCGGCATTTTCAAACCGGTTAAACCCTCTGATCCCGACAGTTACATCGGTCTGATTATTCCGTTGGAAGAACTGCAATTGTTATCGCCGTACTCGGCTCCCAACGACCCCCGCGTCGATGGCTTTCTCATCGCGACGATTGACTCCCGCAACCAAGCCTTGCATCGCAAAGTTCAGGTTCGCATCCAGGAGTTTATCGACAAGGTCAAGCAAGAAAGAACGGAGCTGCGCAAGCTCAAAGCACTTCTCATCAAGAATTGACGGCGAGGAGGGGAAGGCAATTAGATCACGCCATAGAGCGGCCCGCCCTTGGCCGCCAGCGCATCCACCTTCCGGCTAACATCTGGGTCTTCCACCAGCGGCGGGGCGTGGTGCGGTTTAATGCGGGCGTCGATCACCATCGCGCCTCGGCAGCCCCAGTGCTTGTCTTCGCTGAATGCCTCGATGCCATGCACGTCGGCGGCCGGGTTGGAGCGGGTGAAGGTGACCCAGAGCCAGTTGTTGAGCGACTGGGCACAAAACTGGCTATCGTCCACGATCACGATCAGCGGGAAGGCGTTGATGGCCGCCCGACGATCAAAATGCGCACAGAACCGAGTGGCGGCGGCCCCAACCGCATCACCATTCGCGGCAGCCACGGCTGGGCCGTTCACCGCCAGCATGCCGGGCATCAAAACCCGCGGGTTTGAAAAACCCTCAGGCAGTCCAAGCTCGCTCGGCAGTTCCGACGGCAGTTCCCGCTGTTTCTCGCCCACGGCGGCCACCACCAGTTTGCTCCCTTGGTTCAACCCACTGCCCGAGTAATCCAGCGTATCGATCGTGGTGCGGGTTTGAAAATGGAGATCGCGCCGCCAATCCACGCGCTGGAGCACATGTTGGAAAAAGGTTGGTATTTCGTGCAATTTCAGGCCGGGGGCATCCTGCTCGGCGGCGATGAACAGGTATTTGGCCAGCGACATTTGGCCTTGTCCCAAAATGGCGTTGGCTTGCGTCAGCAGTTCCATCGGCTCGCGCCGCATGTTGTAAGGCGTGTACCGTTCGCTGCCGATCGCCAGCAGCAGCGGATGCACGCCGGCCGCGTCCACGGCATGCACCTCTTTCACGCCCGGCAGCACCGTGGGAATCACCGGCCCAGTCAGTTCATGAATGATCCAGCCAAACAGCGTGTCTTCCTGCGGCGGCCGGCCTACCACGGTGAAGGGCCAGATGGCATTTTTGCGGTGATAGACTTTCTTCACCTTCATCACGGGAAAATCGTGGGCCAGGCTGTAATAGCCCAAGTGATCGCCAAAAGGGCCTTCTGGCAATAGCCGGTCGGGGTCGATCTCGCCGACAATGCAAAAATCGGCCTCGGCGGCAATCGCGGGTCCGCCTGCCTGCGAAGCCATCCTCACGCGACGCCCCGCCAAAGCCCCGGCGAACATCAGTTCCGACATGCCTTCGGGCAGCGGCATCACGGCGGCCAGCATCATGGCCGGGTTTCCGCCCACAAAGATATTCACCCGCAGCGGCTTGCCGGCTTTCACGGCGGCAGCGTGATGCACGCCAATGCCGCGATGAATCTGGTAGTGCAAGCCAATCTCGGCGCCGGGTTGATATTGGTTGCCGTCGAGTTGCACGCGGTACATGCCCAAGTTGGAGTGCTTCCAACCGGGGCGATTGGGGTCTTCGGTATACACCTGCGGCAGCGTGATGAATCCGCCGCCATCGAGCGGCCAAGAACGGATCGATGGCAACTGGTCCACGGTGGTTTCGCACACCAACACCGGGCCGCGCCGCACCCGCTTGGGGAGCATGTGCAGGGCGTGCCGCGAGGCTGCCAGCGACCGAAAGGGATGCCGCATGGCTTCCGCCGGGTCGGTCTTCAATTCGATCAGTCGCCGCACAGCGCCGAGCGTGTCGCGAAAGATGTATTTCACCCGGGCTTTCGTGCCGAACAGATTCGCGAGCAACGGAAATCTGCAGTTCTTTACCCGAGTGAATAGAATCGCCGGCCCGCCGGCGGCGAACACGCGTCGTTGGATTTCGGCGATTTCCAGGTGGGGATCGACCTCGGCGGTGATGCGAAGGAGATGCCCTTTCTTCGCCAGATCGGCCACGCAAGCCTGCAACGAACGGTAACCCATGAAGCAACCCGCGAGCGTAAAAGGCACCGTCCAACCAGAAGGGAACTCTCCTGCTGGAACTATAAACCGCCAGGCAGAGAGTCACCACGTGTGTTCTGAAGAGTCGCGTTCCGCTGAAATTCGGCGAGAACGGGCCGATCACCACTCGCCGCTGAATACTTCCACGGCAGGGCCGGTCATGTACACGTGGTTGTTGGCCTCGTTCCACTCCAGCGTCAGATCGCCGCCGGGCAGGTGGGCTAAAATGGTGCGATCGGTGTGGCCGGTCAGCACTCCGGCCACGCACACGGCGCTGGCGCCGGTTCCGCAGGCCAGCGTGACGCCGGTCCCGCGTTCCCAAGTGCGCATGGTCACTTCGCCGGACCTATGCTTGTGCACGAAATGCACGTTGATGCGTCGCGGGAAGAGCGGATCGTGTTCGAAATGGGGGCCGACGTGCTCCAGGGGAACCCGGGCCACGTCTTCGCAGAACAGCACCATGTGCGGATTGCCCATCGAAACCAGGGTAAACCGCGGATCGAGCCCCACCTCGCGCCACCATGAGTTCTTGGGCGCGTCGGGGTTGTCTTCCAGCGGATGATTCACGATCCGCGAGCCGGGCAGCACCGTGGGGATGCGTTTGCCTTCGAGGATCGGCTCGCCCATATCCACGCGAACGCGATCGACCTTGCCATCGTTCAAGTACAGTTCAAAATCGAGCACGCCGGCGCCGGTTTCGATTTGCAGGGTTTCATTTTGAGCAATGCCGTGGTCATACACGTACTTGGCCACGCAGCGCACGCCATTGCCGCACATTTCGGACTCGGAGCCATCCGCATTGAACATCCGCATGCGGGCGTCGGCCACTTCCGAGGGGCAAATGAGGATCAGCCCATCACCCCCCACGCCGAAATGCCGGTCGGCAATGGCCTTGGCCAGGCTGGCCGGGTTGTCTGGCATGGGCTCCTGGAAGCAGTCGACATACACGTAGTCGTTGCCTGCTCCTTGCATTTTGGTAAAGCGCATGCGATGGACCTTTCACATGTCTGGAAGTCTGATTTTGCGCGTCACGCGGGGGACTCGTTCCGGCCCTCGGAAAACGACCCCGCCTGACCACGATTGTACCGCGCTGGCTCAAGGTTGAATTCGCCAAAACGCGCCAATCGTGCCAAACGCAGACGGCCTTCTAACGGTGCCAGGTTCGCTCCACCCAGGTGGTATCGATCCGGGCAGCCGCAAACGCGGAGTGGCTGAGGATGCTCTTGAGAATCGGCTGCGTGGTTTTCAATCCTACCACGCGCATTTCATCGAGCGCCCGCAGCATGCAGGCAATGGCTTCGGCACGCGTCGGTTTATGAACGATGATCTTGCCGATCATCGAATCGTAGTACGGCGATACCACGTAGCCGCTGTGGGCATGCGAATCGAAGCGAACGCCGGGTCCGCCGGGGGGAATCAACAGCTCGATTTTGCCGGGGGAAGGGCGGAAGTTATCGTTGGGATCCTCGGCGTTGATCCGGCATTCGATGGCGCAGCCATTCAGCTTGATATCGTCTTGAGTAAACCCCAGCGGCTCGCCTGCCGACACGCGAATTTGGGCCTTGATCAGATCGATGCCCGTAACCGTTTCGGTCACGGGGTGTTCCACCTGAATCCGCGTGTTGACCTCGATAAAGTAGAAGTTTTCCTCGCGATCGACAATGAACTCCACGGTGCCGGCGTTGGTGTAGTTGGCGGCTTTGGCCAAGCGCACGGCCGCTTCGCAGAGGGCTTCCCGAGTCTTGACCGATAGATCGGGAGCCGGGCTTTCTTCGATTAGTTTTTGATGGCGACGCTGCGCCGTGCAGTCACGCTCGTACAAATGCACCACGTTGCCGTGTTTGTCGGCCAGGATTTGCACTTCCACGTGCCGCGGGTTCTCGACATATCGCTCGAGATACACGGCCGGATTGCCAAACGCCGATTGAGCTTCTGCCTGGGCCGCCTGCAATTCGGTCTTGAGTTTGAGATCGTTGAGGGCCACGCGCATGCCGCGTCCGCCGCCGCCGGCCGAGGCCTTGATGAGCACCGGATAGCCAATTTCGTTGGCCACCCGCTGCGCGTCTTTATCGTTATCGATCAGACCATCGCTGCCAGGCACCACGGGCACGCCAGCCTCGCGGGCCAGCTTGCGGGCGCTGTTTTTATCGCCCAGCATGGCCATGGCTTCGGGTGGCGGGCCAATGAAGTCGATCTTGCAGTCGCGGCACATGTCGGCAAAGTCGGCGTTCTCGGCCAGGAAACCATAGCCGGGGTGCACGGCCTGCACATTGCCCACTTCGGCGGCCGCGATCACATGGCTCTGCTTCAGGTAACTATCTCCCGGCCGGGGAGGCCCGATGCAATACTTCTCGTCGGCCAGTTCCAGGTAATACGCGCCGCGATCGGCCTCGCTGAACACCGCCACGGTTTCGATGCCCATTTCGCGGCAGGCGCGAATGATTCGCAGGGCGATTTCGCCTCGGTTGGCTATCAAGATGCGTTGGTACATGAACCCATTCGCGCTTAGAAAACAAATCGCCCGGCCGGAAACCGAGCGACGGAACCCATACGAAACCCAAACCGACAGCAACCTGCGAGCCTGTCTTTGGGGGCTGCCTTATTTGCCGGGATCCACTTTGAACAAGGGCTGGTTGTATTCGATCGGTTCGCCGTTCTCCACCAAGATGGCCACGATCGTGCCGGATACTTCGGCCGGGATCTCGTTGAAGACCTTCATCGCTTCCACAATGCACACGGTGGTGGAGGTGGAGACGTGATCGCCCGGCTTCACGAACGGCGGTTGATCGGGCTTGGGTGAGATATAAAACGTGCCGATCATTGGGCTGCGGATGATCACGAACTTGGAATCGTCGATGGCGGGGGGCGCGGCTTCCGTGGCGGCAGCAGGCGCGGCCACCGCTCTGGGAGCGGGCGCGGCGAACCCGGCCGACTCCACGATCTGGGCAACTTGCTCGGGACCACGCCGAATTCTCAGCCGCACGTCGGCCTGGCGAAGATCAATCTCGCTCAGGTCGTGATCGTCCATCAGTTGAACCAAGCGGCGAAGCTTGCGATGGTCGAAAATATCTCCGGAATTCGACCCACTTTCGGCCATTCCCATTCCCTCCCAGGCATTTCACGGCACTTGGCACAAGGCGCGCGTGCTTAGACAAACATTTGGTCTATATTCTTCTCAACCGAGGTGAGGACTTCATACCCGTCTTTAGTTACAAGTATGTCATCTTCCAGTCGAACTCCCAATTGCTTGGGAAGATAGATCCCCGGTTCCACGGTGATAATCATGCCCGGACGCAGCGGTGTATCCTGGCCAGGCGCCAGTCGCGGCGACTCGTGAATATTCAAGCCGACGCCATGGCCCAGGCCATGACCAAAGAAGCGGCCGAAACCGGCCTTTTCGATGATTCCCCGGGCGGCCGCATCTACCTCGGAGCATAGGGCGCCGGGGCGGATCGCCTCGATGGCTCGCTGCTGAGCCATCAACACAACTCCATACACTTTCTGGAGTTTCGGCGGAATTTTAGCTGTGAACAGCACACGCGTCAAGTCGCTCTTGTAGAGCCCCTCGTCGGCTCCCCAATCGACCAAAACCATCGGAGCATCGCCAATTTTGCGCCTGGTGGGCTGGGCGTGCGGCAAAGCGCCATTGTCGCCCACTGCCACAATCGGCGGAAAACTGCAGCCGTTGGCGCCCAGCTTCCGCAGTTGATATTCCAACTCGTTGGCCACGTCTCGCTCAGTTTGCTCCGGCCGCAACGTGGCCCGCAGGGCCGCGAACGCCCGCTCGGCTAGTGAAACTGCCCTCCGCGTGGCGGCAATTTCGTCTCGATCTTTAATAATCCGTAGCGACTCCACCAGCCCCGTCGTGCCGCGAAACTCCACCTTGGGCAGGCATTCTTGCAGCTTTTGAAAACTGGCCATCGAGAGCGAATCGGCTTCCACGCCCACATGGCTTAGCTTTTGCCGCTTAACCAGCTTGGAGGTGGCCACCGTCATGGTTTCGCCCGTGGGGCGAATATGCACCTTCAAGCCAGGGCATTGGTCCGAAAGCTGCGTGGTGTAGCGGGAATCGCTGACCAGTACCAGGTCGCGCTGCGTGACCAACAGATAACTGCTATCGCCCGTAAAGCCTGTCAGGTAAGTGACATTCGTTTCGTTGGTGATCAACAGAGACGTCAATCCTTCGCCGACCAAAAGTCGCTGAAGTCGTTGTTGGCGCGACTCATGATCCATCGATGATCTCCGATTAAGGATTGCCAGAGCAGTACAAATTTATGGGAAGCATGGCAGCGGCGGAACCGTCGCCCCGTCGGGCCGCCCTTCCCCTGCTTTCGCGCATTTCGCCAAAATCTCGGCGAGGTTGCTGCATTGAACCCCCAAAGCTACAGCGATGCAAGCCGTCGCTGCTGTTGGGGTGAACGGCCCCAGGGGCTTCTTCGGCCCCCAATTGGCGGCTGGAAGCGCCCTGCCGCGCGGCTTTGCGTCCCTTTGCAGAGCAGGGCCGTTCGCCGTGGATGGGGCGCCGGAAGATCAAATGGCAACTTTGCCAGCGATTTTCTTTAGCGCCAGGGCCGTTACTGCCGACAAAATCGTTAAGGTCGAGCCAATCGTTCGACCTTCTCACTCGCCAAGTAAGCGACTGAGCGGTTCGAGTGAAATTGTGGAGGATACCTGGCATGCGTCGTTACGCCATCGCGGGAGCATTGTCCCTTATCGGCACACTCACTTCCGGCGTAGCGGGTCAGGGGGTAGCCACTCCTACCACTGATCGTATGCCCCAAGTGCAGCTTCTTCCACCAACTACGGGCGTGCCGGGCTCCCAGTCCTCATTGGGGGCGAATACCATACCGCCAGCTTCCAGCGCCATGGCGCCTGCCACGCTACCAGCACCGAGTGAGGCGAAAACGCCCTCGGCGACCATGGGCCGGTTCGCCACGCCGCTCATCAGCCAGAAATCGGGCGAGGGATGCGGCGCCGGCTGTTCATGCCAGCACTGCCCTCCAAGCAATCAGCTTGGCACCCATTCCAATTGGCAGCGTCAGTCGGCCGAGGCGCCCAGCGGACGGATCACCTCGACATATTCACCCACGCATTCGCCCCTTGGGCCGCAATCGCCCTCCGCGCAGCCGGCCAGTTACCTGGCCCCCTCCGGGGCTCCCAGTTCGCTGCCCCCCTCGGGACAATACGGCCTGTCGCGAACTCCCGTTGGTATGCCGGTTCCAGAAACCGGCGTCCCCACGGCGATTCCTCGCAGTTCAGGTTACCCGGCGCCAACCCATCCAGCGGGCCAGCCCAGCGCCTATGCAGACGGTCAGCCTAACGCCTACGCGGGAACCCAACCCGGCGTCAGTCTGGCGGGGCCTTATACTCAGCCCTACAACGCGGCTTCGCCTTATGGAGCACAGCAAGCCAGTTACCAAGCGCCCAACTACGATTGGCGTCCGACGCCCATCGACCCCGCCTCCCTCAATGCGAAGAACCTGCCGGAGCAGCCTTCTTGGTGGCGTCGGGTGATCTTGCGACAGAAAACGGTTACGCCAGCTGGCGAGGACTACTACTCCACGGCCACGGTTCGGTCTGCTTATGTGCCGGGCAGCGACCCGGCGAATGCCCCGGCCCGATACGCTCCGTCTGCCGCGTTTGAAGCCTCGGAGCCTCGCGCGACTAGCCCAAAACGCCCCTTTGCCTGGTGGCCGTTCGGCAATTAGTCCAGCGCATGGAAGCAGCCAATTCATCCTCGCCAGGCTCGAACGCCGCCGCCGCTTTCATCGAAGCGGTGGACGCGGCGTTCGAGCTTTTTTCATTGAGAGTTGAGCGGCGGTCTCGCGAATTCGCCGCCTTTGCTGCACGCCTTTGCCGCTCGTCTCTCCCGCTCGTCTCTCCCGCTGCTGGCCGGACGTGGTTAAGATGACGTGGCCCGTTGTTTGGCACCGCTTTGTTGGCTTGGCTGCCTGCCCCCTCCACACCCCCGCACCACGGCGAAAAGTATCTCCATGGCCTCCACCTACCGCGCGGCGATCATTGGCTTGGGCTTCGTTGGTTGCGGCGATCCTGTTTCAGGCCAGCGAATTGGGCAAGATCCGCGCAATCTCGATGGCACCCACTTCAGCGGTTATCAAAACTCGGATCGTGTGCAACTCGTGGCGGGTTGCGACCGCGACGCTGGCAACCGTGAACGCTTTGCCCAGCGGAGCGGGGCGAAAACGTATTCCGATCCGCTCGAAATGCTCACGACGGAAAAGCCGCGGATTGTCAGCGTTGCGACCTACACTCCCAGCCACCCCGACTTGACCAAACTATGCTTTGCCCACGGGGCCAAGGTCGTGTTCTGTGAGAAGCCGATCGCTCCCACGCTTGAACAGGCCGCGGCCATGCTGGCCGCCGAACAGCAGTCGGGGGGCTGGCTGATCATCAACCATAACCGCCGCTTTCATCCCAACTTTCACCGGTTGCGCGAGCTGATCGCGGCTGGCGAACTGGGAACCCTCACGGGTATTACCGTGCGTTGGCCGACGGGCCGGTTGGGCAACGTCGGTACTCATTTGTTCGACCTGGCGCGCATGATGAGCGGCCGAGAAGTGGAGGCCGTGAGCGGCACGCTCGACCTTTCCGAAAAGCCCGATTGCCGGGGGGCCGACTTCCACGATCCAGGAGGGTGGGGGGCGCTTCGCCTGGAAGGCAACCTGATGGCGACCTTTCACGCCTCGAACCACGCGGTTTGCCCCACCGAAGTCCGTATCGACGGCGTTGCTGGCTGTGCGACGACCAATGGCGACGTGGTCGACATTCGTTACGCCGACGGTCGAGCGGACCACTGGCCGAGCCCTCGCTCCGAAGCGACTTCGATCGATCGAAGCGTAGCCGCCATGGTTCGCTGGCTCGATGGCCACGGCGATCGGCCGGTGGCCGCGCGCGAGGCCATGCTCACCTTGGAAGCAATCCTGGCGGTGCATGCTTCGCACGATAAGCAAGGAGCGTGGGTCGAGCTGCCATTAGCCGGCGGCGATCGCGAACGGGTGCTGCAAAGCGGCTGAGCACCGAGTCGAGTGTCGCCAGGCACCCCACGGGACGCGCGGCGATACTGCTGCGTTCGACACGCCTCAGCCTTGGCTCCCGAGGACGGGCCGAGGTCGCCTGAGAGACGCCTCGGCCCGCGCCGGTGGTTATTAACAACCGCGAGCGCTACGCCAAATCGGCGGGCGCCCGTTCGGCGGGTGTGGGAATCGGCGGCTGGATCCCGCATTTCCACTTGAGCCGTTGCCAGAACGACATCTGCTGCTCCCACTGACGGATCAGTTCCTTGAGTTCTTGCACGCGTGGCAAGTCGTTTTTGGCCAGTTCATCGAGAATGGCGCGGCAGCCCGCTACGTTGCCGGCTGCAAATAGGGCCGATGCCAGGTTGGTGGCGTAATGGTCGGGAATGTCATCCCGCAACATGGTGCCATGCGAGGTAAGGCAAATCTCGCGCAAGGCCCGCACGGCTAGCGGCGGCTGTCCCATCCGCATCAAGCACACGGCCCGAGCGTTCTTGAAGACCGAGTCGCCCACTCCCCGAGCGTTGATGAAGTCAAACGCTTCCTCAGCCTTGCCGGCCTCGACCAGCGAGGCCACCTTACGCAACAAGGCCGCATGGGGCGATTCGGCCGGTTCCTTCTTGGCGGGACCGCCCGCTTTGGCCGAACTGGCTTTGCCGTTGGTCAATTTGCCGCTGCCTGGCTGTCCGTCGGTGTTCTCGGAAGGGGGGAGGTCACGCGAGATGGGGCCGGCGGGATTCGTTTGACGTTGCTTGTAACTCATAATCATTGGTTCCGTATGCAGAAATGGCGCGTACACCGGCCGCAAATTGCCAGCACATAGACGCCGTGCGAAGATCGAGGCAGGACCGCCTGAGGACGGCAGACGCCCTCAATTTCGCAACGGAATGAGCCGGCCGAAGAAGGCCAGCGAAGAGCGACAGGCATGTCGGTCGGAGTGGGCGACCAGTGAGCAACCGCAGTCACCTGTTGTGCCTGACAAGCAATCGGCCGATTCCACCACGCGACCAACAGGCAAATGCGTCGAACGCGTCCGGTCGAGTCCGAAATTGCCGTCCCACTCTCGCGACAGCGTGAACAGCGGTGAACTGCCCAGGTCGGGGGACTGAATTACGGTTGGATGGGGTTCGTTGTGAGACGAGGCGTGGCTGTCTGACTCCAACGCCGACGATTGAGCCACCCACGCCACGAACGTGTGGGCGATGAACGTGCCAAGCACCAAAATGCGAATGAGCCGGCTCATGGTCTCTTACGCCCTACCATCTTTGCAGGCGCAACAACAGCTGGCGCCGTAACTCTTGGTTCGAGGTTCAACCGCAACAAGCAAGTTCCGCCAGATTTCGGGGAATGAGATCCCACTGACACGCGAAGCGGCGGCAACATCATGAATCGTATCGTCCCTGCCGGGCGGCAACAATAGCTGCGAAATCTCGGCCCCCCCGCACGACGCATCCGCCTTTCCCTTTTGGGAATTCGCTTGGAAGAATTTACAAGCCCGCCTGCCGCCTGTGCGCTTGGCAAGAGCTTTCCGGGGCGTTGTCAATAACCGTTATTCCTTACACACAAATTGGTTGCGCAGAAAGACATCCCTCTTCCGGGAAGTAACCCCACATTCTGGCATGCCAGTTGCTTCTTCAGACCTCCGCCTGAAACGCAAACTTCCTTCCCGCAGTTTGCCGTCCGCAAAGTCAAACGCATCACCCAGTGAGGCCGCCGTCATGGAACAACACCACAAGCTGATGCTCGTTCGCGATTTACTCGACCGTTTGAGCGACAACGCCGAACAATGGGACTCCCACGATGAGTCCAAATCGAACTATTGGGCCGACAGCGTGCGACGGGATATGGCCGAACTTCGCCGGGTGTGCGAATCGATTCGGGCCGAGCGCAGCCATGACCGAACCCTGTGCGGAGTCGACTGAGCCAGCCGCCTGTTCTTCGACCTCACACGAGGCTCCCGGGAGGGCATTCTTCACGAACCCCCCGCGGGCAGAACGGGAAACAACGTCTGCAAAGTTCTCCCGGTAAAGTCCAGCACCAATACCACCGCTGGGGCTCCAGAAGTGGCGCCAGCTGTGCCTCCTGCGCTCGTTGTCCAACTGCCCACGTAACCCGGCTGGCCTACGTTGGGGCAGGCGTCCCGCTCGTGAATCCGGCTATTCCACGGGTCCCGCCACGCCGCCGGTGAACTTTTCATCGTCGGCCGCGTGTCCCGTGAGCACCTCGGCCCGATACCCGCCCTTGGCTCGGAAGTACAGCACCAGGATCAGGTAGCAGAGGAACATGATGCAGGGGAGGATGGCGATTTTGGCCAAGGCCGCCTGTTTGGACTCGCGATCCACCTTGTCGATGGCTTCCACCTCGGCTTTGGCCGCGTCGTAGCTGGCTTTTTCCTCGGCGGGAATCGCGGCGACCACCGCCGTTTCGAATTCTTCCTGGTACTCGGCCTTGCCCCGGCGATCGGCCAGCAGGGCTTCCACGTTGCGGAATGCCGCCATGGCTTCGTCGGTGCGGGCAGCCCGCTCCTTTTGCCGCAGCTCGGTCACGGCCTTTTCCTGGGTTTTCACGGCGGCTTCGGCGGCGGCGATTTCTTCGGCGTTGCCGGTCTTCTTGGTTTGCTCGGCGACCACCTGTTGGGCCAGCAGGGCTTGTTCGCCCTGGGTCAGCGCGGCCTTGGCTTCGGCCAGCGGACGATAGGCGGCCTGCTCCGCGGCCGGCAGCGTGGCCAACGCCTCGTCAAATTCCTGTTGCAGCACGCGTTGCACCGGCGCTTTCACGGTGGCGCGGAGCGCCTGGGCCTGCGCCAGGTCGAGCGCGTCGTACGGAAGCAGAGACCAGAGCTTCTTTGGGACCACGTATTCCCGCACCAAATCGGGATTGGTCCGGCGGAGGCCATCCACCAGGCCGGTGTCTTGCACCAGGCCAATCAAGGGCGCCCCCAAAATGCCGGCCGAAAGCATGCCCACGCCGGCAATGGAGTTGAGCGTGAGCGCGCCCCCCTTGGGGAACTGCTCGGCCACCACGCCCAAGGTGGTGGGCCAAAAGAAGGTTTTGCCGATGCCATAGCAAGTGGCGGCGGCAAACACCATGGCCAGGCCCGTGGCGTTGGAAAGCCAGAACAACCCCGTGGCCGCGATCGCCGCGCAGCAGCAGAGCAAGCCCAAGGGCGAAATCCGATGCACGATCGGGCCGGCAAAGAACCGCAGCACGAACATAATGGCCGAGGTGTAAACCAACACCCAGGCTCCCCACGGAACTTCATCACCGTTCGTTTCGGCGAGAATGTTCGTCATGAGATCGCTGATCCAGCTATCGGTGCTCAGCTCGGTGATTGCCAGCGGGATCATGATCAAGAGCAGGAACACAAAGATCGGCTGGCCGAACGCCCGTACCTGCGAGGCAAACAGCAGCGTCAGGGCAACGATTGCCCCGCCGAGCACCCAGGGATTAACGGCGATGCCCCGCATATTCAAAACCTGGGCCACGCCCAGCACCAGCATGGTGACCACCACAAAGCAGCTCACCACGCCGAACTCGCGGAGCATGACCTTATAAGACACGCCGGCCGACACCCGCTCGCTCACCGGGAACTTCACGCCCAACAGCAGCACGCCGTAGAGCAGGGTGGGAATCAATACCAGGCCCAACTTCCATTGCCACATCAGGCCCGGCAGGTTGAAGAAGGTGTCGCTGGTTCCCATGGCGATCGTCAGCACGCCGCCCAGCACCAGGCCGCCCGGCCAGCCAGCATGCAAAATGTTGAGCCAGTGCGTCTTTCGGTCGGCGTACACGGTCGCCACCACGGGGTTGATTACCGCCTCCACGGCGCCATTCCCCAGGGCAAAGACGAACGTGGCCCAGAAGAACTCCGAATAACTTTCAGCCGTGATGGTCAGATAGGCCGAAACAATATGACAGACGAAGGCAAAGATCATCGTCTTGCCGTAGCCCACGCGGTCGATGACCAGGCTGAACAAAATAATGGAAATGGCGAAGGGAAATAAGCCGGCGCCTAAGATATTGCCCTTCTCGGTCTCCGTGAAACCGTACTGACTCTGCCAGTCGCCCACAATGAGCGCCCGGATGATGAATCCAAACGCGGTGGCGATCAGGGCCATGAAGCAGCCCAAGAACAACCGGCCGCGACCGGCGTCAGAAACAGGGGACGTTACCATTGCGGACAGCACCTTGACGAGCTTGGTTCGGTTTTGAGTTTCAAAGGCCCCGCGGCGCAGGGCAGACCAATCAACGATTTCGGGGGGGGGGGCAGCGATCCAATCCCTCAGGGCGACCGCGCTGGTCGGGGCCGTAGCTAGCCGATTCCTTCCCCCCGCATCGCCGGCGATGCCCCCCACGGCCGCTAGCATTGCAAGCCCGGAGTATACTGGCGGCAACTGGGAAGTAAACGGTAAAGGAGGGGCTAGTAGCTGGTAGCTGGTAGCTGGTAGCTAGTGAGCGTCGGGAAATGGCTTTGAGCGGGCGTTTTGCGGGGTGGCCG
>CAYUMU010000026.1:0-70098 GCA_964445985.1 uncultured Pirellulales bacterium | reverse complement strand
AATTGTGACCAACCTTCCGCCGAATTTGCCGCGATCTACTTTTTGCACAGGACGCCTAGTTGGCGTCCGCCTGGTCGAAGCTGGAAGCGAAACAAACCATGCGAATCGACCGGCATGTGATTAAAGCATCGCAACTCCCGCCGCGCAACCCGCACTGCTTGGCAAGCAAGTGGCACGCCCGCCAACCGTTAACGTACGTTTAGGATGCGCACGGAGGACTGACCGTGCCGTCCGCCCGACACAAGTTCGTACTTCCCGTCATCTCGCGCCTTTAGAAACAGCATATACTCGGGCACGATGGTATACGTTGATATAGGACCGGTGAAAGACGTCACTTTTCCATCTGTCGCAACAGCAAACACGGATGGAAGCAGCATTGATTTTTCAAATTCTGGCGGATTTAACCCCGAAAAGTCAATAACTCCCAAGTACCCTTCAGCTAAGTTGGCGGGCGGGTGTTTCCGCCGCTGAAAATGGACGACGTCAATGGAGTCCTGCTTCGGGATGCCCTTCAACGCGGCGGCAATCTTGAACGTGGACACGACAACATCCACCGAATTCGGATCAACCTGGTCGTCTTGATAAAGATCGGCGCGTTCTGGGCGACTCGATTGAAATGTTGCGATGACTATTACGTCGGCCGCCTTTTCCAATTCTTGGTATGTCCAGTCCTTTCCTTGTACCCGTTGAAGCAATCGAATAAACCTGTCGATCTCGACCTTGTCTTGATCTTGACCCACTGCTACTTGGAAACATCCATGCATACCGCCGAGCAGCAGCAGTAATCCAACTATGTATTTTAGCATCACCCGGAACTCCTTGTAACTAATTGGTACGGCATGAGTTGACTATGCAACTGGAAAGCAAATATGCCTCGCTATTTCATGCGATCGGTAATTCCAACTGTTGCTAACGCACGGGTGCCCTTGCTCGTGGAAGTGTGCCACTGTTCCTTGGGAGCAGTGCCGAACCGCCCGCGAGTCGGCCCACAAAGTGGCACGCCGAATGGAGTTGGCCAGATTGACGTTTCGCGCCAGTTCCTCGCTACCATCCCCCCAGACATTTGTGGATAGTGCATTGTCAGCAGGCCTGGGCTGGGCGGATGGGTTGGATTTCTACAGGCTCCACTCCGAGAACAGCGACTGCCGGAACTGGTTCCACTCTTGCACGCGGCGGCTCTCTTCTTTTTGCCGCATCAGGCGGGCGACCCAATCGTCCATTTTGCGGAGCCGGTCGGCCAGGCTTTCCACCGTATTGTGGGCCAGTTTGTAAGCGACCAGAGCCCCTTCGGCCATCAGCGAATCGAACGCGGGGCGCGTGATTCGCAGCAACTTGACGGTGGTCTTGCCGCGCACGCCGGCCGAGTGCGGCGCGGGGTGAAAAAACGACATTTCCCCAAAGTTATCGTAGGGAGCAAGGGTGGCCAGCACCACTTCTTCTTCGGCGCCGTTGTCACCATGGCGGACCACTTCGCATTGGCCCGAGATCACGATCCACAGGTTTTGGCTGCTGCGGCCCTGGCGAAGAATCATTTCGCCGGGAGTGAAGTTCTGGACCGTGGCAATTTCGATGAGTTGCTGCCGCTCGGCCTCGGATAGTTGATTGAACAGCGGAATCTGAGCGAGGACTTCCGGTGAGACATCGGCGGCGAGGTTCATACACTCCCTCCTAACACGGTTGCTCGGCCCACACGGCTGATGCCTAAAATGTAAGCGGCGTTTCGCAGGGTGACGTTACGCGTTTGGGAGGTTTCCCAAACGCGTTCGAAGCTTTCGGTCATGATTCGGTCGAGTTCTTGCCGTACGCGGTTGAGGCCCCACTGGTAGTGCTGACGATTCTGCACCCATTCAAAATAGCTCGCGGTCACCCCACCGGCGTTGGCCAGGATGTCGGGCAGCACGATTTTGCCGGTCTTATCGAAGTATTCGTCGGCCTCGGGCCGGGTGGGGGAATTGGCCGCCTCGATAATAATGGGCGCGCGGATCTCGTGGCAGTTCTCTTCGTGGAGCACATTGCCCAAGGCGGCGGGAATCAGCACGTCCACATCGGCAGAGAGCAGTTCCTCGTTGGAAACGGCCTTGGCCTCTTTGTAGCCGGAAAGCGACCCGTGCTTGGTAACGTAGTGCAAGATTTCGGCAATCTTGAGACCCTCGGGGGCGCAGTACCCGCCACTGACATCGCTCACGGCCACGATCTTGCAATCCGATTCGTGCAAGAACTTGGCGGCGTGAGAACCCACGTTGCCAAAGCCCTGGATGGCGATGCGTGTTTGACCCGGTTTGCGCCCCAGGCGGCCCAGCAGCTTAAGGGTCAGGATGCCCACCCCGCGGCCGGTGGCCTCTTCGCGTCCTGGGGCGCCGTACAACTCGACCGGCTTGCCGGTCACGCAGGCCGGATTGAAGCCGTGATACTTGGAGTATTGGTTCATGATCCAGGCCATGACCTCGGCGTTGGTTCCCATATCGGGGGCCGGGATATCGGTGTCGGGGCCGATCAGATCATGAATTTCATCGACAAACTTACGGGTGACCCGTTCCAGTTCTCTGTGTGACAATTCCTTCACGTTGAGCGAAATGCCACCTTTGGCGCCGCCGTAGGGCAGATTCACGACCGCGGTTTTCCAGGTCATGAGCGCGGCCAGCGAGCGAACCTCGTCGAGATCGACTTCCGAATGGTAGCGCAGTCCGCCCTTCATGGGACCGCGCGAATTATCGTGCTGCACTCGGTAACCAATGTAGGTGGCGATTTCGCCGCTGTCGCGCTCAATGGCCACCTGCACCTGCACCTCGCGCTTGGAGGTGAGCAGCAAGGTGCGGATATTCTTCGATAAATCGAGATGATCGGCCGCTCGATTGAAGTAATAGCCCGTTGCCTCGGAAGCGTGCATGCGTGGATCCCCACTGGCGGCTACGAATAACGCACTCTTAGCCAGGGCTCGACTTTGGGGGCCGCGCGACAGGCGAAAAACGCGTGTGACTTACGCCCACTGCCACCCTTGCTCCGTAGGCGTTTTGAAAACGACGACCGGTGGTGGAGGAACGCTCCAGCAAAACGAGCTTGCTCTGCGGGAATCATATCCCTGATCCCCCATTTGCTCAAGTTCAGCCGGGAGAGGTGGCCTGCGGCGCGGCGGCCTGTCGGCCAGGACGTGCCGTGGGGAGAATGGGGTGGGCCGGCGGACCTTGGCCCTAGCTCCGCAACAACTGGCTCCGCAACAACTGGCAGCTAGACTTCGCCGGGAACAAGCCCTAACGTTTCACCATGATCGTCTCACCATGATCGTCCAACGGCGCATGCTGTTCAGAATTTCGGCGGCCGTGGATGTTGTGCCATGGCAAGTCAAAATGCAGGTGTGATGCATGAAGCGAAAGGTGGATTGGTTTCTGCTGGGCATGGCCGCGGCGGTCGGCTGGGCGTGGCTGTTTCCCGAGCCGGGCGCGCGCGGCGGCTGGCTGCACCCCGAACTGCTGACCAAGGCGGGCGTGGCCTTGATCTTCTTTCTGCACGGGGTGGCGCTATCGTTCACCGCTCTGAAGGCAGGCACGCTCAACTGGCGATTGCACCTGGTGGTGCAGGGGAGCGCGTTTGTGCTGTTTCCGTTGATTGGCCTGGCGATCATGGCCACCACCAGCAGTTGGTTGCCCGAAGGGCTGCGGCTGGGCTTCTTTTATTTGTGCGCGCTGCCCTCCACGGTTTCGTCTTCGGTTGCCCTGACGGCCGCCGCGGGCGGCAATGTGGCGGCCGCCGTGTTCAATGCCACGCTTTCCAGTTTGCTGGGCGTGGTGCTGACGCCGCTCTGGATGGGAGCCGTAGTCGAAACGCGGGGGGGCAGCGGATCGTTAACGGGAGTGATTTTGGATTTGGTGCTGTGGCTGGTACTGCCGCTGGTGCTGGGGCAACTCGCTCGCCCCCTGTTGGCGGCTTGGGCCGCGGCTCACAAGAAATGGATCCACCGCGTGGACCGCGGCACGATCTTGTTGCTGGTGTATACGTCGTTTTGCGAGTCATTCAAAGAGGGCGTCTGGTCGCAGAACGGCGCCGTCGTGGTGCTGGCGACCATCTTCGGCGCGGCAGGCTTGTTCTTTGTGGTGTTCTTCTTGGTGGGCGCAATGAGCGACGGCCTGCGGTTCAACTTTGCCGACCGCATTGCCGCGATATTCTGCGGTTCGAAGAAATCGCTGGCGACGGGGGTGCCGATGGCCCAATTGATGTTCGGCGGCAACCCTCTTCTAGGGTTGATCCTGTTGCCGATCATGGTCTACCACCCACTGCAACTGGTGATCTGCGGCGTGCTGGCCAGCCGGTGGGCCCGCATTACCCAGCAAACGGTGGTGCCTTCCGCACAGCCTGCGGAAGGATAACCAGCGGGCGCGCCACGCCTGGCGTGCCCTTGAACCGTGGCGATTTTGGGGCGCTACGCAGCCCGACGGATGGCCAGGTCTTCTTCGCCGCAGGGCATGGAGTCGAGCAGGCGACCATCGGTGGCAAAGAACTGCAGCGTGGCGGTTTCAGCCACGAACGTGGCGATCAATTCGCCGGCGCGATACGAGCGGCCGTAGTAATAGCCTTCCCGGATCAAGACCGTTTCCGCGAGCAAGTGGTTCTTGGGGGCTCCCAATTGCTGGAAGGTCGCCAGAACCAGTTCTCGAATGTTGTCGGCGTGCAAGCAGTTCATAGAGCCCGAGATTAAAGGTGAGGGTCGCATTTTCTCCTCGGCAGGAGATAGCCCAATGAGCCGGGCATATGACAGGATCGGCTGTTACAGCTCGAAGATTGCTTACCTTTGAAACATCCGGCGCTGTTTGCGTAACCGGCATAGATTGACGGGGCTGGCGGGGGGCGATGGTGGCTAGTGGCTGGTAGCTGGTAGTTGGTAGCTGGGTGCAGTGCCCATTGGCGGGCGTTGCGGCATTGATTTGGTTGAAACGTGGGCTTAGGGTGGTAGCCTTGGTGGGAAGATGGCTGCCACCGGGCGTTTCGCTTTGCTCAGCCACGCATGCCCCCGGCCCCTGGGGAGCGGCGTTTCCCATTCCGACTCATGTTGCCAATTCTTCAGGTCCAACAACGGTGCAAGACCTCGAACCCTACTTGCTGTATACCGAGGCCGAGGACCAGGCGGAGTTCGCCACCTGGCGTTTAGTCGATGGCGTGAGTGCCCTGGCGCTGTTTGTGGATCGCGCCGCGGCAGAGACCTACCAAACAGCGGCCCATCTCGGCGCCGACTGGAACATCTATCAGCCAGATGCCACGGTGCTGCGTTCCATTTTTACCGCCTGCGAGGCGGCGGGCATTCACCACGCGGTGCTCAACCCCGACCACGAACAGGCGCTGCGAATTTGGAAGCTGACCGACGTGCTGCAAGCTGGCGACCGGGAGCCTTCGACCGATCCCAACTGAGCGGCCCGGGTTAATGGCCCGGTCTTGAGTTCGTGGCCCTCGGGCTATCTGCGGTGCACCAAGGGAACGCCGCAGGTGGTGCAAATGGCTTCGCCGGGAAACCCAACCTGGCCGCAGTCGGGGCAACGTAATGACATTTGGGGGGAGTCTTGCTGCGTGTCTTCCCCGATGTAGTGGTTGCAATGAGGGCAAGTGCGATAGGCCCTGGGGATTTCGTCTTTGCAGGCAGGGCAGATCCGCGTGGTGCGAATCAGGGCCGAGCTGGCCACGACTTCCGAAACCGGTGCGTTGCCGGCCAGCGAGGAAGGGGACGGGGCCGCCATTACCGAGGGCGCAACCGCGGCGCCGTCGGACGACTGGCCTGGCGAGGCAGCGGTCGCGTTTTCGCCCGTTGCCATATCATGGCCCGAAAGCGTATCGAGGGCCACGGCTTCCATAATGTCGGGCACCCGCACGCTGACTTTGCACATGGGGCAACGGCCTTGCTTGCCAGCGTGCAAACTTTTGACCTTCAAGGAGTGCCCTTGCGAGCACATGACTTGAATCCACAAGTAAACGTGTGCGTTGCACTTAGGGCAGCGATTGCTGCGGCCAAGAAACTGGCTCTGAATTTTGAGACGGTGCCCATTCGGGCATGTTAACCGTACCCACATAACGCACCCTCCGGCCCCTGGAATCGGCGGAATTGCGTCCTCTGCTCGCTTGGTTGGGGGGTTGCGGGGAGTCGTCCTTCCCCCCCGACCAACCATCATCAAACGCCATGGGGCGGAGAAAGTCAACTAAATTATGGCTCGCGTGGGAGTTAGGTGCCACGCAGATGGCCGACGGGAGCCATCAAGCCGGATATTGGGGGCCGAGTCCAACAGACGGGCCGACGCCAGAAACCCTGTTCCCCCCTCACCTCCACCCACGTTCGCCAGGGGCGGCGGGAGTATGGGAAATCGGCACTAAGCCGAAGCCTCGACCAGCCGTGGGCTGGAGGTTCGGTGCCGGAACCAAAGGTACAAACCCACGGTGGAAACCGCGATTCCGGCAGCCAGCGCCGCCACGCCGCTAACCATGGGCGAAATCCACGGCACTACCCCAAACCATTCCAGTCCTACGTACCAGCGGTGCAAACCGGCGGCCAACAGGCCCGGCGGCAACAGAAACACACCCATGTGGTAGGGGGATGGCTTGGCGTCGCTGGGGAGGGGATAGAACAAATACTGGCGCCAGGGAAGCAGCCCTCCGCCGGTGGTGGCCTTGAGAAAATCGAGGAACGAGTGCGGGGCAACTTGCAGGCTCGTTTCCAGCCACCAGGTCCGGTGCCGCAGGAAGGCGGCCCATAAAACGCACAATACCAAGGCCAAAATGCCCTGCAGGGCGAATCCGTAAAAGAAGACGAACTCCAACGGGAATCCCAGGTCCAGCAGGTTTCGCGCCAGGGGGTTGCCTTCAAGGGTGAGGTCGGGCGAGTGGTGTACCGTCGCCGCAAGATCGAAGATCAGCCCCCCGCAAATGAACAGCGAACCGGCCAGAAAAGCGATCGGTGAGTGGATGTTTGCCCCTTGCTGCCATAGCCGCAGAGACAAGTAAAACAATAACAGGCAGGGGACAGGCAGAATGAAAGTCGCCCAATAGATCCAGTGGTCGCCTGGAGACACGGCATAGACCACCGCCAGTGCCGCCACGATCCCCAGCAGCATGACCGCGAATTGCACCACCTGGCTGGCGATACGAAATCGGGGATCGAGGTAACCCATGGTGCTCTCCCTCAGCTGGCTGCACATTCACAGCTTGAACCAACTGCGTCCGTACCACGACTGTCTTCGTAGGAATTTCCCACACCCGCCCGCAAATCACCTGGAATGCGTCGCGCTGGATCGCGCTGAAATGAACGGGATCGGTTTCTCGGAACCGACCAACGGGGGGCGTC
The DNA here is from genome assembly GCA_964445985.1 of uncultured Pirellulales bacterium. Lineage (GTDB taxonomy): Bacteria > Planctomycetota > Planctomycetia > Pirellulales > S012-138 > CAYUMU01. Next base: position 62,783 of record CAYUMU010000026.1, on the reverse strand, counting down.
GCCTTTCCCAGGAATTTTCCCGCCGACACACGTGCCACGACGCCTCCGGAGTATTCTTCGTCGAATTACGTAGTTCGGGGAAGGCGTATTTGAATAATCCGTTGATTTTTGGCAATAGAAAACGCCGTGCCGAACAACCTTTTGACGGCTAGGAATTCGCTCGCTATGATACAGGGCTTCCGACCACACGACCGCGGCGGTCGTTGGCAAGTTATCTCGTTAGCATGTAAAGTATTTACGGTTTTTTCATGGCCAAGAAACGCAAAGCGACTACGCGTAGCAAGAAGAAAGATCCCGTCTTTGTCGATGGCAAGCGCCCTCGGCCTATGTACGTTGACTACAAAGACTTGGAGCTTCTTGGGAAACTTACGAGCCGTCAGGGAAAAATCATTGGCCGCCGTAAAAGTGGTTGCACAGCGGTCAGCCAGCATGCTGTAACGCAAGCCATCAAGCGGGCTCGCTTCATGGCCCTGCTGCCTTACGTCGGCGAATGATCGGGGGGGAGTGGGCTGCTGATGGCAGTGGATCTAACGCTCGTCGCCTTCCGCAAAGGGGGGAGGGCCGCGTGGCATTTGCACCTGCTTGGCCAGCTCGACACTCCGCCGTCCCTCACAACCGCGGGGATTCGCCGCATCCCAAAACCTGCGCGGTTCACACCCCAAAACAGCCAAGGTAGAATGGCCGATCCCTCCAGGAACGGCCTTTAGAAATATCAAACCATCCCACTCAATACATCTGGGCGAGTACCGCCCGAATTGGGGAAATTCCTCCCATGACCATTGATAAGAGCCTGAAGGTTCGCCGCGGAATGGTGAAGAGCCGAAGCGTGCTCACCCGCGCCGAACGCATCGTCAAACTCCGGGAACAAGACCGCTGGCAAGAAGGCGACAGCCCGCTGGGATTGCCCAAGGTGCGCGTCTACAAGCTGTCGGTAAAGAAAAAGAAGAAGAAGGAAAAGGACGACGACAAATAACGAGACTGAGCCGAGGTGTGCGTTGGGACAACCCAGCCACCAGCCACCAACCCCCAGCTACCAGCCCCCAGCAATGCGGTTCAAACTCGAATATGGCCGCACCGGCTTAGAGGTGGAACTGCCAGAAAAGCATTTGGTGCGGTGCCTGGCTTATAAAGACGCTCCCGCCCTGCCCGACTCGGCCGCGGCGATTGCCGCGGCGCTGGCCAACCCGATTGGGTCTCCCCCCTTGGCCGAACTTGCCCAGGGGCGGAAAAGCGCCTGCGTGCTGATCTGCGATATCACCCGGCCGGTTCCCAACGCCGCCATTCTCACCCCGCTGCTGGCCAGGCTCGAGGCCGCCGGCATCCCGCGCGATCAAATTACCATTCTGGTGGCCACCGGTTTGCATCGTCCTAACTTGGGCGACGAGCTGGTGGAAATGGTCGGCGAAGAGATCGCCCGCAACTACCGCATCGAAAATCACTACGGCAAGGAGCGCGACCAGCATACCTACTTGGGCGAAAGCCCTCGCGGCGTGCCCATCTGGCTCGATAGCCGATATGTGAACGCCGATTTGAAGATCACCACGGGGCTGATCGAGCCGCATCTGATGGCGGGCTTTTCCGGCGGCCGCAAAGTCATTTGCCCCGGCATCGCAGCGCTCGAAACCATCAAGGTTTGGCACGGCCCGGCATTTCTGGAAAACCCTCAAGCCGACTGCGGCATCCTGCAAGGCAACCCCGTTCACGAAGAAAACACCTGGATTGCCCAGCGGGCTGGCTGCGATTTCATTGTGAACGTGGTCATCGACGCCCAGCGGCGGCTACTGAAGGTGGTCGCCGGCCACATGATCGAGGCTTTCGAGGAGGGCGTGGCCTTCTGCCGTAGCGTGGTTACCGACCTGCTGCCCGAGCCGGTGGACGTGGTGGTGACCAGTTCGGCCGGCTATCCGCTCGACACCACGTTTTACCAGTCGGTCAAAGCCATGACCGGCGCCCTGCCGGTGGTGAAACAGGGCGGAACCATCATCGTCGCGGCCAGCCTGACCGAAGGCATCGGCAGCCCCGAATTCCAACAGTTGTTCGCCGAGAACGCCAGCCTGGAGATTTTCATCGAACGCATCCTCGGCAAGGACTACTTTGTGATGGACCAATGGCAGTTGGAAGAAATGGCCAAGGTTCGCCGCAAGGCCAAGGTGAAAATGGTCAGCCATGGGCTGCCCGCCGATACGCTCAATCGGCTGTTTGTGGAAGCCGCCAGCAGCGTGGAACGGGCCGTGGCCGACAGCCTGGCCGAATACGGCGAGCGGGCCACCATCGCGGTCATCCCCAAAGGCCCCTACGTGCTGGCCCAAGTTGGGTAGCGGGCGACTTGCCGACCATGCGGGTTGCTTATTTCCGTTGGCAAATAAAGTTCACGGCCGCCGCTGGGTTGGCGCTTTCCGCCCAAGTACACTGGCGCTCAGGTACTCTCGAAAAAATCGTAGTAGACACTCTCCCCTCTCCCCGGTATTTCCGGGGAGAGGGGTCGGGGGGAGAGGGACCTTGGAAAGCGGAGTTGAGCATGCAATTTCAAGTCCGCGAATACCGCTACTCTCAAATAACGCCGGTCGCCTACGGATCGCCCTGGAGACTTCCTGATGAGCCTGTTTATCAAACCATCCAAGTTGTTCAGTCTGTTGCTACTTGTTGTCACGGGTAGTTCCTCGGCGTGGGCCGAGAATCCAACGGACAATAAGGCCAAAGCAGGAACAAAGCCAATCCAACTATTCGACGGCCGCACGCTCGATGGCTGGGAGGGGGATCGCTCGATCTTTCGCGTGGAAGACGGCGAGATTGTGGCCGGCTCGCTCAAGGAGAAGATTGCCCACAACTGGTTTTTGTGCACCACCCAGGAATACGGCGACTTCGAGCTGCGCATCCAAGTCAAGTTGCAGGGCGAAGGCGACAACGCCGGCGTGCAGTTTCGCACCCAGAAAATCCCCAATCACTTCGAAGTCAGCGGTTATCAGGCCGATATGGGCGGCCAGTGGTGGGGCAAGCTCTACGATGAATCGCGGCGCCGCCGCGTGTTGGCCGGGCCCGAAACCGAAGCTGAACAAGCCCAGCTCAAAGAGGTTCTCAAGCCGGGCGATTGGAACGAGTACGTGATTCGCTGCGAAGGCCCCCGCATTCAAATGTGGCTCAATGGGCTGAAGACCGTGGATTACACCGAACAGGAACCTGGCATCGACCGCGCAGGCATCATCGCCGTGCAGATTCACGGCGGCGCGCCGGCCGAAGCGCGGTACAAGAACATCGAACTGCGCGAACTGAAATAAGCTTTGGACCGGGAGGTGGGCCGAGAAAGATTCGCTCTCCGGGCTGTTGCCAACGGGCTCGCCGCAGGCGATGATCTGGGGCGTTTGCGGGGGGAGTCTCTGGCTCCCCTCGCCCCATCGCACGCTAGGGATATTGAGGCCGGAGATTTCATGAGCAACACCTTGCCCAAACTTCACAACGCCATGTGGCCGGGGCTCGTCGGCAAAGAAGCAGGCACCGACCATCCGCCGATCAGCCTCGATCGCATGCTCGAACTCACGGCCGGCGCCGAGGTCGATGGCGAAAAATTCGACGGCATCGACTATTTCCTGTTTCACCCGCACACCGACCCCGATGCCAGCGACGATCAACTCAAGGCCATCGCCGACAAGATCGCCGCGCACAATCTGGCCGTGGGATCGCTGGTGGCCCCCGTTTGGCCCGGCACGGTAGGTGGCAGCGCGATGGGCAGCGACACCGATCGCGGCAACTTTGTGCTGGCCGTGAAGAAGGCCTGTCGCATTGCGAAGATCTTCAACGAGCACGGCGTGCGGAAGTATGGCGTGATTCGCATCGACTCGGCCGACAGTCCCAGCCATTGGTTGGCCGATCCCGAAGGCAACACCAAGCAGATTGCCGCCACGTTTCGCGAAGCTGCCCAAGTGGCCGCCGACCATGGCGAACGGTTGGCCGCCGAAGGCGAGATTTGCTGGGCCGGCATGCACTCGTGGCGCGACATGCTGCACCTGTTGGAAACAGTGGACCTGCCCGGCACGGTGGGCTTTCAAGCCGATCTGGCCCATACTTACTTGTACTTGCTGGGGTATAATGCAGAAGAGCATGCCCTGTTGAGGCCGGGCTACACCGACGCCGAGTTCTGGGCGGCGTATGAGCAAATGACGGGCGCTCTGCGTCCCTGGACGCTCGATTTTCACGTGGCCCAGAACGACGGCAGCGTGCATGGCACGGGGGCCCACGACAAGACGGGCCGCCACTGCCCCGCCGACGATCCCAATGGCAAGCTCGATATTGTCAAGTGTTCGGGCTACTGGCTCAAAGACGCCGCTGACCGCGGCATTCAGCATATTTGTTGGGATGGCTGCATGTTCCCCAACGCCATGCTCGAAGACCAGCAAACCTGGAACACGATCCTGGCCACCATGCTCAAAGTGCGCCAAGCCCACGGCTGGCAGGCGTAAGCGGCCTGGCCAAGCATTGGTTAGAAATTTTCTCGCTCGAACGGATTCTAGGTGTGTCACTTTCGCGTGAAAGCAGCGGGCGCGAACCCCTTTTCTCCCCTCTCCCCGGTATTTCCGGGGGAGAAGGGGGCAAGAAATGGGTGGGGTTCTCGCTGGGCGCCATGCTTACGCCGGGCGCGTCAGCGAGGGAATCCCACGAACATCCCTCGCACTTAACGCGGGTAAACCGCAAACAGACTCTGAGGCATTAAAGTTCTCCGCGGCTTGCAGAGATGTTAACGAGCAAGAAATCACCGGTCGGAATTGTCCGCAGGGGGGTTCATCAAGGTTGGGGGCAGTCTTATGCCATCGGAAAATGCAATGGGAGTTCCACCCGTTGTTACGACCACGCGCGACTTGCGGGCGAGGCTCAACTCGCTGCGAGCCGAAGGCAATTCCATTGGATTCGTGCCCACCATGGGCGCATTGCATCAGGGTCATCTAAGCCTGGTCGATGCCAGCCGAACTCGTTGCGGCGCCACCGTGGTAAGCATCTTCGTCAACCCAACCCAATTTGGCCCCCACGAAGATTTCGATCGGTATCCGCGCGACCTGGCCACCGACCTGGCCCTGTTGGCCCCGCACGACGTGGACCTGGTGTTCGCGCCTTCGGTCGAGGAAATGTACCCTCGCGCGTTTCAAACCTACGTGAACGTCGAGCAGGTAACGCTGCCCTGGGAAGGCGGACATCGGCCAGGCCATTTTCGCGGCGTCACCACCGTGGTGGCCAAACTGTTCAACCAGGTCGGACCCGACCAGGCTTTTTTTGGCCAAAAAGACTACCAGCAAACGGTCGTCATTCGCCAAATGGTGCACGATCTGGCCTGGCCAATCGAAATCGTCGTTTGCCCTACCGTGCGCGAGCCCGACGGGTTGGCGCTCAGTTCGCGGAATGCCTACCTGAACGAGTCGCAACGTCAGCAAGGCCTGGCCATTTCGGCCGGGCTGCGAACCGCGCATGAAAGGGTGCAAGCAGGGGAAAGCGACGCCGCCGCAATCTTGGACGGCATTCTCCAACGGCTCAGCCAAGAACCCGATCTCAAACCGCAATACGTGGCCCTTGTGGACCCCGATAGCCTGGATCCCGTGGAACGTATAACTCGACCCGCGATCGCACTCGTGGCGGCATTTGTTGGCGCCACGCGGTTGATCGATAACTGGCGACTGGAGCCACCTGGCATGTTGACCTAGCGCGGAACGGTAACGAAACTCCAGGGAGATGGCACATGCGTTGCGTTCAAATCGCACTGCTGGTTTGTGTTGCCGCTGGCCTGGGGGGAAGATCGGCCGTCGCCCAAAACGATCCCCCGCCGCGGAAACGAGCCGCGACCGGCGTACTTCAGGCAGGGAGGGGGAGGGTCGCATTCCGCGCCTGCCCTCTGCGTACCGAAGGCCCCTGGCGTCCCAGGCGCGCGGGTTTCCTTGGCGCATGAGAATTGGACATCGGCGGAAGGCCGCGACATAATAGGTGCCATCCCCCGGCATCAGGGGAAACTCGCCCGAGGCGAGAGGCGATCCGGAACCGTAGAAGACCGCATGAGCGAAGACTCCGTTACCATCTGGATGAACAAGTTGCGCGAAGGTCAGGTCGAAGAAGCGACCAGCCAGCTTTGGCGTCGCTATTTCGAACGACTGGTCAAACGAGTCCGCACGCGCTTGCGTGGCTCCATGCGCCGCAGTGCCGACGAGGAAGACGTGGCAGCCAGCGCCTTGGAGAGCGTCCTCCGCGGCATTCGCGAGGAGCGCTTCCCCGAACTTTCGGATCGCGACAATCTTTGGTCGCTGCTCGTGGTCATCGCCGAGCGGAAAGCCGGAAAGCTTGTTCGAAGAGAAACGGCCGCCAAGAGGGGCGGGGGTCGAGTGCGCGGGGATAGCGCCGTTTTTAACTTGGAAAACCAGCAGGGTGGGTTCGATCACTTTGCCGGCTCCGAACCCACGCCCGAATTGGCCAATTTAATTGCCGAAGAATGCCAGCGGTTGTTGGCCGTGCTTGATGACGACTTGCTGCGCAAGATTGCGCTTGGCAAGATGGAAGGCTATACCAACCAAGAACTTGCCGATGAACTTGCCTGCGCGCCGGTGACCATCGGCCGCAAGTTGCGGTTAATTCGGCAACGCTGGGAACGCGAGGCGCCCGGCCAAGCGCGCGATTAAGTGCGTTAAGACCATGCCTGCCAGCGCTTTCCCGCAAAATGTCTGGTAAGCCGGGTACGGTTATTCTCATTTTTCCAGTTTTCTCGAAAAATCGCGACACTTTTCTAGAGTACGCGGGTTTACTAAGATGGCCGAAGTGGGGGGGTGAGCCACAACTTTTGGGTGGTTTGTCATGAGGAGGCATGGGCTCGTACGTCTGGAGGCCGAGGTACGAACCGAGACAGGGATTTTGAAGCCAAAGCAGGGCTGGATTCTGGCGTCGAAGTTCCATGATGATCGCAGTTTACGGAACATCAACCATTGCAGCTTGGCGGCGATATGTGCTCGCGCGTGGCCTGCTGCGCCATTTGGGGAGAGGCACCTTGAGCACCAAGCCCACTGCGAACGACGTTCGCTTGCTGGTGCGGTACGAAGAAATTCGCAAGCGTTTATTGCAGCAAACCCCGGAACGTTTGCAGCATCCGTTGGCGTATTTCGTCCTCGAAGGAGACCGGCGTTTGCCGCTCGTGCTGCTGCACCGCAACATCGAGGAAATTGCGACCACGGATTTCGCCGATTTGGCGGCCGTGCCCGGCATTGGCTCGAAAAAGCTCGAAGGTCTCATCCTCGTCTTGGAGCGGGCGGCCGCTTCGTTGCCCGCCCAGCCAGCCCCCGATTTATTCGAGGGCGATTTCCAGTCGCAATCGGTTTCGGAAGAGGATTGGGCGGCGTGGCGGCGGCTGATCGTGCACGCCAATCTTCAGGATGAATTACTGGGGCGTTTTGCGCCCTCGCTGGAAACGCTGCCGCGCGTTATCTGGGATGCTCCGCTTTCCACCTACACCAATTGCACCCTGGCCGAAATTCGAGCCCGCAAAACCCATGGGGAAAAGCGCGTCAGGGCCGTTTTGGAGGTGTTCGCCGCGATCCATAGCCTGGTTGGCAAGGGCGCTCCATTTGCTTCGCACCTTTCCGCGCAAATCATTCCCCGTTTTGTCCAACCGATCTCGTCGTGGATCACGCAGATTCGCGGTCGCCTGGATCGGGTGACCAACGACGAAGTTCGTCGCGAGTTCGTCGAACCCCTCGTGGCCCAAATCAAGGTCGATGCTGGCGACGGCGTGCGACACCTGGTCGCGGATCGGTTGGGTTTGCTTTCAGGGCAGTTTGTTTCGGTGCGAGAATCGGCCGGGCGGTTGGGGTTAACGCGAGCTCGGGTTTACCAACTGTTGAACGAAGTCGCCGAGATCATGCGGATTCGCTGGCCCGACGGCTCCAGCCTCGTCCACGACATTCGTGAACGTTTGGAAAAAACCTGGATGTCGCAGGAGTTGCCGCTGTTCTCGGAGGCAGCGCACCTTTTTTTTCCTTGCACTCGAAATAGCCTCGGACCCGATCTGCTGCCCACCTTAAGGGCAGTTTAGCGAGAGCGAGGATCCCCCCACACGCGTGCCAAGACCCGACCCGGCCCTGCAGTGCTGGCCAGGCTGGGGTGCGCTACCCGCGATGGCGGAAAACCTTGCTCCTCCGCGGGAATTTGGCCTGACTTAGCCATGGGGGGAAGAACTGTGGAAGCACGCAATCGAAGCCATTTCTTGCGGTAGCCTGCTTTTTGTTAGGTCAGGCAGATATTTTTGGCTTGCATCCGCACCAAACCTGAGGACGATAACGCATAGTGTCCCTCTTGGCTTTGCAGGGCTCCAGAGGTGCATCCCCGCCCGATCAACTAAATATCGTGCTTTCGTGCGCGCTAGCCGTCGCGTCACTGGGAAGGGGTGAGCCGTGGCGCCCGCCTGAATCGCGCGCACCCAATAGCGAGCCCTATTTCCATGAATGAAATCCCCGCCCCGGATCCGGCCGACGATTCCCAGAATATCGTTCGCAAAGACCGGTTATCGGTCGTCGTCCACGATTTGCGACATTGCTTGCACGTGCTGAAGATGGGCCTGACCTTGCTCAAGGTTCACCGCGCCAACGAAGATCAATTTGCCGAAATATGCGCCACCATGGAATCGGAAGAGCGCGACGCCCTTTCGCTGCTGGAAGAACTGGTGCAGTTTGCCCGAGGTGAGAAGTAGCTGCGCCTCAGCAGGTCATCGGCACGATTGCGCGGCCGGTTGCGCGGCTGGCGGTTCACCCGGAATTGATCAAGATGACCATCACCACCACCAGCACCACCAGTCCGAAGATCGCCATGATGATATTACGGCGGAATCGACGGGCGGCCTTTTCCTCCGGCGAAAGCTGGCGCAGTTCAATCACTTCGCCCGAGCGACTGCGAATGGTTTTCACCGGCTCTCGAATGGTGTAGCTCCCTTCGCCATCGGGGCTGGGAATGCTAACCGCACCCGGCCGCTTCGGTCCACCGGGGGCCATGGGGCTCGGGGCCGATGGCGCCGGGCCGCCGCTTCCACCGCCCGGCGGCGGCGGCGGCGCGCTGCCTGGGGGCGGGGGCGTGGCAGGCATGGGCTTCTGGCCGGCCTTGCGGGGGCCAGCCGCGCGCGGCTGCTTGGAAGGCGCAGGACTGGCCGGCGCTGGCGTGGCGCTTGCATTCGCCGGGGAGCCACCCGGCGGACTCGAATTCGTTATCGGCTGGGGCCGACGCGCGGCCCCCGTTCTGGGCGACAGGTCGGCCGGAGTACGCGCGGCGGGCACCGACTCGCCGGTTGTTTCTTGCCCGCCAGAAGCCAACTCGCCAGGGCTTTTGGGCGCGCGAGGGCCGGCACTGCGCGGCGCCTGACTCGAATTTGGTGGGGCCGGCGACGAATACGAGGCGGACGGAATCGTGGGGCTGGTAGGATCGTACGGCGGACTGCCACCTGGGGGCGCATAGCCAGCGGGAGGTCCATAGCCCGGCGGCTGGCCATAACTTGGCGGCTGGCCGTAACCTCCGGCCGTTTCAAAGCTGCCCGGGGGCGATGCGCTAGGCGGAGGTGGCGGCGAGCCCGGTGGGGGTGGAGGTCCGTAACCACCGGGGGCATAGTCTTGCCCAGCGAACGGAGGGCCGGCCAGCACGGGAACAATGAATAGTCCTCCACAAGCGGGGCAGTTGGACTCCTGACCGCCATAGGCGGCATCGATCGCCAATGAAAGTCCGCAATGAGGGCAGTCAAACTGCACTTCCGACATGCGTATGATTTCCTCTTCCCGAGTAAGGCTCGGGAACTTGAGCCTGCTTCCGACGTGGTTCCGTTGGGACAGTACGCTTGGCGTCGCGTCCACTTGCTAACGCAGTGCCCCGAGCTATCTAAGGTTTCCGGACTTCCGGCTGAGCGTTCGTGTTGGGTGGCGGTTGATCTTTGAGGGCGTTTTGGCTCTGGTGGCCCCGCGCAGGGTTCAGGCGGTGAGCGCCACTTGAGCCGCGGCAATCGTTTGGGCGATGTCGTCTTCGGTGTGAGCAGCCGAAATAAACAGGGCCTCGTACTGGCTGCACGGCATGTACACGCCCCGCTCAATGAGCTGCCAAAAATAGCGGGCAAACCGCTCGGTATCGCAGCGGGCCGCCACGCTCCAATCCGTCACCGGATCGGGGTTGAAGAACAAGGTCATCATGCTGCCGACGCGAGTAATACTGTGAGGAACGCCCGCGGCCTCCGCGGCTGCTCGCAGGCCGGCCTCGAGTTGTGCGCCGCGCTGTTCCAATTGCTGGTAAGGCGGATCGTCGCGGAGCGACTCTAGCGTAGCAATGCCGGCGGCCGTGGCCAAAGGATTTCCGCTCAGGGTGCCCGCCTGGAATACCTTGCCGGCCGGCAGAATGTGATTCATGATTTCGGCCTTGCCGCCATAGGCCCCCACCGGTAATCCGCCCCCCACGATCTTGCCCATGGTGGTTAGATCGGGGTCCACGCCGAACAGCGATTGGGCTCCCCCATGCGCAACCCGAAAGCCGGTCATCACCTCGTCAAAGATGAGCACGGCCCCGTCTTTGGCCGTTTCGTCGCGGAGAGCCTCAACGAACGGGGGCGTGGGGATCACGCAGCCCATGTTGCCGACGACCGGCTCCACAATCACACCAGCAATTTTGCCAGGTAGTTTGGCGAAAGCCGCCTTGAGACCGGGCACATCGTTGTACGCCAGCACCAGCGTGTCTTTGGCGGTACCCGCGGTCACGCCGGGCGAGTTGGGCACGGCCAGCGTGGCGGCGGCGCTGCCGGCGGCCACCAGCAGGCTGTCCACGTGTCCATGGTAGTTGCCGGCGAACTTGACGATGATGTCGCGGCCGGTGTAGCCGCGGGCCAGCCGAATGGCGCTCATCGTGGCTTCGGTGCCGGAGTTGACCAGCCGAACTTTTTCGACCGATGGCATGGCGTCGATAATCAACTGGGCGAGCTGGCTTTCCGCTTCGGTAGGCGCGCCAAAGCTCGTGCCGCGGGCCGCCGTTTCCTGGAGTGCTCTGACCACGCGCGGATGGGCGTGGCCCAGGATCATCGGACCCCAGCTGCCGATGTAATCGATGTAGCGGTTGCCATCGATATCGACCAGGTACGCACCCTGCCCTGACGCAAAGAAAATAGGGTCGCCACCCACGGCGCCGAAAGCTCGCGCAGGGCTATTCACACCGCCGGGGATAAGTTGCTGGGCTTGGGCAAACGCTGCTTCACTTAAGGCACGCGACATCGATTCGTTTTCCGTGGGCGAGACGGCAAGCCGCATTACCGGCGGCAACCATGAGTGCTGTTGCTGGCGATCATGGGGGGCGAAAAGGAAGGCGCCCCGTCGGCAGCCCGACCTTCGTCCCCCTGGAGAAATGGTAATGTAACAGACGCGGCACGCGAAAGGGGCGCGGCCAGCCGACAATCCTGGACGTGGCGGCGCGCGGCCGATTAGACTCTAAAGAGGGGAGCAGAAAGGAGAGCGCGCGGCCCTACCGCCGCGGGCTCCGCGTACCGTCACCTTATTAACCGGAGAGCCCAGCCATGCAGACCAGACTCGCGATGGGAGCGTTGGCGGCGTGCTGCCTGTCAATCGTTGGCTGCATCAAGGCCGAGCGGTTCAGCGTGATTGAATACGACACCCAGCGCGACGTTTACCGGCATTTGCGGGTGTATTGCAACATTCGCACCAGCGAGCCCCCCGGCGCTGGCCGGAACGCCGATCTGGCTCATTTGACCCGGCTGTGGGAACAACGCGACGAATTGTTGCTGGTCAAGCCGGGCGTCATTCCGGTCTTTGGCGACACCGAAGAACAATGGCTGCGAACCGGCCCCCGCGCCTATCGAACGATTAGCCTGGGAAAGCCTCGTGCAGGAACCGAGGAAGACAAAACGCCTGCCAATCAAACCGAGCTCAACCTGGCCGAGTTCGGCGTCCGTCCGGGCCGGTTCTTTCTGTCCAACGAGCAATCGCTGTGCTACTACCACCAAACGGAAATCCCAGGCGTGGCGGTCGACTGGTTGCTGAAGGAAACCCAGGCCGAGTGGAGCGAGGGGTTGCAAACCGCGGCCCGAGAAGAGCAAGCCCGCCGAATCGAGGGCGGGGCCGAACGCTGGACTTGGGACGAGTTGCGCCGGGTGCTCAAGGCCATGGCCCGCGAACGAGAACTGGTCGACGAGCCGCCGGCGTTGCCGCTGATTTCGATTCTGGACGACGAATCGTTGCGTCTGCTGGCCCAAGCGGCCGAGCGGAACGCGGTTACTCTGGGGCGCAAGGGCGGACAACTGACATTCCAGTTCGCCATCTCCGCCAAAGACGCCGGGCAACTGCTCGGCGTGGTGGCGCAAGTCCAAGCGGATCTGCGCGGTCGCCACTGGGCGTGGGAACCGCTCGATCGCTGGCTCCAACAACTGGGACGCCTGGCCCAAGTGCGGCAAACCGAAGGACAGGTCACGGCAACCCTGAGCGTGCTGAGCCTGTTCAACGACGAACCGCTCCGCCGCACGGCGTTTACCGCTGATCAAGTGGAACCCTCGCTGGCGGTCGTGGAGGAGGTCCGCCAACGCAACCTGCCAATCGATACCTCGCGGAGCTTGGAAGAGATTGTGGAAGCGTTTCGAGAGGGGAAGCTGGAGTAGGTGGGATGGCACGCCGCCCGTGGAAGCCCTTTGTGCAATCCACCGCGTGATGCACGATTTAACCCGCATTGTGGCAGGCAGAATGCCTACCCTACACTGGCTTACGCCCACTGGCGTAAGCATGGCACACTGGCGTGAAAGGAAAGTTCGGAGTGGGGAATTTGGAGTTGAATCGGTTAGAGGTCTTGCACACGCAACCGCCAATAACCCGGCTCACGGCTTCCATGCGCAACTGCCACGATGTAGACGAGATCGGAAATGGTGGCATACACAATGGTGAATGGAAACTTGCGAAGTATGAAGTGTCTCAGGTCGTCGCCAAGTGGCGACCCAAGTTCGGGGTGTTCCAACAGTAGATGGATAACTCGTTCGACTTCATTTCCAAATCGGAGCCCGAGGTCCGGAAGTGCCGCTTCATATCGCGAAGCAGCTTCATACAGCTCTTGCTCCGCTTCAGGATGAAATTCGTATCTCATCCGCCCATACGCTTGCGAAGACGTTCAAACACGAGAGGACCAGGAACGCCTTGGACTTTGCCTTCCACGAGTTCCCGATAACGCCGCTGTGATGTTTCCAACCAGACTCGTTCGACATTCGCGTCGGCTGGCGCGTCAAGATCGGCTATCAAAGCACGAATCAACCCGACTTTGTCTTCGGAACTAAGTTCTTGAATCTCGCGCTCGATATCTTTCACTGCTCGGGCCATAAGCACCACCATATTGCTTGCTGTTCGAGTGTAACTCCGGCGACTGTTTGACCGCTAACGCCAAGTTAACCAGCATGGCGCGAATTCAGTTTACCATACCAAGCCCGCGACCGTGTGGCATGCCGAGAGCTTTGCTCTATGCAGCGTTTTTCTGCATGCTTACGCCAGTGGGCGTAAGCATGGCGCCCGGCAACAATGCTCACATGGCAGTTCTGCTTAATGTAGTGCATGACTTGTGTATCAACCCCACCCCACCTGGCTGCCGCTTCCCAACCCAACGAACGCGGCCGCCAAGCGTGTGAGTATGAACAGTACACGAATAGTGAACGTATGTCAATGTACAATGAGGGTTTTTCTTGAAAATGAGGCCGGTGGCACTTGGTTCAATGGTCCTTGGGAGGGGGCTTGCTGGCAGGGTGGCTGGAAGTGTCGGGCCGCAAGAGGATGTGGGTCGGCGGGGCGTGAGGTGAGGGCTGCGGGAGGCAGCGGGTTGAACGCCCGTGAACACTGGCAAAGCCAGTGGCACCCGAATGGGGGGGGTGGGTCCGTGCCACCCGGCGTTTTGTTGGTTTGGCCCAACTCCGCTGCTACCACGCCCTTCGCTGGGGCTCAGGGGCGTGCCACCCGCGGGGCTAACCGATTTGCAGGCGTTCCAGCCGGGTCCGATCGGGTTCTACCCCTAAGCCGGCTCCCAGGGGGACGGTGAGCATGCCGTCTTGCGGTTCGAGCGGCTCGATCAATACGGAGTCGCCGGCGGGGCAGCCCAGGATATCGTGGGCGGCGGCCAGGGAGGGGAGGGCCGCGATCATGTGCAGCATGGCGGCGGACGTGAGGCCCAGGGAATGCGTTTCGGAGAGCGAGGCCGAAATGCCTGCCGCATCGGCCACCGTGGCACAGCGGACGATGGACCGCCAGCCGTTGTGCAAGCGCTCGGGCGACAGCACAAAATGTTGCACGATGGGCGCGGCGGTGAACACGTCGTTCGCGGTGCGAATGCTGCCTCCCAGCGCCAAGGGAGAGCGCGACACCGCGCGCAGGTGCTCCAGGGCCGGGGGGTCGGGGTTTGCCAGCAAATCGAGCAAGAAGCGGTAGTCTTCTCGCTGGAGCTGCGTAACCAGGTCGACCGCTTGCAACCGGGAGAAGCGGCTTTCGCCGTCCACGCGCAGTTCCACGCCGTCGGCCAGGGCGCCGCGGAGGGAATCGAGCCGGCGCAGACTGGTCGATACATCGCTACTCGCGCACGGCACGAGCAGCGATCGGTAGCCTTGTTCCACCCATTCGCGAGCCTGTTGAATGAGCGCTGACGAAGATGTGTTGCCATCGCTGGGCAATCGTCGGCAGATGGGAACTCGCGTCCGAAAGCAGCCTCCCCAGAGCCGGCAGAGGGGTAAGCCGGCGGAACGAGCCACGGCGTCCCAGCAGGCGATCTCCACGGCCGACACCAATTGCAGGCGGGTCACAATCTCCAGCGAGGCCAGCTCTTCGATATCGGCCACATGCCGCTCGGCTAGCGCCGCGGTGAGCAATTGCCGCACCTCGGGCAGATCGTCGGGCCGCAATTGGGTGGGAGCTTCGCCCCAGCCTTCCCAGCCAGCGTCGCACACCAACCGCAGAACGAGCGTACGGTGCTCGCCGCCCAGGGCTGGCGGCTGGAGCAAGAACAGTTCCAGGTCGCCTATTCTCATAAGTCCGATCAATTCCACATGGCGAACTGGCCGTTGCCGTTGGCAGCAGCGGGCCGGCGCCGCTTACTCCCACTAAGAACTGCTGGCCAGCGAACGCAGTTCTCGCGGCAGGGGAAAGTGGACATCTTCTTCACGAATGAAGCGGCTTTCCACCGTCGCCCCAAACTTAAGCTGCAACGCAGCCACGCATTCCTGGACAACATTTTCTGGAGCACTAGCCCCGGCCGTGATCAGCACGTTCTCATTCCCCTGCAGCCAGTCGTCTTCTATTTCGCTGGCGTGGTCGATGAGATGGGCTGTAACCCCTTGCTCTCGCGCGATTTCCGCCAATCGCTGACTGTTGGAGCTGTTCTGGCTGCCCACCACCAGCACCACGTTAGCCCCTTGGGTAAGAATACGCACGGCCTCTTGGCGATTTTGGGTGGCGTAGCAAATATCGTCTTTGGGAGGGCTCGCGATGTGGGGAAACCGCGCCTTGAGGGCCGCGATGATCCGGTTGGCGTCGTCCACCGAAAGCGTGGTTTGCGTGAGATAGGCGAGTTTCTTGGGGTTAGCAACTTCCAAGGCCGAGGCTTCTTCGGGCGTTTGCACCAGCAAAATTGCCTCGGGGGCCTCGCCCATGGTGCCGATGACCTCGTCGTGCCCCTCGTGCCCTATTAAAACAATGGTGTAGCCATCGCGGGCGTAGCGCACGGCTTCCAAATGCACCTTGGTGACCAAGGGACAGGTGGCGTCGATCGCAAACAGCTTCCGCTCGCGGGCCAGTTGCCGCACCTGGGGCGCAACGCCGTGGGCCGAAAATAGCAGCACCGCGCCCTCGGGCACTTCGTCGAGGCTATCGACGAACACCACGCCGCGGTCTTTGAACTGGCTGACCACGATCTTGTTGTGGACAATCTCGTGATATACGTAGATTGGCGTGCCAAAACGCTTTAGGGCTAAATCGAGCGAATCGATCGCCATATTAACGCCAGCACAAAACCCGCGAGGGCTGGCCAAGGTGATCTTCATGGTTTGTATCCTTCCTTGCAGCGCATCATAATACACCGCCTTGAGATTGAATACCCAAACGACCGGCGCGGCCCGCTCCTCTTCCCCAGGTAGTTGCGCGCGGACCAGCCGTGGACGCCGTCTAATTTCTGATCGCACCAAAACTAAGTCGGCTTTCGCTCCGCGAAAGCGAATCCTTTCGCGGAGCGAAAGGCGACTATGTCCGCCTGCCCCCCCAATTACAGCGTCCCGCCATGCCTGCCGAACCGTTTGCCGTGGAGCTTGCCCGCTACGGTCCTCAACAGGGAACCGCAGAAGCGATCGATCGCACAACGGCCGAGGCCTACTGCCGGCGACTGGCCCGAGGGCATTACGAGAACTTTACCGTGGCCAGCTGGCTGCTGCCGCCGAAATTGCGTCAGCACTTTTGCCATGTGTACGCCTATTGCCGCTGGGCCGACGATCTGGCCGACGAGGTGGACGACACCACCCACAGCCTGGCGCTGCTGGACTGGTGGGAAGGCGAACTGAACGCCATGTATGCCGGCGAGGCCAGCCACCCGGTGTTTGTGGCGCTGGCGGCGACGGTGGCGGAATTCGAGATTCCGCGCGAGCCCTTTGCCGACTTGCTGACTGCCTTCCGCCAAGATCAGACCGTGCAGTCGTACGATACGTGGAGCGAGTTGGAAGGGTATTGCCGCAACTCGGCCAATCCCGTGGGGCGGCTGGTGCTGTACCTGGCCCGGCGGCAGGAGGAGCGGCTATGGCCGCTTTCCGATTCCGTATGCACGGGCTTGCAACTCGCGAACTTCTGGCAAGACTTGGCGCGCGACTTGGACCGAGGACGAATTTACGTGCCTCGCGAAGCCATGGCAGCCGCCGGCTATAGTGAAGAGGAATTTCGCCAGCGGCAATTCAATCCGGCCTTTCGGCGGTTGATGGAGCAACTGGTGGAACGCGCCGAGCGCCAGTTGCACTTGGGCTGGCCGCTGGTGGGAGCCATGCCGGGGCGGCTCAAAGTGGATATGGCCCTGTTTATCCGCGGGGGGTTGGCCATTTTGGCTGCGATCCGGCGGTTGAATTATGATGTTTGGCAATGCCGGCCCCAAGTCTCGCGGCGTGAAAAACTGCACCTCCTGTTTACCTCGCTGTGGCAGTCCTGGCGGGAAAGGTTGCCGGAAACGGCCGCATGAGCATTTCACTTGCCGACAGTTATCGCCATTGCCAGCGGCTGGCCCGTCGTACGGCGAGCAATTTTTACTACTCGTTCTTGCTGTTGCCAGGCCATAAGCGGCGGGCCATGTACGCCCTGTATGCGTTTTTGCGAAGCACCGACGACTTGGGCGATAGCGCCGCGCCGGCCGAGCAACGCCGCGCGTCGTTGGAAGCCTGGCGAGCTTCGCTCGACGCGGCCCTGATGGGGCAGTTCGATTCGCCCCTTTTCCCCGCCCTGGCCGATACCATTGCCCGCTTCGATATCCCGCCCAAGTATTTGCACAGCGCTATCGACGGCATGGAAATGGACCTGGAAACCCGGCGGTACGAGACCTTCGAAGACCTCAGGGCCTACTGTTACTGCGTGGCCTCGACCGTCGGCCTGAGCTGCATCCATATCTGGGGGTTCAGCGATCCGGCGGCGCTCGCGCCGGCCGAACAGGCAGGCGTGGCGTTCCAACTCACCAATATCCTCCGCGACCTGAAAGAAGACTCCCAGCGCGGACGGAACTATCTGCCACTCGAAGACCTGCGGCGGTTCCACTATTCCGAAGACGAACTGCTGCGGGGCGTGAAGAATGGCCGGTTCCGGCAGTTGATGGATTTTCAGATCGAAAGGGCCGAATCGCTCTACGCGGCCAGCCGCGAGTTGGAACGCTGGCTGCACCCCGATGGCGTGGGCGTGTTCCGAGCCATGTCTGGCATTTACCACGCCTTGCTTCAAGAAATTCGCCGCCGCGAGGGGGACGTGTTTTCGCGCCGCGTGCGGCTTAGCTCGTATCGCAAGCTGTGGATTGCCGCCCGATTTATGGCCAAGCCCATGGTCACGCGCTGCCTGCCGGGAGCCGTGGGGCGATGAGCGCAGGCCAATCGCCAGGGCAGCCCAGGGTAGCGATTGTTGGCGGCGGCCTGGCCGGATTGGCGGCGGCGGCAGCCCTGATATCCGCTGGCGGAATCGAAGTGCGGCTGTTCGAGGGCCGGCGGCGTTTGGGCGGCAGGGCTACTTCCTTTCGCGAAGCGGAAGACGAGGCCTGGGTGGACCATTGCCAGCACGTGAGCATGCGCTGTTGCACCAACCTGGTCCACTTCTGCCAGCAAACAGGGCTGGCCGACGCGTTCGAACGGCACCGCGTGCTGCACTTCTTTGGGCCAGACGGGCGGCACTACCCTTTTGCCGGCAGCCGCATTTTGCCGGCGCCGTTGCATTTGGGCGCGGCGCTGTGGGGATTGAAATTCCTCACCCGCTGGGAGCGCGTGCGAATTGGCTCGGCGCTGTGGAAGCTGGCCCGGCTGCGCGATGCCGACCTGCTCCGCGATACCACCGTGGGCGATTGGTTGCGCCGGCAGAAGCAAACGCCGCAGGCCATCGAGCGGTTTTGGGAACTGGTGCTGCAAAGCGCGCTGGGCGAGAACGTGGACCAGGCCTCGCTGAAGTACGCCCGCAAGGTGTTTGTGGATGGCTTTATGGCGAACGCTCAGGCTTATGAGGTGGAGATTCCCGCGATCTCACTGGGCGAACTCTATGGCGAACGATTGCAAGGCTGGCTCATGGCCCAAGGCGTGGAGCTTTCACTGGGTACCCGCGTGCAGCGGGTGGAATTGGAAGGCGGCCGCGCGGTGGGCGTGCGCTATCGAACGAGTTCCGAGGGTTCCGGGGGCGAGCAATTTCAGCCGTGCGAGGCGGTGATTGTCGCTGTGCCCTGGCGGCACGTAGCCGGCCTGTTTGCCGCGCTTGATTTAGAGAAACTGCCGGCCGTTCGGAATGCCGGTCAGATCGAGTCGTCGCCCATCTCGGCGGTTCATCTGTGGTTCGATCGGCCGATCATCGACCTTCCGCACGCCGTGCTGGTCGGCCGGCTCAGCCAATGGGTCTTTCGCCGCACGCTGCCAGCCGCCACCGAGCATTACTACCAGGTGGTCATCAGCGCGTCGCGGCAATTGGCCGGGCGAGGAAAAGACGACATCGTGGCCGAAGTGCTGGCCGACCTGCGCGCCGTATGGCCAGCGGCAGCAGAGGCGGTATTGCTCAAGGCCAAAGTCGTCACCGACCCGCACGCGGTATTTTCGGTCTGCCCTGCAAGCGGAGAACGGCCCGGCATTGAGGAACTGCGTCCAAAGCAACAAACGCCGATCCCCAACCTGTTGCTGGCCGGCGACTGGACGGCCACCAACTGGCCTGCGACCATGGAAGGGGCGGTGCGCAGCGGCTACCTGGCGGCGGAAGGGGTGCTGAAGGAGTTGGGGCGACCGCGGAGGTGCTTGCAGGGGGATTTGCCGAGGGGATGGCTTGCGCGGATTTTGTGGTAGCGAGGCGTTCGATGGGCTGCCATGTCTCGCACCGCCTAACGAACCGAGTTCAGCGACCCGGCCCACGGGAGGCGTGGATTGCAACCGCGACGTTCAGTCCGGGTTCGCTGCAGAGCACGGTTAGGCCGCAACCTCGTGATACTGAAACTCTCTCTTGCTCGGCTCATAGGTGATGAATGGATGCTGCTCATCGCTCTCGTAACTCATGATGACCGCTCTCCCAAGAGTGTCACCGACCAACCGCAAAAAGCCAAGTAGCTCGTCGAGTTCCGTCTGCGACGTGACCTCACGAGGAGAGATGTCGAACTCAATCTCCGTGGTGGTGAAAAAGTGACATGCCACAACAATGCCGCCGACTCGAAAATGCAACGATGGGCTGGCGGTGTCGCGCGTCGTGAACGCCTCATCCACGATGACTGGAAGTGGACGCGCTGTGCCGTCAACCGAATACTCCAACGTGTAGGTCTCACGCAACGCATCGAATACCGTGCGCCAATGCTCAATGGTCGTGCCATGAACGTAGATGTCGCGAAGTGCGCCATCTGGCTCGAACTCTCGTCGGCATGTGTCCCAGCGAATCATGGTGGCGTGCGATGCGGCCGAACGAACAAGATCACCGGGCGGCCGGAATCGACTCTCCATTGGCAGTGCGCGCCGCCGGCCGCTCCGGTGCATCGCATTGTTCGGCCTCTGTTCCGGGGTCGATGATTCGTGCGGCGGATTGCGGCCGCCGTTCGTTAATCGTTGCAATCAAACGACGAACATCGTGACCGACCGCTTCGGACATCGCGGCGCGCACCCGTCGTACTTCACTATAGCTATTCATCGGAAGTATCCTCCTGCAGAAGTTCTAATGGCGTCACCAACGCGGGATTGCCCAACCCAAGTATACCGTTGACACGGCGAATATGCCCAAACTTGTTCGCGTTGGCGAGATGGCGACAATTCCATGTGACCAAGAAATCACAACGATGAAAAGATGCGGCAGCAAGATGTAAGGCATCGCCCGCCGGATCATTTGGCATCAACATGTGCGAAATGTAAGCATCGACGGTCTCTGCCACGGAGGCATTCAGGTCGATCAGCGGAAGATTAGCGATCAGTGCCAGAGCATCTGCCTTGCCGGGAAAGTTACCGGCATTGAGTTCCGCCTCAACCGCAAGACTGGTTACCAGTTCATCGCTTCCTGCCGTTGCTGCGTCAAACCAACGCCGTGTCCAATTACGACGCGCTACCATCTCAGGTTCGGCGCGAACCTCGTAATAGAAGCTGGCGATTGTCGTTTCGATGTAAATTCTTGCCATTGGTGTAGGGTTTGGGGTTCCATCGGCCAAACGTCCAAGATCGGCCATGTGTTAAGTAAAGGTTTCGTCATTGTCCACGACGGGAAATCTATCGCCAATGGCGGACAGTCCACCGTTTTTAGTTTCTTGTTCGTTAACATCTCTGCAAGCTGCAGAGAACTTTAATGCCTCCCGCGTCCGTTTGCGGTTTACCCGCGTTAAGATCAACCGCAAGCACAAGAAAGCGGCAGCCATCATCCATTTCGAGATGGAATCGATGAAATCGTGCGCATTTGACAATCCGGTCTTCGCCTATTCGCAGTTGCGACTGAGTTAGGCGGCTGTGCGAACAAGCAAACAACGCCGCTCGCCACATTCGTCATAGTAGTACGCTAATCGACCGGGAATGCAACTGACAATTGTGCCCCAGCCCCCGAGTTCTGCTTCTGAAATCGCTTCCTCTAATGGCATTTTCTGTCCATCGATTTTGTCAATATCGGACACGGCGTAGCAGTTCGTCGGTGCGCCATGCGATCGAAGAAGTGCGACAACGTCGGTGTTGGATTGCAGAGGCCGGATGTATCTGGCGTCGAGGTCGCGACAGTGGTTGAGGCAGTCGAGGAACTTTCGACGCCGCTGGGAAGCGTCAAGCGATGACAGCCACCGAGGGCGTCGATGAGGCGCGATGAACGCCTGAACGATTGCCTCTTCGATGGGGTGCATTCTGAACGCCTAACGCCAAGGATCACTGGGCGGGCGCGAGTGATTCAACCATTGCCAAGCGGGTCTTTCGCCCGCTCCGGTGCATCCGTTTGTTGTGCCGCTTATTTTACGTTTCCGTTGAAGTTAGCTCTACAGCAATGGCCCAATCCCGATCGTATTGCGGCCTGTTAGCCACAATTGTAGCCGCATTCTTTGTGTTTGCGTACCATTGAATCTCACTATCAGGGCCACGCTTGCCGAATCGAATGATTGTTCGGAGGGGTACGTGATCACGGCGACGCCCAAAGTGGAATTCGATTTCAAACGGTGCAAGATGGGTGGGAGCATAAGCAGCCCCAACGGTGAGAAACGAACACCGGCTGATTTTCATGATCGATAGTTCGATAACCCCATCACACCAAATGCCACGAGACCGAGTGAAGTCGATCAATTGGAATGCACCACACAGGTAGAATTCGAGTTTCGTTGACAGTTCCGATTGGACAGCCGCTATGTCAACACGTACTTCTTGTGGCGCAAATGCCCAACGCCAGAGTTCAGCAGCAATTGCAGCTTCTAGCGGATCGGTCTGTTGATGTTCTCGATTGGGGAACGGATTGCTCCTTTGCGGCCGAACGAACAAGATCACCGGGCGGCCGGAATCGACTCTCCATTGGCAGTGCGCGCCGCCGGCCGCTCCGGTGCATCGCATTGTTCGGCCTCTGTTCCGGGGTCGATGATTCGTGCAGCGGATTGCGGCCGCCGAGTGAGCTGGAACTTCGGAACCGCTACGTGCGGTCCCGGTCGGCTGCGGTTAGGCGTGCAGTCGTGTCGCATGATGTAAAAACATGGCGGTGAAACAGGTGAATAGCAACGTCACTGCGTGAACCAATCCAAACCGCTCAATGTTGTGGCCTAGCTTGCCGCCGTATGCCGCGTGCCGGAGCAGAAGCAATACAATGCTCAAAAGCCACAATGCCGCTGAATACAACAGCGGCGTGTGTGTCGGCAAACCGATGCCGAAAATGGTAATCCCAAGCCCGCCTGCTAGAAGAAGCGTAAACCACGGGTCGCGCTCCTTTGTGACACGCATCGCTGGCAACGAATAAACTCCACCCAAGAGGATGCCCAGCACTGGCACGCCGAGCAAAATCATCATGGCAATCTCAAACGGCTTTGTCGTGTTCGATTTCATGCTGTGCGCGTAGCCGCCTAACGACCCAAGCTAACCCGCCGGGAACAAGCCGGCGCGAAAGTTGTGGATTTCATCAAAGACTCAATTCGCCGGCTTGTTCCCGGTCGGGTTCAGCGCCTTGTTCGCTGCGTTGAGTTCAGCAAGTAAGGTTCGTACTTCCCTGCGAAGTTCCATCTCGCCCAACTCGTACACTGCGCGTTCGTCGTCCTCGTTGAAGACGTCGCACGCTGTGAACTCGCGATTAAGAACGCCGCGTAAGACCCTTCCTTGTTCAGATATGCCCCACAGTCGATACCATTGCTCAGAAAACTCGTCGGCTGTTAGAGCGCGGCTTGTACGTTGCTGAATGAGCTCTTGGTCGTAGGGTCGATCCCATGAGTGCCTAACACGGTCTTCCTCATCGCGATCGTGTTTCCAAAGCTCCATGAACTGTAGCGCAAAATCCGAAGTGGAAATCGTTTCTGCGAGAAAATCCCGTAAAAGCTCTTGGTAGATATTGATGTTGGATTCGTAGCTCATTGCACGTTTCCGATTCGCAACAGATTCTCGATTTGCTCTTTGCCGAGCCTCCATCCGCCGACGAAGTTGCCGGCTTCGTCAACCATTGCATTCAGGCCGGTCGCTGGATCAAAGTGATGAGTGACCTTGATTGTGCTGCGGTACGTGCCTGCAATCTTCTGAACATCGGTACGGCCAACATGAGCCTGTATTGCGTCGTGAAATGCCTTTCCGGTTTGCTTATTCCAATTGCCTGTAGGAACGCACGAAAAATAACTTCCGGTTTTCTACAATTCCTTCACTGGCGGGGCCATGCGAGCACGGCTGAAACGCCGAAGTTGTTTTTCATCAGTTACGTAATGCCGAAGTCGGCTGCGTGTTTGAACTCGTGCTGCAGCTTTCTTGGATCGATCGTGCAGTTCAAAATGTTGCTGTTGTGGGCCAGAATGCCGAACTGCGAGACGTGATAGGCGTGGCTGCGGTGGACTTCCAGGTTGTAGACCGTCTCGCGCCCGGGGCGTTTTGATTTGCTGGTGAGCGTGGCCGTGCCGTCGAGCGTGCGGACCTGTTCGTTGATCTTCAGTTCGCCGGCGGGAACCCAGTCGTCGCGGTCGAACGAGTAGATGGGGTGGTTGGCCGTGACGCCGAGCGGCTTAGCGGTGTCGTTGTTGAAGACCAGGTCCCAGACTTCGGCGTTGTGGTGTTTGATCTTGCCGGTGACGATCTGCGAGTTCTTCGGGTTCTCGCGCGAGTCCACTTCACATGGACCGATCTTCAGCACCTTGGCCATTCCGGAGATGCCGATCTCGTGCATGGCTAAGTCGATGGTTTCGCCGACCTTCGCGCCGGTTTCTTCGATCCACCACAGCGGACGCAGTACGCTGAGTTCCGATATGCTGCCGTCCGAGTTGGGCATCTCGAAGTCGAGCGACCGCCATAGGGGCATGGTGATGTCGGTGGCGTCGAGGTCGCCGACGACGTACCGAGTACACATCAACTCGTAATCGGGATGCTTGGGATCTTCGCTCACCACGCCGACGATCACACCGTCGCATACGCCGATGCCGAGCCCATGCGGGAGGACATCATCGGCGGGATACTTGATCCACGTGGTCGCGCCCGGTTGCGATGGATCAGTCTTGGGATACGCCGTGGCTGGGCGCGGGGCGCTTCGCTTCGTGGATGTGAGGAACGGAATCCCCGTCCCGCCGTCGGCCACGCCGCGCGTGTCAGAGAGCGACGACGATTGGTGGTTGGCGAAGGCGATGCCGAGCGCACAGGCGGCGACGACAGCGAGCGGAACGAGCCAGCGGGTCGAAGTGCGAGAGAACATGGCGTGGTCCTTTCGTGTTGCGTGGGTCTCTGGCAGCGAACGAACCGAGTTCACCCGCCGCCCGATTGACTCTCCATCACGCCAGGCGTTGCGGCGGTCGGGTGCAACGACTTGTTCGCCGATCATTGAATCCGTTTCCATGATACGGCATCGCATTCAAAGTTCTCGTCCCGAAAGTAGAACAGGAAATGTCGTAATCCGTGCGGCGGTGGCTCTGCAACAATGTGCCATTGTTCATTGAATTGATCGAGCCGCAAATCACCCGATACTTCGTAGAATTCGCCCCATCGAGGAGCCTGCTTGCTGAAGCGACATTGACCACGATACCACGCCTCGTCGTTTACGTCACCGATCGCGTATCGCCACACATCGCTAAACAGCAGTTTGATGATCTGACCTTCTACAAATTCCGGGAATTCCCAGGGGTTTGCGAGAAATGAAAGCGTTAGCGTCGTACCTTCGATCTTGACTTCAATAAATGGCGCATTCGGTTCCGCGTTCCAGCCTCGATTGAGCTGGGTGAATTGAGTGGTCATTGTGAAGACGGTGATATAGAACAGCCAGTCGAACGACCGCTAATTAAACGGCGAACGGTTGAGTTGAGCGGCGCGCACGCCGCGGTTTGAGCTTGGCACTTTATCCCTCAAGCGTCCGCTCCAACGAGTGGATACTCATCATGGCCTCCCAAGTTCGGGAGTGGCTGTCCTAGAGTTTTTGTGGGCTCGGGGCCCCAGAAGCCTGTTGGGCAGGCTTCGATCATCGGGCTCGGCCACATCCTTCACTCAGGAGGTCCATGATGAGGTTCTATCAAGCGCAGCACCCATTCTATTGCGGCGTCGATCTGCACGCCAAGACAATGCACGTCTGCATTGTCGACCAGGCAGGCACGGTGCTCGTGCATCGCAATCTGCCGGCCCGCGGCGATTGTTTCCTGCAGGTTCTTACGCCCTTCCAAGCCGAAGGCATTGCCGTCGCGGCCGAATGTATGTTCGCCTGGTACTGGCTGGCCGATCTCTGCGCCCAGCACCAGATTCCCTTCATCCTGGGCCACGCCCTGTACATGAAGGCCATCCACGGCGGCAAGACCAAGACCGACAAGATCGACTCTCAAAAGATAGCACTACTCTTGCGCGGCGGCATGCTGCCGCAGGCTTACGTCTATCCGCCGGCTTTGCGGGCTACGCGGGATTTGCTGCGCCGCCGCACCCGGCTGGTCCGCACGCGTGCCGAGGCCCTGGCCCACGTGCAGAACACCATCAGCCAGTACAACCTGCCCCCGCTCGGCAAGAAGCTCTCGTTTGCGGCCAACCGCGTAGGCGTGGCCGAACAATTCGAGAACCCCAGCGTGCGCCGCAGTATCGAGGCCGACCTGAACGTGATCGGGCACCTCGACGACGAGATCCGTGAAATCGAACTGTATCTGGTGCGGCACGCCAAGGTAAACGACCCGCAGACCTTCGCCCGACTGCAAACGATTCCCGGAGTGGGCAAGGTGCTGGCGCTGATCATGCTATACGAGATTCACGACATCGCCCGCTTCGCCGGCGTGGGCAACTTCGTTTCCTACGCCCGGCTGGTGCGCTGCAGCCATGAATCGGCCGGCAAGAAATCGCCCGGCAAGGGACGCAAGATGGGCAACGCCCACCTCAAGTGGGCTTTTTCGGAGGCCGCCTGTCTTATGATCCGAGAGATACCGCAGGCCGCCCGCTTCGTGGCCCGCAAGGAGCAAAAACACGGCAAGGCCAAGGCGCTTTCGATCCTGGCCGCTAGGCTGGGACGTTCCGTGTACTACATGCTGCGACGGAAGGAAGCGTTCGACGTGAAGAAGATGTTTGGAGGTTGAAATCGGCGCGGGCGAGCCGCGACGCCTAACTGAGCCGCCACGGGCGAGCGATAAGCGGGGAGTGCAACCAGACGCGGGTCATGCGCGCGTGCCTGCCGCACGAGAGCGCGCTATCTCCCCTTCGCCACATGCCCCGAGCTCGTTGCGCTTGGATTCGGACGCCCGTCGCCGACGTTTCACCTGCAGCAACCATTCCACCGTGCGTTTGGGGAAGGCATGGCAGGACAAAAGCAGGCAGCCATGGAAGCCTTGTCAAAGAAACAACCCTGACCGGAACGAATCCGATCAGGGCTTGCGGAATGCTTGCTTCCGCCCTGGCCTGGCTATCCCTCGTCGAGGTGCTCGCCAGCAGAGCTCGACTCCGTTTCGCCAGGCAATCCAAGTATGGCTTATCAAAGATCCTGAGGAATAAGCGAAGATGACATAATCATTCCATCCTTCAACCATTCACGAGGAGCGCAAGCTAACGGGATCTGACGTGACTGCCCCTGACCCGAGCCACCATCTAACTGGGACCGGCCCCTTGCCGTGAACCCGACGTTTTGAACGGACGGTTGCCAGGGAACGGACGATTTTCTAGGGCGTGCCGCGCAACACGACCGACGAAAGTGCTCGCGCGGCACACGCTGCACTGCGAAAGCGGCGCGGCGCCGACCCTCTATAGCTGTTTGGCGCAGTCGCGGCTTGCTCTCGCAGCAAGACCCTGCTCAAGGCCAACCCCCGAAACGATCCTAGCCAGAACACCAGCCCGAAAGAGCGCATCCCTCGATTGAAGAACACCGTGCAGGGAAGAGGCAAAATCATCCCCAAAAAATCACGGCCTACTCAAGGTGCGCGCACTTGACATCAGAGGCCATATAACGGTTCGGCGGCCTCATCGAGTCGGTTTAGGACCAATCAATAGTCGAAAGCGCTGTACATGCTTCGGGATCGTAAAAGAGGAGCAATCGACCGTTCGTGTGTCCCAGGTAGTCCCACATGTCTACGCTTCCGACGAAGTGGAAATCACGACCACTTTCGGCTCTCGGGTAGACCTTAAAGGTATTGTGATCGTTCCGCTTCTCTGGGTAGCGGGACAACGGGAAATCACCAATGTTTGACCAATTGCCATGCCAACTGACTCCGCCGACGTCGCGGATCAACGCTCTTCGCGTTGAAGGTACGTCCGTCTTCTCTCCTGACCACTCATCTGGCCACTGGCATAGCCAGCCTTGCTGACAGTAGAAGGTGGATCGCCGGTCGAATTCGTCGTGTGTTTGAAGATAGTGCCGTTCCAATTCCTCGGCCTCCTCTTGCTCCTCAGCCGTCCGTGGTGGTTTGTCGGCATAAAGGAACTTGCGGAAGAACCGGAGATCGCAGGCCAATTCGCACTTTTCGTCGGTCAATCGATAGCCAATCCAGTTAGGTCTGCACAAGTAGTTGCAAAACTCGTTCGCACTTTCTCCCGCGAACCCGCACCCACCGGCTGGCTCAACTGGCAGAATAAAATGGATTAG
Source organism: uncultured Pirellulales bacterium (assembly GCA_964445985.1). Taxonomy (GTDB): domain Bacteria; phylum Planctomycetota; class Planctomycetia; order Pirellulales; family S012-138; genus CAYUMU01. The sequence goes on along the minus strand of CAYUMU010000026.1, from coordinate 34,893 downwards.
ACCATGCCAACTGGGAGACAAATGATTCAAAGACAGAGAGCCAACCGGAAGCAACACATCCGCGTGTTTGTCGACGTGGTTAGCAAAGACATCCTTCGGATCAGGGAAGGCACGGTAGAAATCGGTATCGCCAAAGACGGTCTCGCACCGCATGCCTCTCCTCACGCCGCCTAACTACTGTTTATTCGGAAAAGTTCTTAATAACCTGCGCGCGTTATTCGGAATGAAAACCGTTGAAATCCGCCGGGCTGTGGGCGGCGTGGTCGCCTTGATTCCAAACACGCGTATCAATGATCGTCGTTCTAACATCACTGTGGCTGAGGCGTTCTTGAGCGGCGCGGATGTCGTATCTGGCTTCGATCAGGCGCGTCGCGAACCGGTGAGCGGCCATGCGTTTCGTGATATCGCGCGTCGCGCGCGGTTGTGGGATTGCTCTCAACCAGGATGGAAGCGCCCCCAGGAAAGGCGCCCCTTCGCAAGCAGTGTATGCAGCCCCCCGTGGGAGTCAAGGATTTCGCTGGGGCGGCAGAGGTTTACCCGTTGAAGTGCTTGGACTTCCAGCGGGACAAATTCTGATTGGCCCCGCCTCAAACGAAACGCAGCACACGCTCCGCCGCCCTCGGCCCGCGAGCACTGGCAGAGGCCAATGGCACACGAAAATGGGCGGAATCCTGGTGCTAGACCGTGCCACCCCGCCGGCAAAACCGCCGCCACGCCCGTGGCATGTCCGAGGACGGCCATGCCACGGGCAGACGTACGCAATTCGTTGCCCTCGAATCAAAACTCGGTCATATTGATCGGTGGGACATCTCTCTTGTTCGAAATTTCGACCGCGCTCGCGGGGGGGCATTTTTCCCATGAAATCCGTCCGAAAACGCAAATGGTGTTTCTACCCGCAGTTTTCGCTGCGGCTGTTAATTGCGCTCATGTTCGCCGTTGCGCTGGGCGTAGGAATTTACGCCGCTCGCCACAGGGAGCACGAGCTGCGCGCATCCCGCCTGCGTCAGCATCAAGTCAACCTTATTGCGGCGTCCACATTCGAAGGCTTCGGAGACATGGTTGAAGTGCAAGACCAGACGACGCACGCAGAACGTTCGCTCAAGTTGGGCAGCCTTCCCCGGCCGGGCGAAGAAGTCGTAGAAATACGGTGCGGCAACTTTCGGCGGCTCCAGGATTGCAAGCCTATTGAGTCGAACCTGCTTGATGAGCAAGAGTTGTTGATTTCGCTCATTCGGCCGGCCTTACCACACCTCGTTCCCCAGGGAGATGACCTCGGCATCTTGGCGAAACTACCCCAGCTCAAGCGTCTCTGCTTGAGCCAGGCAAGGATACCCTCGGACAAGTTGGCTGCGGCCGTGGGAAAATTACAGACGCTGGAGTATCTAGGGCTTAACGACGTTGGACTACAGGACGACGATCTCCGCCATTTTGCCCAGTTAAAGCACCTCCGCTACCTATCGCTGGGCGGCAACGCGGTAACCACAGCCGGCATTCGCCAACTGGGCACTCTCGATGAATTGCGGGTGCTCGAACTAGGGTCCACCGCCCTTGACGGGCATATCGCCGACGAATTGTACCGTTTCCCCAACCTGACCCACCTGTACTTGGACCGAACGGCGATTCGCTCACTCACGCTAAAACCGCCGCTGAAGCTCGAGTACCTCCTGGTGCGCGCCGATCTCCGCGAGTTCCATATTCTCCCCGGCTGCCGCGTAAAATCGCTAAGCCTGTCGGTGGCCCAGCCTCTCCTCTCAATGTCCAATTCATCGGTAGAAGCCAGCGAATTGACTGAGGAATGCGTCCCGCAAATCGATCCTGACTGCGGGCTGCGCCGGCTGGAAGTTGTCAGCACCCCATTTACCTTGCGCGGAATTGCCGCGGCCGGTCTCGGACGCCATCTCGAAACACTTGTGCTTTCCTCGCGTGCTCTCGATGAACGTACACTAGGACCATCAAGGTTCCCGCATCTCAAGACCATCATCGCGATCGACTATGATCAGGCCACGATGTTGGAAGAAGTTAAGGTGAAAACAATTGACCAGGTGACAATCCGCACCATGCATCCCTGGTATTACCGCTTTGAGAAACAACCTTAGCCCTCGGCGTTCTGATCAGTCGCAGCGGGCAGATGCAACGGTCGGCAGCGCCTGCAGAAATGAACCGCGGCGTAACTACCTGGCCAGGTGGAGACGGCCCGGCCAACGGGAGCATAGTGCGGCGCTGGGTTGCCTGGCACAAAAAACTCGTTCAATTCTAATTGTGGGGGCAATCTCTTGTTCGAAATTTCGACCGCACCCGCGGGGGGCATTTTTCCATGAAATCCGTCCGAAAACGCAAATGGTGTTTCTACCCGCAGTTTTCGCTGAGGCTGCTGATCGCGCTGATGGTCGTGCCTGCGATCGGGCTGGGAGTATTCGACTATCAAAGGCGAAAGCATCAAGTGAATCTCGCGGCGAAATCGAGTTTCGCTTATGGGTTCGAGATTCAAGTGCGAAGCTCGTTTGATCAGATCGAGCGTCGGTGCGACTCGAACGGGCCTTTCCCTGGTGATGAAATTGTGGAGATCCGGTCTCACGGGGGTTTCCGCCGACTGCAAGAATTGCAGCCCGTTGAAACGACCATGCTGGATGAGTTCCAATTCGAGAAATCGCTCCAGGCGCCGTTTTTTGCTTCTCCAGCCGCTCAGCAGGCCGCCGTCCGCCGGTTGGCGAAGTTGCCCCAAATCAAGCGACTCTGCCTGACCGGCATGACCGTGTCCGGCGACGAGCTGACCGCGGCGGTAGGGCAATTGCAAACGCTCGAATTTCTAGGACTCAACCATGTGGGCCTGCTCGACAACCATCTCAAGCACCTGGCTAGCCTGAAGAACCTCCGCTATTTGTCGCTGGGCGGCAACCCAATCACCACGGCCGGCATCCGGCGACTGGGCACGCTCCCCGATTTGCGCGTGCTCGAATTGGGCTACACCCTTGTCGATGATGCGCTGCTTCACGAGTTGCACCGCTTTCCGAACCTGACCCACCTGTATTTGGATTGGACCGCGATTCGCTCGCTCGACCTGAAGCCGCCGCTGAACCTGGAGTATCTGCTGGTTAGCTCCGATCTCCCCAGTTTGCGCATTGGTTCGGGCTGCCGTATCGAGGCGTTGGGTGTGGCGGGCACCAAGTTCCGCCTTCTCCCTCCCCCAATCTTTCCATCAACGAATTGCGGAAGCTTGGTGGAACATTACCAGCCGCCCAATATGTTTACCGCCAAGGTTCTAACGCAGATCGATCCCGCCAGCGGCTTGAAACGGCTCCACGTCGCCGGCGTGCCCATCACCTTGCGAGCCATCGCCGCCGCTGGCTTGGGCCAAAACCTGGAAGCCTTGACGATCTCGGCCCCTTGCATCGACGAATCCGCCCTGGACCCACAGGCGTTTCCTCACTTGAAGACGATCATCGCCCCCGATGTCATGCACTGTGGTCCGCCCACCCAGCGCCCTTCCCGCAAATTCAGCCAGGTGACGATTCAAACGCAAATGGGCTGGGGGTCTTACGGCGATCCGTTCGGTTCGAACCCCTGATCACGCCCAGCTACATGGCGTTGCACGCCGGATTTGCCCCGGAATTGGGCGACTGTCGCGGCGTTGCGATTGGGGGGGGGTAGATCCCCGCGCGTGGCCCAAATTGACGAACAGGGCTGATTGCAAATTTAGCTGCCTCCCCATCTCACCCCATCCCTTAATTTCCCTTCCGCCCCTCGGTATGGTTTAATAAAGGGTCGCCGGGCATGCGCGCCGTGGGCTGTCCCCTGCGCCGCTCGCCGGTAAAATCACACTACCCAATGTGCTGGCCAGGTCGGTTCCTCCGCGGAATTTTGCAAGCGGGGGGAACGCAAACCCTTGGCCACAGCGACTGAACCCCCACCCACCCCAACCTGGCCCACACGTAACTCCACCGGTTCCCTCATAAATTCCTGGCTGGCCGCCGGCGCGTTTCTTTCCGAAACGCGTTCCACGCCGAGCCTGGTGTTTACCGCCGGGGGGCAGCCCAAAAACGGCTCCCCCTTGTTCCAACCAACAGCACGGCTCATGGCTACCGATACCAAGACCGAAGTCGGCAATTACTTCATCTCTAATTACCCTCCGTTCTCGCAGTGGACCGAGGAAGGCTTGGAAGACGTGTTGGCCGCCCTCAATTCGCCCCCCGCCGACGTGCCGCTAGGCTTGTACCTGCACATCCCCTTCTGCCGCAAACGCTGCAAGTTCTGCTACTTTCGCGTTTACACCGACCGCAACGCCACCGATGTGGAACGTTACGTGGCCGGACTCAGCCGCGAGATCGAGCTGGTCAGCAAACTGCCGGTGATGGGCGACCGCCCCTTCCGCTTTGTCTACTTCGGCGGCGGCACCCCCAGCTTCCTGAGTGCCAAGCAACTCACGTCGCTGGTCGATCGGCTGCGGGCCAACATCAACTGGGATCAGGCCGAGGAGGTCACCTTTGAGTGCGAGCCCGGCACCCTCAGCGAAACCAAGGTGCATACGCTCAAGGAGCTCGGCGTTACCCGGCTGAGCCTGGGGGTCGAGAACTTCAACGACGCCATCCTCGAAGAAAACGGCAGGGCTCACCTTTCGCCCGAGGTCTACAAAGCCTGGGACTGGATCACCGCTGCCGACTTCCCCAACGTCAACATCGACCTCATTGCCGGCATGGTGGGCGAAACCTGGGACAACTGGCAGGAAAACCTCGTCAAAACCCTGGAACTCAACCCCGATAGCGTGACCATCTATCAGATGGAGCTGCCATTCAATACCGTTTATTCCAAAGACATTCTCGGCAACAAGATCGAAACGCCGGTCGCCGATTGGCCGACCAAAAGGGCCTGGGTGCAATACGCCTTCGACCTGCTGTCGCAAAACGGCTACCACGTGAGTAGCGCCTACACCATGGTGAAGGACCGCCCCGCCCACGAAGCCCCCCTGGCCAGCTTCAGCTACCGCGACAACCTGTGGCGCGGCAGCGATTTGCTGGCCACCGGCGTGGCCAGCTTTGGCCATGTCTCAGGCGTGCACTACCAGAACAACCCCGAGTGGGAAACCTACCTGAGCCCGCTGGAAAATGGCGAACTGCCGCTCAATCGCGGCCTCAAGCTCACGCCGCACCAACGCTTGATCCGCGAAATGATTCTGCAACTGAAAACCGGCCAGATCAACGCCGGCGACTTCCGCCAGAAATTCGGCGTCGAAATCCTCGACCAGTGGCGCGAAGTGTGGCAAGCTGCCGTGGACGAAGGGCTGATGGAAATCGAAGGCGACCGGATTTCGGTCACCCCGCCCGGCCTGCTTCGCGTCGATAGCCTGCTGCCGCCGTTCTTCGAAGCCGAGTTTCAGGGAGTGCGCTATACATGAGCCCCGAGCTGGTCTTCATGATGGGCAAGTTCGAAGCCCGCTTTCCCACCGACCGGCTCTACGCCAAGAACCACATGTGGGCCCAACCGCAATCGGCCGCCGCGAGCGGCTCGGCGGGCGACCCGGCCCGCTATCGCTTCGGCTTTTCGGCTTACGCCGTGCGGTTGCTGCAAGACGTGTATTTTTTGGAGTGGAGCGTCGACGCCGGCACGCCCCTCAAAGAACGCCAGGAATTTGGAGCCATCGAAAGTTCCAAGGCCGAGAGCGCCCTGTACGCCCCCACACCCGGTCACCTGACCGCATTCAACGAACAGTTGCTCTCCGACCCCTCCATGATCAATGTAGATACCTACGGGGCCGGCTGGTTGTTCGAGCTGGCCTGCGCCGCCGAACGGCTGCTGACCCCAACCGATTACCTGATTCACCTGGAAGCCGCCTGGAAAGTCGCCGAACGCACGATCAAAGGGCAGATTAACGAAGAGTAGCTAGTGGCTAGTTACCAGCCACCAGCCACTATCTACCAGCCCCCGACCCCTAGCCCCTAGCCCCTCCGCATGGCACGCCGACTAACCGTAGTTGTTTCGCAGGGCCAAAGCGCCAATCCCGTCAAGCGCAAGCTGGAGGAGGATATCGTCACCGCGCTGCTGTTCGAGAAAGGGATCGAGGTCACGGTGATTCCGCACCTTTACGATCTCAAGCCCGATGGCACCGGCCTGCTGGCCCTGCAAAGCATTTCGGGCGATATGGTATTCCTCTCCTGGCTCTTCCCCAGGGCCGCCTTCTGGACGATGAACCGCGCCGGCGTGAAAGGCCGCTACGGCAGCACGCTGATCGAGCCAGTCGACGAAGACGAGGACGAAGAGGCAGCCGACGATTCGCCCGCGGCTAACACCGCCGAACCAGATCCCGATCCGCGGACCAACGGCCCCCGCGATGTGCCGAACCGCCGCATCCACTGCCTCGACCTTCGCTGGTACGGCTCCGCGGAACCCTATGTGGGCGAAGTCAAACGCATCGCCGCCGAATCGGCCGTGCAAGCCTTCGATCTGCTCGGCTCGCTGCTCAAGAGCCCAAATTCCAACGGCAATGGAAACAGAAACGGCGGTGGGCTCCCGATCGTCATGCCGCCCCGTGCCCCGGCCGCGAAGTCACTCGAACAACCGTCCCCTTCGCCGGCCGAAGCACCCAGCACGAACGGCGCGGCTCAGCGCCTTGAAAGCTCCAACGGCAATGGCGAAGCCGCTAACCATGCCGCCGAAACCCCGGCCACCATACAGCGGATCGAAGAATCGACCGGCCGCCGTTGGTATCCGGTGATCGATTTCGAACGCTGCACCAACTGCATGGAATGCCTCGACTTCTGCCTGTTCGGCGTGTACGGCGTCGATCGTTTCGAGAGCATTTTGGTCGAGCAGCCCGACAATTGCCGCAAAGGCTGCCCCGCCTGCAGTCGGGTTTGCCCCGAAAACGCCATCATTTTCCCGCAGCACAAAACGCCTACCATCGCCGGCTCGCCCGAAAAGGCTGAAGGCAACTTCAAGATCGATCTTTCCAAATTGTTCGGCGCGCCCGACGAAGATCCTCTAGCCACCGCCGTGGCCGAGCGCGACGAGCAACTCGTGGCCGCCGGTCGCGATGCCGTGGGCGCTAGCCAAGGCATGCCCAAGCGGCAAACCGAGAAGCACGACGCGCCCAAAGACGATCTCGATAGTCTGATGGATCAGCTCGACGACTTGGATCTCTAACCCATGGCGACCTCTCAAGATCAAGGCAGCGATCCGCGACTCGCCCGCTACATTCGCCAATGGCGCTACGGCCCCCTGGGCGAAGCCGGCCAAACCAGGCTGCTGGCCTCGCGAGTTTTGCTCTGCGGCTGCGGGGCGCTGGGCAGCGTGCTCGCCAACACCCTCGCCAGGGCTGGCATTGGCTTTCTCCGCATTGTTGACCGCGACTTCCTCGAACTGAACAACCTGCAGCGGCAAGTCCTGTTCGACGAAGCCGACGTGGCCGCCGGCACGCCCAAGGCCATCGCGGCCGTCGAAAAGCTCAAGCGCATCAACTCCGAAATCGAGTACGAGCCGGTGGTGGCCGACGTCGATCACACCAACCTCGAACGCCTGGCGGCAGACGTCGACCTACTGCTCGATGGCACCGACAACTTCGAAACCCGCTTCCTGCTCAACGACTACTCGCAAAAGCACCGCAAGCCCTGGGTCTACGGCGGCTGCCTGGGCGCCGAGGGCCAAACGCTAACGATCATCCCCGGCGAAACGCCCTGCCTGCGGTGCCTGATTGCCGAGCCCCCCCCGCCCGGCGAGTCGCCCACCTGCGATACCGCCGGCATCCTCTCGCCGATCATCAACGTGATCGCCAGCATGCAAGCGGCCGAGGCCATCAAAATCCTCAGCGGCAATCAGGCCGCCATCAATCGCAAGTGGACGATCATCAGCCTGTGGGATAACACCCTTCGCCAGATGGATGTTTCCGGCCTCATGACGGGCGGTGGATGCCCCACCTGTGGCGGCGGCGAATACCCCTGGCTTTCCGGCCACCGCGGCAGCCATTCCGCCGTGCTTTGCGGTCGCAACTCGGTGCAACTGTCGCCCCCCGAACGGCAAAAACTCTCGCTGGCCAACCTGGCCGAAAAGCTGGCCGGCGTGGGCCGCGTGACCCGCAACAACTTCTTGCTGCGGCTCGAAGTCGGCGAACATCAGCTCACCGTCTTCCCCGACGGCCGCGCCATCATCGGCGGAACCGACGATATTCCCACGGCCAAAACGCTGTATGCGCGATATATTGGGAGTTAGGTGGCATGAAAGCGATCGAAATCTGGCGCAACGGTCAAAGGCTGGCAACCGCTGGTCTGCACGACGGCATCGTGACTGCGACGCTTATGATTCGAAATCAAGTCGATCCCATATGGTTCGAGGCGCGAGGACGTGATGCTTCCACTGGTGGACACGCAATTTGGCTGCATGAAGCGATTGAAGTCGGTGATGAAGTCGTTCTTCGGGTGGTTGACGTCGATGATCAGCAATCCGCCTCAGCAGGCAACTGAGAATTGTTGTTAGACTGCTTCGCCGTCATGCTTTTGGCATACAAACTGCCATGTAAAGGAGCGAAGAGCATTTAATCCTGGCTGGCATTGACACTCTATTATCCGGCGCGAAACCGTCATTCCCGCGCAGGCGGGAATCCAGATGCGGCGGATAAGACTCCGCAATCAAGATCGGCTTGGGGCAGGAACTGCATAGCGGGAAGTTATCCTTCAATGGCCCACTAGGCCCCTAACTTCAGCGTAGAAGTGATTTCAGTGGGGGGAAGTTTTCCCAAGCGGCCGCCGCGACCCCGCATTCAAATCACGCTCCCAAATCCAGAGAACCATCGCATGTCCCATCAATGGCTCTTCACCAAAGACGGCCTCGAGGCTGGTCCCGTTCCGACCTCGCAACTCCGCGCCATGTACGACTCAGGGCAGCTCGCCGAGACCGACCTGGTGCGGCCCGCCGATGAGCCTGGCGCGATGGCCCAAACTTTGGGCGACGTGTTGGCGATGGAACCTCCGGCGCCCCCGTTTTCGCCCACCACCATCACGGCCACCACGGGCGACGATCCCATCCCGCCCGGTTCGCCCAAATCGAATCCCGGAGACCCGCTGGGCACTCGCGATTGGCTCAAAGAAAAGTGGGACCTGCTCACGGCCAACGCCAGCCTCACGGCCCAGCGAGGCGTGCTCCAAGCCCGGCGGTTCCGGATCGCCAATTCGGTGCTTCCCACCGCCTATCTCGCCTTGGGTAAAGCCGTTCGCGACGAGGGCCGCTACCGCGATGAGTTCACCGAGCTGTACCAGGAACTCGACGACCTCGTCGATGAGATTGCCCAACTCGAGCCCGCCGAATCTCGGGCAACCAAAGTCGAGTTCCCTTCCATGATCGACCAGCTCCGCGGCTTGGCGACCAAGCTGGCCGGCATTCCGCAGCGAGAAATGCTGGCCTCGCACGCCCGCGGCCTGCTCCGCGAGCTGGGCCGCAAGGCATACGACGCCCACGCCGAAGAGGCCGGCCCCGAACCTTTGGTGGCCGACGTGCGTCAAGCCAGAACCCGGCTGGAAGAAATCGACGGCGAGCTGGGCCGCCTGGATGAAGAAGAGGTGGAGGCCGGCAGGCAATCGTACGATTCGGCCCGCCAGGCTCTGAAAAAACTGGTCGATACCGGGGCCGCCCTGGCGGCCGAAGTCCCTCGCGCCTGGTCACGAGCCCGCGCCAAGGCCGAAGCCAACCAGGCCGAAGCGGCTCGCCGCGACGAGCACCCCGACAACAAGCCCAAGATTTAGGGGCGAGATGTACGCGGCACGCCTCCAAACTCGTCATCCCCACGAAGGCGGGGATCCAGTGCACGAGCGAGGTCGTTCAAACTGCGGCCTTAGGTGAAACGATGTATCCGCAGTTTTGGCACCAACTCTGATCCCCCGTCATTCGTTCCCAGACCGTCCTCCCGTACTCTCCCTCGCCGCCATCCATGACTTCGGTTCGCCCTAATATCGCCGCCATGAGTGGCTACGTGCCTGGGGAACAACCCCGCGCTGGCAAGTTCATCAAGCTCAATACCAACGAGAACCCCTACCGCATGTCGGCGGCGGTCGCGCGCGCCGTGCAAGACGTGCTCTCCGCCGGCCTGTCGCGCTACCCCGACCCCTTGGCCACGGCCTTTCGCACCCGGGCGGGCGAAATCCTCGGCGTCGATCCCGATTGGATTCTCTGCGGCAACGGCAGCGACGATATTCTCACCATCGTCACCCGCGCTTTCGTGGGCGACGGCGATCTCCTGCGTCTCCCCTACCCCAGCTACGTGCTCTACAAAGTGCTGGCCCAAATCCAGAACGCCGCCAGCCAGGAAGTCGAGTTTTCGCCCGCTTGGAAGCTGGGCGAGCCGTTCACGGCCGCCGCCGACCGCCTCCGCCTGGCCTATCTCCCCAACCCCAACAGCCCCTCCGGCACGTTCCTCACCCCGGCCGAAGTCGCCGCGATTGCCGAGCGCATCCCCTGCCCGCTACTGATCGACGAAGCCTACGCCGATTTCGCCCCCGACCACTGCTTGAAGCTCGTCCGCGAATACCCCAACGTGATGGTTTCGCGCACGCTCAGCAAGTCATACGCCCTCGCCGGCCTGCGATTTGGGTTCATCATCGCGCAACCGCAAATCATTCAAGAGCTGCAAAAAGTCAAAGACTCTTATAACTGCGATTCGCTCTCCATCGCCGCCGCCACGGCCGCCATCGACGATCAAACCTGGCTGGCCGACAATCGGGCTAAAATTCTGCACACTCGCACCCGGCTAGAAGACGGCATGCGCGACCTCGGCTTCCACGTCGTACCGTCGCAGGCGAATTTCGTGTGGAATACCCATCCCCAAGTGTCCGTTCGCCCGCTCTATGAGCAATTGAAGGAACAAGGGGTGCTGGTTCGCTATATGAGCTACCGCGGCTGGCCCGATGGCCTCCGCGTCTCCGTCGGCAGCGACGACCAAATCGACGCCTGTTTGGCCCTATTGCGACAGATGATGTGACCTTGACACTTCGTCCCGTTCTCTTTCACCGCGCTCGCGGTTATCTCGCCACGTGCCCCAGCGAATTGCTCGCGGCTCAGAAGCAGGGCCAGTTCCCTCGTATTGACAGGGTAAAGTCGAACTTGAAGCATTATTTTCAAGAAGGAAGGCTCAGAATCGTCTCCAATCCCCCTGAATGCGGGGTTTCCTGGCTGGAAATTTTATTATAATTAACCTAAGAGTAATCGTCACGCCTTCTATGCCTGCCGTTTCCTTCCTCAATGTATTTCTAGGGATCTCCAAAATCCCTGAAATCAAGCCGACCATTGGGGCTTTCCGCTGCGTCTTTTTCGCCGAATTCGGCGTATTTTCATTTTCATGCTCTGCCCTTTTAGAGAAGAGGAAGGTCCGCATGCCCACCGTTGCCCGTCCGCTTGGCCGCCGCGGCTTCACGCTTGTGGAGTTATTGGTGGTGATTGCCATCATTGGCATTTTGATTGCCATGTTGCTGCCTGCCATTCAGGCCGCGCGCGAGGCTGCCCGCCGCGCGAATTGTTCGAGTAATTTGAAACAATTAGGAACCGGCGTGCTGCTCTACGCCGACCGCAACAATGAGCAGATCCCGCCGCATGCCTTGGGTGGCAATGCAAACCATGGGTGGATTTCGACGCTGTGGCCGGTAATGGATGCAGGACCGGCCTACGATGGTCTGCAATTGAACTTGCAGTCGGATAGCACCGTCGCAGGCGGTCCCCTCAATCAGTCGAATAAACAAATCCACTCGAGCTTTCGGTCACCCGCTTTGCTGTGTCCCACTCGCGGTTTCCGCACGACTCCGTCTTGGGGTGGGCAGGCGGTTGATTATGTATCGGTCAGCATGACCTATTTCCCCAGCGGTTGGCCGACCAATCCCAGCGTCCACCCGAATCAAACCGGCAACGCCGAATATATTAACGGTGTTTTCGCTGGTCCGGCCACGGCCGTGACTGCCGTGAACGGCAGCTACGTAATTCGCTCGAAAGTCACCATCGGCGGCGTGACCGACGGCATGAGCTACACGGCCATGGCGGGTGAAAAGCACGTAACCCCTTCGCGTCTCGGTTCCGACACTTACGACTTCCCCGAAGGCGCTGGCGTGGGCGGCGCGTGGTTTAGTGGCGGTGTCCGCGTGCTGGACCTTGGCTTAGCTCAGCGCCCCGATACCCCGGAGCAAACCTCCACGTCGACCGATCCCACGACGGGCGCGGCAAACTACCACTATGGTAGCTGGCACCCCGGCATCTCCCAGTTCGTATTCGGCGATACCCGCGTTCAGGCGGTGAAAACCTACGCCACCGGTCCCGTGCTGCGCGCCATGGGTGGACGCGCCGACGGCACTCCCTACGACCTGCCGTAACCTGCTGGAATAACGGTCGTTTTAATCGACAAGCCTTTCGGGCCGCTCTTGAGCACTTTGCACGAGAGCGGCCTTTCTGCATTCAGGGTGCTTCAAGCAAAGAGGGAGTTGTTCGGCGACGGATTTGGCCGATTTTTGCCTTGTTCGGCTGGTATCCTCACCCTCACTTGCGCTGTCTTCACCAGGATACGGCTTGAGTGCGTGGGAACTCTTTTGGCATGATTTAGCTTCAGTCCTGGGCTCCCCCCTGGCTTGGCCTGATAAAAACGTCCTCGTTCGCAGCTAGCCCTGGTTTTGTGAACGCCTTGCTATTTGCAACCCGACGCGTTAGCGAGGGAGTCCCACGTACGTCCCTCGCTAACGAATGTTATGCAAGTGCTAGCACGGCTCACCATGGTGTAAGAAGTTAAGGATGCTAGCACGGCCAATGTCGGCCACTGCTAGCACACTTAAATCCTTACGAATCGGACGATATGCTAGCACTTGCATAATGCTGTAACGCGTCGGGTTATGAATTATCCGCGATTTGCATTCAACGCAAAAGGGGCGCACCTGGAATCCGTTAGAGTCAGCAACTTTTTGTCAGGCCGCCCCTGGGCCTGGACCGATTCCCGCTCCGCCTGTCGCTTGCCGCACTCCCCTGTAAGATAAAGCGTGCTAAGATAGCGGCTTTTATTGAATCCCGTTTGAGACCACCATGGCCGAACTCCCCAAGCAATACGATCACCTGGCAGCCCAGGATCGCTGGTATCCGTACTGGGAACAGCAGGGCTACTTCCACAGCGAGCCCGACCCCAGCCGCGAGCCGTTTTGCATGGTGATTCCGCCCCCCAACGTTACCGGGGCTTTGCACTTAGGCCACGCGCTCAACAACACCATTCAAGACATTCTCGTCCGCCACAAGCGCATGCAGGGCTACAATGTTCTCTGGATGCCTGGCACCGACCACGCCGGCATTGCCACCCAGGCCATGGTCGAGCGGCGATTGCATTCCGAAGAAGGCCAAACCCGCCACGACCTCGGCCGCGAGACCCTGGTCGAACGCATCTGGAAATGGAAGCACGAGTACGAGGCCCGCATCCTTGGGCAGCTCAAACAACTCGGCTGTAGCTGCGACTGGGACCGCACCCGCTTCACGCTTGACGACGTCTGCGCCCGCGCCGTGCGGTTCACCTTCTTTTCGTGGTTCGCCAAAGGCCTGATCTATCGCGGCAAGCGGCTCATCAATTGGGATACCCAGCTGCAAACCGCCGTGGCCGACGACGAAATCTTCTACGAAGAAGTCCCCGGCCACTTCTATCACATCCGCTACCAGGTCATCGATCCCCGGCCGGGCGAACCCACGTTCCTCACCGTCGCCACCACCCGTCCCGAAACCCTGCTCGGCGATACGGCCGTGGCCGTTCACCCCGACCCCGCAACCGCCCTCGACAAATCCATCGAAGAACTCCGTGAGAAACAGCTCAAAAGCAAACCCACGCCGGAGCTCACGGCCCAGGTCAACGACCTCGAAGAGCGCAAGCTCCACATGCTTTCGCATCTCAAGCAACTACGCGATATGGCCCAGGCTGGCCGGCAACTGCTGCTGCCGCTGCTGAACCGGCCCATCCCCCTGGTTTGCGACACCTGGGCCAAGCCCGAGCTCGGCAGCGGCTGCGTCAAAATCACCCCCGGCCACGATCCCAACGACTACGAAGTCGGCCTGCGGCAAAACCTGCCGATGATCGACATCCTCAACAACGACGGCACGCTCAACGACCAGGCTGGCCCCTACGCTGGCCTGAGCATGAAAGCCGCCCGCGAAAAAGTCGTGGCCGACCTTCGCGACGCCGATCTGCTCGAACTGGTGGAAGACCGCCTCATCGACCTGGCCCATTCCGACCGCTCCAAGTCGCCCATCGAACCCCGGCTCAACGACCAGTGGTTCGTGCGGATGAGTGATGTCGATGGCAACGCCGGCCTGGCCCAGTTGGCCATGGACGCCGTCATCTCCGGCCAGGTCAACATCAAGCCCGAGCGGTACGCCAAGAGCTACCTCGACTGGCTCGGCGAAAAACGCGATTGGTGCATCAGCCGCCAACTCTGGTGGGGGCATCGCATCCCCATCTGGTACTCGGCCGACGCCACCGAAGCCGAACTAAAGAAAGCTTTCGGCCAGCGGGAAGACATCGTCTTCATTCGCGACGAAGCCGGCAGCGGCTGGCTCATCTGCTCGCGCGACGAAGACCTGGCGGAAGGCGCCATCCCCGGCCGCACGCTCAAACAAGACCCCGACGTGCTCGATACCTGGTTCAGCAGCCAGCTTTGGCCCCACTCCACCTTGGGCTGGCCCGAGCAAACGCCCGAACTGGCATACTACTACCCCACCAGCGTGCTCAGCACCAGCCGCGACATCATCTCCCTGTGGGTCGCGCGCATGGTCGTGTCCGGCCTGCACAACCTGGACCAGGTTCCCTTCCGCGAGGTCTTCATTCATCCGAAGATTTTGGACGGTTATGGCGAAACCATGTCCAAGAGCAAGGGCAACGGCGTCGATCCGCTCGACGTCATCGCCAAGTTTGGCGCCGACGCTCTCCGCTACGGCCTGGCTTACCTCACCACCGAAACGCAAGACGTGCGGATGCCGGTGGAGTTTGAATGCCCCCACTGCGGCGGCCACGTCGAGCAAACCAAGGAAAACCGCGTCCGTCCACGCATCAAATGCGACAAGTGCAAGCTCGAGTTCTCCACCCAATGGGCCGACAAGCCCGAGGATAAACAGCTGGCCCGCGCCGCGGTCATCAGCGATCGCTTTGAGTTGGGCCGCAACTTCTGCAACAAGCTGTGGAATGCCTCGCGGTTTGCCCTGATGAATCTGGAAGGCTTTACCGCCGCCCCCCTTGCCGAGTCCGAACTGCTGGTGGAAGACCGCTGGGTGCTCAGCCGGCTGGCGACCGTCACCGACGAAGTGACCCAGGCCCTGGCCGAATTCCGCTTCGCCGACGCCACCCGCAGCCTCTACGACTTTGCCTGGGACGAGTTCTGCAGCTTCTTCCTGGAGATGCTCAAGTACCGCTTCAGCAACCCCGACCTGCGGCCCGTCGCCCAGCGGGTCCTCTGCCACACGCTCGATACGCTGCTCCGGCTCCTGCACCCGTTCATCCCCTTCCTCACCGAAGAAGTTTGGCAGCGGCTGGCCGAGATCGCCCCCCAGCGCGGCCTCGAAACACCAGCCGCCGCGGTTGCCAGCGTAATGATCGCCACCTGGCCCGCCAGCAACGCGGCCCGCCGCGACCCCAACATCGAAGCCCAATTCAGGGCTTTTCAAGACGTGCTCCGCGGCCTCCGCGACATCCGCGGCCGGCAGAACATCCCCTCGAAAACCACCGTGGAATTCGTCGTGCGCTGCGACGCCGCCACGGGCGAACTGCTCAAGCCCATGCAACCGTACTTCGAGAGCATGGCCGGCGCCCGAGCCGCGGCGCGGGGGCCTGAGGTTCCCATCCCCAGCCCCAGCGCCAGCTTCACCCTGGTCGGCATGGAAGTCTTTGTCGACCTGGCCGACCTGATCGATGTCGCGGCCGAAAAAGCCAAGAACGAGAAGGAACGCGAGAAACTCCAGGGCCTAATTACCGCCAAAGAAAAGAAGCTGGCCAACGAAGGCTTCGTGAGCCGAGCTCCGGCCGCGGTGGTGCAAGGCGAGCAAGAAGCCCTGGCCGAGCTCCGCGCCAAGCTGGCCGCCGTGGAAGCTTTCCTGCAGGAACTGAAATCGAAGTAACCGGGGGAGGAAACTCCGCGCGATGGGTCTGAAAAATCTCGCCTACAACGTCTGCCACCCGCTGCTGCGAGTGCTGCGTTCGAATCACTTTCTGATTCGCCGCGCGTTCGGCGTCAAGCTGCCGCGAGGGCTAAGCGTGCAATACGACCCCACCACGCTCATCCTCAGCCACACCATCATCGCCCAGGCCACGCCCGATGACCGCTCCGCCCTCGAAATCGGCATCGGCACCGCGGCCTTGCTCAGCCTGTCGCTCGCCCTTAAAAAGCCGATCGCCATCGAGGGCGTGGACTGTTCCCCCTCGCGGGTCGCCAGCTCGCAAACCGTGGCTGAACATAACAACGTCGCCGCCAACTTCATGCTCAGCGACCTGTTCTCGGCTATTCCCATGGGTAAACGCTACGACCTGATCTTCTTCAACCCACCCTACGTGCCCACCCAAACCGGCCGCGATCTGAAACTGACCGAGCGCCTGCAAGTCGATGGTGACCAAATGTGGGACGGCGGCGAAGACGGCACCCAGGTGCTCAGGCAGTTCCTGAAGGCAAGCCACGCCTATCTCACCGAGCGAGGAAGAGTCATCTTCGGCGTGCAAAACCTATTCGTGCCAGACGATACGGTGCTGAAAATCATCGCGGAATACGGCTACCAGTTAAACCAGCGCTGCAAGCGCGGAATGGTGCCTGCCACGGCCTACGTAATTTGCAGGCCAGGGCTCGCCGAGCCCGGCCTTAGATCCGGAAGTTGAACCACATCGCCAGCCACTTTCGCGAGCAAACGGCGCAGCGTATCCCTGCCATGGCCGTCCTCGGCCATGAATCCGCGTGGCAGCAATTCCCCGCCTTGCCTTCCCCAACCGCGTCGGCCGCCAAAACCTGGTACACGCCACTCCCCTCCAAAGCTGGCCTCCCGAACGAGCCGCCCCTAGAATGCGTAAGGAGAAGGTAGGGGGCCGCCCATCAAGCCCCGTGTCCCTCATCCAGCGCACGTCTCGACAACAAATTTGAGGGGAAGGAGTACCCATGTCCGCGCCGCTGCCGTTGAAATCGATCCATCACGTCGAACTCTTGGTCGGCAACGCCAAACAGGCGGCGTTCTACTATCGCAAGGCCTTTGGCTTCTCGCAACTCGCCTACGCCGGCCCGGAAACCGGCGTCCGCGATCAGGCCTCCTACGTCATGGAGCAAGGCAAAATCCGCCTGGTGCTCAGCACGCCGCTGTTCCCCGACGACCCCATGTCTGACTACCTGCGACGGCATGGCGACGGCGTGCTCGACATCGCCTTCTTGGTCGAAGACGTGGACGCCTGTTTCGCCGAAGCCGTGGCCCGCGGGGCGCAGGTCTCGCGCGAACCGTACGACGTGACCGACGCCGATGGCCGCGTGCGGCGCGCTAAAATCCGCGCCTACGGCGACACTTTGCACTCGTTCATTTCGCTGGCCGACTACAATGGCCCGTTCTTGCCTGGCTATCAAATCCGCCGCAAACCTCAACCCAGCTGTGGCCTCAGAGCCATCGATCATATCGTTGGCAATGTGGAAGACGGCCGCATGAACGACTGGGGCACCTACTACAACCAGGTGCTCGGCTTCCATCAGTTCATGTCGTTCGACGACAAAGACATCTCCACCGAGTTCACCGCCCTCCGCAGCAAGGTCATGTCGGACTCGACCGGCCGGATCAAGTTCCCCATCAACGAGCCGGCGGCAGGCAAGCGCAAGAGCCAGATCGCCGAATACCTGGAGTTCAACGGCGGCCCAGGCGTGCAGCACATCGCCGTGGCCACGGCCGACATCCTGCATACCGTGTCGGTGCTCCGTGACAACGGCGTCGACTTCCTGCGAATCCCCGACAGCTATTACCTGGACCTGGAAGCCCGCATCGGCCCCATCGCCGAAGACCTGGCAGCCATCAAGGAGCTCGGCATCCTCGTCGATCGCGACGACCAGGGCTACCTGCTGCAAATCTTCACCCGCCCTGTCGAAGACCGCCCCACGCTGTTCTACGAAATCATCCAGCGACGGGGGAGCAACGCCTTCGGCAAAGGCAATTTCCGCTCGCTGTTTCAGGCGATCGAACGGGAACAGGCGGAACGCGGAAATCTGTAGATTGCCAGCCAGCGACCTAAAAAATCCCCAGTTGATCCTTGGCGTCTTCGGTCATCCGGTCGGGCGTCCAGGGCGGGTCCATCACCAGTCGCACATTCACTTCGCGCACGCTGTCGAAGCGGCTCAACACGCTCTTGCACTGCTGAATGAGCTGCGGCCCCGCGGGGCAGGCAGGGCTGGTGAGGGTCATCTCGATGCTGATATCGGACTTGTCGTCCTCGCCTTCGGCCGGCTGCATCTGCACCTGGTAGATCAGCCCCAGGTCGATCACGTTCACAAACAACTCGGGATCGATCACCTGCTTGAGCGCCTCGCGCAGTCGTTCTTCGTTGAGCGGCTGGTTTTCGCCGGCAGTGGCTTCCGAGCCAGCTTCAGCGGTCGGCTCAACATTGGGTTGGTTTTCGTGTTCGGTCATGATGAAACATCCAGCTTTCGCTCGCGGAAGAATCGGAGGCACGACAATACCACGCGCCGCCCACCGTCTTTATTGTACGCGAATCGTTGGTTCGAGTGCGGAATTCGGAGTTCGGAATGGGGAGTTCCAAGTTTGAGGTTCGCATCCTGGCAGGGTGAACATGACGAAGGCGAGTTAGCCCGGTTTGAACCGCCAATCGATCCCGCGACTGGCTTCCTCTCCTAATCTTCATTTTGCAATTCCCCGCAGAGCGGGCGCCTTCGCCACTCGATACAATACCCCTTGCGAACCGTGGGTCATCGTCGGGCGGCCTGCTTCCGGTTGATTCCAACCGGGTCGCCGCGGTACGCGGTTCGAAATGGCGGGGAGTTGCGGCCATGTTGTTTATGGTGGAAGTTCGCTATCGACGAGAGACGCGCGATGAGGCATTTAACTATTTCGAACAGCATGGAGTCTCCGGCTATCAGGCCGGCTTGACCGTCGAAGCGCTCTGGGTCGCCAGCAGCGATTTCTTGGCCTACGCCGTGGTGCGCGCCGATGACCATGCCGCGGTCGAACACGTCATCCAAGACCTGAAGCCATTGGCCGAAGTTCAAATTCGCCCCATCGTGGGCATGGATGAATTCTAACCGCCAACCACCGCCCACGCGGCCAGTTCCAAGCCCGCCCCAGGCAGCCGCTTTCGCCGCGGCGTGCCTGGGAGCCGCCCGGGGCAAGGTTTGCAGGTGGTAGGGGGGGTCGCGTCGGATTCGAGCTTTGCTATCATGAAGCTCTGGCACGATTTGCCGCTAGCCCACTCTGCACCGACACGGTGGAGCGTCTGACCGTTCTGCCGCCCCGCCCCGACCGACACAGGAGCGATCTGTGTGAACTCGCCTCGGTTTGCTGCTGCCCTGAATACGGCGGAAAATACGTCCACGGCCATTCTCCAAGCTTGCCAGGCCGCCCAGGCAGAGTTGCAGACCGATCCCCACCTTGCGGTGGTGTTCTTCTCCCCAGATCACCGGGGACAAGCCGAACAAATCCTCGCCACCATCCACGGCGAAACCGGTTGCCAGGCCGTCTTGGGCTGCAACGGCGAATCGATCGTGGGCACAGGGCAAGAACTCGAAGAAGGTCCGGCCATCAGCCTCTGGCTGGCGAATTTGCCTGGCGTTGACGTTCGACCCATGCACCTGCGGTATGAACGCCAGACCGACGGCGGCCTCATCGTGGGCTGGCCCGACGATCTGGGCGAATCGTGCCCCGCGGGTTCCACCCTGCTTACCGTGGCCGATCCTTATTCTTTCCCTTCCGACCTGCTGTTGCACCGGATCAACGAAGATCGGCCAGGCATCCCCGTGCTGGGCGGTATGGCCAGCGGCGGTAGCGGCCCCGGCGCCAATCGCTTGCTGATTGGCAACCAGGTTCAGCAGGCTGGCGCGGCGGCGGTCATGTTGCATGGCGGCGAAACCCCCATCCGCACGCTGGTTTCGCAAGGCTGCCGCCCCATTGGGCAACCCTTCGTGGTAACCCGCTCCGAACGGAACATCGTTTTTGAAATGGGAGGCAAAGCCTCGCTCCGCCGACTCCAAGAGGTGTACCACGCCCTCAGCCCCGAAGATCAACAAGCGGCCCGCGGCGGCCTGCACTTGGGGCTGGTCATCAACGAATACCAGGACCGCTTCGACCGCGGCGATTTTCTCATTCGCAACGTGCTCGGCGGCGACGAAGAAACGGGGGCCATCGCCATTGGCGACTACGTGCGCATCGGCCAAACCGTGCAATTCCACATTCGCGATGAAGCCACCGCCGACCGCGACCTGAACGAAATGCTCAGCCAGGCAGGCCCCGCCCAGGCGGCCCTCCTGTTCACTTGCAACGGCCGCGGCACGCGCATGTTCTCAACCCCCCACCACGACGCCCTGGCCATTCAACAGGCCCTCGGCAACGTGCCCGTCGCCGGCTTCTTTGCCCAGGGCGAACTAGGCCCGGTCTCCAAGCGAAACTTCGTCCACGGCTTCACGGCCAGCTTGCTGCTGTTTGGGTAAGGAACGGCTTCCCCTCCAAGCGAGCAGCCTTCTATTTTGGTAACCGTTCACGCTTAGCGAAGCCAAAACAGATGAGTCTCTTTATTTCCGGCAGTACTCGTGCGCCGTTTCAAGGTGCGCAGCGCGATGATCCAGATGCATTTTATCCAAAAACAACTGGTTTCCCGCTGCGAATCGTCACAAAGTTAGCGCCCGGCAAGGCGACTGGTCTTGTGGCCTTCCGCTCACGGAAGTCAGGGTGACAACGTCGCACCTTCCCGGCCCAGCCAATTGCCGTGGCAGCCTTTCGATTAACGACATTGACTAATGGATCGAAAACATACGGAACTTCACGGTTTTGATGCAATCTCAGTCCCATTAGCCGTGAACGGTTACGCTTAAGGAACCGTGACCATCAGCGGTTCGGGCGGGGTGCCGCCGATGTAGTTGCCGGCCGTGTTGAAGGCCCGCACGTAGATGCCGAGCTCTTGTTTGCCGGGGCTGAGTTGGCAGGCTTCAAACGGCACGAACAGCGAGAGCCGGAAGCTTTGCACGTTCTTGGTCGGCTTGACCTTTTGGCCTTGGCCGGCCCAATTGTCGGTCACGCGGAAGCGGGGGTCGCGGGCTTGCACGCCCGCGAGCTGGGCATTGGCGACGGCCATTTCGACCACGGTTTCGGTGTTTTCTTGCCCGGCCAGGTAGATCATGCCGGTGGCCGATACGCCGCTGGCTCCGTCGGCATTCTTGGCGACTTCCACCTTGAGCGATTGCACCCACATCCGCGGCATGTCGGCGGCGGGGATGGTGACGAACTCGTGTTTCTCAGGCGTGAAGGGGTTGCGGCCCAGCGCGAGGTTGCCGCGTTTGAGAATCAGCTCGACCTGCAAGGGGGTTTCGCTGTCGCCGATCAGGTCGAGATCGTTGAGGGGAAAGAACATGGCGGCCTGGAAGGTATCGCCGCGAACTTCGACATCGGCTTCGGCCAGCGAAACCTCGGTGCCCACGATGGAGTCGCCCACCATGGCCACCTGGTTGCGGTCTTTGAGCGGCGAACCGTCGGCGTAGGCCATTTGGATGGTGACTTTGAGCTGGTCGCGTTGCTGCGCCAGCCGGGGGCCTTCGCCATGGAACTGGATATCGAGCCAGCGGGTGCCGTTGGCCGACACGATTTGCGGTCGCCCTTTGAGCCGCACCAGGTAGCGGAGCGGCGAGTCGAGCATTTCGGGATCGTTGGCGAAGCTATTCGCGCGGGCCGGGGTGCTGGAGCCCAAACCGGAGCGACTGCCCGTGGCCGGCACGAGCGGCGGCGCGCCCAGGTTGGGTGAGGACGAGCTGCCGGAAGTGCCGGCGGGGCTGGTTCCCAGGTTTTGTGGGGTGCCCATGCCGCCGGTGGTAGTTGAGCCGGGATTGGTGGCGCCGGGCGTGGTGGCGCGAGGCGCCAGGGTTTGGGCCGCCAGTGGGGTTACGGCCAGCAGGCAGAGCAACGCCGAACCGGCAGACCGGAAAACGGCAGGCATGATTGAGCGGATCGACATCGAAATTCCCCTCCTTGGTAAACCTACCCCTGGCAGCCGATCGCAGGGCTGCCAGGGTTGGCGCGGCTCTTTGGCAACAGAGCTGGCGGCGCGTTTCTGCCCGCTTTCCTTGTCAGGCGATTTCTACAAGCTGCCCGGCTGTGGGCGGCGTGCTTGAGCGTTGATTGGGAGGTTCAGCAGCGCAAGCGATGTTAGTTATGGCACAAACGCCGGTTTTTTACTATCCCCAGTTGCTATCGCCACCGCTAGAATATTGCTGGTTTTGTCGATTTTGTTCTGTCGAATGTCGTTTGCCATCCGCCGCGCACCTGTCCTTCCCGCGCGTGAGCCACCCATTCCCCGCCGTACCGTTTGCGACGGAAGCCCCAAGCGGCCTTGATACTGCCATGAAATGCCCATTTTGCTCTGTCGATAACGATCGGGTTGTCGATTCGCGCGCCAGTCAAGATGGCTGCATGATTCGCCGCCGGCGGGAATGCCTGGCGTGTCACCGCCGGTACACCACCTACGAACGGATGGAAGAACCGACCATTAAGGTGGTAAAGAAAGACGGCGCGCGGGTGCCGTTTGAACGGGATCGCATCAAGGCCGGCCTGGAAAAAGCCTGCTGGAAGCGGCCGGTGACCAATGAGCAGATCGATGCGGTGGTGAGTCGGGTTGAGCGCGAGGTGCATTCGAATTTTGAGTCCGAAGTGTTCAGCCGGGAGTTGGGTGAACTGGTAATGCGAGAGTTGCGGCAGTTGGACCAGGTGGCTTACGTGCGGTTTGCCAGCGTGTATCGCGACTTTGCCGACTTGAACGACTTTGTGAACGAACTGCGGCCCATGCTCGAAAACCAAGGGGCCACGCGAGGTTAGCTGGCAGCGACAGCACGCCCCCCCGGGCGCCGCCACGGCTCACATGGAATTCTTCCCACCCACCTATTCTTCGCACGCAATCTCATGGCTCGTTGGCCCCGACAAACGCGCAGCACGCTGATCACGTACCTGATCATCTTTATCGGCTTTCCGGTCTGCGCGTTATTGGCCTATGCGTTCGTGCAGGGCTGGATATTCTGATTTTTCCGGGCCTGCTGGAGCGACGGATTCCCGGATCATTTGCCCGGCATTCTCGCCGCCAGCCGCCCTCACCACCCAAACACTCATATCATCCGTTTCTATCGGGCCTGCAAAAGCTGCCCATACGCCAGAATGGCCGTTTGTCAACGTCATTTACCTAATGACCCCAGTCGCCGGGTTCCGATACCTTTTACTACCCATCGAGCAGCAAATTTTACGAGGCTCCAAGGATGGCGAGCCTTCCCTCCCGGTGCTGCTGCCACCTGAATACATACCACGATTTATCGCGTTTTAGCCGTAGGAGTTTGGTTATGAAACGCACTCGCTTTGCGCTTGCCGCGTTTTTCGGTACGTTCACCGCAGCCGCGCAAGTCGTTGGCTTTAGTTATGGTCAGCGTCCGCCTGTCAAACATTTCGAACCGATTTCGGTTCGTTGCACATGTGCCGAAGAACTGGCCGAACTCCGGTCACAGGGCTTCAAAATGTCCGCCGGCCTGATGCTGCCCGCCGCCCGCGGCATTATGGAGGGCCTGGCAACATCGCCGATTCCGCGGGCTCAACCCGAACGTGAAATGCTCGATCACTTCGGTTATCAAGAACCGGGCGCCTGGTACGGTTTTAACGTGTGTGCCGATCGTGCCGAAGCAGGCCACAACGACGGCGTGGCCCCCAACTGGTCTCCGCTAGCAGATCAACCGCCGGTGCTCGCCAAGAAGAATCGCGCCAGCAAGCAGGCCGCTGCCCAGTTGAATGCCAAGTCGAGCTTGAAGATCGCCCGAGACGGCCGTCCGGTGGAAGCCCCGCCCGTGGAAGTCAGCCAAAGCTCGGTGGAAGATGAAGGCGCCACTTACGAAGCCGCCTTGTACGACGAGTTTGGCGCCGGTGGGTTTGATGGGGCGGGCTATCCCTTCCATGAAGAGGTGCACTATGCCCAAACCCGTCGCAGTGCGGCTCCGGCCCAGCCCATCCAATCGTATGGCAGCCTCAGCGGCCAGGGCGGCCTCAACCAGGTGGGAAACCTCCACGGCCAGGGCAACCTGGGCGGCACCGGAAACCTGGGCGGCGGTGGCCCGCTGAGCGCCATCGGCCCGATGATTGGCGTGGGGGCCTTCACCGGCCACTCGCGTTTGACGGAGTCGGGCCCGCTGGATGGCGCCGGCCCGCTGAGTGTGGACGGACGGCTCGGCGGAGGTGGCCTGATCACGGGCAATGGCCCGCTGGGTGGCATGCGGCAGCTCAACTCGGGCACGTTATCGGGCACCGGGCCGCTGGGCGGCATGGGTCACCTGGGCGGTGACAATACCCTCAACGAGCGCGGCCCGTACAACGGCGCCGGCAACTTGCCAGGGGCCGGGCCGATGCAAGGCCGCGGCAGCTTGAATAGCCGAGGGCCGCTGCAAGGCCAGGGTCAGTTCGATGGCAACGGGCCGCTGAACAACGGTTCGTGGCTGTTCCGCGGAACCGGCCCCGTGCAGCCCCAAGGCGAGGTCGCGCCCAGTCACGATCCGCGGCTGCCTGGCAATCGGGCAGATATGAGCCTGGCCGCCACGCTGCAAGACCCGGCCCTCTCGGCGGGCGAGTTGGAGGCCATTCGCATCAACGATGCCAACGACGGTTTGCACGCCAAAGGCCGATGTGCCTTGATCGATCTCGCCGGCACGTTGCCGACCACCGCGGAGAGTATTTCGCGGGAAAGCGATGCGTGTTCGTCTCAAGCCGTGGATACCCAGGCCGATGTCGATCACACCTGCCCCGCCCGGCAGGTTTTCGGCGTTGCCAACGAGTATCGATGCCCTTTGGGCGAGGAGTGCGCCGACCCGTTCGCCGTGGATGCGGATCCGGTGCGTGTCGAATCGGCCGATGCTGCCGAGTACGACTACGACGACACGTATGGGGTGTACGACAGCGAGTGCAACCCCTACCTGGGTGAAGACGCCTGCGAAGATTACGGCAGCCAATGCGGTAATGGCCTGACCCATGCCGAGGCGGCCGCCGAAGCGCCGGTGGACGCTCCCCCCTGCCAGCAGCAGGGATACGGTTGCGGCTACTGGGACGATTTCGACGCCTACGAATACTCGCCGCCGGTCAAGAAAAATGCCGAAGCCACGGATCGTGCCCCGGGCGAAGCCGATGCCGCCTCCAGCACCGGCGTGGACCCTTACGACTATGGTTACGAATACGATTATGAATACGGCTACGACGGCGACCTGTATGGCCAATCGTACAAGGTGCCGGTCTACGATTCGACCGAAGATTACGACTGCTACCATGAACAGCGGCATTGCCCAGCCCCGGCCCATTCCGAAGGCGAACCGTCGATCCCGGCGGACCAGGCCCAGCGGGTGCTCGATGTGACGATGGGTGTGGTGCGGGGCGTGGGCGAGGCCATGCGGCAGGTTCAGCAGCGGCTGCAAACCTTCGCCGAAATCTTCGTGCAGGTGGACACCGACATGGCCCCGACCGAGTCGCCCCTGGCAGGCGCCAGCCGCGCCGTCTCGCTAGAGAAGGCCGACTTTGCCCCGGCGACGGGAAGCGCCTACGGCCCCGAACCAGCCGGCCCGCGGTTCCAACTGCTGCCCATGCCGAAGCAACTGCCGGAGTTCATGTTCCCCGCCGAACACGAGCTGGGCTGGTAAGGCAATTGGGCTCGCACAAGAGGGCTCATGAATGAATCCATCGCACGTGCAAGTCCGCGAATGACGCCAAGCTGAAAAACCTCACCGCCGGGTCGATCACTCCCCAGATCGGCCCGGCGGTTTTTATGTTTGGGGGCAGGGTCGGCTCGGGGTGGCGCCTCTGAGCCTAAGCGAAGGGCGGGGCGGGGGGGGCGGACGCCAGGGAGCTTTGCTATGTACAGCGAGGCTGAAGCGTAGGAAAATGGTGGGACTGGTCGGGCAAAGAGCGAACGCTTGGTCGGGCGTTATTCTGCATGGGTTCTGGCCAAACCCCGCTGCTGCCACGCCCTTCGCTAGGGTTCAAGGGCGTGCCCCCGACCAACTATCCGAAAGTAATGAGCCGCCACAACCCATTTCCTTTTGGCTCTGGCTGCGGCAACTTCGATATGGCTTCAATGGCCCTGTCGTCGCTCAACAAGATATAGTTTAGGAGTGTCTAATGGAGACTTTTGCATTTCCGACGGAGAAAGCATTGGATTCGCTTTTTCGCAGGCACTCAGGCGATCCGCTTCAACACGGTTGGCGAGTCAGAATGCGGCACCGATTCCACTATTTCACAGCAGAAGCATGGTATCAAGCCGTGGTCGATCAACTTGTGACTGACAAATGTCGGTGGATCGACGTAGGAGGCGGTAAGTCGATTTTTCCTCACGATCGCAAACTCTCGTGCGAATTAGCGAAACGGTGTGAGCATTTAGTAGGGGTCGATCCAAGCACAAACCTGGATCAGAATGATCTCGTGGACGAACGATGCAAAGCCACGATTGAGGAATACTACAATGAAGGAGTTTTCGACCTTGCAACACTCCGCATGGTGGCAGAACACATACAACAGCCAGAGAAGGTAGTCCAATCATTTTCTCGGCTGATCAAGCCCATGGGATACGTCGTAATCTATACACCAAACCGGTGGGCATTTGTTTCCGTTATGGCATCGTTGATGCCTAACAAACTGCATGCTTCTTTCGCACGCTTTATGTCGCCTGGCAGGAAAGATGAAGACGTGTTTCCAACGTTCTACAGGATGAACACGAGGAGACGATTGAGAAATCTGTTTGAAGAAGGTGGATTCAGAGAAGTGGGCTTCGCCTATGTGGATGACTGTGTAGTATTTCAAAGATTTCGGGTTACGTGTTTCCTTGAACTTTCCCTCTGGAGACTATTTCGTCTCGTGCGAGTGAGATATCCAGAAAACAACCTTCTGGGGATTTACCAGAAGCAGTAATGCAGGCATGTAAATGTGAACCGACGCAGAGCCTCCCGGCTGGGTGGCACTCTACGCCGTTAACCCTTTTTCTAACCACAAATTACGCAATAGTTTACAGCGACCTGTAATTTAGGGGGGGCTTGGCTGCCGAGAAATCTCGGAAAACTGGGCAATCTCCGAACCAATAAGGTTAACGGCGTAGGGTGGCACTCTACGCCGTTAACCCTTTTTCGACTGCCCTCCCTTTAAGTCGCTTCGCCAGGTCTCGTTGTGATTGGCTGGCGGGCTGGATTTCTGGCGGTTTTGTGGGTGGTTCGCACTTTTTTGCGGGGGTGGCCGCACGGGTGCCCTTGTTTGTGCGGCCATATGCAAATGCAACGGAAGTGTGCCACTGCTCCCAAGGAACTGCCAGTTCCTCGCTACCATCTGCCCAGCCATGGGCTAAAGGCGGCTTGAGGGCGAATCGACCCGCCATTATCAAATCGCTATCCACGCACTCAAGCAGTGCCGAACCGCCCTCGACTTGGCCAACGAAGTAGAACGCCGACTCCGCCGCGCACTGCTTGCGGTCGTGGCAGGCGTGCTCTGCAAGGCAATACCCATTCGACCGCAACCAGTGGCACACCTGCTTCCGTGGGCCAGCCTGCCCGAGGGATACTGCATGCCGCGGTTTATGGTGTCCGCCAATTATCGAGCGTCAGTCCGGGAACCCACGTAAAGTGTGATGTGTTGCCCGTGATGAGCACGAGGCCGTGCTCAACCGCCGTGGCAGCTATAATGAGGTCGGCGTCCCCGTGCGGGTGGCCACCTTGTCGGGCATGCGCCCATAGGTCGCCGGCACGATGCAGGACCGGCTCGCTGAGGGGGAGCACGCGGGAGTGCTGGCAGAACGTGGCGAACTTCGCCAACTGTTGGGTGGCCGCTTTTTCCTTCAAGCCCCGCTCGATCTCAAACAGCGTGAACAGGGAGAAGGAAAACGCCCCGTGGGCCGCAAGATATGCGGAGCACTTCGTCAGGACCGCCGCGTTCCGTTTCTTGAGCAATTCCGAAAGGATATCGGTGTCGAGGAGCGCGGCCGGAAGCATGTTATTCAAAGGAGCGGCCGCCGGGCGAGCGAAGGATGGAATTGTCGATCTCGTCCAACTGCTGGTCGCTCAGCCCTTCAAACACGTTGCACCACTCTGGCAGCCCGCTGGCCGTCGCCGCGCCGGAGGACAAGCCGGCGGAAGCGTCTGGATTCAGCGGAAGGTTGACGATGCCGATCACCAACTGCTGGTTCTCACGCAGTTGCTGGCCAAGCACGTGCTCCAAAGCTTCCCGGTCACGGGCGTCGATGTCGCCGACATTTCGAATAATCGTTTCCATGCGGGCATTTTACCGCACTTGGAACACTTGCGGCAACAATGTTGGCGTTTGTGCAGGCGGTTGCAGATAATGGGTTGCTTTACCCCCGGGGCGGATGGGCCATATTCAAATGCAACGGCAGTGCCGAACCGCCCTCGACTTGGCCAACGAAGTAGAACGCCCGACTCCGCCGCACACTGCTTGCGGTCGTGGCAGGCGTGCTCCGCAAGGCAAAGCCCATTCGACCGCAAACAGTGCCACACGTGCTTCTGCCCCGCCCCGTTAGAAGCCACTGCCGCCAGTCGTCATGCTCGCGTGTTGTGGACAATCCAACGAGATTGCTAAACCTGGCAATCGCCGCAGCGGCCTTTGAGCAGCACTTCGGTCACGTCGAGCGAGAGTTTCACCGCGGCCGGCTTGATGCGCAGGTCCACGTCTTCCAGGCAGGTGACTTTGCCGCAGGTGGTGCAGAGAAAGTGCGGATGCACTTCTTCGGAGGGCGCGCCATCGTCTTGCCGTTCGAAACGCCAGACGTGATCGCCCAGGTCGAGCCGCATCAGCAGGCCCACGTCGGCCATCTCCATCAGGCAACGGTAGATGGTTGACTTATCGAAGCCGCGTTGGACAAGGGAATCGGAAACCTCGGCGTGGGTGAGGGGGTAGCGGGCTGCCGTAAGATGCTGCAACACGGCGATCCGGCAACTCGTGCAGCGCAGTTCCTTGGAGCGCAACAGCTCGCGCGCCGATTCCAGCGTAAGTTGGCTGCGATGAGAATTCATTCGGCGGGATCGACTCCCCCTGACACAGGTCGGGCGGAGGGGATCTTCCGTTCCGACGAATAAGTTACCTGGTGTGCCGCAGGCTTTCACGCGACCGCTTGGGGTGGCAATTCTACTTTAGCAGTGGCCCACTTGCAGGTGATTGGGATCACAACATCGACGGACTTGAATCTTCGAACTCGGCATTGAGCAGGAATTCCCTAAACGTCGCCGGGGATTGGATTAGTTCCGATGGCGCGAAGGTAAGCAGAGTCACGATATCTGATTGAGTATTCGCAGGGAGCGTGTCGAGAAACGGTTCGACCAGGGCATCACGCTTCTCACGCGACAAGCCCTCGAAGGTGGGATCGATGACTCGGACTCGAATCGATGCGGAGTTGTAACGATAGGAGCCTGCTCGCTTGAAATGCTTCCGAAGTGTAACGTCTATCTGTCGAGTTTCATCCGTCCGTTTTGTTTCCCAAGGTTGTGTGGTGATCGTCATGCTACTTGTTCCTCCACCCATTCGTAGTTACTTAAGGATGATTATACCGATTCTTCGCGTGGCTGAAACTTCTTCGACAAGAAACAATCGTAGCCGTCGCGAGCAGACCCGGAAGAATGGCAGACGGAGCGAACGCGACAATCAAAGCCAGCCGCTTGCCAAAGTGGCCCCAGCCCTTAAAATGCGGGCTTGAATTCCCCCAGCCCTCTGGAGTGCGCTTCGCAGCGTTCGGAGGGGGCTGATCACCTGGTGACCAGGCATCGCGAGCACCCAAGCCGATGAGTTCGATTCAAATCGTGGCCTATATTGCCCTGTTTGTGGGAGCGGGCGGTGTGTTTCTGTTCGTCAACTTGTTTGTTGGCAAGCTGATTCGTCCGCAAGAGCCGAATGCCGAAAAGCTGGAAGTCTACGAATGCGGCGAGCCGACGATTGGTTCGAGCTTTGTGCAGTTTGACCTGCGGTTTTACGTGGTGGCGCTATTATTCTTGATTTTCGACGTGGAAGTGGCGTTTTTCTTCCCCTGGGCCACGGTTTACGGCAAGGCCACGCATCTCAAGGATCCCACGCTGGTCAAGGTGGATAACGGTGAATTGACCGAAGCCGCGCGGGGTTTGTATCGCGAAATGGGCGTGCCGGCCGATGCCCTGCCCAGGGGCGCCAACCTGACCAATGAAGCCATTGAGCAGCATGCCAGCCAACTGGCGCTGTTTTCGTTCTTTGATATTGCGGCGTTTTTTGCGATTGTGCTGGTCGGTTTTGCCTACGTGTGGATGCGAGGCGATATCGACTGGGTGCGGGCAGTAACCGAAGAGCGGGCCGCCAGCCGTCGCGGTCCACCTGCCGTGGCCGAAGAAGAAGAGC
Organism: uncultured Pirellulales bacterium; assembly: GCA_964445985.1. Classification (GTDB taxonomy): domain Bacteria; phylum Planctomycetota; class Planctomycetia; order Pirellulales; family S012-138; genus CAYUMU01. Next base: position 4,332 of record CAYUMU010000026.1, on the reverse strand, counting down.
CCATGCTGGTTTGAGCCGTTGGCGCGGCAGGACGCCTCTCCCTCCTCCTTCCCGTAAGTTCGGCAAGAATGGTCCGGGGGGGAACTGAGCGGCTCTCCGGCCATGACCGACCGGGCTCGGTTCCAGCCACCCAGGAAGCGTCGCCAGCCAGATGGTGAAGGCTTCACCCCCCCTCTCCCTTTTTACTTACTCAACGAGCCGAATCAGCTTCCATGAGCGACAACCCCTTTCTCGACCGGTTGAAGCAAGCCTTTGGTGATGGAATTACGGGGGCGAACATGGAGGCGATCGATCCATGGATCGAGGTTTCGCCCGACGACATCGTGGCGGTTTGCACCTATTTGCGGGACGAGGCCGACTTGCGGTTTGTGTTTTTGAACTGCATTTCGGGCGTGGACTACTTCGAGCCCGACCCGAAAAAGGCCGCCAAGGCCAGCTTCCAGCCGCACATGCAGGTGGTCTATCACCTGTGGAGCTTCCAGAATAAGAGCAGCCTGGTGCTCAAGGTGCTGCTACCCCGCTGGAAAGACAACGTGGCGGGCGAGCTGCCAGAAGTACCGAGCGTGGCCGGTGTGTGGAGCACGGCGGACTGGCACGAACGCGAGGTCTACGACCTGTGCGGGGTGCGGTTCATCGGCCACCCCAACCTGCGACGGATCTTGTGCCCGGAAGACTGGGAAGGCCACCCGTTGCGGAAGGATTATGAAATGCCTTTGGAGTATCATGGGATTCGGTGCCGGTAGGCGACGACAACTTGCTGGTCCTGCGCCGTGATGCCGCCCTCCAACAGAATTTCCCCTCATGAGCAATACGCTACTACCCATTGACGCGGGAAGCTTGTTTTCCCTTCCAACGCCGCTGCACCGGTTCTCGGTGGACGAATACCATGCTCTGGCGGATTCAGGGGTGTTGGCGGCGGATGCACGGGTGGAACTTTTGGATGGGCTGATCGTTGAGATGACTCCCATTGGTCCTCTCCATGCGTACGTTGTGGAACAGGTCTATGACGACGTTTTGCGCTCGCTGGCCCCATCGGGTTGGCATGTGCGAATGCAACAACCGGTGACTTTGGCGACGAGTGAACCGCAGCCGGATATTGCCGTGGTTCGCGGGCAACGCACCGACTATTTGCACAAACATCCAGCGCCAGCCGAGATTGGCTTGCTTGTGGAAGTCGCGGATTCCACTCTGGCGCTCGATCGGGCCAAAGCCCAGTTGTACGCCAGAGCCAGTATTCCACAGTATTGGATCATCAATTTGGGCGATCGGCAGGTCGAGGCCTATTCCGATCCTCAGACTTCGGCCCGCGGCGTATCGCAATATGGTCTACACCAGGTCATCAAAGCGGTCGGCGAGATAGCTTTCATACTCGAAGGAAAAACGGTCGGCACGATTCCCGTGGCCTCACTCCTGCCTCCTGTTGCTTAACGCGGGTAAACCGCAATCGGAAGCTGAGGCACTCAAGTTCTCCGCGGCTTGCAGAGATGTTAACGAGCAAGAAACCAGTAGATTGATACGCCCTGCTCGCGGGGCTCCAAATAATTTAACGAACTCATTTCGCTACCGACGAACACAGAAACATCATCCATGTCCAGTTCCATCGACGATCCCCGGATCATTGAGTTTGACGTTCGCACCGACGAGATGCTCGTCAACATGGGGCCTCAGCATCCCAGCACGCACGGCGTGTTGCGGCTGGTGTTGCGAACCGATGGCGAGATCGTTTCCGAGGTCACGCCGCATATTGGCTACCTGCACCGCTCGGCCGAGAAAATTGGGGAGAACCTGAGTCCTCGCCAATGGATTCCGTATACCGATCGCATGGACTACCTGGCCGCGATGAACATGAATCTCGGCTGGGCCATGACCGTGGAGAAGCTGATGCAGATGCAGCTGCCCGAGAAAGCTCGGCATTTGCGGGTGATTATTTCCGAGTTGAGCCGGATCGCGAGCCACCTGGTGGGCATGGGCGCCTATGGTTTGGACTTGGGCTCGTTCAGTCCGTTTCTGTATGCGTTCCGCGAACGCGAAAAGATCTTGGACCTGTTTGAAATGGCTTGCGGCGCGCGGCTGACCACCAGCTACCTGACGGTGGGCGGCGCCACGCATGATCTGCCCAGCGGTTGGCTCAAGCAGTGCGAAGCGTTCCTGGAGCAGTTCCTGCCCATCATCGAGGAATACCACGCGCTCCTGACTAGCAACGCCATCTTCGTGCGCCGGGCGGCCAACATTGGCGTGATGTCGGCGGAAATGGCGATCGATTACGGTTGCACCGGGCCGGTGCTGCGCGGCAGCGGCGTGGATCACGATCTTCGTCGCGATGGCGAAGAATTCTACACGCAAATGTACGATGGTTACGCGTTTGAAGTGATTGTGGAACGCGATGGCCATTACCCCAACGACCACCAATACCCGGCCGTGCCGGCGGAGGCCGTGCTTGGCGATTGCTGGCACCGGTTCTACGTGCGAATGCTGGAAGTGGTGCAGTCGGTGGACCTGGTGCGGCAGGCCATGGATCGCTACAGCACGGCGACCGGCTCGCATCAAATTCCCGTCAAGCTCACACAAAAACTGCCCAAGGGCGAGGCCTATCTTGAGACCGAAGCCCCCCGCGGCCAGATGGGCTTTTATATCGTGAGCGACGGCGAAGCCATCCCCCGCCGCGTGCGTGCCCGCAGCAGTTGTTTTTGCAACCTATCGGTGTGCCACGAACTATGCAGCGGCTGCCTGATCGCCGACATTCCGGCGATCGTGGGCTCGCTGGATATTGTGATGGGGGAGATTGACCGGTAGTGAACTTCCAAGATTCAATAGCCAACTGTTTTTGTGATTTCGGTGCTTTCGAAATTGTTTCGGGGCACTGTGAGTCAAGCGTTGGTAATAGGCAGATAATCTCATCGTGTTGAAGCCATCGGAAATCGACCTGTCGCCGTATCTGCCTCAGGATTTATCTTCGTTAGGAACTGCGCGGAAATTACTTACCGCATTTGAGTGTTTTTCTGGGATGGATTTCATAGTTCCATTCACCGTGAAACGCATGTCGTTTGATTACGCATTCCGCTAGGGCCTGATCGGAGACCTTGATTCCTTTGGCGTAGGTTGTTTCATCCAACCAGGCATGCACTTCCAGCCCGCTGGCCGTCGAGGTGTTGCCGATGCTGGACACGACGACCTCCACCGTTTCCAGCGGAACGCCTCGCCAGTTGCGCGTGATGTGGCAGAATAGGCGGTGCTCGATCTTGTTCCATTTGCTCGTGCCTGGCGGGTAGTGGCAGACTTCCACGATGAGACCTGTCTCGTCGGCAAACCCCTGAAGTTCCAACTTCCACAAGCGATTGCGAGAACGGTTGCTTCCGCCGCTGTCCGCGGTGATCAGCAGCCGTTTGCTGGATGGGTAGGCTTGCTGCCCGAGTTTCTGCCACCAGAGCCGAAGTGCGGCCACGGCAAACTCGGCTGTGTCGTGACTGACGCCCACCGAAACAAACGCCTGGTTGCGGTGGATATCGTACACGCCATAGGGCACGGCCTTGCCCTTGGTTTTATCGGGAAAGTCGTGCGTATCGGTGTAGCGAGGCTGGCCCTTGGGTTCGTACTCCCGGCCTCGGTTGCTCTTGTTTCCCAGCGTTTCCTTCTTCTTGGTGTCTACCGACAAGGCAGGCTCCCCTCGACGCTTTCTGGCCTTGACCCGCGCATGGATATACTCGAACTGCGCGTTTCGATCCGGGTGTTGTTGGCTCTCCCGTTTCTTGCGATTTGCCTGCAGGCTGTAGCCCATCTCGACGAGCAACCCGCGAACCGTGGAAGGCCCCACGGCAAATCCTTGACTTTGCAACTCCGCCGCCAGTTGGCGGGTGCTCTTGCAGGTCCAGCGCAAGGGATTGGTTGGCTCTCCGCGCGAGGTGGGCGAAATCAACTTATCCAAGGCGGCCACCAACGACGGCTGCTCCTGCTTGCGGGCGTGCCGACCAGCCCCCGCTCGGCGTTGCCGACCTGGCGGCGGCAGATGCCCCGACTCAAGTTCCTGGATGCCGGTGCGAATGGTGCGATCGGAAATCCCGGTAGCTTGGACGACGGCCGCGATCCCACCGCGTCCCAGCGACCGAGCCTCGACTGCGGCCCAATGCCTCCGCCCTCGCTCATCCAACGAACCAGCGAGGTTGATAAACTTGTCACGAATCCATTCCACTACGCGTGCATCCGGCATGCATGACGTTATCATCTATTCTATAAGTTTCGCACAATCCCAATCCGGTAACTTATTGTTGCGCAGTTCCTTAGCTGCGAGGCGGATTCGGTAGAAGCGTAGTACCACTGCGCGCCGGCGAAGTAGAG
>CAYUMU010000025.1:0-71722 GCA_964445985.1 uncultured Pirellulales bacterium | reverse complement strand
CTACCCAAATAAAGCAAACGGAAATGTAGTGAGAAAATCGAAAGACCAACCCTTGCGAAGCAAGAACTTACAACAACGGCTGGGGAAGTTGGGCTAAGGCGGCGCGCCACGTCCTTCGCTTGGGCTCAGGAAGTGCCACCTCGTCGTTCGGGAACGGGCAGGTTGCCTTGTGTCACTCTTAAGAGTTTGATCCGGGCATGGAGATGGCGGCGTGGTGCATTTCGGCATCCATGACCGAAAACCCCCTCTCTGGTGGGGTTGTGGCATGCTGTTCGTGTCGTTCGGGGCGGGCGGATTTGCGAGGCGTCGTTTCGTCGGATGCCTGATCCAGGAAGCCGAGGATGTTTTCTTCGATGTTGGACGCGATGCTGTTGAGTGGCAGGTGGCTCAACCGGTTGGGCGAGAAGGGGCTTTGCAACTCGATGCCGATCTGGTCGAGGGACAAGAATGAGAAGGCGACCAGCAGGGTAACGAGCGGAGTGAGCACGTCCATTTTGTCGACGATGGCGATTGGCAGCACGGTGAGGTAGATGAACAGGAAGCGGCGGATCTTGATGGAAAACACCTCGGCTAGCGGGGTTCGTTTGATTCGCTCGCAAGCGCCGATGTGGTCGATCAGGGTCGCCCGTTCTTTTTCTGCCTGGATGAATGCGAATCGATCCATGCCTCCCGAGGCGACGGCGCTTCGCAGCATGTTCGCCAGTCTTCCGGCCACGTACATGGGCATGTGCTGCGAGTTCCCCAGCTTTTCGGCTTCGGCCTGGCCGATCAGGTCGTGCATGTCCTGGGTATTGGAGTCGTCGCGGAGACTATGGCGGCAGGCATGCGAGAAGGCCGCCGTCCAGCGCGCGAATTGATTTTGCCAATTGTGGTCTTGCGGCCCGTAAACGACGCCAATCATGCCCAGGTTTCGCGATTGGTTGACGATCCCTCCCCAGAGCTTGCGGCCTTCGTACCAGCGATCGTACCCCGAGTTGGTTCGCAGCACGAGCAGCAGGGCCAGGATGACGCCGAGGATTTCATACGGCGCCACGGCGATGCCCGAGTGAAATTCCACGTACTGGTAAACCACCCAGACAGCCGTGGAGAACAGGGTGAAGAACGCCACCCGGCCAAGGACACAGGGGGTAACGGACCCTTGGAGTTTGAATACTTGCGACCAGAAATCTTGGCGATCCATTTCTACGGCTCTAATTGGCTAGTTGACATCGATATACGAGGAGAACTCGCCATTACTGACGAACAAGGCGCATATTTCGAGATAAGTTGGTTCAGCCCCTCACGACATGGCATAAACCGCGCAGTTGGTTTTGAGCAGTAGCTGCGCGAGGGGATTTTTTTGCAAGCGAGGCAATCTCCAGTAGCCACGCTGAACGCCGATTGCGACCAGATCGGCGTCCCACCTTTCGGCGTAGGCGGGGAGGGCCCGCCGCAGCGTGCCGCAGAGATAGCCGGTCTCCATCTCCAGCCTGGCCAGCCGGCAATAGGCGTCCATTTCTTTGAGAAACTCGCGGGCTTTGGCCGCATTGGCGCCCACGGCCATCAGGCGATATTCGGCGTGGGGCAACAACCTCTGTTCGAGGAACTGCCGGATGGCCTTGCCAGCGGCGGCGGTGCCGTCGTAGGCCAGCAGCACGCGTCGCAAAAGCTGTTCTGGTTTGCGCACGATCAGTAGCGGCTGCACGCCCTGGTGCAGCAGGGCAACCATGTCGCCGGGAGTTAACTCCTGGGCAACGTCGGTCGGCGGCTGCGCCGCCGCGGTGGGGAAGAAGGTGACCACGAGGTCGTGGAACTGCGATTCCGAGGGGAGCAGTTGCAACGGATCTCCTTCCAGAACCCGAACGTCGTACGAGAGCCCCGCCTGCTGGCAAACTTGTTGGAGTTTGCCATGCACCACTTCTTGGTGTTGTTGCAATCGTTTGAGCCGCAGCAATTCGCCGCTGGCATGCGCCGCTGACTCGCAGGTGGACGCCAACTCTAGCAGGTGGCGGGTATCGAGCAGGGCGAGCGCCCGAATGCGGGCCTCCCAGCGTCGAGCAAAGGCCACTCCGATTTCAACGATCGGCTCTCCGTGCAGGGAACCGTTCAAATGGAGCAGGATGCTGTTCGGCATACGTCGGTCTCCCTGGGAGGCGAACGCGCGAGGCGATCCGCATTTCGAGTGATATACCCCACGTGCAACCGTGTGGCCAGCTGGCAACGGAGCGACAAGTTCTCGCCCCGCTGCTTTGTCGCGTACCTTTCTATCGGCCAGGCGATATATTTACAATTTTAAAAAATAAAGTGATGTCATTGAAATTTTGAATATGATTGCTTTAATCAATGGATCGTTTTGAAAGTGGCGAACCCAGGGCTTTCCCCCCTGCCTGGCATCGCGCTGGTCTATGTGCCGAAGTTTACGAACGAGCGTCATTTTTTATCCGTCCATTGCGGTGGGGGCTGCCTATGATGACCTGCACGGCAGGCAACCCGAGGAGGCGCGACACGAGGCGGCTTGTGGGCGGGCGACTCTCGCGGGGGAAAGATGCCTGGCGAGGTTATTGCCCCGTTGGCCGCTGAGGGAGGTGACATGACGGAAAAGCTTCAGGACCTGAATTTTCTCCATTTGTTCTACTTTTGGACGGTGGTTCGGCAGGGCAATATTTCGGCCGCTTGCGAATCGTTGCACGTGACGCAGCCCACGATCAGTACGCAGATTCGCAAATTGGAGAAGTCGCTTCGGCAGCAACTGTTCGATCGGTCGGGGAGAGGGTTGGCATTGACCGACGTCGGCAAGATGGTGTTTGACTACGCCGATGACATTTTCGCCGTGGGGCGTGAAATGCTGGGAGCGCTGCGTGGGCTGCCTCACGACCGATCCTTGAAGTTGATGGTCGGGATTCCCATGGTCATTTCCAAGCTGATCGTGTATCGGCTGCTGGAGCCCATTCTGCACTTTCCGCAAAGCGTGCAGATTGTGTGTCACGAGGCGCCGCTGGAAACGCTCATTGCCGATCTCATTCAACACCGTTACGACGTGATCCTTTCGGACGCGCCGGTCTCGCCTCATAGCCGGACGCGGAGCTTCAGCCATCCGCTGGGAAGTTGCGGAGTATCGATCTGCGCCTCGCGTGAGTTGGGAGCGCGAATCCGACGGCGCTTCCCTGAATCGCTCGATGGCGCCCCCATTCTTTTGCCTACCGCGAACACCGAGCTGCGCAGGGCCATGGACCGCTGGTACGACGAACGGGGTTTCGTGCCGCGGATTGTCGGCGAGTTTGACGATAGCGCGCTCATCAAGGAGTTTGGCCAGGCCGGGGCTGGGGTGTTTCCGATCCCTTCGGCCGTGTTGAACGAAGTCAAACAGCAATATCGCGTGCAATTGGTCGGACAGCTGGAGGATATCAAACTTCAATTCTATGCGATTACGTTAGAACGAAAGATGACCCATCCGGCGGTCGTGGCCATTTCGCAGGGAGCCAAGGAGGGGTTGTTGGCGGTCAATGGCGGTGAATGAACCGTTCGCCGGTGAGGCGCAGCCCTTGCTGCTTGAGCGCATCGCGGAAGGCGGGGCCGGGGGCGAGCCACAGGCCGACGGTTTGCAGCGTTTGGGCCGGGATATCGACCGGGCCGAGGCCGATGTTTTCGCGGGCGCCGAACTTGATCTTCTTGAATGCCACGGTTTGCCAGGTGACATCGCCATCGCCTTGGCCCCACTCGCCGCCGGGCACCACGCGGTGATCCTGTTGCCGAGGCTGGGTGATCTTCACGCTGCTCTCGAGCACGGCCTGGGTGTAGTAGTCGGTTTCGCGGCGCTCCACATAGGCGATTTTGCCGTCGAGATCGAGTTCGCGGACGAGGTAGGTTTCGGCGTTGTGTGACCTCAGGCGAGAGCACCTTGGAACGGCAGGAGAGGAGTCAATAGCTGGCGTGTCGAGCGAGGCGCTGGTGTGCCGGTCCCCGTCTGAAAAATCATGCGTTTTTCGGCTTGCGGCGCGGATTCATGGGCGAGGACGCTCGTGCCACGGCTACTCTAGCCCGTAGAGGCCGGCGATGGGGACGCTGGCGGAGCCGAGTTGGCCAATGCTGACGTTGGGGAGGAACCGCGGCGAGACGGCGAAGGTCACGCCGACGTTGTCTTTGGCCTGATCGACATTGAAGCCCATGGTGAACAGGAACGATTCGCCCACGCGGGTGAGGATGAAGTTCTGGCCGATGTTGCGGCCTTCGCCAAAGTCGTACGAGGTGCTGAAGGTGGAGAGCCACTTGGCGGTCATTTGGTAGTTGTAAGCGAAGGTGAGCACCTGGCTGTTGATGGGGCCGCGGAGGTCGCTGAACGAGATCAGCAGGTCGCCGCGGGGCGGCCGGTTGAGGTGGAGCGAGAGCCGGGTGAACTTTTGGCCGTCGTCGAAGAAGTCGTACACGCCGCTGGAGAGGATCGTGGTGCGATCGCCCAGGTGCCAGCGGAAGTCGTAATTGGCGAGGCCGAACGATTCGCCGAAGTTGTCGCGCACATCGTCGGGGAAGAAGCTGATGCCGGTGTTGAACACCACCCAGTCTTGAATGCGGCGTTGGCCGGGCAGACCGCGTTTGGTTTGCCAGCGCTGGCGGATGCCCATCCGAACGACTTCCAGGTCGTCCACGACTTCGGCGGAAGGGCTGGTGACCCAGTCTTGCAAGCCGGAACGGACGCCGTAGGTGCGTTCGTCGAATTGCAGCGGAATGACGTTGCCGTTGCTGCCATAGGTGGTGAATTGCGCCCGACGAACAAAGTTTTCGATATTGGTGTCGTTGAGGTTGTCGTACAGTTGGACGCCATCGGTGGGGTCGTCGGGGTTGAACAGGTTGTCGCTGGAGTTGGAGTAGTTAGCGTCGACCTCGAACACCACTTTGTGAGCCAGGCCGTGCAAGTTGAACAGCGAGCTTTCCACGGTGGGGTCCACGCTCCAGATGGGCAGGCTGGCGCGCACGCCGAGCTGTCCGTAGGCGCGGTCGTAGTCATTGCCAGCGAGGTCTGCCCCCCAGTGCCCCAGTTCGCCCAGCGCGTAGGGGACGATTTTGGCGGGTCCGGCTTCGAGGGGGAGGTCGATTTCCTGCCGGGTGACCAGCCGCTCGCCTTCGCCGGGGACTTCCCAGGGGAGCGGTTTAAAGATGGCGGCTTCCGGCGGATAGGTGGGCGTGCTGGCGATTTGGTAATCGGCGTATGCCAGGCTGGTATGCGAGTACCAGGTGAGGTGATCTTCGAGCAGGGAGATGCCGAGCCAGTTGTGATCGAAGCGGGGGAGCCACTGGGTCTCGGTAAAGAAGTCGTTGACGCGCACGTCGGAGAGGATGGAGACGGACATGTTGTCCACCACCTGCTTGAGCTCGACGCCGGTCGTCATGTCTTTGAAATTGTCGTATTCGTTCTCGAAGTACTGTTCGAGGAAGTTGCGATCGCTGATCCAGCCCAGCTCGGCGGTGAGCTGCCATTCGTTGGGAAGCTGCGTGCGATTGCGGCCAAAGGCGCGAAAGCGGTAATCGGCCTCGGGCGGATAGCCGTTGCGGATACCGCCGAGGATATCGATGCCGTGATCCTGAATGCCCCAGTAGTCGATGAACCCGGCGGAGGGGGCGGGCATGCCGAACAGTTCGAGATCGCCGCGGTTGTAGGCGAACCGCGTGCCGTGTCCCAGGCCGCGTTCGCTGAGGTAATCAATGCTGAGCTCCCAATCGGTGCCCACAATGGGATCGATGCCCAATAGTTGATAGGGATCGAGGTCGAGCAAAGCCTGGTGGCCAAAAACGTTGTCGTGACGATAGCGCAGGCGGCGGATGTAAAACTCGGGGCGTTCCAGGTTGGACGACAGCACGGGCCAGTAGAAGACCGGTACTTCTTCCACAAACAGCACGTTGTTGCGGCTGGTGGCGCGGCGGCGGTGTTCGATGAGCGGCTCGCCCGTGAAGGGGTCGACGGCGGGCTGACCGGTAACCGGATCGACGACGGGTATCTGTTGATCCTCGAACAGGATGTCGCCGGAGCTGAGCCGGTAGCCGGGCACCCCCAGGCGGCTGGAGGTCAGGTAGCCATCGGTGGCGACAAAGCGATCGGGCGACGTTTGTTGCACGACGTTGGCCTTGAGGCGGACGAGGCCTTGAAAGCTGCGAATGGGCGTGAGGACTTCGGCTTGCAGGATGGTGCCCACCTGCCGGGTAACGTCGTAATACATGCGCTCGGCGTGGATGATGCGTTCGCCCTGGCGAAACACCACGTTGCCTTCCATGTAAATTTCCAGGGGCGTATTGGCCTGCTGGGGCGTGCCGCCGCTGAGATCGAGTTCTTGCTGCGCGGCCGTCCAAATCACCAGCCGGTCGGTGGAGATATCGAGCGCGCCCAAGGGGTCGGCGCCTTCGGCATCGAGCCCATCGATGATCAGGTTCACGCCGGAATCGATCACCGCCACCCATTCGCAGCCGTCTTCACTAGGGTACCAGGTGGCAACCACGGGGGCGGTGCTGCGGGGGAAGGCCCTCAACCGCCGGGTACCGGGCGTGGCCGGGTCTTGAATGGTGGGAGCGCCGACCGTGGGTGTATCGATCTGCGACTGGAATTGCGTGCGGCGGACGACGCCTGCGTTGAACGAATTCTTGCGGGCCAGGCCGCGAGCATAAATGACCGGCTTTTGCTGAGGCTCGGGGAGCGGGTTCAGGGCGCCAAACTCGAGCGGCTCGAGCGCGGGAAGCACGCCGTACCAGCTATCGTCGCGGAGCTCGAAGCGGCCCTGCACGCCGTCGCTGAGCAGGCGCACGTCGCCTTCGAAATACATGGTGACCTGATGCGAACCGTAACGGTCGGGGGCGACCCACAGCACGGCCTGTTCGGCGGTGGCGGTCCAATCGCCCTGCGTGATCTTTACCCCACCCGATAGCAACCACACATCTTGTTGCTGCTGCCGCCAATTGAACGACTGGGCCGCATGGGCGTAGATGGGCTGATGCTTGTCGGGCGGAGGCACATTCATCGTGGGAAGCGGCAGCGCGCGTGGCCGCGGCTGAGCCTGGGTTTGGCCTGGTGGTTGGCCGGCCGAACTGGGTTGCGCCAGGGCATGTTGCGCCGGTGTGGGCTGGATTTGCCCAGGGAGATACTGCCCAGAGTGATACTGCGCAGGGGAATACGGTGACGGCTGTTGCGGGGCGAATGGCCGTGAAGCAGCAGCGGTCGATTGCGGGGGAGCCATGCCCGAGGGCGTTTGTGCCGACAAGGGCGCAGGCAGTGCGAGCCCGGCGGCGACCGCCCACAGGCAAGCGTGCAGACCTGCCACCCAGCGGCGAGTTATCGCCGGGGCCGCAAGTACTGGCCGACGTTCCATCGTCGAAACAGACAGGGGTTGCATCCTTGCCGGAAAACATCAGCATGCCTGGTTTCCGCATTCTCAGCGGGCAGAACGCCCCTTGGCGACGACTCGCCAGGCTGCGAAAACAGAACGCAATGCTGTTCGATACGTTAACGGTTGTTACGGGAAAGGCTTTCCAACCGAGCGCGCAGTCTCGCTGGAAAATCGCGGGGATTATAGGTTCACACCAGTTCTGGTCAAGGCAAACTCCCACGGACGCGAACCATTATCCGAGAGCCCGCCGGGAGCCTGCTTCCGCAAGCCCTCCAACCCGCCAAGACGCCCCCAGGGCGATGCTGGCAACGACACTCTCCAGGCGCAGGCAACGCCAGCGCGATAGCGCGCCGGATCAATCGGCTGTCTTTTCGATGAAGGGCTGGCCGCCGTTCCAGGTAAGGGGCACCTTCAAATCGCTGGTGGGCTCGGAGATGGTGATTTGCAAGCCCGACCTGGTGGCGTCGAGATAGGTCTTGGGAGCATACCATTTCTGCTGACCGGGGCTGAGGTTCTCATGCGATGAGACGGCCACCTGGTGGGTGCCGCGGACCACGCCGTCGCCCGGCTCGAAGGTGGTCAGCGTGAAGCGGCCATCGGGACCGATTTTGCCCGAGGCGGCGCGGTATCCCTTGGGAATGACCTGAATGTTGCCCCGCGTCAGCGGTTCGCCATCGATGATTACCTGGCCCGAAACGGGCACAATTTCTGGGCCTGACTCGCCGCAGCCGACGATGGCCAGCAAACCCAGGGTCGCTATCGCCAGCGGAGACGGCACGCGCGGCAAGGCTCTCAAATTCATAATTCACTCGGAGCGACAGATTCGAAAGGGAGCGTGGGAAGTGGAAGTCCGCGAAGTGGCAGGTGAACGCCGTGCGCGGGGCGCGGCGATAGCTGGCGGTCGACGGCGATCAGTCCAAGTTGGTGGTTTCGCCGCCGGCTCGCGTGGACAGGGCGCGATAGGTGTTGAGGTCGATGCTGTCGCGCAGAAAGATGGCGTGCGAGTCGCCGAAGGCAAACTGAGCGCCGCCTGGGTGCCGGCTGCCCATCGAGCCATCGAGGGGCGTGCCGTAGGGACTGGTGGTCAGTCCCTGGCCGGGCGGGGTATTGATGGGGTTGGTGGTGGAACGCAGCGTATCTTCATGCCGCTGGCCAATGAACCAGCGATTGGGGCGGTTGGCGATATGGCCGTCGTAGCTTTCGCCCACAAACATGGTGTTGGACGCGCCATCGATGCATTCGCCTCGGGTGCGTTCGATCATGTAGGCAAACATGCCGGTATTGAAGACTTTCATTTCACCGCTAATGCCAGCGTCGGGGCCGATGTCGCCGTGCACCATGACATACGAAGCCAAGGCGTCGTTGGTGCCGGGGTAGAAGGGTTGGGTGGTGTCGCTGGGGCAAATCAGCGTGCCCAGGCGGGTGTTTTTGAGCTGGGCCGAAACCGTATAAAACGGGCGGTTGGGCTGGCTGGCCGGAAAAACTTCGGTGCAGGTGTCGAACAGCGGCTGCTGTTCCAAAAATGGCAGCAACCGCACAAAGGCACTGGTGCTCACGCGATGATCATCGTCGCTTTGCTTGCACGGCCCCGTGGTAATGCCATCGCAGCCATCGCGACCAGCGGGGTACTTGCCCATTTGGTTTTCATAAATATCGAGCGCGGTGATCAACTGGTGCAAATTGTTGCCGCAGGCGGTGCGTCGCGCCGACTCGCGGGCCGCGTTGATCGAAGGCAATAACATTGCAATCAAAATGCCAATGATCGCGATGACCACCAACAATTCCACCAGCGTGAATGCCACACGACGCTGAATATGCATTTGCCAACACCTTATATATGACTTGAGCAGATGAGACGTGGTCGAAGAGTCAGCGCTCGCGCACAACCCTTCGGAGGCGGGTCGAATTCGTACCATCGACCATTGCCTGCTGAATTTGGCTGAAATTCAAAGGGCAGGCAGGTCCTGGACCGCAACATTGGGCTGAGATTTCACACGATCCCCCCTGAGTCGTGCGAAGTCGGCGGCCTTCAGAACGCTAGCGCTGGAAGTCGGTTTGGCGAGAGAGTACCCGCCCTGGCTAACAGGTTACGATAGCTGCTTCAGCGAACATTCACATTGCCTTAGCGGGGGGCGTTCACCGAATCGATTGGCCGGGGGCAACAGGTGCCAGCGGGGGGTTGCAGGGGTTACGGTGAGGGGGGAGGCGTGGCTTGCCCGCGAAGAACTTTTGGAAACCGCTCTAGACGGGCGAGCCGTATTTTGCCATCTTCCCGCCCGCTTCTTTCTACCCAATTTGCAGCCTTCTCGGCCTCACAGGCGTCGGCAAGCGGAATCTCCGCACTACTTCTGGCGTGATCACGCCAGGAAAGGCGCCGTTCTGCCGCGCGGCCTGAGGCGCCGGCCTGCGAATCTCCTGAAAAAATCGGCAACACTTTTGGGGTTTTAGCAAGACACTTGGCGTGTTGGGTCCGGAAATAGTTGCCCGTGAAGACAAGGTGGTTTTCGATGCGAGCTCCTCTTCTCAGCCTGGCGTTTATCGCAACCTTGGTTGTGGCGGCGCCGGTGGCCCAGGCAGAACACTGGTCGAGCAGCGTGCCCACGCACGCAGACGGCCCGGTGGTTATGCCAGGCAGTGACGCTGGATTATTGGGGCGGATGGCGATTGGCACGCGGCGCGCGCTGGGAACCGGCGTGCGGATTGTGCACACGGGGGTAACGCTGCCCTTCAAGCTGGGCGCCGCGGCGGCGCGTTCATTCCGTTCCGATGGAGAATCGGCGACCGCCAGCTCGAATTCGCGTTCGCGGTCCAAAGCCAACACTTCGCTGTCGCAAAATAGCGGTGGAGGCGATGCTTTGACCATTAGCGAATGGATGCGGCAGCCTCGCCCTCAATGAGCAGCAGGCCGGCCGTTTCTGCTCCACTCGTTCGGAACCTGACCTTCTGGGCTTGCTGCCCGCGAGGTTGTGCTTCTAGGAAAGTTCTCATGCGCCGTTCCGGGTCTATTTGGATTGCGACTTCCCGAGCCCTGTTCGCGCGGGTCGCAAGGCCACCGCGCTCGGCCTGGGCGATCGCCGCCGTGCTGGGCATGATTCTCGCGTCGGGCTGCAAGTCGCTTCCCGACGAACGCAACGCGAACGGGCCACGAACCGTTACCGAATTCATGAAACAAGAGCGGCCTGGCAACGGCGTGCTGGGACCGTAACCAGCTTGCCGCCGGCACCAGCCCGACTTGGCAAGCAGCCACTCGCTTCGATTGAGATGACGAAAGGATTCGCCATTCCATGAAACCTGGTTACCCCACTTTCCGTTGGGTTGGCACATTGGTGCTGGCAGGCAAACGCGGCGGCCGCCGCACCCTGTTGGCCGGTTGCCTGACGAGCATGGCCATTGCCTGCACGGGTTGCCAAACTCCGGGCGAATCGAGCCATGCCGCTGGCCGCATGAGCCTGAAGCCCAAGAACCTGTTCGATAGCGATATTGCCGAAGACGAAGATTGGCAACAGAAGGTCAAGCACGATCGCTTCCCCTCCGCCGGCATGTAGTCTATTTCTTCACGTGGCGTCTTCTGCCACGCCCTCACCGGGGGAAACCGAATCCCCTCGGACCCGTCGCCAGCTTTAGCCGCCGGCGACCGGCGCCACGATCACCACTTCGTCGCCTTCCCGAAGTGCTTGCCGAGCGTGCTGCCCCACGGTGCCCAGGTGCTTTCCGGCCACGGCCACGACCGCCGAGCGCGGCAACGGACGATCGCCAGGCAGCAGCTGGTTGACCGTGGCGATCAGTTGGTCGATGCCGTCGCCAGCGGCGAGCGAAATCTCCGCGGGCAGATTGGCCACGGCATCGTAACCCCGTCCCGAATAGACCAAGCGAACCTTCATCGTTTAGCTCGTTTTGCGTTGGGGAATGCCGTTGGCCGCTCGCGCGCAGGCGGGACAAGGTTGCAGTGACAGCGTGCGGGTGATGGCCTGAAAGCCATCGACGATGAGCATCTGTCCCCACAGCGGTCGGCCGGCGCCGGAGAGAATTTTGATGGCTTCGAGCGCGGCCAGCGAGCCAATGGCCGACGAAATGGCGCCGACCACGGGGAAGAATTCTTCGAACGGCGGTTCTTCGGGATACGCGCAGCGCAGGCAGTTGTGACCGGGGCCGACCACAATGAGCGTGCCCGACATACCCCATTGAGCAGCGTCGATCAGCGGGATGCCAGCGGCGCGGGCCGCCCTATCCAATCGCAATCGCTCGGCGAACGTGGGAGGGCACGAAAGGATGATATCGCATTGCTGGGCCAGCGACAGGGCTTCGTCGTCGTGGGGCTCGTGATCGAGCGCCTCCACCGTCACAAAGCGATTCATGCTTCGCAGTGTCGCGGCGAAAGCCTCGGCCCGGCCTTGCCCCAGGCCCGCTTCGCAGCCCAGCACCTGGCGATTGAGGTCGGGCGAGATCAGTTCGCCGCCGTGGGCAATGATCACCCGACCGACGCCGGCCAACACCAGCGAAAGCGCGGCGGGGCCGCCCATTCCGCCCACGCGCGTAACCAGGGCGGTCGATTGCTTCAGTCGGAGCTGGCCTTCTGGGGAAAGCACCCCGGGCCCCATTTGCCGCGCGTACCGCTCGCGCTCGGCTGGTGAAAGCTGGGGGGCCGGGTCGCGATCCATGTTGCAGATACTCTCAAACGAGTGATCGGGTGGCGAACGATGATTGCCTTGGCGGGGGCAGCTTTTCTTGGGGTTGTTTAGCCCGTATTCTGGCGAAGCGGTGGATGCTTTAGCCGCAGGCGTGTTTAAGCCATTGGGAAACGGAAATCAAGTCGGGCGGGCGTTGCCTTCGTCGGGATTCACTCCGTCTATCGCCGCTACTTCACACCTTGAGATGCACACCATGCTGGTTGGATATGTCAGCGACGAACGCTACGTGGCTTTGGCCGATGTGGTCTTGGAGTTTATTCCCGTAGGTCTAAAGCCAGGGGAAACATCGCCCACGGCAGCGAGCCAGTCGTCGTTCGCAGCCCGCAGTCGGGCCACCGGCGCGGTTTATCTCGATCTGCCCCAGGGCGAGTATCGCGTGGCCCTGTTCAAGGCCGGCTATGGCCGCAAGCTTTCGCGGGTGACCATCGCGGCGAACGGCGAGCCGCATCACGGGCCGCACCAGTTTCGGCTGTTGAGCGATGGGCTGCTCGGTTATGCCTGGCCCAAGCGGGTGAAAAGCGGCGAGCGTTCCGAGTTTCGCGTGCATGCCGTGGAAGAATACGAGCTCACACTCTGGCGCTACGGATTGCAAAAGGAGATGGTGCAACGCCTCGGCTGGTTCGACGAACACGGCCCCCTGGCCACCATGCAGATCACGCCCGACGGCGATTACACCCAAACCGGCGTGCAGTGGAACAAGTTTGGCTATAGCAGTCCCAATCACAAACAATATGTCACCGCGCCCCGGCGGCCAGGCTTGTATTACTTCCATGCCCGCACGGCGACGCGGGAGTTTTCCTTCCCCTGGATCGTGGCACCCCGCGCGCCGCAAGCCAAGGTGGCCGTGCTGCTGAGCGACATGAACTGGAACGCTTACAATAATTTTGGCGGACGCAGCAATTATATCCATCCCGATCGCTTCCCGCCCACGCCCACGCTCAATGCCCGCCAAGAACTCAAACGCTATATCGATCCGCGCTATATCAATTACGACACGGAGGATTACGCGCCGCTCTCATTCGACCGGCCTGAGCCGCTGAATCATATTGACCTGGCAACCCAATCCACCGATCCCATTGAAGGCCGCGCCGGTTGCCATGTGGCGCCGACCGAGTGGCGGTTGCTGGCCTGGCTCGAGCGCGAAGGTTTTGAGTATGACACGTATGCCGAAACGCAGCTGCACTTTGGCCAGCTTCCGCTCGACGATTACGACGTGCTGCTGCTAGGGCCGCACCCTGAGTATTGGTCGGGCGAGATGTATTACGCGGTGAAACGCTGGGTCTTCGAACGGGGTGGCCGATTGATGTATCTGGGCGGAAACGGCCTCAATTGCGAGGTGGAGCTCGTGGACGAAACCGCCATGATCGTGCGCAATGGCGACACCACCGACCACGCCGCCCGCGGCCTGGCCAGCCGGTTTGCCGATCGGCATGAGTTGGAAGCCAAGCTGCTCGGCGTGGCCTTCGACTGGCGAGGCATCATGACGGCCGCGCCTTATGAAGTAGTGAACGCCGATCATTGGGCCTTCGCCGGAACCGGCATGGAAAATGGCCAGATGTTCGGCCAGGAAACGCTGCACCGCCGCGTGCCGGGCGGAGCGTCGGGCCACGAAACCGATAAAATCACGCCTGAAAGCCCAGCCAACGTGGAGCTGCTGGCCCGAGGGCTGAACGCGGCCGGAGGCGGCGCCGAAATGACGGTGCATGAAACCGCCAGCGGCGGCGCGGTGTTTTCGGCGTCATCGATTTGCTATATCAGTTCGCTGTTGGTGGACGACGTGGTTTCTCGGGTAACGAGCAATGTGCTGAAGCGGTTTGCGTCATCCTGAATCCGTTGGCTTCCCCCCACTCCAGCAAGTAATCTGAGTGCAGCTTGGGACTGGTCCTATGTTCGCGCCCACGCCCCCCTTGGAGAAAACCTGTGTCCAACCTCGACCCCGCTTCGCAACCTATCGGCACCGATCGCCGCACGTTCATCAAGGCCGCCGGGGCTGCCACGCTCACGGCCGCCGTGGGACCGACTATTTTGCATGCCGCCGACAAGGCCGGTTCGAAGACGCCGCGGGTGGGTTCCGGCGAGCATGCGTACGAAGTAACGCACGGCTTCGGTCAGCTTCCCGAAGGCGTTCAGTGGGGCGATACGCACGGCATTTGCGTCGATGCGGCCGGGTTGATTTATGTCAAGCATCGCTCCGGCGCCAAGCAGCCCATGGATGCGATTGTGGTGTTCGATCCGCAGGGCAAGTGCGTGCGGTCGTTCGGCAAGGAATACCACGGCGGCGGACACGGCATCGACGTCCGCCGCGAGGGCAACGAAGAGTTTCTCTATCTCTCCGACATCCTCCATCGGCAGGTGATCAAGACCAGCCTCACCGGCGAGCAGGTTTGGAAGCTCGACTATCCCCAGGAAGCGGGCGTGTACAAGAGCGCCGACCAGTACCGGCCCACCAACGTGGCCTTCGGGCCGGACGGCGGGTTCTACATCGGCGACGGCTACGGTTCGCACTACATTCATCAGTACGACAAAGACGCCCACTGGGTGCGCACCTGGGGCGGCGCCGGCAGCGAGCCGGGCAAGATGAAAACGCCGCACGGCCTGTGGTACGATAATCGCCCCGGTCGCGAGCCTGGCCTGGCGGTGGCCGACCGGGCCAACGCCCGGCTGCAATACTTTTCGCTCGATGGCAAGCACCAAAGCTTTGTGGAAGGGCTCAGCTTCCCGGCCGCCGTGGACCTACGAGGCAACGTGCTGCTGGTGCCCGACCTGCACGCGCGGATCACGTTGCTCGATGGGAAGAACCAGGTCATCACTCACCTGGGCTACGATCCCCAGTGGACCGAGCAGGTGCTCGACAAGAACTTTGCCATGCGAACCTCGCCCGACCGTTGGCAGGCAGGCAAGTTCGTGCATCCCCACGATGCGTGCTTCGATGCCAGCGGCAATATCTATGTGGCGGAATGGGTGCCCACCGGGCGCGTGAGCTTTCTCAAACATGTCGGCTAGCTTGTGTCTCGTGGCGTAGTGACATCCGCTGTGCCAACTCAACCTGATTCCATTGCCGCGCGGAGCGCGGCGGCGCGCCACACAAGGGTTTTTCATGCTGCAACCGGCCACGTCGCGCGGCATTAAGCTGCGACTGCAGGTGATGATGTTCCTGCAATATTTCGTGCAGGGCTGCTTCTTGCCGGTCATCGCGGTTTACCTGCAAGAGTCGATGGGGATCGGCTCCGAGCAGTTGGGGGCCTTTGTGGCCGGCATTTCGCTGGGGCCGCTGCTCGCATCGTTCATCGTCGGGCAATTGGCCGACCGTCGCCTGGCGACAGAGAAAGTGTTGGCCCTGTCGCACTTGGGCGGGGCGGCGCTCATGTTTTCCATCTATGCCAGCATTCACTATTTTGGCGCCAACGCCAACGACGGCTTTGGGCTCGTGCTCGGCCTGGGCGTGGGGTTTTCGATTTTTTACACGCCCAGCGTGATGCTCACCAATGCGCTGGCCTTTCATCATTTGCAATCGGCGGAACTGGAGTTCCCGCGCATCCGGCTGTGGGGCACCATTGGCTTTATCGTGCCGGCCTGGCTGGTGGAATACTTCTTTCTGTCGGGCAATCAAAGTGCCCTGTTGGCTAATGCCCGCGGCGTAACGCTATTGTTTGCGGCCGGCGCGGGGGCGGTGATGGGGCTTTATTGTTTAACGCTGCCGCACACCCCGCCCAAGCAAGGCGCCAGCAAGATTGCCGTGGCCGAAGTGCTGGCCCTGCTGAAAGAGCCCGCGTTTCGGGTGCTGGTGATCGTGGCGTTTGGGATCGCGATTGTGCATCAGTTTTTCTTTACGGTGAACGGCCCTTTCCTCAAGGCCATGTTGTTCCGCGGGGGAGAAGCCGGCTGGGAAGCTCGCATCAGCTCCATTGGACAGGTCACCGAGATTGGCGTGATGGCCGGGCTGGGCCTGCTGATCTTGCGGCTGGGATTCAAAGGGACCTTCACGCTGGGCATTGTGGCGTACATTGCCCGCTGCTTGTTGCTGGCCCTGGCGGCCTCCATCGACGGCCAATTCGCCACCAGCATGACCTTGGTCTGCCTTGGTCAGGCGTTGCACGGTTTTTGCTTTGGCTGCTTTCTGGCCGCCGGCTTTATGTTTGTCGATCGCTGTTCTCCCCGCGATGCCCGGGGCAGCATGCAAACCTTCTTTGGCACCTTTGTGCTGGGGCTGGGATTCTTTGTCGGCGGCTGGGTAGGCGGCTGGACGGGCCAGTTCTTCTCGTCGCCCAACCATAGCGACCTGGGCATGGTGGCGGGTACGTCCGGTTGGACGGCGGTGTTCGAACAGGCCGGGCCTCCCGCCGACAGCGTTCGCGGCCAGCTGGGCATCGAATCCACGGCAGGCTGGACGGCCGTTGCTGGCCGCGATGAGCGGAGAGATTGGGTCGGCGTGTGGCTGGCCAGCGCCGCCATTGGATTGGTCTGCTTGCTGATCTTTGTGGTTTTCTTTCCCCGGACAGGCGTGGATCGCCCGCCAGAGTCTTAGCGGGTTGCGGCATCGCACCGCCGGAGCCTGCTTGGCCGGCAAGGGGGGGAAGGCTGCTTGCTGATAGTCTTTGCGTGGGATGCGGCCCGCGATGGGTTCCCTGTTTAAGGTTTGCTTGCATCGTGCCGCGGCTTCGGCCAGAATCGCCCCTTGGGGTAAACGAGCGCGAACACTTACTTCCTCGTGGGACGCGAGGCTTTGCCGTTGGGCGTGGTGGATGCGGCAGGCGATTGCGCGCCTGCGTTGCCGCTTCTTTTCCCAGCTAGCAAGCCGGCGCGAACGCGAGCTGAATCGAGATCGTCATTCATGAGCCAAGATCGACACGACGCCGAAGCTGCCGGCGCCCCGCTGGAACCCGCCGATGAGCGATTGGGCCATGTGAGCATGGTTCAAGACCCGCCCAAAACATTCTGGAAAACCATGCGGCGGCTGGGGCCGGGCTTGATCATCGCCGGCAGCATCGTGGGCAGCGGCGAGCTGATCGCCACCACCAAAACGGCCGCCGAAGCGGGGATGTCGCTGCTGTGGTTGATCGTGGTGGGCTGTTTGATCAAAGTGTTCTGCCAGGTGGAGTTGGGGCGGTACACCATTTGCCATGGCCAAACCACGCTGTCGGCCTTGGACACGCTGCCAGGCCCCCGGTTCAAGGTGAACTGGATCATATGGTTTTGGATCTTGATGATGATCGCCAACATTGGCCAGCTCGGCGGCATTGTGGGCGGCGTGGGCCAGGCCCTGGCGATTGCTTTTCCCATTCGCGGCGATTACGTGGCCGGCATCTCGCTGCCCGCGGAAAGAGATTACCGTTCGTTCTTTATCTGGGAAGCCCGTCTGCCCGAGGCAGAAGCCGAACTGAACTCGCTCACCGGCCAGACACGTGAGCTTCGCGCCGAAAAGTTGCAGCGAGTGGAATCGGCTCAAGAGTTTCTGGCTCGCAAGATGGATGGCGCCGCCTACGCCGACGCGATTGCCGACTTGGAAGCCCAGCCCGACGCGGCCACGCCCAAAGTGCAAAGCCAGATTGCGTCGCTGCGGGCTCAATGGGAAACGCACCGCGAGAATGCCTTGGCGGCGCGGACGGCGGTCTTGGAATTGATGGCGGCTCAGCAACCGGTGGCCGAGGCGGAGCGCGCGTTGCAGGAAGCCAAGGCCGCGAATGTTTCGCCCGCTTCCATCGCGGCGGCCCAACAGCAGTTGGAACAGGTGAAGGCCGCCAACAAAGCGGCCATCGACGCGGCTCAGAACAAGGTTAACGGGCTGCTCGAACCGTGGACCTGGGACGACAAGATTTGGGCCGCGTTCACGGCCGTGGTGACAATCCTGCTGTTGTTCGGCGGCCGTTACGGCATGGTGCAAAACCTCTCCACGTTTCTGGTTGTCACATTCACATTCGTCACCATTGGCAACGTGATCGCGCTGGAGGCGCATCCCAAGTTCCATCTCTCGTTCGCCGACTTTTTGCGAGGATTTGGCTTGCCGGAAGAAGGAGGGCTGGCCACGGCGCTGGCTACCTTCGGCATCATTGGCGTGGGGGCTTCGGAACTGATTTCCTACCCGTATTGGTGCTTGGAGAAAGGCTACGCCCGCTTTACCGGACCGATGAGCCAGGACTCGCAGTGGGAACATCGGGCGCGCGGTTGGCTACGGGTGATGCACTACGACGCGTTTGTTTCGATGGTCATTTACACCGTGGCCACGCTGGCCTTTTTCATCATGGGCGTGGCCGTGCTGCACAGGCAGGGTTTGGTGCCCGACGGCATGCGCATGGTCAGCACGCTGCTCGAACAATATCGGCCGGTGTTCGGCGAGTACGCCCGCTGGCTGTTTTTGATCGGGGCGATTGCCGTGCTGTACTCCACCTTCTTGGTTGCCACGGCCAGCCACGCCCGCACCACGACCGATTGCTTCAAGATTTTTGGCCTCGTTCGTTCGCGGGATGAAGCCACCCACCGGCGGTGGATATCGACGCTGTGCATTGTGGTTCCGCTCCTGTGTTTGGCCATCTTTTGCTCGGGCATCAACCCGGTATCGCTGGTGATGGCTGGAGCGCTGATGCAGGCGCTGCTGTTGCCGGCCTTGGGCTACGCTTCGCTGTACTTCCGCTTCAAACGCACCGACCCTCGGCTGCGACCGGGCCGAATTTGGGACGTGCTGCTGCTTACTTCGTGCTTGGGACTGCTGCTGATTGGGCTGTGGAACGTGTACGAGCTGTTTGGCAAGTTTGTGCTTTCGTAAAGATTGCCGGG
Source organism: uncultured Pirellulales bacterium (assembly GCA_964445985.1). Classification (GTDB taxonomy): domain Bacteria; phylum Planctomycetota; class Planctomycetia; order Pirellulales; family S012-138; genus CAYUMU01. The sequence continues at coordinate 52,917 of CAYUMU010000025.1, read as the reverse complement.
ATTCGACCATTGGGGGCGTCGCTCCCTCGCGGGGTACTCGGCTACTCTCCCGCGTGGCGCTCGCCCGCTTGCGAATCCCCGCGTTTCTTCGATAATGCGGGGCCGAGCCTGGGGAATTCCGGCTGCCGATGTTCGTCTGCCGGGCGTGCCCCCTGCCTGCTTGTGCCAACGCTTTTTGGGAGTGTGTCGCCGCCATGACTGATTCGCACGTGCTGAAGGCCGATAACGTGGCCAAGGTGCTCCAATCTGCCCTCGATGCGGGCGAAGGCCTGCTCCGGCTCACGCCGACCTGGGTGCCGCGCAGCTTTTTGCACCCCGGCAAGCGAATCAAGCTGGCGCCGGGCGATTATTACGCCTACGGGGCCAATCGCGGCGGGATCGACGAACGCTGGTTTGCCAGCACCACCGAAGCCGCCAACGAAGGCCGCGTGTGGCACGAAGGCCTCAGCTTTTGCAGTTTTGAAGGCCAGCAATTCCTGCTCCGCGACGCCGTGGCCGAAGCCGGCAAGCGACTCATCGGCGACACCATGTATGGCAAGTACAACCGCTGGCCGGTGTACTCCAAATTCTTCGACAACATGGGTCCCATCCCCCATCACATGCACCAGGGCTTTGCCGACGCCAAGCTGACCGGCCAGGAAGGCAAGCCCGAGAGCTATTACTTCCCGCCGCAATACAACAACTGCGACAACAACTTCCCCTACACTTTCATGGGCCTGGAGCCCGGCACCACCAAAGACCAGGTTCGCCAATGCCTGGCCAACTGGGATAAGGGCGACAACGGCATTCTGCACCTTTCCAAGGCCTACAAGCTCAAGCGCGGCAGCGGCTGGCTTATTCCCCCCGGCGTGCTCCACGCCCCGGGCTCGCTTTGCACGTACGAACCCCAGTGGGGGAGCGACGTGTTCGGCATGTTCCAAAACATCGTGGAAGGCCGCTACGTGCCGTGGTCGCTGCTGGTGAAGGACATGCCCGAGAACAAGCACCAGGATCTCGACTTCATCATCGGCCAGCTTGATTGGGAAAAGAATGTCGATCCCAATTTCATGGATCACAACTACCTGGAGCCGATCGTGGACGAAGCGGCCAAGTCTCCGGGCTGCGCCGATCGCTGGATTGTGTACGGCAAGGTCGATGGCGCGCAACTCTTTAGCGCTAAAGAATTGACGCTGGAACCCGGCGCTAAGTGCACCATCAAAGACCCGGGCGCCAGCGGTTGGATCACGGTGCAGGGGAGCGGCCGGATTGGCAAGCTCAAACTGCAAACGCCCGCCATGATCTACTTCGGCCAGGAAACCGAAGACGAAGTCTTTATTTCGCACGCGGCGGCCACCGCGGGCGTGGTGGTGGAAAACACGGGCTCGGAGCCGCTGGTCAGCCTGCGATACTTTGGCCCCGACGTCCACGCCAAGCTCCCCTCGGTGGGCGATTACAAGCAGAAGTAGCGACGCCTCAAGTTTTTAACCGAAGCGCGCGAGAAAACAGCAGACCGCTCGCGCATGCGCAGGGCACCCCAGCTACCAGCCCCTCCTCCCGCGTTCGCCCCGGCTTAAAGAATCGTCAAACTTTACCTCGCCGATACGCATTCGCTAATGCCTGACAAGCTAGGCGGGCTTTGCAGGTCGATAGCTCGACTCTCATGAGCTAGCGGTGGAGGGCCGATGATTTGCTCGTGAGCTTGCTCTAGCGCCCAACCCGCGGAGTGCTAGCAACCTTGGGGAAACCTTCCGAGCCTCACCCATCGGCCCTCCATGCTTAGCAAATTGCGATTTCCACTGCCCTGTTGCGTTTTAGCCGTATGCGGCTTTGCGTCTTGCCTGCATTTGGCCACGGCAACCGCCGCGGCTTCGGAAATGCGCCGAACCGCGATCGTGAAAGCGGTCGAACAGTGTGCGCCTTCCGTGGTGTATATCCGCGGCGAAAAAACCGTGCTGCAGTCTGCCGGCTACGACGGCCTGGAAACCGCGCGCCGCGTGAACGGCATGGGCACCGGCATTGTGATCGACCCGCGTGGCTATATTCTCACCAATGCCCACGTGGTCGAAGGCGTCGAGAAGATCCAAGTCACGCTGCACTCCGGCCGGGTGCTCACCGCCGTTCGCATTGCCGAAAATACCGACGATGACCTGGCCGTGATCAAGATCGCCGCCGGATCGCCGCTTACCACCATCAAGGTGGGGACCTCGCGCGATTTGATGCTGGGCGAACCGGTCATCGCCATGGGCAACCCTTACGGCTACGAACAAACGGTGACCCGCGGCGTGATCAGCGCTCTGCACCGCGACGTGCAAATCACCGATACCCAGGTTTATAAAGACCTGATTCAGACCGATGCCAGCATCAACCCCGGCAACTCGGGCGGCCCGCTGCTCAATATCGATGGCGACATGATTGGCGTGACCGTGGCCGTGCGCGCCGGAGCCCAAGGCATTGGGTTCGCCATTCCCGCCGATAAAGCCATGGCGGTTTCGGCCCAACTGGTCGATGAGCACGCCAACCGTGTGGTTTACCATGGTCTCAAAGTAACCGATCAAGAGAACGCCGTGGGCGTCATCGTGCAAAACGTGGCTGAAAACAGCCCCCTTGCCGAGCGAATTCAAACCGGCGACCGCATCCTCGATATCAACGGCAACCGCCTCGATCGGGCACTCGATTTTGGCTGCATGTTGTTGGAACGCAAACCGGGCGATGAGCTCACGCTGACCGTGGCTCGCCGCGATGGCAGCACCGACCACGTGCGGCTGGCCCTGCGCGAAGCCGCCCGGCCGGTCCCCTTGGCCGACGATATCTCGTGGCAGTCGCTGGGCCTGCGGTTGGCGAGTATCGATGCCAGCGAGTTTCGCAACTTCCGCACCCGCTATCGGGGTGGATTGCGAGTGCAAGAAGTCCGCGCCGGCAGCCCTGCCGCCCAGCAGGGAATCCGCCGCGGCGACGTGCTCCTGGGCATGCACGTGTGGGAAACGATCAACCTCGACAACGTGACCTACATTCTCAATCGGGCCGACTTCCACACCTTTGCCCCCATCAAGTTCTACTTGCTGCGAGGGAACGAGACGCTGTACGGCCACCTGCCAGTTTCGGCCACGCAACGGTAAGCCAGGCTTTGCGGGCAGATGGCCAGGCGCGTGTCGTGTGGCACGCCATGAGCCCCAGCGAAGGGCGTGGCAGCAGCGAAGGTTGGCCAAGATTCGGCAGAACCCAGCATGCGACCCCGCGCTTGCCCCCTTGTCAGTCACGGGCGCAGGTCACTAGATTCAGGCGTCAGTTGGTAACCCTTCCCCGTTGCCTTTGGCGGCCTCGAGTCTTGCCCATGAGCGTTTTGCCATGCGGATAGGTGTCTTCGCCGATTGCCACGACCACGTGGACAACCTCCGGCACGCGGTCGCCGAATTCAATCGCCGGCAGTGCGAGCTGGTGATCTTCGCGGGCGACTTTGTCTCCACCATGGTGCTGCCGCCGCTCCGCGATCTCAACTGCCGCATGGTGGCCTGTTTTGGCGACAACGAAGGCAACAAGCTTGGCCTGCAATCAGGCTTTCGCATCTTAGGAACCCTCGGCGAACCGCCGTTCTGCTTTTGCACGGCCGACGGCACGCGGGTGCTGGTCACGCACCAGTTTGAACTGCTCAAGGGCGACTACGAGGGCGCCAACCTGGTGGTCTTCGCCCACACCCACCGCCCTCTGGTGCAGACGGACGAAGCCGGCCGATTGTTCGTGAACCCCGGCGAAACCAGCGGCTGGACGTACCGCGAACCCTCGGTGGCCATCGTGGAAACCAGCCCTCTGTCGGCAGAAATCATCCGCCTACCGGAGATGCCGCCGATGCCGCCGAGGAGAATCAACCGGTCGGGGAAATACCGGTAGTATAAAGGTCTGCTATGGTGTGGCTGGGGTCAAGTTGTGGCCAAAACAGCTAGCCATCTCCCATGATCGCAGCCCACAACTTGTCCCCAGACGAATCCGGGCAACCAACTCGGAACGACGATTCGCAGTTGGGTTGGAAGCTTCACAAAGTGTCGGGTAGCCGAACTGAGTGGCTTGTGTGCCTACAGTACGAGGTCGACTTTGGAGTCTGAGAATTTGATGACACGACGTTGACGCGGCGTTGACGCGGCCCAACACGTTTCGCTGCCACGCTGTTGAGCGAATGATGGCGCGGTTTCGCTGCAACTGCCCGCCGATGAGGCCGGGCTCGGCGAGCCCTGGCCTGCATCAACGCCACCCCAAAAACTTTCGTCAGGCCGGCTCTCCAGCCATCACAGGCTGTTTCGCCTATGCGAAGCACGCCACTGCTGGCAACCGCGGGTTGTCAAACTGGGCACGGATTCTCTAGGATCGGCTGCGAACCACTCGATTCACTGCCCTGTGGGAGGACCCCCCAATCGTGCCGCACCCTGAGACCATTGCCGTGCCATCCACAGACGACCTGCAGCGCTGGGATCGCGAGATCCTTTGGCACCCGTTCACCCAAATGGCCGAGTACGAGCCGCTCATGATCGAGCGCGCCGAGGGCTGCACGCTCTACGATCTCGACGGCAACGCCTACCTCGATGGCGTCAGCAGCTTGTGGTGCAACGTGCATGGCCATCGCCACCCGCGGCTCGATGCGGCCCTCCGCGAGCAGTTGGACCGCGTGGCCCACACCACGCTGCTGGGAGCTTCAAACAGCACCACGGTGCGGCTCGCCAAACGACTTGCCGACGTCTCTCCACCAGGGTTGAATCGCGTTTACTTTTCCGACGATGGTTCCACGGCGGTGGAAGTCGCCCTCAAGCTGGCCCTGCAGTACTGGCGGCAGCGGCCCGATCCTCGTCCGGAGAAACAGCGTTACGCGGCCCTGGCTTCGGCCTACCATGGCGACACGCTGGGCAGCGTGAGCGTGGGGGGCGTGGCGCGGTTCCACGCCATGTTTGAACCGCTGCTGTTCGACGTGCTGCGAATCCCCTCGCCCGATACCTACCGCCTGCCGCCAGGCGTCCGCCCCGAAACCAGTTGCCGCCACTACCTGGGCCAGCTCGAAGCCCTGCTGGCCGAGCACCACCAAACCCTGGCCGCGCTGGTCATGGAGCCCATCGTGCAAGGCGCCGCTGGCATGGTGATGCAGCCGTCCGGCTATCTCCGCGGCGTGCGCGAGCTGTGCACCCGCTACCACGTGCTGTTGATTGCCGACGAGGTGGCCGTCGGCTTTGGTCGCACGGGAACGCTGTTTGCCTGCGAGCAGGAGCAGGTTTCGCCCGACTTCCTCTGCCTGGCCAAAGGCATCACCGGCGGCTACATGCCGCTGGCGGCCACCCTTACCACCACCGAAATCTGGAACGCCTTCCTAGGGCCGCACGCCGCGTCGAAGAGCTTCTTTCATGGCCACACCTACGCCGGCAATCCGCTCGGCGCCGCGGTAGCGTTGGCATCGCTCGAAGTCTTTACAGAAGAGCGCACGTTGGACAAGCTCCCCGCCAAAGCAGCCCGGCTGGCCGAACGGTTGGCCCAGCTCTCCCACCTGACCCCTGTGGGCGACGTGCGTCAGCGCGGCCTAATGGGCGCCGTCGAGCTGGTTCAAGACGCCGGCACCAAAACCCCGTTTCCGTGGGAAGAAAAGCGGGGCGCGAACGTCTGCAAACACGCCCGCGGCCAGGGCGTGCTGCTGCGGCCGCTGGGCAATGTGCTGGTAATTATGCCGCCCCTCTCGGTCAGCCTGGCCGAAATCGACCAGATCATGGACGCCGTGGAATACGGCATCCGCCAGGAGTTTCCCTCGTTGGCCACCGCGGCAAGGTAGCCCGCCTACCTCGGATCGAGCTGCAAGGCCGCCGTGATTTTCTTCTTGTCCGAATCGAAGGGGAACAGGGCCAGCACTTCGAAGAAGTTTTCTGGATCGACGATCGCCGGGTAGATGATAATCGCCGCCTCCACGCGGTCTTTATCAAAGCTGAAGGTCTTGAGCAGCGACGCCGCCTGCTTGCTGCTGAGCCGCTGCTTGGCGGCAAAGGTTCTCACGAACGTGGCCCGGTCTTTATCAAAGGCTTCGCGCTTGAGTGCCTGCATCAGGTTTTGGAAGGCTTTGTCGTCCACCGGCTCGGGCTCCAGCCGCTGCGCGCCCGCCAGCCCTCGGGCAATTTGGCCCGCCTCCAACTCAGCGCGGTTCAGCAGCAGTTCCAGCCGCTCGCGAAGATCGGCATCGCCCACCCGCCGGGCCAACGTTAGGGCTTCGCGCAGGTCGAGCTGCACCCGCTGCGCCGCCAGCTCGGCCTGCTGGATGGCGCGGACGTCGGGAACCGGCCGCGTGCCTGGCCGCGCTGGCTGCCGCCCGCGAGGCTCTTGTGCTAGCAGGCTGCCGCACAGCAACGGGGCCAGCAGCAGCAAGGCCAATCCAATGGATGCCCGTCCACCGCAGGGTTGCAGCGCGCGAGCCCTATCGGCCAAAAACAGGTTGAGACGCCCGAAATGCCGGGTTGGTGGGGCTGGGGATGGCATGGAAACTTCCTTATTGCCGAGGGGGGATCGGTCGAAAGGGGTTGGGGGACGAGCGTTACGCCCAGCTGGGAAGCAGCTCGCGCACAAGACGGCTGTCTTTAACCCTAGCTGAGCCAGGCGGCCAGGCGAGCCTGGGTCGGTAGCCGAACCCTATTTTTCCACGTATACGCCGCGAACGGAAAGGTTTATGCTCAAGAATAGGGGGCACTGCCGCTAAGTAACGCCCTGTTTGGCTGGCCGACGCCTTGCCCGCTGGCCGGGGCGACACCCTTCCAAAAAACGGGAACAACCGGCCCAGCCCTCCTCCCCAGGCGGCCCTGAATTTCTACATTGGATGAATCGTAGAGCATGATCCCATGTTGATGTAGCCGGCTAACCTCGCCCCCCGATCCGCTTCGCCAACCCTCCCTACTTTGCCCCCCCTCCAACCTTGCACGCGGGGGTGGGCCGGCAAAGGCTCAACTTCTCGCGGCCTTGTCCGCGTACCCGTAAATGAAGCTCGATTGCCAGCATATCCGCAACTTCTCGATCATCGCTCATATTGACCACGGCAAAAGCACCCTGGCCGACCGGCTCTTGCAACTCACCGGCGCCGTGGCCGCCCGCGACATGCGCGAGCAAACCCTCGACGACATGGACCTCGAACGCCAGCGGGGTATCACGATCAAAGCCCGGGCCGTGCGGCTGCACTACACCTACAAGGGCGAGCAATTTGAGCTGAACCTGATCGATACTCCCGGCCACGTGGACTTCCATTACGAAGTTTCGCGGAGCCTGGCTTGCTGCGAAGGGGCCTTGCTGCTGGTCGATGCCTTCCAAGGCGTGGAAGCCCAAACCGTGGCCAACTGCTACGCCGCCTTGGAGCACGATCTGGCCATTTTGCCGGTGGTCAACAAAATTGACCTCAAGCACGCCCGCGTGGCCGAAGTGCTGGAAGAGATGGACACCAGCCTGGGCATCGACGCCACCGACGCGCTGCTGGTGAGCGCCAAAGCCGGGATTGGCATTCAAGAACTGCTCGACGCCATCGTGGAACGCGTTCCGCCCCCCTCCGGCGACCCCGAAGGCCGGCTGCAGGCGATGGTGTTCGACTCGCACTACGACGAATATCGCGGAGCGATCACCTACGTGCGCGTGATGAACGGCACCGTAAAAAAAGGGCAGCGCATCCGCTTCCTCCGCGTCGGCACCTCCTACGAAGTGCTCGAATTGGGCCAGTTCACGCCGCTACGGCAACCCTGCGAACAACTGCAAGCCGGCCAGGTGGGCTACCTGATCTGCAACATCAAGGCCATCGGCGACGTGCATATCGGCGATACCGTGTCCACGCCCGACGCCACCGAGAAAGACGCCCTGGAGGGCTATCTCTCGCCCAAACGGATGGTGTATTGCGGCTTGTACCCGGCCGATGGGCAAGATTTTGAAGAGCTGCGCGACGCACTGCAAAAGCTTTCCATCAACGATCCCAGTTTCGAGTTCTCGCCCGAAACCAGCGACGCCCTGGGGTTTGGGTTCCGCTGCGGTTTCCTAGGGCTGCTGCATATGGAAATCATTCAGCAGCGGCTCGAGGGCGAAGCCGACCTCGACCTGGTGCAAACCGCCCCCAACGTGACCTACGAAGTGGTCACCCGCAAGGGCACAACGCTCACCATCAACAACCCTCAGCAGGTGCCCGACGCTGGAGAAATTGAGGAATTTCGCCAGCCGGTGGTCCGCGTGAGCTTTGTGCTGCCGACCGATGAAATTGGCCCGGTGATGAAGCTTTGCACCGACCGCCGCGGCGTATACGTGCGAACCGAGTATCTCTCGACCACCCGGGCCATGCTGGTCTACGACCTGCCGCTGGCCGAAGTCATTTACGACATGCACGACCGCCTGAAGAGCATCACCCGCGGTTACGGCACCATGGATTACGAACTGGTGGGGTATTTTCCGGCCGACCTGGTGCGGATGGATATTCTGGTCGGCGGCAAGCGGGTGGATGCCCTGAGTATTATCTGCCACAGGCTCGACGCCGACCGCCGCGGCCGGGCCGTGGTCAAAAAGCTCCGGAACGAAATCGATCGCCACATGTTCGAAGTGGCCCTGCAAGCCGCCATCGGCACGCGCGTGATTGCCCGCGAAACGATCTCCGCGCTCCGCAAGAATGTGACCGCCAAGTGCTACGGCGGCGATATCAGCCGCAAGCGCAAGCTCTGGGCCAAGCAGAAGGAAGGCAAAAAGCGGATGAAGGCCATCGGCAACGTGGAGATTCCGCAGAAGGCGTTCCTGGCCGTGCTCGACTCGGGCCAAGACCAGAAAAACACGTAGGGCAGGCAGCAGCCTGGCCTACCTTTGCTGGTTCGCTGCCCCGCCGATTGGCCGGATCGGCAATGTCATCGGCGTCGATGAGGGATCATGTTCCGGGGGCAGGTGCTGCTTACCGGCCGGCCAGCGCCAGCGCCAACACCAGTCCGACGAAAATCAGCGACATGGCGATGATGACGAGGATTCCCCAAAACCTCCAGTAGCTGAGATGGGCGTTGAGGGCTGCTTCCAGATGATAGGGCGTGCGGGTTTGCTGGTACTGCTTGATGCAGCCCGCGTACTTCAGCAGCAGCGCCGCCAGGATCACGGCGATGACGACCTGGATGAGGATTCCGACCATCTGGCCTCCGGCCCGGGCCCCGGCGATGGACATCATGACCAAGCCCTGGATCAGGCTGATCGCTGCGCCGATCAGGCTCACGACGCCGACGATCGTCACCCAGGGACGGGTTCCGCCCAGTTCGCGTTCCACGGCACCATGGTCGCCGGCTCCTCCGCCGTAGCCAGGCTGCTGGCCGTAACCGGGCGGGGCATATCCCGGCTGCTGCGGGTAACCTTGCTGGGGCGGATAACCGCCCTGTTGCGGGTAGCCCTGTTGCGGGTAGCCCTGTTGCGGGTAGCCCTGCTGCGGGTAACCCTGTTGCGGGTAACCGCCTTGTTGAGGAGGTCCCTGCGGGGGGTAACCGCCTTGCTGCGGCGGCTGACCGTACTGAGGTTGTCCGGGCTGGCCGTAGGGGGGTTGCTGTCCGCCGTATGGATTGCTCATGGCTTTCAATGTCCCACTTCGAGACGTGTTGGTTTTTTGTAGATGACCGGGGGCTGCGAACCAAGTTCGATTTACAGGAACTGCAGCATGTTGATCAGGCCGATCAAGGCGAAGATGCAGCCGATGATGGCGAGCACGGCATCGAAGATCCAGAATATCTTCTGAGCCTTCATGGCATTGGCCATCCCAGCCACGTCACCCATTCTGAGGAAATGGCCAATCTTGGCTGCGAACACCGTCAGCAACACGGCTTCCGCCAGGATGATGGCAAATACCAGGAAGATGGCGACGACCATCAAGCCGCCGAGCCCGGCAAACTGCGGGATCTGCCGAAGTACATTCCCGGCGGCAACCATCCCGATTAGCAGCAGGGCGGCGACGATGTACCACAGCACGGCCCGGAAGATCACCCAGCCGCGGGTTTGGGAGAGAATGGTAGCCGTGCGGGGGGTGAAACCGCCCGCTGCGCCCGATCCCATGCCAACACCAGGAGCTGACATGGGAGACGCGAAAGGGTTGGGATTCGACATCGTCGGTTCCAAGCGAATGGCGTTTCAGATCTCTGAGGCAAGACGGTGGCGAACCCGGCTGGCCAACCCGAAGGGCGGGGCCTTTGCCCGCACAGAAAGGTAGCTTAGGGCTGTCCAACCCCTCAAACAAGGGATCGCGACAACTTTTGAGCGATGCCGCCGACACAGGCCCGCGGCATGCTCGAAAACACTAGCACGACTTCCCGTTGGGGGAGCCGCCGCGGCTCCATTTTGCATCGGTGCCGGGCAGGCAACGTTCCACTTCTGGAATCACGAGGACCGCGACGCCTGCCCAGTCCGCGGTAACGGCTGGGCTGCGACTCTCGCAGTAATCGTAGGGCAGGCTGCTGCCTGCCACAATGTGGCCTGAATGCCCAACAACCGTCCTCGTTGCCATGCGGTTCGAAGACCAGGATACTTGACCAAAGTCGTGGCGATACCCAGGCGATTTACGTTGCGAAATGGGCTCGCTCGGACGAGAGATGCGTCCTGAATGGCCAACAACCGTCATCGTTGCCAGCCGCCGCGATTCCCAGCATACTCGACCAAGATTTTGGTGAGAACGATCTTGAACAGCATCGGGCGTGCGGCGGCGGATCCCACCCCATTGCGCACGATTGACAACCTCGCCCGCACCGTGGGCGAGTGACCGCCTGGCGTTTCAGCCCCGGCGGTGTGCAGTCGAAGGGGGATTGGCGATTCAACCCGGATTGTGGCAGGCAGCAGCCTGCCCTACATTGGCTTGAAACCGTTGATCGCCGTGCCCACCCAAGCATCGGCTGCCGCTTTCGTGTTCTCCCCGACCGCAGGTTCCCTTTTCATGACCACTTTCACCTGGCTTGGCCACGGTGCCTGGGCCATTCAAACGGCCAAGCATAAGCTGCTGCTTGACCCGTTTCTCGATGACTCGCCCACCTCGCCGGTGAAAGCTGCCGACGTCGAGGCCGACTTCATCCTGCTTTCGCACGGCCATGCCGACCATGTGGGCGACACCGTGGCCATCGCCCAGCGAACCTCCGCCCCGGTGATCGGTGTCTACGAGGTGTGCGACTGGATTGGCCAGCAGGGCGTGAAACACACCATTGGCATGAACCTGGGCGGCAGCCTGCGGCAGCCCTTCGGGCGGGTAAAGCTGACCATCGCCCACCATAGTTCGACCATGCCCGACGGCGGCCCCGGCGGCAACCCGGCCGGCTTCCTGCTGAACCTGGACGGGAAGAACGTCTATTTTGCCTGCGATACGGCCCTGTTCATGGACATGCAACTCATCGGCGCGGTGGGCTTGGACCTGGCCGTGCTGCCGATCGGCGACCACTTCACCATGGGTCCCGACGATTCCATTCAGGCAATCCAGTTCCTCAAACCCAAACGGGTGGCCCCGGCCCACTACAATACCTGGCCCCCCATCGCCCAAGACGCCGCCGCCTGGGCAGCCCGCGTGCGCCAAGAAACCTCGGCCGAACCCGTTGTGCTATCTCCTGGAGAAAGCTTCGCGATTTAACGGCAATTGAACCTGGTTTCAAGCCTGGATTACTTGGTCTTTCAACTCCGAATTCCGAACTCCCGAACTCCGAACTTCCCATGCGTGTCCTCTCCGGCATCCAGCCCACCGGTCGCTTCCACTGGGGCAATTATTTTGGCGCGATTCGCCAGTACATCGACCTGCAAGACGAAGACGAATCGTACTACTTCATTGCCAACCTGCACGCGCTAACCACCATCCGCGATCGCGAGCTGCTCAAGCAACATTCGCTCGACGCGGCCCTGGACCTGCTGGCGCTAGGGCTCGACCCGTCGCGCGCCACGCTCTTCTTCCAGTCCGACGTGCCGGAGATTTCCGAGCTCAACTGGCTGCTGCTGGCCATCACCCCCCTGGGCTTGCTCGAACGTTGCGTGGCCTACAAAGAAAAGAAAGACAAAGGTCTCGCCGCCGACGCGGGGCTATTCACCTACCCAGTGCTCATGTCGGCCGACATCCTGGCCTACGACAGCCACGTGGTGCCGGTGGGCGCCGATCAGGTGCAGCATATTGAAGTCTGCCGCGACCTGGCCGGCCGGTTCAATCATCTGTTCGGCGATACCTTCGTGCTCCCCAAGGCCAAAATCCTGGACGACTCGGCCAAAGTGCCCGGCACCGATGGCGAGAAAATGTCCAAGAGCTACAACAACACCATCGAGCTGTTCGACGACCCCAAGGCCATGCGGAAGAAGATCATGCGAATCCAAACCGATTCGCGGCCCATGGAAGAACCCAAGGAACCGGCTGGCGATCACCTGTATCAGCTCTATAGCCTGTTTGCTTCGGCCGCGGAGCGCGAGCAGATGGCGGCCCTGTATCTCCGCGGCGGCTTTGGTTACGGCGAAATCAAAAAAGCCCTGGCCGACAAGGCCGATGAATTCTTTGCCGAGCCCCGCGCCCGCCGTGCCGACCTGGCCGCCCAGCCCGCAAAAGTTCGCGAAGTGCTGGCCGATGGCGCCGCCACCGCGCGGCGCAAGGCCGCTACCGTTTTGCTGCGAGCCCAAACAGCTTGTGGCGTTAAATCTTAAGAAATTTGAGCATCAGCATGCGAATTCTGTTAACCAACGACGACGGTGTCTACGCCCCCGGCCTGGCCGCCATGGAGCGCGAGTTGCATCGCATTGCCGAGGTCACGGTGGTTTCGCCGATGACCGAGCAAAGCGGCGTGGGGCATGCCATCACCTTCCTTACCCCGTTGATCGCCCAAAAGGTTTTCAACGGCGACCAGCCCCGCGGTTGGGGCGTGGAAGGCAGCCCCGCCGACTGCGTCAAGCTCGGCATTGCGGCGCTGCTGCCCGAGCGGCCCGACATGGTGGTTTCCGGCATCAACGGTGGGCTCAACGCCGGCATCAACGTGCTCTACTCCGGCACGGTGGCGGCGGCCATCGAGGGCGCCTTTTTCGGCATCACCAGCATCGCGGTGTCGCTGGAGTTCAAAGAGCACGCCAATTTCGCTCGCGCGGCGGTGCTGGCCCGACAGGTGATCGAGCAGCTTCAGGCCCACGAGACGCCTGGCCCGCACCTCTACAATCTCAACCTGCCCACCGCGGCCACCGAGCAAACCGCGCCTCAATTGGTCATGGTGCCGATGGGCGTGGCCCGGTATGGCGAGAGCTTTGAAAAACGCGTCGATCCCCGCGGCCGCAACTACTATTGGGCCACCAACGACCCGCCGCCGCCCCCGAGCGAGCACGCAACCGATGTAACAGCCCTGGCCAAAGGCCACATGACCCTCACGCCGCTGGATTTCGCCATGACGAATCACCGACGGCTCGAGGAGATGGCCGGTTGGAAGATGGACTTGCGCTGAGCACGTAGACCTACCAGGGCGTATACCGCAGCCCTAGCGCCGCCAGCAGTTGGAACGCCAGCAAGCCCAATCCTGCCAGCGCAAAGGGGCGGTCGAATTGCAGCCACTGGGTTTGCGACGAAACCAGCTTGGCCTTTTGCAAGCGGTCGATCTGGCGGAACACCGCTTGAAGCGCAGGCACGTCGCCCGACTCGAAGGCCTGGCCGCCGGTCGCTTCGCAGACGGTTCGCAGGTCGTCCAAGGGGGGGCCGGTTCGCACGGAGACGGCATACAGAATGATGTTCTTGGACTTGAGCATTTGGCCCACCTGCGTGGCCAGTGGGCCTTCGAGGTCCGAGGTTTCACCATCGGTAAGCACGATCAGCATCCGGTCGCCTTCGTTCCGATGTTCGAGCAACTCGGCGCAGGCCAGAATGGCGTTGCCAATCTTGGTGCCGTCCCACCAGTTAAGCGGAAACGCACCCGGCCGCACGAACGGCGTGGCTAGACGAATGGCCGAAAGGTCGGTCGTCAGCGGCACCCAGTGAATGACTTTGTTGGTGAAGATCGAGAACCCAAACGCGTCGCCCTGGCGGTTCTGCGTGAACGTGTCGATGGCTTCCATGGCCGCGTCGAACCGCGTGAATTGCTTGCCGTCGGCCTTGGCGCGGTTGCCGAACGGCTCGTTCATGCTGCCCGAGGTGTCGAGCACGATCTGAATGTTGGTGACCTGCGCCGGGAAGGTGGGCGGCCCTTCCACCAGCGGCTGCGCCGCCAACAGCAGCGCCACCGCGAGCAGGCCCGCGGGCACGAGCGAGAATATGCGCAGCAAGCGATCGAGGAACCAGCCACGCCGGGCCTGCAAGTGATCGAGCGGCAGCACCAACGGCTGGCCACGGGCAAACCACTGCCAAAAGCCCCACAGAATGGGGATCGTGAGCAACGGAATCAACACCGGCCAGGTGAAGACCATCATGCGCGGGCTCCCTGGCCCGTCGCGGCCCAACCGAGTTCTTGCAGCAGCTCGCGGGCAACTTTGCCATTCGCCGGCGCGCCATTTCCCTGCGCCGGCGAAGCGCGGCCGTGCAGCCACTTTTCCACCAGATGAACCTGCGCGGCGGCGGTCGGGTGTTGCCGCAGTTGCTCAAGCGTGTCGGCCAGGCGATCGGTATGCACGCCCAACCTTTCGGCCCAAAACGCCATGAGTAGCTTTTCCAGATCGGCCTGCTGCTCCACGGCCAGCGGTTCCCGCTGGGCCAGCTGCAACAGCTCTTGCAGTCGCTCCGGCACGGTCGGCGGCGGCGGAGCTGCCACGACCACCTTGCGACGTTTGCGTCCCAGCATCACCAACGGAATCAACAGCGCGGCCCAAAGCGCCCACAACAGGCCCATCGCCAGGCGATAGTTGGAATTCAAGTTGATCGGCGCCGCCGGCGTCTCGAACAGCTTGCCGCTGTAGTCGTCGGCCAGCAGGGCATTCACGACCACCGGCATTTCAGGAAGTTCATCTGGCCGGGCGCCGGCCGCATCCATCAGGTACTTGCTCAGATCGTGCTCGCCCGGTCCGTAGGCCATGTAGCGAAGATCGTAGCGATAGCTGCCCGGCTGGCCGGCCACCGGCGTCACGTTGGCAATTCGCAAGGCAATGGCGTCGCCATGGGTGTAAGGAATCGCTTGCAAGGCGGCGAGGGGAAGCACCGCGGTCTGCCGGCCTTCCACGCCAATGGTCACGGAGCTATCCCTACGCAGATACAGCACCACCGCCACCACGGCGATGCACGCAATCGCGGCGAGCAGCAAGCTGATAGTGCGTTTGGTAGGCTTGCGCGGCGGCATGGTCAGGCGTGCCCCAGCGATTTGCGATGCTTGAGAAAATGCCGCAACCGGGGGAGCACCGGCTGATCGATCGGCAAGTGCAAGAACTCCAGGCCGCCATCGACCAGGGCGTTGCGGATGCGATCGTGGCTGGCCAGCGGCGTGCGGCGGGTCAGCACGAACGATTGCCCCGTTTCGGCTTCGCGAGCACGGAAGATGCCTCGCCGCGGCGGCGCGGCTTCGGCCGGATCTTCCAGCCACAGCGTGATCACTTCGTGCGAAGTGGCCAACAGTTCGAGCGCCGGAAAGGCCGCCGGCTCATGCAGGTCGCTGAGCACCACCACCACGGTCTTGGCCTTGAGGGCCGCCGACAGCGTGCGGAGCCGGTCGGCAAGCATCGTCTGTTCGCGGAAGTCGTACATCCGCAACTGGTGAGCCCACCGCATGGCCGTGCTGGTGGCCAGCGTGGGCGGCACGCGCAACTCGCGCTCGCCGGCGGCCAGCAAGCCCACGGGACTCATCCGCTCTTGCGCCGCCCGCGCCAGCGCGGCGGCCAGCACCACGGCCCATTGGTACTTGCCGCGCTCGGTCGAGCCAATGCACATCGAAGCGGAAGTATCCACCAACAGATACACGGCCACCTGCCGCGTGGCCTCGTACTCTTTGACAAACGGCTTGCCCGTGCGGGCCGTCACTCGCCAATCCATCGACTTCACCGGATCGCCCGGCTCGTAAGGACGCGACTGCGCGTACTCCAAGCCCGAGCCAAGATAGCGCGATGGGTCGCCGCCAAAGTTCAGGCTGTCGGCCAGCCGCTTCACTTCAAACTCGAACTGCCGCCGGGCCGTGGTGGCGATGGGGAGCTGATAGGCCATGGCGCTCTGTTAAACCTCCCGCAAAATATCTTCGAGCACGTCGCGGAGGCTCACGCCGCGGGCCACCGATTCATACGTCAACCGGATGCGGTGCAGCACGATGTCTTCCGCCAGGGCAAACAGGTCTTCCGGCACCACGTAGTCGCGATCGTGCAAAAAGGCCCTGGCCCGCGCGGCTTGCACCAAAGCCAACCCGGCGCGAGGGCTGCAACCGACTTCCAGCGCTTCGTGTTCGCGGGTCCGTCGCACCATCCGCACCACATGCTCGGTGAACGCCTCGCTCACGTGAATGGTTTGCACCTGCTCCATCATTTCCACCAGTTCGTCGATGCCGCACACCGGGTGGTCTTCGATCATATCGAAGGCGCTCTTCGGCACGGCGCCACCCCCTTCGGTGCGCTGCAAGCCCATGTTGAGCTGGCGGCGGTAAATGTCCTTCTCTTCATCCACGCTGGGATAGTGCAGCCGGTGGCACAGCATGAACCGGTCGAGCTGAGCCTCGGGCAGTTCGAAGGTACCAGCCTGTTCGATGGGGTTTTGCGTGGCGATCACCAAGAACGGGGCGGGCAGCGGGAAGGTCTTGTTCCCCAGCGTCACCTTGCGTTCTTGCATGGCTTCGAGCAAGCAGCCTTGCACCTTGGGAGCGGCCCGGTTGATCTCGTCGGCCAGCAGCAGGTTGGTGAACACCGGGCCACGGTGGATGCGGAACTGATGCGTGGCCTGATCGAGAATTTCCGACCCGATCACGTCGGAAGGGAGCATGTCGATGGTGAACTGCACCCGGCCAAAGCCCATGCCGATGGTGCGAGCCACGGTGTTGACCAGCAAGGTTTTCGCCAGGCCGGGCACGCCTTCCAGCAGCAGGTGGCCGCCCGTGAGGAGCGCGATCAAAATGCGTTCCACGACCACATCTTGACCCACCACCACGTGGGCCACGCGGGCGCGAATTTCGCTTACCAAAGAAGTCTTGAGCACAGTCATATTCACCAGGGCCGTTGAAAGTCGCCCTTCGCTCCGCGAAAGGTTAATTTTTTGCTTGTTAACATCTCTGCGAACCGCGGAGAACTTGAATGCCTGCCGAGTCCGCTTGTGGTTGACCCGCGTTAAGGACCTACGGAAAAAAGCGGATGCTAAACCACTACCTTTGCCGACTTCAGCGCCTTACTAACCCAGCCCCGGGCTAACGCCTGCAAGTCTTCGGTGCGGGCCGAGCCGGCCTGACGGGCAAATGTTTGCTGCTCCAGGGAGTGAATGTCGGCCGCCAGCGACGCGCGATCGGCTTCGCTGAGCGATACCGCGGGGCTGGTTTGAATCCGCTGCAGCAGCGCAATCACCGCGAAGGGCGTGCACTCGCCCGGCACGGCAAACAGCGGCGGGGCTTCCAGGCTCTCGTCTTTGCCGCGTCGCGCCACCAGCACCGCCAACGCGGCCACCGCCAACAGGCCAATCCCACCCGCGCCCCACACGCGGTAATCAATCCGCGACAGCCGCGCGGCCTCGTCTCCTTCCACCAGCGTAAAGCGGGCCGCGGCTTCCACCGGGTCCATGTCGTCGTAGCGGCGATAGACCATTTCGGTGTCGCTCGCCATCGCGGCGGGGAACTCGAACTCCACCTGGTCTTTCGCCCCGCGCAGCAAGGGGGCCGGGTCGAGGTGGATGGTCCAGCTTCGTTCGGAAAGGGGGTAGATGCCTTCCGGCCCGCTGTGCAACCGCTCGATTTGCAAGCCTTCGCGGTCGGCCACTTCCACAATGGCGTGCGGATAGTTTTTGAGATCGAGCACCTGATCGAGCTCAGGCACCAGGCCATCGGCCGTGGCGGCCACGTCGATCTTGAGCAGGTTGTCTTTCAATTCGCGGCTATCCACAATCTGCGTGATGGCCAGGTTCTTGGCCGGCCGGCCCGGCGGCGCCTCGGCAGATAACTCAATCTGCAACGGGTTCGACGGCACCGGAATGACCACCCTGCCTTCCCGATCGAAGAAATCGAGCTCCATCTCCAAAGCCGGCACCCGATCGACCGTGGGGTCTTTCGTGGCAAGCAAGATGTAGGCCAGCGGCGTTTCTTGCCACTCGCGCTGGGGCGCGCCGGGCGGAGTCTCGGCGCCGCGGGCGCCCGCGGCCGGATCGGCGAACACGATCGCGCGAATCTCGAAAAAGTTACCCAGCGAAACCCGCAGGGCTTCTTCCAGGCGGTCGCGGTAGAGCGGCTTCTCCACGATGGTTCGGCCCGACACGGTGCGCTGCACCTCATTCATCAGGTACTTGGCGAAGCCGCCGCTTTCGCGGGCCACATCGGCCGTATGCACCAGGCTCACGAACACGCCAAACACGCCTGGCGCGCGGATCCGATCGCTGCCATCGAGCCGGGTTCGCAACCGGATTTCTTGCAGCAGCGAATCGTAATACTTGATCTTCTCTTCGGCCGGATAGATGGTGGCCCGGCTGCCGGTTACCTGCACCGCGCTGGAGAGATAGCGGTACTTCATTTCCGGAGCAATCCGGGCTGCCTCGATGTTTTCGGCCACCATGGTCGAAAACAGCCGCAAGTGCACCTCGCCGGCCCCGCCTGGCAGGTCGAGCATGGCCTGCCGCAGTTCTTTCAGGTCGGCGGCGGTGATGCCTTTGCGAAGGTTGATGCCCGCGTCGTGGGTAATGCCCAACAGCCCATGGAACCAGGCTTTGTAGGGCAGCAGGTCATACTCCGCGCGAGTCAAGCTGGGAACCACGGCCGCATAGGCCTTCGCCCCGGCGCGGAAGTGCTCCAGCGATTGCCGGCTATGCTCCAGGTACGAAGCGAAGCGGTCGCGGCCATCTTCCACCGCCACGCCCTGAAAGTACGAGAACTCGGCCCAATCCGAAAACAGCGAGCCCGCCGCGCCGTTCATCCGATACGAGTCAGGCCGCGACTTGAGCCAGGCGGCGGCCATGCCGGTGGCTTCGGCGTAGCCATCGTGTACCAGCGTGAAAATATCGGCAGCCGTGCGCCGCGTGGCGGCGTCGCGTTGCACCGTGAACTCGCGCCACTGCACGGCCAACTTGTCGCGCATCCGTTGCGAAATCAGCAACACCAGGCTGGCCGGCAGCTTTTCCAGCGAACCGAACACTTGCACCACATGCTCGCGGGTGTAAATCTCGGCCTTGCTGTGGCAGTAATCGAACGCCCGGACCAATTGAGCTTCGTCGAGCAGAGCCCGCGTTTCTGGCGAGAGCGACTCGAGCAACTCGGCCAGTTGGGTCAGCGCGGCGGCTTGTTGCGAACGGGTCAGCACCACCACCTGGTTATCCAGCTTGTACTGTTTGAGGAGTTCGGCCGAAAGATTGGGATCGTGGCGGCGAGCCCAATTTTCCAGATAGGCGTTCGCCAACGAACCGGCCGCCACCAGGTCGGTCTGTTGCAACGCCTGCACGTGGGGCAACACGCGATCAATGTCTTCCGAAAACAAAATCAGCCGGGCCAGCGTGATTCGCATGATCGAGGCCAACTGCGGCTCCACCGCCGCCAGCCAGGCCCCCGAGGGCGCGTGCTCGATCAACTGCTCCAGCGACACGTGCGCGTAACGCGCGCGCGCCGCCGGGTCGGTCACCTTTTGCCATGTCGGCAACAGCTTGTAACTGAATTGGGCTTCGTTGAACCAGTTGTTCGCGGCCAGGTTGGCCAGGGTCTGCCAGGGCTCGGCGTCAAAACCGGTGGTCGCGGCCAACTGCCGCATCGCCCTGCCTTGCAGTTCGATATGCAACGCGCGCGCCGTCAGATCGACTTCGCGGTTCGAGGCGGCCGTTTTTTCGCCAATCATGGCAAACACCGCGCCGGCCACCCGCGGCTGGGCCTTGTCGGCCGCGATCGCGCGCAATTGCCGATCGACCTCGGCCGGCGTGCCGGCCAGCATCAGCAGGTGCAATTCATCGAGCGCGGCTTGCCGCGCGGCGTCATTCGCAACTTCACCGCCATTGCTCAACGACTTGCGGAGCACGGCCAGCAATTCCGCCCAACCGCGCGTCGCGGTGGCCGGAGCCTGTTCTGGCAAGGCGGCCTCCACCTGCAAGTCCTGTTCGGCAATACCGAACGCCTTGGCCTCTGCCAACAGTTGGGCGTTGACCAGCAACCGAGCCGCCATCAACCGACGCCGCTCGCTGGGGCCGCCCAATCGCCGCGTCCCTTTCCGCAGGATTTCCACCAGCTCGGTTCGCGACTCCGTGTCGCGCATGGCCAGGCGGACCAGCCCGCCCAGGTGACTGATTTGCTTGTCATCCAGCTCCACCGGCGAGGCGTCGGCCAAGGCAATCACGTCTTGCGGCAGGATGGTCGACTTGGGATTGGCATAGGTCAAGTCCGAGCAAATCTTGCCATGCAGCCGCCGCACCGCTTCGGCTTCGAACTGCTCCAGCAAGCCGCCGACCTTTTCCCACTTGCCAGCCTGCACCCAGTGCAGCAGCAGCGTCGGCTCGTCCCACGCGGGATTTTCCGGCGTGACCGCGGCCTGGAAGGCTTCCTCAGCCAGCCGCGTGAATTTGATCCTGGTGAATTGATCGACATCCTTCCGCAGCGGCGACTCCTTGGGGGCGATGTCGTCGTCCTGGTCGGCCGCCCAGGCAACGCCCGCCGCGCAGGGCAGTACGCCCCAGGGCAAGGCAGCCAGCAACATCAGCAGGTATCGAAAATAATGCATGGTCAGCAGGTGGGTTGGCGAGAGAGAAATATCTGAATGGGGGGCGGCTGGTCGCCCCCCAGCGTTAAGAGCCTAAATCGAATTCGTTGGCGACAGGTTCAGGCTGTTCAGGAGTAGGTTGCCGCGGACGGGCGTCGAGGGTGACCGGCGGAGGCGGCCCTCCCCCGTTGCCGGTCGCCGCGTTGGGCGGCGGAGGCGTTGGCGTGAGCACCGTATTCAAGCCGGCCGTCGACGCGCTGGCCGCCGAAGCCGCGGCCGTGGGGGGCGGCGGCGTGTTGAACGACTTGATCACCACTTCCAAATTCTGGCGATCGAGCACATTGCGAGCCCCGCTGGTGTGCTCCGCCAGGTAGCGGAAGTTTTGCCGCGACAGCTCCCAGTGCCGCCGCCACACTTCTTCTTCCGCCGATTCCAGCCGCAAGGCCACCATGGCCTGAAAGTGAACCCGGCCCAAAAAGTCACGCACATCGCGCGCCAGCGGCGAGTTGGCCCCGTGGTCGCGTTCGACTTCGGCAATCAGGCCGCTTAGGTTTTCGATGGTCTCGGCCAATTGGCCCAACTGAAAACGGCCGCGAATCTGGGCCATCCGCAACTGCACCCGCGCCACGTCGCTGGCCGATGCCGTCGATTCTTCGGCCGGCAGCGTGGCTTGCGATTCGGCGTAGGCTTCGATCGCTTCTTCGTAATGCCCCTGTTGTTCCAGCTTTTCGGCCACCAACAAATGCTCTCGCGCCTGGCGAAACGCCAAGGCGTCTTGCCCAGGGCCAAAGTGATAACTCAGCAGCCCCACTGGGATCAGCAGCCACAGCAAGATCAACCACTTCTTCATGCGGATTCTCCCGTGGCTAGCGATTCCGACTTGCTGGGGCGGGCCGGCAACTCGCGGTGCGGTCGCCAACCGCTGCCCAAGAATTGCAATGCCAGCGGAAGCAGGGCCAACGCCAGCGCGCCGAGACCCACGGCGATTCGCGCCAGGTCTTTGATGCTCAAACCGGTCGAGGGCGGCGGAGGCGGAACCCGGGCCAGATCGAGCAGGGCCGAAGTCGGAATATGCCGCCGATTAACATTGTGATAGTTGCCGCGCAGCTCGGCCGCCAGTCGTCGCAACACGGCCGCCTGCTGACGCGAGTCATGGTTGCCCACGAAGGTCCCCACCACGGGATCGCCGACCGCCAGAATCTCCACTTTGCGAATCGAGCGGGGTAACTCCGGCACCTCGTTGAAATCCACGGTATCGCCGTCGGTGCACAAGAACATGGTGGCGCTTTGCGGCGGCCAGTCGCGAGCCATTTCACCCGCCACGCGCAGCCCCTCCACCAGCCGCGTTTCGCCCGGCTCAAACGACCACACCAGCGGCAGGTTGTCCAAAATGTTGCGCACCACCTGGGTATCGGTCGCATCCACCACAATCGGTCGGGCCGACGTGAAGAACACCACCACGCTAAACCGAGTTCGGCTCAACGCAATCCGCGACAGCACGCCTTCCACCACTTCCAGCACGCGATCGCGGCGGCGCAGCGTTTGCTCGCTGCCGGCGTCGGCCACGTTCATGCTGGGAGAAACGTCGAGCACGAGAATCACCCGCTGAATGTCGGCGGGATTGATTTCTTCCGTCTCGGAACTGCCCGTGGGATCGAGTAGCTCCGGCTCCACAAGCGCCAGCACCATCAAACCCCAGGCCAACAGCCCACAGGCCACCACGCGAACCGCCGGGGCAATCTTCGTCCAAGCTCGCGGCCCGCCCGCGGGACCAAAGGCCAACCGATCAACAGCCCTCGATCGATTGGCGTGCCAATACTCGGCCAGCGCAATCAACAGCGCCACGCCCAGGGCAACGACAATGGCCAAGATACGAGGGTCCATATAGCGAACGGCGAGCGAAGTTAACGGGAAGGAATGGGGGCAAGGCGTGGCAGAGCCGCCTACCTTCCACTTCTAACATGCGGCACGGCAAGGGGCGAGAAGATAGCGGCAATTCGGGGAGCAAAGCGCGCGACGACGGCAAAAAAGGCGTGACGGCAGCCGTCCGTCGCTGATCACTGTCAGATAGAAATGACAGGATGGGCCATTTGGTTACTCGGAGAAGCGGGTGGAAGCCGATCGGTCGCGGTAGGGAACGCATCCCTCGTGCGCGCCTTTCGCGTGGGCGTGCGCGCCAAGCCGTCGCGGTTCCCGCGCGCGCTTTGCCGGAAAAGAGTCGCCGTCCAACGACCGCCGCCGCGGGGCCGGGCCAGTCTCACTTCCCCAGCGCTGCCTTTTGCTCCGCGTCTTTGGCCGCCTTCTCTTGAGCCTTCTTTCGCAGTGCTTCCCGTTTCAGCAGGTATTCCTCGGTTAATCCGCGTTCAAAGGTAAACAGGGGAGCAGCCTTGCTTCCGTTGGCATTCGCTTGCGCGGGGGCCGCGGCAACTTTCACGCGGAGCGGCGGGGCGATGGCGCCCTGGTCAATTTGAATTCGCTTGATATTGGGGGCCGTGGCAAAAGGTTGGTCTTCAATCCAGCGATGCCCATCGCCATGAATGTAGAGCACCGGCTTGGCGAACTTGTTGGCCAGTGGAATCAGGGCGTTGGCCAGCGATTGGCGGGTGCCGGTCGCGTGGGCATGGGCAATGATGACCGCGGCCCTGGCCTGGTCGCCGTGCTTGGCAAAGCCGGCGGTAACCCACTGGGCATCGTCCTTCAATCGGTCGGCCCACTCCTGGGCATCATGCACCTTGCTGCCCACCAGGTTGATCATGATGAACAGCACGCCCTGGTGCATAAAGGCCACGTTTTCGCGACGCTCCGCCTGGTATCGCACGTCGAGCCCATGCTGCCAATGGTTGTGGAGGTCGCCCAAATGCTTCTTCCAATACGACAGGGCCAACACGGGATCGGCCGCATCGTTGTATTCGTTGTCGCCCAGGGTGATAAATACCGGAACTTTCGACCGTTTCAACTCATCGGCCACGCGGCTGTAGGCGTCCTCGCGAAACGGCACCGTGCTACGCTTGATGTCGCCCACGTGAAAAATAAACGGGATCTCGGGCTCCAACTCCGCGAGCTGGCGGCGCAGCAAAGGAAACTCCTCTTCCTCGTAAGGAATGTCGCCGATCGCCGCGAACGTGAACGAATCCGCCGACGGGCTGGAAGCCGGCGGGGAGGTCGCGTTTGGTTTTTCTTCTGCCTTGGCCCCGCCCGAAAAAACCATGAACGCGCAGACGAGGGAACCGCAACGCATCAAGTCCTTCATTCCACCAACTCCCAGGCAACGGCGTCGATCAAAACTTTCCGATCCTCCACATGCCTATGATGGTAAACCACGGCTGTCTTGCCCGCGCCATTAAAATGGTCGCGACTTCTCCCGCGATCACCACCGCTTGAACCTGGCCCTCTAAGCACCCCGTTTCGACGACCGCCGTCGATCGTGGGAAGATAGCAAAATCTTCCGCAGCCGGACCTGCTTGGGCGTGACTTCCACGTATTCATCTTCGGCGATGTACTCGAGAGCGGCTTCCAGCGACATGGCCCTGGCCGGCCGCAGCAAGATGTTGGTATCGCTCCCCGAGGCCCGCACATTGGTCAGCTTCTTTTCCTTGGTGGGGTTCACTTCCATGTCGTGCTCGCGGCTGTTCTCGCCCACGATCATGCCTTCGTACACCACGTCGCCGGGCGAAACGAACAGATCGGCTCGTTCTTGCAAACCGTTGAGGCCAAAGGCCACGGCTTTGCCCGCCACCATCGAAATCAGCACGCCGTTGGGCCGTTCGCTCAGTTCGCCCGCCAAGGGCCGATACTCGCGGAACCGATGGTGAATGATCGCCGTGCCGGCCGTGGCGTTAAGCAGCTTGGTGCGCAAGCCCAGCAGACCTCGGGCTGGAATGAGAAACTCCAGGTGCGAGTAGTTGCCGCGGCCCTTCATTTCTTCGAGCACGCCGCGGCGATTGCCGACCAGTTCCATCACCGGGCCGGTCTTGTCGGGAGGGACTTCGACCACGAGTTGCTCGAAGGGCTCTTCCGTCACGCCATCGGCCCGCTTGTGGGTGATGACGCGGGGCTTGCCCACGGAAAGCTCGAAGCCTTCGCGGCGCATGGTTTCGATCAGCACCGACAGATGCAACACGCCCCGCCCCGACACGGCGAAGGCTTCGCTCCCTTCAATCGGCTGCACGCGGAGGGCCACGTTGCGTTCCAGCTCTTTGTAGAGCCGCTCGCGCAAATTGCGGCTGGTCACGTACTTGCCATCTTTGCCCACCAGCGGCGAGTTATTGATGGTAAACACCATTTCCAGCGTGGGCTCATCGACCCGCAGGCGCGGCAAAGCGACGGGCCGTTCGAGGTCGGCAATGGTGTCGCCAATTTCCACGTCTTCCAGCCCGACCAGGGCCACCACGTCGCCGGCGGTGGCCTCTTGAACTTCCACCCGGCCCAGCTTGTCGAACAGATGCACGGCGGTGATTCTACGGTTGCTCACCTCGTCGCCGTCTTGCATCAGGGCCACGGTTTGGCCCTTGCGCACCGAGCCCGAGTAAATGCGGCCCACCGCGATGCGGCCCACGAACTCCGACCAGTCGAGCGTGGTCGTGAGCATTTGCAGAGGGGCCGTTTCGTCGATTTCTGGCCCAGGGATTTCTTTCACCAGCATGTCGAGCAGCGGCTTCATCGACTCGCCGCGCTTGCCCGGCTCGTGCGTGGCGTAGCCTTCGCGGCTGGTGGCGAACATGTAGGGGAAATCGGCCAGGTGGTCGTCGGCCCCCAGTTCCAGGAACAGCTCGAAGGTTTCGTTGAGCACTTCCAGCGGACGGGCGTCGGGCCGGTCGATCTTGTTGATCACCACGATCGGCTTCAAGCCCGCCTCCAAAGCCTTGGTCAGCACGAAGCGGGTTTGCGGCATGGGGCCCTCGGCCGCATCCACCAGCACCAAGGCGCCGTCGGCCATCCGCACAATTCGCTCCACCTCGCCGCCAAAGTCGGCGTGGCCTGGCGTGTCGATCAGGTTGATCTTCACGTCCTTGTAATGCAGGGCGATGTTCTTCGCCAAAATCGTGATCCCCCGCTCTTTCTCCAGGTCGCCCGAATCGAGGATCTGCTCGCCTTGCAACTGGCTGGTGCGGTACTCACCGCTTTGCCGCAGCAAGCAATCGACCAGCGTGGTTTTGCCGTGATCAACGTGAGCAATGATGGCCACGTTACGAATGTCTTCGCGTCGCATCGATCGGAATCCAAGGAAAATAGGTGGGGCTAGTTGCGTCTGGACGGGGGGGAGGCCGCTTCGGCCGGGCATCACAGGGGCGCCCTCGGCAACGGCCATCGACCAAAATCAATGACAAGGGTTCGCATCTGCCCTGCGGCCGGGGGCGTTCCGGAGGAGTCGTGAAGGGCAGCAGGACACATCCATGGTCGCTACTTGAAGTTACCGCCAGCAAGCCGCCGTCGAAATCGCACCCGCTGGTGGCAATCGTACGGCTGAGGGGGGTGCAGGAAGGCTGGCATGATTCAACGACGCCAGCGCGATGCTGGAGGTCTCTCTATGGGTGGCAGCGTGGTAACGGAAGGCAAAACGGTGGGCGGGCCAACAATAACATCCTACCTTGGACCCTCGCGGGGAGCCAGGGCGCTTTCGCCCGCCAAACGCCCGATTCGCGCGGAATTCATACTCGTACAGCCTGCCGAACGCAAGCAGTGCGTGGCGGAGGCGGGCGTTCTACTTCGTTGGCCGAGCCGTGGGCGGTTCGGCACTGCTCCCAAGGAACTGTGGCACACTGCCGTGGCAACATACTCATGCCACCAAGCACCAGCTACTAGCCACTAGCTACTAGCCACCAGCCCCCAGCTACTAGCCCCCAGCCCCTACCACGCTATTCTCGCAATTTCCCGCCCCCGCTTGCGTTGCGGCCGCGCGGGAACCGGCGGCAGCGGTTTCGGCCGTCGCACACGTTCGATCCGGTCTTGGGCAGGCGGCGGAGCCGGACCCAGGTTCATCGAAATGCAGTGCAAGGCGCCCCCCAATTCGCAGATCGTCCGCGCGTCGAGGCCCACGATCTTCCAGCCCGGCAGCAGGCGAGCGTAGGCTTGAATCGCCCGGCGGCGGCCCGCTTCGTCCAGGCCAGGGTAAACCGGCACCAGCAACAGCCCGTTGGCAAAGATCACGTTGGTGTAGGTTCGCCATACGCCGTCGCCATGCGGCGGCATGGGTATCCGCACCACCCGCAGCGGACCCCGCGCGGTGCGCACCCGAGCCAACCGTTCCGCATTGCGATCCAAAATCGCCGCGTTCTCGGCGTCTTCTTCGGGGAGCATCGACCCCACCACCACGGTGTCGGCATCGGTAAACGCCGCGAACATATCCACGTGCCCCGTCATTTCGCCGGCCAGCGGTTCCAGCAGCACGGTTTCCTTAGCGCCAAAACACGAGCGGAGCACTTCGCATACCGCGTCTTCGCCGAGCCCTCGGTCGGAGTTGATATCGACCAACTCCGTCGTGGCAATGCACAGCCCTCGGCCGTTGCTCAGCAGGTTGCCCCCTTCGATTCGCATGGCGACTTGCACCAGCGGCAGCTGCAAATGCCGGGCAATCTCGGCCGGCACCAGGTCGTCGCTGGTGCGGGTAAAATCATACTCCGCATCGACCACCGCCGCCGACCCGTCCGCGTGCCGCACCACAAAAGGGCCGTAATCGCGAGACCACATTGTGTCGTGAACCACGGTCAGGTATTTCACGTGATTGCCCCGCACCTGGGCTCGCGCCAGCACGCCCCGCGCCAAACGATGCTCTTCGGGGTCCGAAACCAGCACCACCACCGGCAACCGGCCCGCCGTCTCACGCACAATCTCGGCAAACAGGCCCGGTTCCTCCGCCAGCAACTCGCGGCAAGCCAGCAGCAACCCCTGCTGACGCTCGAACTCCCCCGGCAAGCGGTACGTGTCCAGCGGCAGCGGCGTAAAAAATTGCTCGCCTACCCGCCGAATCGTCGCCTCGGGCGTGGGGGGCGGCGGCCAATCGGCAGCACGATTAAATCCAGCCCCCCTAAATCCAGCGCCCCGCGATTCGCGATCGTTCGCCCGGGGCGAATGAACCAAATCTTCCGCCAGTTCCCGCAACCGTCGGGCGTCGTCAGCACCTTCGTCGATGCCTTCAGAAAGAAATACGCCGCAGGGCGTATCTTCCCTGGCTTGCTCGCCAGCCGCCAAATCCAGCCCCGCGCCAATGGCCAAACACCAAATCGCCCCACACGGCACCATCCACCACGCCCTCGCAGGGCGCAACCGCACAGGCGTTGGGATCATACGGCCTCAAGGGAAAACCGCTGGGAACGAAGCTGAGAGTCTTGAAAAAGACGCTGCCGGGAAAAAACGACACCGATCGGGGGCGGGCGTGTCGCGTTCGAAATCGCAGCTTGTAGCATGTCTACCAACGATTAAATCGTCAAGCTGCACACCGGAGAATCACTCGCAAGCCCCCGCCCGGCCGGCGGAAACCGCTTCCCGCCCTCTTTCCAGAGGGCACATCCGGCACAGGCGTCAATCCCGCCAAGCGCTGCCAAGAAGCCGGGAGCAAACCGCAAACCGGCTTCCACGGATCGCCTACCTTCGCTCTCCGCGGCGTGCCAAGATGGCAGCGCCGTGGGGGGGCCGGCCAGGTCTAATCGAACGCCGTGCGTTCGGTCGCGGCCTCGTGCGCTTCGGTCCGCCACAGGTTGCCACCCTCCCGCTGTTGCAAATGGCGAACCAGCTCCATCCAAACTCGCCGCTGCTCCTGCGTGAGGATATCGACAGCCCGCTTGTACGACTCTTTCTTGAGCTGCTCTTTCTTGAGCTGCAACATGGTTTCGCTCGAAGACCCGCCCAACACCGCCATGTTCACCGCATGGTTGCAGTTACTAACAATCGCTTGCAGCTTGTTGGCCTGGTGCGCCGAAATCTTCAGCACCCGCTGGACTTCGGCTTTGGAAAACACCCGCGGACCAAGCTGCCGCAGCACCTCTTCCACGCTGGCGTCTTGAGGAAGCTGGCGTTCGGGCAGCGGCGCCCCATCGGGCGAGCCGGCGTTGCCAGAGAAAAAGGTGGCCACCCGCAGCGGGTCGAGCAGCGATGATCGCACCAGCGGAACGGCAATCAACGTGAACACCAGCGTCAAACCGACCACAATCCGCAGACGATTACGGGGAGGCCCCGCCAGTTTCTTGGCCTTGGCCTCCTTCGGCCCCGATCGCGGTTTTTCCGCGGCCCGGCGCAACCCGATCCGCACCCCGGCGGGGTCGGCGCCAATCGAAACCACGATCGCGGTTTCCCAGCCAGAAACCGTTTGCAACCACACGGTTTCGCGTTCAAACACTCCAGGGTGCTGGTCGCACAGCACCGCAAAGCCCGTCGCCGATTCATCCAGCAACTGAACCGCGGTATCGCAATCGCCCGAACGCAGTCGGGCCTCGCGCCGCTCCGAAGGCGCCGAGAAACGTCGCGAACCGCGGCGATCACTGCCGCGCGAGCCATCGTTTGGAGTGGTTTCCTCAGCCGCCGCTGGTGGCAGTTCGGCCGCGGGATCGCTCGGACGGCGTCCGCCTTCGGTGAGCAATGAGTTGTGGCCGTCGTAACGCATGAGCCTGAAATCTGAAGGCGGCGAAGCCGGCCGTTGACATTGCTACCCCTGAATTCAGCCCACCCTAGCGATCGGCAGAACCCAACCCGCGACGTCAATGCCCTGGCCCTTCGATATTTGTCCGAGGGAAATGTAGCTCGAAAATCGGCAGCCCGCCGGCTCAGGCCGCCGAATCTTGAGAAATAACCGCGCCACCCGGTCAGGTCCGCCGCCCCCCCAACGTGGTTGCTCACCCCCCAGAACCCAATCAGAGAACTCGCCTCTGCCCGCGGCGGCTGCTAAACTAAAGCAGTCGTTCCCCCCCGCAAACCGTGTGGGGTCGGCGACATGCGCCGGGGCGGGATCGGCTACCTGATTCAAACCATGCTGCAAAAGCCGCAACGCCTTCACAAAGTTGGCCGATAGCCGAGGGTTGACCTCGCCCCCCCTCGCCCGCCGTGCCCTCCGTCCAAAATTGTCTTGCCTCTTAGAAACATCTTGCCGCCCATCGCTGGGTGGCGGGTTCTCGGAAGAAAGTCGCCATGTACCTGCGGATGGCCAAACGAGTCTTGCTGGAAACCGACAAACGGTTGGTTTGGAAGTTCCTTTGGCGCATGGGATTCAAAGGCATCCGCAGCGTGCAAAAGCACAAGCGGCGCCTCAAGCGAGGGCAATACTTCCCGCCGTTTCTCTACGTCTCGATCATCAATAGCTGCAATCTCCGCTGCCAGGGCTGCTGGGTCGATGTGGCCGCCAAACAGCACAAGATCGACGTGCCGGCCATGGATCGGCTGATCAACGAAGCCAAACAGCAAGGCAACGTGTTCTTCGGCCTGCTCGGCGGCGAACCGTTCATGCATTCCGAGCTGCTCGAAATCCTCGACCGCCATCGCGACTGCTACTTCCAGATCTTCACCAACGGCCACTTCATCACCGACGAAGTCGCCAAAGAGCTTCGCCGCATTGGCAACGCCACCCCGCTGGTCAGCGTGGAAGGCTCCGAAATCGTCAGCGACGAACGCCGCGGCCGGCCCGAGGTGCTGAGTAAAACCATGGAAGGCCTCCAAAACTGCCTCAAGCACAAACTGCTCACCGGCGTTTGCACCAGCCTGTGCCAGACCAACTTCGACGACCTGCTCTGCGAAAAGTGGCTCGACAATCTGATCGAGATGGGCGTGATGTACAGCTGGTTCCACACCTATCGCCCCGTCGGTCCCGACGCCCGCCCCGAGCTGGCCCTCACGCCCGAGCAACAGCTCCAAGTCCGCAATTTCGTCGTCACCATGAGGGCCAAAAAGCCGATCGCGATTGTCGACGCCTACTACGACGGACGCGGCCAGGCCCTCTGCCCGGCGGTCACCGGCATCAGCCACCACATCAGCCCCTGGGGCGATATCGAACCCTGCCCCATCGTGCAGTTCACCAAAGAATCCATCTACGACGAGCGCGGCCCCGTGCGGGCCATCACCGAATCAACCTTCTTGCAAGACTTCCGCGAGTTGGCGGCCGGGGCCACGCGAGGCTGCGTGGTATTGGAACGGCCCGACCTGCTGGCGGCCCTGATGGAAAAGCACGGCGCCACCGACAGCACGGCCCGCCAACAGGCCATGGTGGAACTCCGCGCCATGACGCCCCGCCCCAGCCAAGACAACCCCGCCGTGTGCATCCCCGAAAAAAGCTGGGCTTACCGCCTGATGAAGCGGTTCTGGTTCAACGACTTTGGCCAGTACAACAACCCCCGCTCGGCGGAAGAAATTCTCGGCGAATACCTGCCTACGAAACCCAGCCCGCGCGGCACGCCACCCGGCTTGGAACTCCCGGTCATCTCCAGGTAGAAGCTGGCGGTAGGGTCCGCACCCCGTGCGTACCTTTCGGGTGGAGGATCACCCAACCGCCGCGGCTGCGCACCCTACTTTGATGCGAAGCGCTCGCGGTGCTAGTCCCATCGCGAGCCGTTCGAGCGAGTCAACCACGCCCTTCGCCACAGGCTCAGGCGCCACCCTGCCCGGCGTGTGGCTGGGGGTCAAGTTGTGGCCAACACGGCAAGCCATCTCCCACGACCGCAGCCCACAACTTGCCCCCAGACGAATCTGGCCAAACAGCCTGGAACAGCAAACGTGGGGTGGTTGCTCGCCCTCGGGTCTCGCTTGTGCTGGCAATGTCTTAACGCGGGTAAACCGCAAACGGACGCGGGAGGCATTAATGTTCTCTGCAGCTTGCAGAGATGATAACGAGCAAGAAACTAGTGCCTCCGGCGGGGATCGGTTATGACGATCGTGCCGCGATTAGGCCACCCCATGCCCCAGCAATCCCTGCCCCCCGTCTGCCTATTTACGACCTAGATTACACCAGAAGCGGCGGGCGACATTCACCGCCCATGACATCGTAAGTAAAAGGACAGAGCTCATGTCGGCACGCACGTTGAATTGGCTGGTCGAAAAGTGGCAGTGGCCGTATGCCTCGCTGTTTGCCGCCGGCTTTCTCGCGCTCCTTTCGCCCCTGGTGTTCCACTTTGCCGGCTGGCCGCTAGGGCTCGTGTTCTTGCAACTGCCGATCTATATGTTGCATCAATTTGAAGAGCACGATCGCGACCGCTTTCGCCTCTGGGTCAACAACACGATCGGCGAAGGCCGCGACGTCCTCACGCCCATCGCCACGTTCTGGATCAATTCGCTCCTGGTCTGGGGGCTCGACCTCGTCGCCCTGTACCTGGCCTGCTTCGTCGATCTTTCGCTAGGGCTGATCGCCTTCTACCTGCCCATGCTCAACGCCCTGGGGCATATCATCCCCGCCATCCTCAAACGGCAATACAACCCCGGCTTGCTCACCAGCATCACCATCTTTCTGCCGGTCGGCCTGCTCGGCACGTATGTCGTTTCGACCGCGGCCGGAAGCCACCTCTCAAACCACCTGCTGGCCCTGGGCGTCGCCATTGCGGTGCATGGAATCATCATCGCCCACGTGCGAAAAAGAATTGCCCTGCTCAATCGCTCCACCGCCCCGGCCATGCCCGCTGCACGAGCGACATCGTACTCACTGCCAACCGGCTAACGGCGCGCGTGGCTGGGGTCAAGTTGTGGCCACCACAGCCAGCCATCTCGATCCACCGCAGCCCACAACTGGCCCCCAGAAGCCCCACCCCTCACGCCACGTATCGACCATCGTCTGTCTGGCGGGCTTGCCCAATGCTGACCATCAGGTCGAGCAACTCCTCCACCGACTTGACCCGGCCTCCCTTAAAGTGCTTGGCCATGTCGGCCGCGGTCGCGGGCGCTGCCTGTTGGGCCAGGGCGGTTCGCACGGCCGTAAACCGCTCCGTCACCGACGCCGGCCACGGCTGCTTCTCCACCTTCACGGCCACGGCGGCCACCGCCGGCCCATCTTCCATTGCCAAATCATCTTCCATCGCCAGCTTCTTCTGCGTCGCTCCCGCTCCGCTCCGCGCCGGGTTCTGAAACTCCGGCCGCAGCCACCGCACCACCCCGCGGGCTTCCTCCGCCGCCCGCTCCGCATTCAAATCCACCAACCGCTGCAAAATCTCCTCGTCGCTCAAATCCACCGGCCAGCCATAAGCGGCCGCCACCGCCGCGTCCAAATCGTCATGAATTTGCTTGAGCACCGACACCAAACCCTGCTCATGGATCACCTTCTCCTTGGCGGAGAGCGCCTCGCCCGCGCGCAACTTTTCCAGCACGTTGTACATGCCCGTCATGGTGAGCGTGGGATAAAGCTCCTGCTGACGCTTGCGATGGGCGTCAAGCTGCTCGCCCAGGGAACGGATGCGGGCTTTGAGAGCTTCGTCAGGATCGGGGAAGGGGAAGGTTTCAAAGCAGCGGGTTTTGTTGTATCGAGGGTCGTTCCCGACGCCTAAACGACCGCCGGTGGCAAGTGCCCAGACGACATGAATGCGGCTCGATAACACGCCGAGGAAATAGGCGTCGTCAAGTGCAACTATGACTAGCGTTCCCTCGGCAACGGTTTCAATAGGTACGAAAGTAAACATCCGATGCTTCGATGTCTCCGCCGTCACAATTTGCCGCTTGATGCCTAAAAAAGACTTGCGGAATTTCTTACGCGGTTCGCCGAATAGCCACCACCATTTGCGGTAGGAAGCACGGTTATTTTGATCCCTTTCCGGTTTAACGCGATCCAAGAGCCACTGGTAGCATGCAGGGAAACGCTCGCGCAATTCCTGAGAATCAAGTCCAAGGAAATCCAAGACGAATCTTCCTTTGCCGGTCTGCGTAAATTCGCGAGCGATGAGATATGGTCGAATATATTTTTCGGCGCTCGGAATCTCTCTCAGACCTAATTGTTCTGCCTCGAATGGTGACACGACGAACCCCTGACCGAATAGTTTAACACCCGGGCATGATACATCTGTGTTCGCTCTTAAGACGACCGCCCCTGCTACATCCGCTCCAATGGTCAAGTCAGGGCCGATCCGTCCGCTCGTTTCTCGAAATGTAAGCTCAGGCATCTCTCTATCGCGGCGTTCACTTTCGACGCAAAGCAGTCGACCACTTGAACTGCCGGAAACAGCTACGGTCAAAGAAATCCGGACATCCGCGCCATCGGTTGAATCCACCCATGGATGATCTGGAATTGCGTAGAATAAAGACAGCGGTGGCTTAGCTGCCATATGTCGCGCGATGGTACGGCGATTGTAATTCTGCTTTAGACTATTAGTCGCAATGAATCCAAATCGGCGAGATATTCCTCCCAAAACGTTTTCGGCTGCATTGTTCCACCAATACATCACATAATCTGCGGAACCACCTAGTTCCTTGTACGTCGAGCGAAGTGTATTTACATACCCATACCCCATTGCCGTCTTCATCATCTTGTCGCCCACAAACGGCGGATTGCCCACGATATAATCCGCCTGCGGCCACTCCGCTTTTCTGGGGTTCACATACCGCAGCTCCTGCACCCGCGCCGTTTCGTCGGGCACTTCTTCCCCGGTTACCGGGTGCGTTTTCGTGGTGCGGCCATCCCAGCGGGTGACGGGGTTGCCCGCTTCGTCCGCCACCGGTTCCACGCGGTCCCAGGCCAGCACGGCGTCGCGGCATTCAATATTGTGGAACTTGCGAATGATCGGCTCGCGCAGATCGTCGCCGCCCCGCGAGCGCACGTGCCATTGCAGGTAGCCAATCCACAGCACCAGGTCGGTGATCGCCGCCGCCCGAGGGTTGACTTCCATGCCCAGAAACTGGTGCGGGTCGATCGTCAGCAGCACGGTTTGCCGGTCGCCAAAGTCGCGGAGGGCCTTGAGGACTTCGCCCTCCAGCCGCTTCATCAATTCCAAGGCCACGTACAAAAAGTTGCCGCTGCCGCAGGCCGGATCGAGCACCCGCGTTTCGCACAACTGCTCATGAAACTGCCGCACGCTCTTCACGGCATCGCTAATCTGGCCCGCCTCGTATTGCAGCACCGCCGTGGCATACACCGTATCCCACTGCTCGCGGAGCGGCTCGATAATGGTGGGCATCACCAGCCGTTCCACGTAAGCCCTCGGCGTGTAATGCGCGCCCAGCTTGTGCCGCTCCACCGGGTCGAGCGCCCGTTCCAGCAGCGTGCCAAAGATGGCCGGCTCCACGTCGGTCCAGCGGGCTTCGGCCGCTTCGATCAACAGTTCCAGTTGATCCTCGCTCACCGGCAGGGCCGTGCAATCTTCAAACAGCCCCCCGTTGAACTGCATGATCTGGCCTTCCAAGATCACCGAGAAGCCGCCGGTGTTCATGTCTTGCCAAAGCTGTTGCAGCATGGGCACGAAGGTGGCCAGCTTGCCCCGCCGCCCGCTAAGAAACTTTGTGAAGTCGCCCTTCTTGAGCCCGCCGATTTCCACGTCTTCGGCAAACATGGTGAACAGGCAGCGCATGAGGAACTGCGCCACCACCTCGGCCGTGTGAACCGGTTCCAGGCTCTTGGCCAACCTGGCCAACCGCTGGGCCACATCGCGGGTGACCTTGGCGCTGCGCCGGCTAGGATCGAGACTGAGCGGATCGAGCCAGATGGCCCGCAGCATCTGCCGAACCTGCTCGTCTTCCAGATCGGCCAGATAGATGCGGTAGCTTTGCGGATCGGGAAAGGGAATGTAGTTTTTGCCGGCTTGGGCAAAGTCGGCATACAGATCGAAGCAATAGCCCACATCGGCCACGATCAGGAACGGCGGCCACTCGCCCGGCAAGGCTTCGGCGTACCGCCGGACCTGCTGCCGGGCTTTGGTCATGGCCTGTTCCCACCCCGGCGTGCCGCGCGAAGCCGTTCCCGAGCGAATTTTCTTCTGCTTGCTCTTGGTGGCCAGCAGTTCGGCCTGCTCGGCCGCTTTGCGTTCGACGCCCTGCTTCGATTCCAGCACGTAACAGCCTTGCCGGTACAGATCGACGCGGCCCGCGCTGGTGGTGCCGTCGCCATTGTTAAACAGCACGGCCTTCTCGAACACGTACGCGTTGCGATCCTCGTCGGCCTCGGTCGGGTCGGGCTGGGGCACGTCGAGCAGCGTGCATAATTCTTTCAGAAAAGACTGGGAGTTGGCCAGTTCCGCCCCGCCCGAGTTCTGCCAACGCTGGATGAATGCCGTTGCGGTCATAAAGGATCGATTCGATAGCTCGCCTGCCCCAGCCAATCGCTACGCAGCCCATGCGCACCGCCGACAAGAACAATCCCAGGATCATCGGGGGTTAGGATAAGCGGTGCGAATGGTCGCACGCAAGCGAACGGGCGTGGCTGGGGTCAGGCTGTCAGCCATTCAACCGCGAGTACCCCCAAAGCGCGGCCGACAGCCTGCCCCCAGAAAAACACAGGTTCGCCTGGGGGCTGGTCGCCAGCGGCGACTTGTTGGCAGCCAAGGGGCGAGCGAGCGGCAACCAGCCCCCAGCCACGCGCGCCGCCCATCAATCCAGCACGAAAGCCTCGGGAAGCGCCTCCTGCAACGCCCTCACTCCCTCTGGTGTAACCCGCGTGCGGTGCAAATTCACCCATCGCAAGTCCTTCAAACCGCGCAAGTGCATCAACCCGGCATCACCAACCTCAGTTTTGCCCAGCCTCAGCTTGTTCAACTTCAACATCCCCCGCACGCTTTCCAGCCCGGCGTCGGTGATCCGGGTCTCGTTCACACTGAGGTCTCTCAACTCCGTCAACGCCGCCAAATGCCTTAGCCCGCGGTCACTCAGTTGGGTTTCCCACAAGTTCAGCGTCTCCAGCCTCGTCAATTTCGCCAACACCTCGGCGCTGGCATCCCCGAGGTTGTTGAGCGACACGTCCAACTCGCGCAGTTGCAATAGCTTGCCAAGATGCTTCACCCCCTCATCGCTAATCCGTGTTCTCTTCAGATTCAATTTCTCCAGATGAACCAGGTCTGCCAGTGATTCCAAACCGTCATCGTCCAGCCGCGAACCAAACAGTGAAAGCGACTTTAACTGCGTCATGTTTTCCAAATGCTGCAACGCATGGCCGGTCAAATCCGCATCATCTATCGTGAGGTTTCGCATTTCGCGCATCGCTTGCAAGTGCCGCAGCCCCGTCCCGGTAATCTGGACCCTGCCGCAACTCAAGCTCAGGCTTTCCAGTTTCGTCATCCCCTGCAAGTGCTCCAGCCCCGCATCGGTGATATCGCAATCGTACAGGTACAGCTCCTTCAGCCGCCGC
This sequence comes from uncultured Pirellulales bacterium, assembly GCA_964445985.1. GTDB lineage: Bacteria > Planctomycetota > Planctomycetia > Pirellulales > S012-138 > CAYUMU01. Next base: position 15,974 of record CAYUMU010000025.1, on the reverse strand, counting down.
AAGTGACCAATCTCCTCCAGGCCAGCGCTGGTTACCTCGGTGAACGACAGGTCGAGTTGCTCCAGGTTGATCAACCGCCGTAGCTCCCTCAGGCCAGCATCGGTGACGGCGGTGCGGCTCAAGTCGAGGTTGCGCAGTTCCACAAGTCCCGCCAGGCTTTTCAAACTCTCATCATCGTTAGCCGTATAATCCAGCTTGAGCGACCGCAAACGCCGGTTCGCCCGCAGCGGCGCGAGCCCCGCAGGGGTGACCGATGTGGACGACAAATCGAGTTGCTCCAGCGCGGGCAACTCGGCCAGATGCACTAAGCCCACATCGGAAATTTCCGTCGAACGGAGTTCCAAAATCTGTAGCGACTTCATCGATCGCAAATGCTTGAGTCCCGCATCGCTGATCGGCGTGCCGCTCAAAATCAACACCTTCAACTCGCTCAGTCCCTGCAAGTGCTTCAAGCCCGCGTCAGAAATTAATCGATCAGGATTTTGTTCGCCAAAAGGATTCTCCGTTCCAACATAGTTCGAGCGCAGGTTGAGCGTCTGCAACTGCCGCATCCCCGCTAGATGTTTCAAGCCCGCATCGTTAACCCCCGTGTAAGAAAGATCGAGCGTCTGCAGCTTCGGCAATCTAGTCAGCCGCGCCAGTCCGTCTTCGGTGACCGTCGCTGGCAAATCCAACCCCCGCAGATCGGACAGCGGTAGCAAATGCACCAGATCATCATTCGTTGCTTGAGTGGCCCGCAGTGAAACAGCAATTACGGGCCGACCGGCAACGGTCAGATCGCGGGAGACTTGCCCTCCCAACCGCTCGATCGCAGCCACGGCCGCCTCGACTTCTTTGCTCCCTTGCGCCGCACCACCTGCTGGCAGCTCGGGAACGATCTGGCTTGGAGGTCCGCCAATTGCGTCCCCCGAAATGCCCACGGCGATCACGATCACAATTACTGCCGCGCGATACATGATGGTCTCCAATCATTCGCGTAGACATGTGGCTGCAAATGGACATAGAAGCAGACGACGGCGATTGACCAGCTCCCATGCCCCAGTGCATTGCTACATCTTAACGCGGATAAACCGCAAACAAACGCTGAGGCATTAAAGTTCTCCGCGGCTTGCAGAGATGTTAACGAGCAAGGGCCTAACCCAGCCCAAGCCCGGTCACGAGCCTCGGCCCCAACCTGACGAAACCTAGGGCAATCAGGCCGTCCAGGTAAAATGCACAGCCTGGCACTGCCGCCCACTTGGGTTGAAGTGCCCCCCAACCGGCTTCCGATCTTAAGGGATGCACCCCCTAATACACGTTGGCCCGCGCCAATTACCCCCCGCACCAGTTGCGGCGGCACCCGCGCGATGAGCCCGAGCAGAATCTTCCCAGTCAACCCAGACCAGCGAAATGGGGCGACCCGGTGAGGAAGGGCGCAGCAGTGTTCGGAGGAACCCGCCCGCGCCCCCAAAAAGCCGGCGGGCAGTATGTTTTCGACCCAGTTGGCCGCTAGCACGCCGAGCGAGCAGGCATCGGGCATCCGCACCCCGGTGGCCAGGCAACTTCCCAGGCACAAAGAAGTTGCCGGAACCTGCTCCCCCTCGAACCCCAAAGCTAGCCGGCCATTGCCTTTGAGGAATCGCCTGATGACGGATCGCCACACCCTGCGCTGGTGTCCTGGATGTTCTGCGCGCGCCGTAACCGCGCCCATGCCCCAACTAACCGAAGATTCTCAACTATCCCAAACTGTTCGCCCGGGCGACCCCACCGAGGGCTTCGCCCGCAAAAACTACTGCACCGCCTGTGGGCAGATCTGGTCGAGCCTCGAGTTGCCGCAAACCTTCGTCGCCAGCCTGCTCAAAATGGAAGAAGAACTGGAAGAGCAGCGGCGGCAGGTCGCCATGCTCAAATTCCTGCTGGCCAATGAGCGCAAGACCAAGGCAGACGGGGGACGCACCCCCGCCGAGGAAACGCCGGCCCGGCTCAAGGTGGTCGCGCGGCGAAATGCCGCCTGATCCACCCCCCCGTTGGGCGTGGTCGCGACAGCCCGCTACGCGTCCTAAGTCCTCATCCTGTATTGACAAAGGTGTTGAAGCGATTACGATATAATGTACGTGCTTTGCGATTCCGCGGAGTTCGTTTTGGCGAGTCCCCAGCGTTCATTGGCGGGGGCTCAAATGGCACGACCGCAGGGCTCACATCGAACTGCTTTAGCTCACCCTGCTAGCAACCCCATCACTGCACTTTTCCAACGTATTTTGCAGTTCGTTTCTCTCGTTATTCAGGAGCCGCCCCCCATGTCTGGACACAGGCGATTAGAAGTATCGCGTGTTGACGACGTTACCGTGGTGCGGTTCATCGATCGGCGAATTCTGGACGAAGCCAACATTCAGGAGATCGGGCAGGAGCTTTCGCGATTGGTGGAAGAAGGGAGTTGCACTAAATTGCTGCTCAACTTTGCCAATGTGGAGTTTCTTTCCAGCGGCGTGTTGGGTCGGTTAATAAGCCTGGAAAAGAAGATTAAGAAGAACGGAGGACTGCTTGTGCTGAGCAACATCCGCCCTGTAATCTACGACGTCTTCACGATCACCCAGTTGAACAAGGTATTCCAGATCAAGCAGGATGAAGCCGAGGGTCTCGCCGCTCTAGCCAGTTGAGCGAATCTCCATATCTCTAGCGAGTTGAGCATGAGCCTTTCGCCCGAGCGACCTCAATCACCTTCTAGCGCTCTCACTCCGCGCCCTGCTTCGGCAGCGCTCCAGCCCACGGCCAATGGTTCCCACCAACCGCCGTACCCAGCCAGTGAGCTTGCCGAACCCGCCATCAACGGCGCCATCAAGAACGGCGCCCACGGCCCGGCCGGTGGCACTGCTCCCGGTCTCGCTGGCCCCGTTCCCGCTCCCCATGCCCGGCCGGTTGCCGATGGCGTTCGACCCGCCGCGGGGGGCGATGGTTCGTCAGAAGTGCATCCTGCCTGCCGCGAATCGGCCTCGTTGCCGGCTTCGCACGGATTGCCCAGCGGCCCTTGGGTATTGAACGAGTTGTTCCCCAGTTGCACCGAAACGGCCCGGCGGCTGCTCGACCAGATCATGCAGCGGCTCCAGGCCGACGCTTGGGACGACTCGGATCGATTCGCCGTGCATCTGGCGTTGGAAGAAGGCCTGATCAACGCCATCAAGCATGGCAACAAGTACGATCGCAACAAACATGTCCACGTTCGCTGCACGACCACCAGCGGGCGATTTGAGATCGAGATCGAAGACGAAGGCCCCGGTTTCGATCCCGAGGACGTGCCCGACTGCACCGAGGAAGAAAACCTGGAAGCCTGCTCGGGCCGCGGCATTGCCCTCATGCGGTGCTTCATGTCGCACGTGGAATACCAAAACCACGGCCGCCGCCTGGTGATGGCGAAATCGCCAACGGAGCCGTAGGGGATCGCACCCCGTGCGTACCACCCGCGCGGCCGATCGTTTGATGGTGCCCCTTTTCCGGGCCAACAACGTAAGCACGGGTGCCCCCCGCTTGAGCGTCGATTTTGTTCGGCGGCGCACGTGGCGCGCCGCAGGCTGCGTACCCTAAGCGTGCTAACCGTTAAGTTCGTCAGCGTGTGATCGGGCTGGGCAAACCCGCTTCCCCAACTCCCTTCACGCGCTCGTTTCTCTTCGCTTGCAAACAGCCCCCATTCGCTTATGCTGGTGGGATTGTTGCGAAGCGTGATGGGGGGCGGCTCTCTCGTGTGGGGCTGCAATTGAATTGGCCCAGCGCTCCAGGACCGGCCCTTGGTCAAAGAGGGGCCTCGCAACTTGAACCGCCGCGTGGTCGCGGTCAGCCCGTGCCAAACCCACCGTGAATCCCCCCTCGACCAGCGCTCATGTCCCCTCTCGCGTCTAAAGACAAAGACCTGTTTGAATCTTCGACGATGACCTTCGGGGAGCATCTCGAAGAGTTGCGCCGCTGCCTGATCAAGGCCATCTACGGATTGGTGCTGGGGTTCGTGGTGGCGCTGCCGCCGATCGACATGGCCAGCACGCTGGTGGACTACATCAAAAGTCCCCTCGAAACGGCGCTGCAAGAATTCTACCTCACCCGCTCCACCCGCTACATCACCGAAAAGCTCGACGTCCTCAAGGCCGAAGGCGTGCCCACGCCCCCCTTGGACGAGGTCCAGCAGGCGATCATGCTGGACCGCATGTTGCCGGGTCTGGTGTTCATCGATCCCCGCAACGTGTTCGGCGAGTTGCGCAAAGAGTTCCCCGAGCAATTCTCGGAACTGCAACTGCCGATCCTGAGCTCGGTCGATATCCTCCACCCCAACCGTTTTGCCACCGAGCTATATACGGAACAGGAACAGGAAGGCCCTAGCCCGGCCAAACGAGTCTGGTCGCTGCTCGACGAAGAGGGCCGGGAGCTGGTGAAGAAATATGGCGATCCCAAGCAAGATCCGGCCCCGCCGCCCATGCCTGAGGAAGATCGCCAGAAGTTGGCGGCCGCCGTGCTCAAAGTGCTGGGGAACAAAGATTTCTTTCATGCGGAGGACTACGCGGTCATCGCCAACAGCCCTCCCAGCTTTGTGCTCACCGAAGGCGACAAGCGCCGCCAGGCGCAGTACGACAAGTATCTGGCACTCTCGGCCCGCAAAGAAAGCATGAGCACGCTCGACTTTAACCGCGGTTTGCTGGGGGCGGCGTTTCCGCTCACCGTTTCCACCGGCGTGCGCAGGGCCAGCATGCTGCCGCTCATTCAATGGAAGTCGGTGGACGACGACCCACGCACCTCGCTGCGCAGCTTGAGCGCGCAAGAGATGTTCTACATCTATATCAAGGCGGCGGTGATCCTGGCCTTTGTGCTGGCTTCGCCGTGGGTGTTCTACCAGATGTGGAACTTCGTGGCGGCTGGCCTTTATCCCCACGAACGCCGCTACATTTACATGTTCTTGCCCATTAGCGTGGCGCTGTTCTTGGGGGGCGTGGCGCTGGCGTTCTTCTTTGTGTTCCAGCCGGTGCTCGAGTTCCTGCTCATGTTCAACGACTGGATGGATGTCGATCCCGATATCCGCATCAGCGAGTGGTTTGGGTTCGCGATGTTCTTGCCCGTCGGCTTTGGGATCGCGTTCCAGTTGCCGGTCGTGATGGTATTTTTGGAACGGATCGGCGTGTTCAACGTGCAAATGTATACGTCGAAGTGGCGGATCTCGGTGCTGGTGATCTTCATCATTTCGATGTTCCTCACCCCCGCCGATCCTTACAGCATGCTGCTGATGGCCGTGCCGCTCACGATCCTCTACGGCGGCGGCATCTTGCTGTGTAAATTCTTGCCGCGAGGACGCAATCCCTTCGACGAACCCGACGCCCTGGCATAAGGGTGGCCATTGGCCCAGTCTCGCCGAGACGGGCCTAATCAACGGCGCTCCGTAGCGAATCCGCGCCGTCATGGACCGTTGGAGGTGGAAGCAAAACGCTGCGGCTACCGCAACAAGCCCGAATGCCGCCCGCGTTCCACTGCCGCGCTGGCTAGCCAATGACGGCGCGGCTTCGCTGCGGCTGCCCGCTGATCGGGTCGCTCTTGGCAAGAGCTGACCTACGTGGGATGGATCACGACCGTTTTGGCTTCGGTCATTTCTTGAATGGCGTAGCGAGGACCTTCCTTGCCGAAGCCGCTGTCTTTGAGGCCGCCGTAGGGCATCAGGTCGGCTCGCCATTGCGGGCCCCAGTTGATGTGGATGTTGCCCGAGTCCACCTCTTGCGCGAACCGCAGGGCCGCATCGATGTCTTGCGTGAAGATCGCGGCACTCAGGCCGTAGCGCGTATCGTTGGCCAGGCGAATGGCTTCGTCGATATTCTCCGCCCGCGCCACGCCCACGGCCGGTCCAAAGACTTCGTCGCGACTGATCTTCATCTCGGGGCGAACATCCGCCACGAGCGTGGCCCCCAGCACCGCGCCTTTCCGGCTACCGCCCACCACCAGCCGGGCGCCGGCGCCCACGGCTTCCTCGATCCAATCGTTCACCCGTTTGGCATCGCTCTCGCGCACCATGGGGCCAATCTGGTTCTTCTCGTCGAGCGGATCGCCGGCCAAGAGCGCCGACACCTGGGGAGCCAACTGCTCGATCAGTTGGTCGTAAATGCTGCCGTGGGCAATCAGCCGCTGCGCCGAAATGCAGGTTTGCCCGGCGTTGGCAAAGCCGGTGGCGAGCGTGGCTTTGACCACTTTGCTCAGATCGGCGTCGGGCATCACAATCAGGGGGCTATTCGAGCCCAACTCCATGGTTACCTTTTTGATGCCGGCCACTTTGCAAATGTGCTCGCCCACCTCGCGGCTGCCGGTGAAGCTGATCTTGCGCACGCGGGCGTCCTGGCAAATGGCGTCGCCCAACTTGCCGCCAGGCCCAGTCACGCAGGCGATTGCCTGGGGCGGCAGGCCGGCTTCGAGCAAGATTTCGACGAGCTTGAGGGCCGAAAGGGGCGTGTCGCTGGCCGGCTTGATGATCACCGCGTTGCCAGCCGCCAGGGCAGGACCCACTTTGTGCGTGACCAGGTTCAGCGGAAAGTTGAACGGCGTAATGGCCGCGACCACTCCACAAGGCACGCGGAGGGTGAAGCCGAGCCGGCGACCGGCGCCGGCCGCGCCATCGAGCGGTAGAACTTCGCCGCCAATGCGTTTGGCTTCCTCGCCAGAGAGCTCGATGGTTTCGGCAGCGCGGGCCGTTTCGATGCGGCCTTCGGCAATGATCTTGCCTTCTTCGCGACTGATGGTGCGGGCCAGATCCTCGGACCTGGCGCGCATGAGTTCGGCCGTTTTGCGAAGGATTTCGAAGCGCTGATAGCCCGACATCCGCCGCATGATTGCCGCGCCTTCCACCAACCCGGCGATGGCCCGGTCGACATCGTCGGGCGTTCCTTGGGGAACGGTGTCGATGATGGAGCCATCGTAAGGGCTGGCCACGTCGATTGTGTCGCGCTTGCCGACCCACTCGCCTGCGATGAACATCTTCATGGTGCAACGATCCTTCTCACAAAAGCAGCGGCCCAACCTTGGGGTGGGCCGGCAAAGTGCGGGTGTACGTTCCCACGAATTCTAACAAGTTGCCAGAGCCGGAGCGCGGTGTTGGCTAGGAGCCTTGGCGGAACACGAAGTACACCGCCCCGCACAAACACAGGCCGGCCCAAGCAAAGTCCCAGCGGAGGGGCTGCTTCATATAGAAAATAGCAAAGGGCACAAACACGCTCAGCGTGATGACCTCTTGCAAAATCTTGAGTTGCCCTAGCGAAAGCTCGGTATAGCCAATGCGGTTGGCTGGAACCTGAATCAGGTACTCAAACAGGGCGATTCCCCAACTGATCAGGGCCGCCACGTACCACGGCTTTTGGGCCAGATCGCGCAGGTGGGCGTACCAGGCAAACGTCATGAAGATGTTGGATCCAACCAGCAGCAGCGCGCAGCGCATCAACACGCTCATACAGTTCCTCTCCAAGCGGCAAGGGAATGCACTCTCCCCGCAGGGCAACGGCAGCGAGGGGTGGCTGGGATCTGGTTGCCACACGTCGGGCGTGGACTATCAACGAGACGCTGCCGGCAACCAGCCCCTCTCAGGCGAATTTGGCCAAACCGGTTCGAGCCACGGCGTGGCGTCGCTCAACATTCCTGGGGGCAGGCTGTCATTAATGCCCTCACAAAATCGAATGCCTACTGCTGACAGCCTGACCCCAGCCACCAGCCACTAGTCGCTAAACGCCGCGTCGAAAGCGCGTTGGCTGGGCGTGAAGTCGAGTTGGTGGACGAACTCGGCCGCTTCGCGGGCGCCGTGCTCGCGATCCATGCCCGAGTCTTCCCACTCCACCGACAGCGGTCCTTGGTAGTTGATGTCGTTCAGGGCACGGATGATTTCTTCAAAATTCACGCCGCCACGACCGGGCGAACGGAAGTCCCAACCGCGGCGATGGTCGCCAAAGTTGAGATGGCTGGCCAGGATGCCGGTGCGGCCATTGAGGTTCACAATGGCGTCTTTGATATGCACATGGTAGATGCGGTCGGGGAAGGCCCGAATGAATTCGACGGAATCAACGCCCTGCCAATGCAAGTGACTGGGGTCGAAGTTGAAGCCGAATTCTTCGCGGTTGTCGAGCGCGTCTAAAGCACGCTGGGCCGTGTGGATATCGAAGGCGATTTCGGTGGGATGCACTTCCAGGGCGAACTTCACGCCGCACTCGCCAAACACGTCGAGAATGGGGTGGAACCGCTCGGCAAACTGCTCGAAGCCAGCATCGATCATCGAGGGGGGCACCGGCGGGAACGAATAGAGCAAGTGCCAGATACTGCTGCCGGTGAAGCCGTTGACGACTTCAACGCCCAGTTTCTGGGCGGCGCGGGCCGTGGCTTTAAGCTCTTCGGCGGCTCGCTGGTTCACGCCGGCCGGGTCGCCGTCGCCCCACACGTAAGGGGGCACGATGGACTTATGCCGGGCGTCGATGTTGTCGCACACGGCCTGGCCGACCAGGTGGGCACTGATGGCGAACAATTGCAGCTCGTGCTTTTCGAGCAAATCGCGCTTGGCCTGGCAGTAGCCGTCTTCGGCCATCGCCCGATCGACCTCGAAATGGTCTCCCCAGCATGCCAACTCGATGCCGTCGTAGCCAAAGTCGCGCGTCTTGCGGGCCATATCTTCAATCGACAAATCGGCCCATTGGCCCGTGAACAGCGTGACCGGACGCGGCATAAGTCAAACTCCTCGCATGCAACTGACGGACTATCAAAAAAGTTATAAGTTTTGCTGGGCGTGAGACTTCCAGCTCCGTGCCCGGCGTGGAGGAAAAACCGAATGGGATCCCCGGCCGGAACGTAACGCCCGCTGCGCGAGCCGCTATTTTGCCAGAACGGCCCGCCGATGCAACCGGGTTGCGAAATCGACACGATCGGCCCTATCGACGGCGCTCGCCGAGCCTTCCATTTCGCCCCCCCGTGCTTAGCCCAGCGGGGCCGCGTCTTCGGCGCAGCTGGCAAACACCTTGGCCTGGGCCGCCAGTTTGCGAATGGCCGGATCGACCATTTGGTCGTGCTCGGTAATCACGCTCAAGGCGGCCGCCACGGCGCGGAAATCGACCTTGAGATATTGGGACTGCGGAACGAGGGTTTCAGCAACCCAGTTACGGAAATGGAATTTATCGAGCACCAACCCCAGCGCGATCAGCACCGCGAACATGCCCACCACGTAGCCGGTGGCTGCTGGCGGAGTGCGGAGACCAGGGAACCAAAAGAAAGCCAGCAGCGTGAACGGAAACACCAACATCGCTCCAATCACGCCAAACACATTGTCGGGCTCGGCCAGTGAAATCATTTCGAGATAGGCCGCCGCCCTCCCCAGCATGGGCGCGCCGCCCGGCACGGGGCGCGTGGCCAGCCGCATGGCGAGCAGTTGCGTGAGCTCACGGGTTTGGCTCGACTCCACGTGCCCCGGCTCTGTCGGCACAATCACGCGATACAAACCGGGAAACAATGGCCGCGGCGCTCGGGCCAACTTGGCCGTGAGCAGTTCCCATTCTTGGGCGGGAATGCTCTGCAGCAACCGCTGCAACGTAAAGGCGTCGTTGGTGCAACAAGCGGCCGCGAACGGCATCAGGCAAGCCCAATATCCTTGCTCGGTGAGAGTGCCGTATACCGTGATTACCGGGACGCGTTCACCCAGCACCGGCGGACGGCCCAGCGCGCGGTGCAGCGGTTCCTCGTAAACCTGCAATGCCGGGCGAAGCCGAGTCGGATCGGTTAGCAAGTCGGTGGAGAAAGCCACCAGGCAAGGGTCGAGATTGACGACGATGCCGGGGCAGACATCGCCAAAAATGGCCCGCTGCGTGTTGCGGTAGAGCACAAACAAGAACAGCACCAGCACAATCACCGCCGGAATTTCGAACGACCAATGCACAAACCAGGCGGCGATCGAGCAAACGATCAGGATCCCCAAGGTCCACAAAAATGGGCCGGGGTAGCAACTGAGGTACTTTACCTGAGAAAGCCGAACCTGGGCCGCATTGCTGGCTTGGAACGAATGCTGGTTGGGTGGTAGATGAGGATCGGGACCCTCGAGACTGACCTGCGACCAATCCATAGCGTTTGTCCTTAACGCGGGTAAACCGCAAACGGACGCTGAGGCATTAAAGTTCTCCGCGGCTTGCGGAGATGTTAACGAGCAAGAAACTATTGGCGGCGAGCAAGAATTTGGTGGTATCGTCCTTAGCCGAGCGGCTGAAAGGAAGTAAGCGAAGTGCGAGAGAAGAATTGGCCTGTATGACCGATCCCTCGCTTAACTGCCGTTCTCACTTGTTCTGGTTTACGGCTTTAGAATAGCGAGCGGCGGCGCGCATTGCCAACTTGGAGAAAGCTCCATCTTGGCCGTCCTCGGCCAAGAGTGTATGGAGATTGGGACTGGGTTTGGGTTCGGCCGTTGTTGTGGTGGCGGCGCGAATTCACGGGCGAGGACGCCCGTGCCTCGGGGCTAGGCTAGTTGCCTTTGGCCAGGCCCGGCATCCAGGTGCACAAGAAGAACGCTTTGGGGGTAGCCAGGTCGTTCAGCATTTTCATGTCCAGCGTTGGTTGGCCGCTTTCCATCAGCAGGCCATCGAACAGGCTTCCTTGCTTCTTGAAATACACCACGTAGGCGTCGTCTTTTTCCACTTGGGCCAGTTCCAGGCAGCGGGCGATCGCGTCGTCCATAAAGCCTTCTTTATCGGCCAGGTCGGAATCGAGTGCCTGCCTGGCCGTAAAGATTTGGCCCGTGGCCAGTTTATCGAACTGAGGAGTGGGTCCACCGGGCGCCTTGGGACGCAGTTCGGGGCGGCCCGACATCACCACTTCCTTGAACCGGGCAAAAGCGTCGTCCACCAGCCCTTGAAAGATGGCTTGCTCTTCATCGCTGAGCGGCTTGAAGATGCTGCCCATGCCTTTGAGCTCGTGGCTCTTGATCGATTGCTCCATGATATAGTCTTTGGACCACGGCTCGATGCTGTAGTGCGGAATGATCACGCCGATGGAGCCGGTCCAGGTGGTGGGTTCCACAAAGATACTGTCAGGCTGGTCCTCCACGGCCATGGATACATAGTAGCCTCCGCTGGCGGCCATGCTGCCCATGCTGACGACCAGGGGGAGCGGATCATCTTCGCTACGATGGCGAAGCTCTTTGAGATGGTGCAGCAAGAAGTCGCTAGCTGAAACCGTTCCGCCGGGCGAATCCACGCGAAGCACAACGCCCACCACGTCGTTGTCTTGGCGGATGCGGTCGATCTGCTTCTTGACGAAGCCGCCTTCGGTTTCATAAATGGTGCCTTCGATGTGGATCACGGCGATTTTTTTCTTACCCTTCCAACGCTCACGGTTGTAGCGAGCTTCGATCAAGTCGTTCTGGGGACCCAAGGTGCTGGCCAGGTTGGCCATGAGCATATAAACAAACGCTACCGGCACGAGAATGATCAGCAAGATCCACAACCAGCGCGAACGAGACCGGGGAGGAGGCGGATAGCCGTAGTAGGGGGGCATGGGCTGCGCAATTGGGCGGCCGGCAATGGGTGCTCCGCCGGCGCCGTGAGGGTTTTTCTCCGAGAACGCGTCGTCGCGGTTGGGGTCTTGTTCCATGGCTGTACCTTTTGCTGAAATGGATCGGAGTTCGCCAGCAAGCCGGTCAGAGAGCGAGGCTACGGTTGGCGAATGGATCGGATGAAGAACTGCCCACCCCCAAGTTGACTGCTTAAGTCTAGCATTGTACCCGTGGGCCGCCGTTTGCTGTAGGCCGGCGGTCGCCGACCGCGGCCTGATAACCGGCACGTCGCGGCGAACTCGCGCCGTGATTGGCTGTGCGAGGCGGGAGCGGAACGCGCGGCAGTGGCCAGTGGGTTGGCTGGTCAAGAAATGCCGCCGCGGCTACCCCTAGGTGGGCCAGAGCATTAACAACAGAATTCCGCCCAACAGCGAGAGGCCGAAGAGGATGGCGATTTGCCAGGTCAAACGGCGGCTCCCAAGCACGGCGACCATGCCGCCTTTGAACACCAGGTTTGCCAGGGCGGCAATCAGAATGGTCCGCCAGGCGACGCCCGCTTCGAGTTGCTGCTGGCTGGCCAAGCGGGCCGTGGAAAGCGTGATGGCGTCCATGTCAGTCAGGCCCGACACCACCGCGACCACGTACAGGCCCTGGTTGCCGAAATATTCTTTGGCCGCCGCGACCGCCAGCAGCACCACCGCGTAAATGGCCCCGAAAATTAAGGCCGACTTGAGTTCTGCCGGGTTGCTCGGTTCGGGCAGTTCGCCAGCTTCCCCTCTTCCAAAAAAGTACCAGCCTCCGCAAATCAGGGCCATCCACACAAACATGGCGACCAGCGGCGGGGCAATTTGCGGGAGGAGCCGCGGAGCAACAATGGCCACTTCGCCCACCACGCGGGCAAAGGCAATGGTGGAAGCAATGATGATCACCAGCGCGGCATGGCTGGCAATTTCGTCGGCATGCCTGGTTCGCCGTGAATAGCTGACGGTGGTGGCCGTGCTCGAGATCAGTCCTCCCAGCACGCCTGCCAGAATGGTGCCTGCTTGATTGCCCAATACCTTGAACGCCACATAGCCCGCCAGGCTGATGCCGACGATCAGCACTACCATCAGCCAGATTTCTTGCGGATTGAGCACGCCATACGGCCCGTACGCCTGGTTGGGGAGCACGGGAAAAATCACCAGTGCGATCAGCACAAACTGCATCACGGCCAGGGCATCGCGTTCGCCCATCCGATCCACGAAAGCGTGCAGATTGTGTTTGAAGTGCAGCAGTACGGCGAGCACGCCGGTTACAACCACGGCCACTTCGGCATGTCCCACAACAACGTAAGCCCCCACGCCGAACATCAGCAGCGCGGCCACCTCGGTGGTAATGCCGGGGCTGGCATCGCCCTGGTCGAGCTTCATGATGTTGCCCACCATCAGCATGCCGGCAACACCCAAGCCGGCCAGGCCAATGATCCACGCACTATCCAATTCGATGGCCAGCAAGACGCTGACCGAACCCAGCAGAGCAATGATGGCGAAGGTGCGGATGCCGGCCAGTTGGCTGTCGGCGTGCTCGCGCTGCAACCCCACGAGCAGCCCCAGCCCGAGCGAGATGGCGAGTTTTTGCAGTGTGAATTCGAGCGTGAGATCCATCGTGACCAAACCGAAGAAATGCCTGCCGGCGCGCGCTTCGTCATGTAGAGAGTCTAATTCACGCCGCGACTTGGCGCGTTAAGCTGCATGCAAAATGGCGGGCCGGTCGGGAAGCCGCGAGCCCCGCTGGCATGGTGGACGTTCGTCGCGGACAGCTTGTGCCGATTGCTACGACTAATCGGGCGCGTCGAGGTACGGGTCTTGGCCCAGTTCGCGCAGCATCTTGGCTCGTTGTTGGGTGAAGTACAGCAACTTGCGGCGGTCGCGGCTGTGGCGGCGCTCGATGCGGCGCTGGGCCGTGCGGAAGAGTTTGGCGTAGCGGGCCAGGTTGCCGGCAGCGTTCTTGCGCCACTTTTGCACCCGAGCTTCACCGTAGGCCGTGACTAGCAGTTCATCTTCCAGCGAGAGAAATTGACGGAACGAGCCAGGGTCGCCTTGCCGGCCGGCGCGGCCCGCCAGTTGGCGGTCGATTCGCGCCGATTCGTGCATTTCGCTGGCGATGACGTGCAAGCCGCCCAGGTCGGCCACGCCTGCTCCCAGCACAATATCGGTTCCGCGCCCGGCCATGTTGGTGGCGATGGTCACGCGCCCCGACTGGCCGGCTTCGGCGATCACCACGGCTTCGGTCTTGGGGTTTTTGGCATTGAGCACTTCGTGGGGGATACCGGCGGCCTGCATTCGCTTGGACAGGTACTCCGATTTATCGATGCTGCGGGTGCCAATCAGCACCGGCCGGCCTTGCTGGTGCAACGTGCGAACCTCTTCCACAATGGCTTGCCAGCGTTCTTCGCCCAGGGCGTAAACCGCGTCGGGCAGGCGTGTGCGGCGGTTGGGTTTGCGGGTCGGCACAATCGCCATCGGCAACCGATATACCCGCCGCAATTCGCCCGCCGCGCTGGCGGCGGTGCCGGTCATGCCAGCTAGCCGTTCGTAGCGGGTGAACAGTTCTTGCACGGTGACGCGAGCGGCCTGGCGCGTGGGAGGCGAAATCTCGATGCCTTCCTTGGCTTCAATCGCCTGGTGGATGCCGTCGCGCCACTTGCGGCCTTCACCCAACCGGCCGGTGAATTCGTCGACAATCACCACTTCGCCGTCGCGAATCACATACTGCTGGTCGAGCGTGAAGTCGCGCGCCACCTTGACCGCTCGCTCGACGATTTCGTAGAGGTCCACGGTCGTCAGCCCATCGATCTCGCCGGGCTTGCGCAGAGCCCGCACCAACTCGCGGCCCGACGCGGTAAGTTCCACCTTGCGGGTGTCGGGATCATAGTCGTAGTGGTGGTCTTCCTCGAATCGGTTGGCAACCGCCGCCCCCCAGCGGCAACCTTCGACCACGGCATTTTCTTGAGCGCCAGGGGGCGTGCTGATGATCAGCGGCGTGCGGGCTTCGTCGATGAGAATGCTATCGGCCTCGTCAATCAGGCCATAGTGCAGACCTCGCATCAACAGTTCGCTTTTTTGGCTGCCGCCGTTGCCGAGCATGGCCCCCAGCATGTCGCGGCCGCCTTCGTTTTGCTGCCGCATTTGGATGCGATCGCGGAGGAAGTCGAACCCCATTTCTTTGGCGGTGCCATAGGTGATGTCGGCCGCGTAGGCTTTGCGGCGATCGGGGGGCTGCATGTTGGCCGTGACCACGCCCACGGTGAGCCCCAAGGTCTGATAAACGGGCCGCATCATGTTGGCGTCGCGTTCGGCCAGGTAGTCGTTGGCCGTGGCCAGGTGAGCGCCGCGGCCGCTGAGGGCTTGCAGGTACAGCGGCAATGTGGCGGTCAGCGTTTTGCCTTCGCCCGTTTGCATTTCGACCACGTTGCCCAAGAGCAGCAGGGCGCCGCCGATCATTTGGACGTCGAAGTGCCGCATTGCCAGCTTGCGGCGGGCCGCCTCGCGAACCAGGGCAAAGCCCTCGGGCAGCATTTTTCGCAATGGCTCCCCGCTTTTGGCCCGATAACGCAGCGACAGGCTCTGGCGGTGCAGGTCGCCGTCGCTGAACGCTGCCACCTTGGGCTCCCAGGCTTCAATCGCGGGCAGAAACCCCGCGGCCGCGCGCGCGCCCGAGGCCCCGCCGCGCAGCAAACGCGGAAACCGAGTTGAAATCAACTGCCACAAAGCAAGGACGTCCTTTTCGTTCGGCCCGCGATCCCTCGCGGGCGGGTGTGCATTTTGGTTGGATAAATGCGGGGCGTAACTCGTAGCGCCATCCGACTGCTTTCCAGAAATTTGAAATATCAACCATGCCTGATGGCTAAAAAGCCAAACGAGACTCAGACCCTTGACTAGTCCATCCATATCAGGGTAGTTGATGAACAATCAGCCTACTTTCTAAGTTATTGGGGTCCGCCCCTAGCTTACCAGCCAATCAAAGGCCACCACGCCGTCGGGGCCGCCGTCCAGGGCTGCCAGGATTTGCTGTTTGACCACCTCGTGCTCGGAGTGGGGCAGGTACTCGTCGCGCGATTGCTCGTCTGCAAAGGTCATCACAAAGCCGTGGGTAAAGCCTTTGTTGAAGCCCTCGGGGCTGGAATAGGGTCCGCCCGAAAAGTCCACGATGCCGGGGATTTTGGCCTGCAACCCCCCCACGGCCGCCAGCAACTCGGCTGCCTGCGAAGCGGTAACCTCCGGCTTGAAACGCAACAACACGGCATGTTTGACCAGCGGCATGCAAACAACTCCCAGGTATTTTTTCGGAATGAGCCAAAGTCGGTGGCTGACGAGCCACCACCTTACTTTCTATCGTTCGGGCGCCAGAGATGGAAAGCCTGTCGCCGAGTTTTCCTGGGAAGCCGACCCTGGGCTAGCGCCCTCTTTATCCCCCACATCTCCGTTGTACCTTTTGG
>CAYUMU010000024.1:16534-72327 GCA_964445985.1 uncultured Pirellulales bacterium | reverse complement strand
TTCCTCGCCCAAGTCCTGGTACTAAAATAACTTCGATACGCGCTGGCCCTGGGTGATGCGCCATGCCAGGCTGGCAGATCCATCGCCTTGTTAAGAGTCACGACCGCTCCGGGTTCGATTGTGGAATCGTGGAGTTGAACGAGCGAATCATATATCTGAGCAAATCGGCGTGCGCGCCGTGGAGGTCGATGCCATTGATGATTCGGCTGTTGGCTTCTATCGCAAGTACGGATTCGTGCCGCTCTCGGACGACCAGCGACACCTGTTCCTGCCGATGCGGATTATTCGAAAGTTGAAGTTGCCCCCCTCTCTAATGAGGTCAACGGCCTGACGTTTTGTTTGCTTCAGAGCGACCATTGGCTTTCATAGCCCCGCTTGCCCCAGGCGGCCAAGGCCTATGGCATGACGGTCGACGAGTTGGAGAAAGTCCTGCTGCAACACAACCCCGTCGATCGCCTGGACCCGCTCGCAAAAGCGGGCATCCCCATCCCGTCCTGTGCAATAAGTAGATCGCGGCAAATTCGGCGGAAGGTCGGTAGCGATTGAGACGGAGGTGCCGTATATCATCACCGTCGTTTGACAAGAATGGTGGAGCGTTGCGGCAGGCAGCAGAGCCTGAATCGGCCGGAAGCCGGCGAGACGCATGGAAGGGGCGCGGCCATCGAAAGCCAGGCGTGGAACGAACCGCGGCAACTGCGCGCTACGCCGCCTTGCGGTGGTAGTGCTTGAGCAGTCCGCCCAACCGCTGACGGCATTCGATTTGCGATATAGGCATTACATCGGGCGGCGATTCCTCTTTTTTCCGGTTTCGTTTCTTGTCAGGGGAGTGGCGGTCGGCGCCAGCAGATTGTTTTCCTTCGCCTGATGCAGGCGCTCCTCGTGGTAGTACGACGTCATTTCCGAAACGAGATGATCCATGTGCCGTGGGCCGAACACGATGAAGTAATCCAGGCATTGCGTTCGCAACCCCTGAAAAGTTCGGAAAGGGTTGCTTCCGCCGCCACCCCACCGAAAGCAACTTCAAATCAGCAAACCTCCATGCTGATTCGACTTCCGCGATCCGCAAAACAGAGAATCGTTACGAAGAGGGTTCCTTTTGGGGAGGGTATGCACCCAGCCACCAGCACACCCCACACCGCCCTTTCGCCGTTCGCCCATATCCGCTATGCTTCGCCGCCCCAGGGTCTTTTTGCTGGCTGTAATAGCCGAGACATCCCCCCTCCCGCCGCCGTGGTCGACTGTAGGCCAAGGAGAAGCATCGTGCTTGCCAAGTGGCCCATTCGCAACAAGCTGCTGCTGATGATCCTGCTGTTGGCAGGGATCTTGATTCTGCTCACTCGCAGCAGCCTTTACGGTTTGTATGCCTACCGCGACCTGGTCAACAGTTTATCGCGGTTCTCGGAATTGCGGCTGGCGACCGAGTTGGCCGACGAGGTGAGCGACCTGCGGGTAGCGACCGTGCGGTTGAACGAAATCCACGACGGCCGGCGCGATTCGCTGTTGATGAACGAGCCCGACAGCGGTCCCGATTTTCGCGAAGCGCGGGAAGACTTTCGCCGCCGGCTTTCGAATGTGGAAGCGGCCGTGGCGGCCTATCACCTGGAACTGAAGTCGCAGGCCGGCAAGCTACAGATTGGAGGGCATGAGCGCGAGTTTGAAACGGTGAGCGAGTTCGAAACCGTGCTGGCGCGCATCCGCCGCGCCGACCGCGATCACGACTGGGTGTTCGACAAAGTGCAAAACACGCGGCTGGAGCGCGAGGTGGACCGGTTGCAATTGCTGTCGGCCGAATTGCCCAGCTATTTGCATCAGAGCATTCTCGACTTCACCAACGAAGTTCGCTCCACCTATCGCTGGTTCATCGGCCTGGCCTGGACCACGCTGGTGCTCACGCTGGCCCTCTTGGGCACGATTGTGTGGCTGGCCTACAATAACGTATTTCGCCCCCTGCGAACCATGGTGGAGGCAGCCCGCAAGCTGGCCTCGGGCATGTTCCACCAGCGCGTGCAAATGAGCAGCAAGAACGAAATGGCGGAACTGGCGGGCGTGCTGAACGAAACGGCCTCGCGGTTTTCGGCCGTGCGCGACGACCTGGATCGCCAGGTGAAGGAACGCACGCGGCAGATCGTGCGGAGCGAGCGATTGGCCGGCGTGGGCTTCTTAGCCGCGGGCGTGTCGCACGAAATCAACAACCCGCTGGCTTCGATCGCGCTGTGCGCCGAATCGCTGGAGATGCGACTCCGCGGGGCCGAAGACGCCCAGGCCATGGACGATCAGGCCGACGTGGTGAAGCACTATTTGAAGATGATCCGCAGCGAAGCGACCCGCTGCCAGCAAATCACGCACAAGCTGGTGGATTTTTCGCGAATTGGCGAGAGCATTCGGGCGTCGACCGATTTGCGGACGCTGGTGGTCGAAGTGGTGGAAATGGTAGGACACCTGGGCCGGTATCGCGATCGCAACATTGCCTTGAAGCCTGGTCCGGCGGTGCTGGCCGAAATCAATCCGCAAGAGATCAAGCAGGTGGTGCTCAATTTGCTGACCAACGCCCTGGAGAGCACGCCAGCCGACGGCACGGTGGAACTGATGCTCACCACCGTGGATGGCCAGGCCCAACTGCATGTCAAAGACAACGGTTGCGGCATGACCGATGAAGTGCTCGAGCACCTGTTCGAGCCGTTCTTTACACGGCGCGCCCACGGGCAAGGAACGGGGCTGGGCCTGTCGATCGCGCATCGCATCGTGGCCAATCACGGCGGCGAAATCAAAGCCGAAAGCGCGGGACCCGAGCGGGGTTCAACGTTCGTGGTTAGCCTGCCGCTGGAATCGGCGCCAGGGATGGCGATGGCTTCTTAGCCGACATGGACTCAGGCGGGGGAACTATCTTGGGATTTTTCCACGCCGGGCAGGCGGAACGCTCTCGGCCTATCTTGCGCGCGCGATATCGTCCGCGGTTTCGGGGATTCGATCCGGCCCCGGGGAAAACAAGGTGAAGTTTCCGCCGTCGGGATCAGGCCGATATACGTACTCGCTCCCCCAAGGGTCGGAGCGAATTTCCGCGGCTAGATACCCCCCTCGCCAATGACGCCGCTCTTCCTCGTCGGCGGGCAGCTCGACCAAGTCAGCGAGTTGGGCGGGAAGACGCCTCATGTCGATTCGGTACTTCAAAATGCCGGTCTGTAATGCTTTTACTTGAGACGATGCGGCGCGCATGTCGGCTTCCGCCTGCATTTGGGCGGCCCTATCAACTTCGGCCGCCCTGGACTTTTGTCCTTCGTCGTGGCCATCCCGGTAACCGCGTTCATACTCCGACTCGTCGCTCGTCTTTCCGCACCCGCCGAGCGCCACAATTATCACCAGCAACAGACCACGCATCATGTTTCCCTTGGGGACGAAGGAGTCCGATGTGAAGCCCCCCATGGCACTGGTTGGATTGCCAGGATGTTCATGCCTATCACTTCACTTCCCGATACGTATTCCAGCTCAAATAGGCCAAAGCGATCGCCCCGATGAGCAGGCCGATGTCGATGTAGATGTCGGCGCGGTTGAAGGGAAACTCCATCGCCAGGTCCAGCCCGAATACGAGCAGCACCAAGACGGCTACAACCATCCCGATGATGGAAAGCACCTTAGGCATGAAAAAGGCTTTGCTAGCTGGGTTCTTGGGACCGGACATAAGTTTCCAAGTATAGTTCGCCAATTGTCGGTGTCACCCCATCGTTTTTTGTTCGCCGCGGATCGGGACGAGGGCGCCGATTTTGAGGGTATTTCTGCCCAATCGCTGGCCGGAGGCGCGCTGGCGGGGGTGCGAGTGAGGATACCCCGCCTGGCGGAACGCGCTCAAGGGGTTGGGCAGAATCGGTTGCGAAAAGTCCCGCCGCGGGAGGGGCGCCCGCCCGCTTCGCGCGTTCTTCATCCGAAGGCGGCCGGGCGAACTGGTGAACAATCGGGGCCGTCCATCTCGCTCCGCGGCTGGGGCTGGTTAGAATGGGGGGCAAGCCTGCGGGGTGATGGGCGAGAACTTCCGAGCCGAACGACCCCTTTGTGGCTCGGCTGAACCTGTACAAACAGCGGAAGCCGGTTCGATATCCCGTGTTCGGCACTCCATAGGCCAGGCCGGCAATCGCCGACCGCCGACCTAAGAGCCTATCCGAGAACCCTGTTTCCCTCCTCGCCCCAGCCCTCTCCCGCCAGGGGAGTCATTGGATAGGCTCTAGATCACTGCCGTGGCTTCTTGCAGCGCTGTTAGAATGGCCTCAATGTGGGCTGGCGTATTGAACGCTCCCACGCTGATTCGCAGCGTGCCACCTTGCCGTAGCGTGCCGAGGCTTTGGTGCATCCGCGGGGCGCAGTGCAGGCCGGCTCGGGTTTGAATTCGATAGGCCGCGTCGAGCCCCGAGGCCACCTCCTGGCATTCCAGGCCCTCCATGTTGATGCTGACCACGCCTACCCGATTCGCGGCATGTTCTGGCCCATAAATGGTAACATTGGCCAGGTCGCGCAAGCCAGCCAGCAGTTGTTCCGTCAGTTCTTGCTGATGCCGGCGAACCGCCTCCACGCCGCGCTGCAGTAACCAGGTGGTACTCGCTTCCAAGCCCACCAGGCCTGGCACGTTGTGGTTGCCGGCCTCGTACCGGTCGGGCATTCGCTCCGGCTGAACGTCGTCTTCGCTGCGACTGCCTGTCCCTCCTTGCCGCAGAGGAAACACCTGGGACTCCAGCTCCGGGCGGATGTACAACACCCCCGTGCCCAGCGGCCCCAGCAACCCCTTGTGACCGGGCGCCGCCAGCAAATCCACGTTCAAAGCCTGCACGTCGATCGGCACATCGCCCAGGCTTTGGGCGGCATCCAGCAAGAAGGGAATCTCCCGCTCGCGCGCCAGCTTGCCCACTGCCGCCGCCGGCTGCAGGGCTCCGGTCACGTTCGAGGCGTGCGTGAGCGCCACCAGCCGCGTGGTGGGGCGGAAGGCCGCGCGGACGTCGTCCGCATCGATCAGGCCGCGGCCATCGCACGGCACATACGTCACTTCCACGCCAGCGCGATCGGCCAGCGCTCGCAACGGACGCAGCACCGAGTTGTGTTCGGCGTCGGAAGTAATCACATGCAGCCTGGCATCAGGCGGCCCGCCCAACAGCCCCTGCAAGGCGATGTTCAGCACGTCGGTGCCATTGAAGCCAAAGATGATCCGTTGGCTTTCCGCTCCGATCAGCTTGGCCACGTTCGCGCGCGCGCGGCCGATGGCGGCATCTACCTCGCTGGCTTCGGCATAGGCGCCGCGGCCAGCCGGGGCGCCGTTCTCTCGCAGGTAGTGGTCCACCGCGGCGTAAACCTCGGGCGGCTTGGGCCAACTGGTGGCGGCGTTATCGAGATAGATGCGTTCCATTTCGGCGATTGATCGTTAGCCCCCGATTTGGAACATGGCCCGGAGTGGCTTCACAAAGCCCTCTTGATTGATGCCGTGGCCGGGCCACTTGGCGGCCACGCAGCCTCGCACCAGGCGGGCAATCGATTCATCGCTACGTTCTTCGGCGTTCTCCGCTCGGAGCAGGGCTCGCACGTCCCATTCGTCCTGGCCGAACAGGCAGTTGCGCAGCTTGCCGTCGGCCGTGATCCGCAGCCGGTTGCAATCGTGACAGAACGGCTGCGTTACCGGATTGATGAATCCAATCTGGCCAATGCCGTCGGCGAACATGTAATCGGTCGCCGGCTGGCTGGGGTCGTCGCGATGCAGGGGAACCAGCGGGGCAATCGCCGCTTCGAGCAAAGCCCGAATCTTTTCGCCGGGCAATACCTGGTCGTTTTCCCAGGCGTTGTCGGCGTCGAGCGGCATGAATTCGATGAAGCGAACTTCCAGCCCATGCCGCCGGGCAAAATGCCCAAACGGAACGACCTCGGCCTCGGTAATGCCGGCGATGGCCACGGCGTTGAGTTTGATCTTTTCGAAGCCGATGGCCTGCGCGGCGAAGATGCCTTCGAGCACCCGTTCAAAGCCTTCGCGGCGGGCGATTTGTTTGAAGGTTTCGGGATTGAGGGCGTCGAGGCTGATGTTCAGCCGCTGCAGCCCTGCCGCCTTGAGCGCCGCCGCCTGCTCGGCCAAGAGGATGCCATTGGTGGTCAGGGCAATATCGTCGATGCCTTCGATCCGGTTGAGCTTCTCGATCAGCACCGGCAGGTTCGATCGCACCAGTGGTTCGCCGCCGGTGAGCCGGAGCTTGTTCACGCCCAATCGGGCCGCCACGCGCACAAAGCGTTCAATTTCTTCGAAGGTCAGAATCTCCGACCGCGGCTTGAACTGCACATTCTCGGCCGGCATGCAGTAGAAGCAGCGAATGTTGCAGCGATCGGTCACGCTGATCCGCAGATTGTTGTGAACGCGACCGAAGCGATCGTACAGCGGATCGTACGTGGCGTCGGCGGATTCCAGCGGATGGCGGGGAGGATTCATCGTCGGGTGGCTGGGGTCAGGTTGTAGCTATCAGTTACTCATTCTCAACACGCGCCGTCTACAACCTGCCCCCAGTTGAATGGCTCTAACATCGCGCCCCACCCCCCAGCGGCGCGTCGGGCGAAACACTCCGGGGCGGGTGGACCCATTCTTGCGTCCCGTCGTCCCAGTTCTCGCGTTTCCAAACCGGGACCACTTCTTTCAGCGTATCAATCAGCCATTGCCCCGCCTCGAAGGCATCGCGGCGGTGCGGCGTGCTGACCGCCACGGCCACGCTGGCCTCGGCCAATTCCAGCCGCCCCAACCGATGCACCATGGCACACTCCACCAACGGCCAGCGCTCGCGGGCTTCCGCCTCAAGCTCTGCCATCTTCTTGGTCGCCATCGCCGGATAGCACTCGTAATCGAGCGCCAGCGTGCGGCGTCCGGCAGTTAACTCCCGCACGGTGCCGAGGAACAGCACCACCGCGCCCGCCCGCGGCGAAGTGACTCGCTTGAGTAGCGCGTCGGCATCAATCGGCTCGTGCGTCAATTCCACCATGGGCCAAAGGACCGCCTGTACGCGGGACAAAGAAGGAAGTGAAACCAAACGGCGGGAGTGGGGACGACATTCGCCACCACCTGTAGCCTACCGTGCCGGGCGAGGGCGGACAAGAAAGGGAACGCACTCGCAAACCCACCTCCCCAATCAGGTCGCTCGCGACCGCCCCCCTTGCTGGGGTTTCTATGGCAGGCAGAATTCTTGCCCTCACCCTTACTTGGAGAGCGGCCATTCGCGCTGATGGAGCGTCTTGCCTGCCAGGTCTTCAATGCGAACCGCCACCTTGCCATCTTGGGCCTCGATGGTGGTGATGGTTGCCCTTTCATACTGTGGACCGCCGCCCACGATTTGCACGACCGGCTCGGTATCACTTGGATCGTCGATGCGGTGCTGGTGCATATGCGCTGAAATCACCGCCGCAAAACGGGCCTGCCGCAAGGTCGGCAACCATAGCTTCGCCCCCATTCCGCTGTAGTACGCAAATCCTTCGAGTGTCGTTCCGTCGTTGTGACCAGGAAGGCCTCGCAAGGGGATGTGGCAGGCAGCGAAACGGATCGGCGCTTCGGCAATTTCCAGGCGTTCGACGGCTTTTTTCAGCCAGGCGCCTTGCTGCTCCCGATACGGCTCATAGGCCGCCGTGCCCGCAAAGACGGGGTGGGCGTCCGGCTTGTCTTCGCCGGTATCGAGCCCTACCAAGGCCACGGGTCCCAGTCGCAGAGCAAAGTTGTACGGTAAATCGCCTTGATCGGGCCAACCGCTCAGCCCGGCCGACAGCTCTCGGGCTCGCTCACCGCGAACGTCGTGATTGCCCGGCACGAATAACAGCGGGCGTTCGGCCGCCCAGCCCTGGGTGATGTCGCGTCCCGGGTTCAACACGATCTGCATGGGGTCGTTGGGCGCGTCGAAGTCGTTGCAGGTATCGCCGTTCCACAGCAGGACGTCGGGATCGATTGCGGCAATGCGCGTGTGCAGGGCATCCAATGTTGGTTGGTTCTGGCGCGTGTCGTTCACCATGGCGATGGTGATCCGCTTAGCCTGTGGCCAACGTGGTAACGGCGAAGTGAACGGTGAAGCCGTCGGCCGCCGGATGTTGCACGACCGGCGGACTGGCAATGAGCGCAGACGCTTTGCCGGCGTCGTCCTGGCTGGCCGCCGCCCTGCCGCCAAGTTGCAAACTCAACGCCGACACCGGAATCAAACCGAGAAAGCTGCGACGCGGCAAACGCATTCCAGAACCTCGCCTCTTCCCAAAACTGAAAATGGTAAGCATAGCCTATTGGCCCGAGGGCCGCCATTTCCGCCTTTCAAGAAAGGACGACGCCCTTGCGCTTCGCCAATCCTTCACCTCCATCAAGTTGGATAAGCGACTTGCACCCTCAGGTTGGCAGACATGCCTGGCAAACATTAAAAAGGCGGCGAAGTGGTTCGCTTCGCCGCCTCCCAGGATTTGTGTCAACATTCTTTGGCAAGAATCGCAAGCGGATCACTCGATCTCCGGCTTACGGCAGATCGTACGGGGTGCCGTCACCACGGCCCCCCATCGCTTGCAGCGCCGTCGCTGTCGCATAGGTCTTCACCGCCTGCACGCGGGTGTCGCCAAACACAAACTGCGATACGCCGGGGTGCCAACTGCCAAACATAAACACGGAGTCAGCCCATGGGGAGGCCCAGTCCCCCGTGTTTTGGGCCGGCGTATCCGCCCGAGGCGCCAAACCCAAACCGATGATCTTGCCGGAGACATAGCTATTTTCGGCATAGGCGATGGCGTGCGGATAGTCGGGTCCCGCCGTGCCGATCCGGGTGGGCGTCACATGCTTTTCGCCTGCGAAGGCGGTATAGGCCATACCATCGGTTATACCGCCAATGGTCACCTTGGAGCGGATAATGGGCGTACGGTCGCCACTTGCCAGGGTCACGTATTGGGTCGAACTGGGTCCCACAATGGGTCCGGCTTGCCACGGCTGCGTAGCCGTATTAGCGATCTGTTGATCCTTGTATGGAGCGACCGAGGGATAGTCGGAGCTGGGCCGGTACGTAATTCCTACGCACACATAATCCACGGCCTGTGCCGTGCCCCACCCCGACTGGCGGAACCCGCGGGTGGGGCAAAGGTAGGATGGGCCGCGAAAGGCTTGCGTGTTTGCTGAATTCGACAGGCCGTTCGTGCCCAATCCTTGCGTAGTGCCGTAGCTCGGATTGCTCGCACCGGTCGTATCCGTCCGCATGAGCCGGTAGTTCGACCACACGGGCTCCTGTTCCATCACGGGGAACATCAAGGCCATCCAACTGAAGCCGGACCAGGCCGAGGGTGGCACCTGCTCGCCGTTGCGATCAGCATACAGCAACACGCCATTCCCCAACTGCTTGAGATTGCTCGCGCAATTCGCCCGCCGGGCAGCTTCCCGCGCCGCCTGAATGGCTGGCAGGAGCATGGCGATCAGGATTCCGATAATGGCAATCACCACCAGCAACTCGACCAGGGTAAACGCCTTCTTGCGCATTGAGAAACGTGAGTGCATACAGCACCTCCCCAGGAAAAAGAATGGATGAACATCCAGAGGATCGCTCGCAGATTCGGCGAAGGAAAAGAAGGGGGAAAGGCTGCGAGCCAACCCCTCAATAGGTGAGATGAATTTAGCACCAGGGCGGGTTGTGTTCAAGAAAAAACACAAAATTTCATAAAAAATAATTTGTCCATTTCACATGGGTTTCTCGATTGACCCAACGTCGTCGGATCGAGTGGCGCGCCATGAGCCTAAGCGAAGGGCGTGGCGGCAGCGGGTACTCTCTTTCAAACACGGGCGGGGGGGGCACTGCCCGCATGCGCCCATTCTGGGTGCCACCGGCAAAGCCCCATTGGTATCTACACAAGTCATAAGCCTATTGATTGATGCCAGTTACGCAGAGGACTCAAGATATGGCCACTTGTTCACATGGTCATTAAAACTCTGCGTTTTACGGGGCTTCTGATAGGCCACCATCGGTATCTCGGTCGTATGGAAAAAGATGTGTAGATACCAATGGGCAGAGCCAGTGGCACACGAAAACAACCTTTTGACAGTGCCACCCAGCCGTTCGCCGCAGTTATACTTGCTTCGCCTTTCTGCATGATGCTTCCAACTCGATTTCTGTCTCCGCTTCCGCCATTCTGATCAACTTGTAGCGTGTCACATGCGTGTCCGGACCTACACTGCTATCGCCATTCTTGCCGTGTGCTGTGCTGCCCTTGGGGTAGCGATGGAACTGTATCGCGAAATGTGTTCAGCCGAAGTGCCGTATGCTCTTGCAGTTATCGCCGCTGACAGGGACACGATCTTCTTTGATGTGGAAATTGGGGACAAGAGCTGCATCGCAATGTCGGCGATAAGCACCTGGTATCACAGGCCGCTGTCCGTCGTTACCGATGGAATGCATCCTCGATTATCACGAACGGGAGATTGGATGTTCTTCGAACGCCGCAATGGCGACGCCTATGAGATATGGCGCCGGAGCATCTCAGCTGCGAACGTGGAAGAACGATTGCTACATGAAACAGATGAAGTTGCGATTCGCGATGTGAGTAGCGATGGTGGTGCCATAATCGTTCAAATCGGTCGGCGATCCCTTGGGCTGGGGATGATTGTGGAGTTTCGGCTGTTCGATACAAAGACCCGAGAATATTCTAACCTTGATCTCGGCATGGGTGCGTGCTTCCTCGGGGATGGAGAAATCGTTATCGCTCAAGGCGATCGCAGGGGGCTCTACCGTCTCGATGCCCTGGGCGGGGAAACACACCTTACCAAGGCGGGTGCGTTTCCGGTTGCATCTGTAGACGGCACAAAAATTGTATATTTGAATGATCCACTGGCGTCACCTGAGAAGCGAGAATGGATCCTCTTGAATTTGAACGATGGTGAGATGCGGCGATTAGGACGTGCTGACAACCCCGTATTCAGCGGAGATGGCGATTCATTGATAATCACTGGTCCCACGGCTAGCTCAACGATCTGGCGCTACGATATTCAGACGGGTTCAAGTCACGAAATCATTAAACCACCGGGATACGTTGGCTTGTGGACGACGACTGTGGGAGGCACTGCTGGTGCCACATCTGGAACTCCCTCGGTTGTGTTGATCCTGGATCCCAGTGGAAAGTCACTAAAGACATTCTTTCCGGTGCTACCTCTCGGATCACCTTAATCATACGAGCGACCTGCAAAACGTAGATCGCGACAGTTTGGCGGAAGGTCGGTGGCGATTGAGACGTGCCTGCCGCTCACCGGCCCGCAAGCCACGGAACCAGGATCGGGAAGCTCCAACCAGTCGCCTCAGTCGCCAAGTTGACCACGCCCTTCGCTTAGGCTCAGGGCGTGCCGACGCAACCATCAATCATAACGGCCGAGCCCCCCTTACTTCTTGCCCGTAAACCAGCTCTTCGCCAGCGGGTCTTTGCTGAAGAACTCCAGCAGTTGCTTGGCAACTTTCTCCCGTCCGGTTTGCGAAGGGTGCGTGCCGTCGCCCGCCAGATCCGACCGTTCGTACACCAGGCCGTCGCTCTTGCGGGGCGTGACGCCGTCGGCCCAGAAGTAAGGGCCCCACAATAGCAGCGGCGCGCGAACCTGGCCTTGGCTGGCCAGGTAGTTCAGCTCCGAACTGCCGGCTGCCTGGTCCTGAATGAGCCAGCGCACCGGGTAGGCCGATTCATAGGCGTAGGGTTCGGGGTTCAAGTTGCCCGTGGCGTAGCCGCCGTAGATGCGGCCGGAGAGATACGCGATCTGCAAGTTGGGGAACTTGGCCTTGGCGTTTTGAATCACCTCCAGCGTGTCTTTTTGCAGCTTCCGGCCATGTTCTTCCAGGCTGCCTTGCGGGGCCTTGTTCGCCAGCTTGATCCAGGCCACCTGTACCTGCTCGGGCGAAACGCCAGATGTCTCCAACCGCCGCAGCGCCTCTTGCCAGGGCCGGGCGTCGGGCGACACCCACTCCGCCATCGCCTGACCGCCCTGCGCACAATCCACAATCGTCAGCTTGCCGCTCTTGGCATCACTGGCGTCGGCGATTCGTTTGAAGGCCGAAAACTCCTGCGTGGCGTTGGACATGCTGATCGAAACCAGCACGATTTTGCCATCAGTGGCCGGCTTTCCTTGGGCGTCGAGCGGTTGCACTTGGGCCAGCGCTTGTTGCGCGGCGGCCGCGTGGGCTGCCGGCGGCGTGTTGCGGCCTTCGCCATACAAACCGCCGTCTTGCCCCTGGTAACGGTCCTCGGCCGACATTTCGGTGAGCGGCTTGAGCCCGGTCTTTTCGCGGGCTTCTTGCGTGTTCGGCCGCCGAGTTCCGGGCGCGTTGCCGCCCGGCTTCCGACCCGCATTGCGGGCTGCCATCGCCCGGTCCAAATAGGCCTGTTCTTCCGCCGAAAGCTGGCCGCCGCCGTTCTTCTTCTGCAGCAATCCCCGAGCGCGGTTGAAGTCAATTGCTTCTTCACCCTGGGCGTCGGCCGCCGCTCCTGCTTGAACGGCCGCGTCCCCCGGCGGCGCTCCTTGTTGACCGACAGCAACGCCGGCCGAACCCACCGCCAGCAGCACGGCAAAAGCCGGCGCCAGGCAACTCAGGCAGGAAATCGCGCACGCTTGTTTCGCCTTCCAAGCCAACATGGGCCTGTCTCCGCGGATGAGGATTGAATTTCGAGGTTGCTCCATTGAACCCCGCTACAAGGCGGTTGGGCCTGCGCAATCGGCACCCAGGCCAGGTAGTTTCCGAAAAACCACCTGAATTTGCTCAAGGAAAAAACGCCTGAAATGTCCCCTTTGCTCGCAAAGCTGGCAGTAATAGGTAAGCTGTAATAGCCAGAGCGTGGCAAGGGTTGCGATGGTTCCGGTAATGCGGTCGCCGTACATCCCCCGCCCTCAAGACCTGGCTCGGTCGCACGATGGATTTTTTGTAAACAACGAGAGGAAACACCGATGAGAAAGCACCTTTCCCGCACCGCCCAAGGCCTGGTGGCTTGCCTGGCTTTGACCATGGTCTCCCTGTTGGGAACCCGCGCCGCCGAGGCCGGCGATTGCTGCGTGCCGCCGCCCACGGTTGTGCGGTTGGTAACGGTTCGAAGTCCCGAGTGCCCTAGCATTTGCACCACGGTGAAAGTCTGCCTGCCGGCGTGCATTGCCCACACCGAACCGTGCGTTTCCAGCCGTCCCACGCTGTTTGGCCAAGGCCTGGTGCATCTCACCTGGCGAGGCGGCCCGACGGTCTCGGTGCGATTCTCGAATCACGGCCCGAAGGTCTTCTATCGGTAACAGCCAACCCCATTTGGTCGCCGCTTCCCAACCCAAATTGCGGCGAGCCCGCATGTAGGGATGAATCGTACACGACCAGTGAACAAATGTCAATATGTTTAATTGGGTTCTGGTGGGAATGGGTGCTGGCGCCGCCAGGTTGCCGGCACCCGGTGGCTGTTGTTGGCCGACCGGCAACGCAAACTCGCCGCAACCGGTAAAGTTTGTCGCATTCGGCAAATTCCGCGGAATCGTTACACTCTCACGCGGCGAATGGCCGATACATCATGCGCGCCTTTGCATTTTGTACGAGAGGACGAACGAGCCGCCCCCCATGTGGTGTTCCCGTTGCAAACAAGACGTGCCTGCCCAACAGCAACCGCCCGAAGCGGTGCTGCGCTGTGGGGTCTGCGCGGCTGTGTTGCGAAACTCCGCCGATGGAATGCGCGCCGTCTCGGACCCGGCCGTCAGCGGCCCCGTGAACAGCGGGCCCCCGGGAAAAGCCGCCGCGGAGCAAGGTCTGCCCAAGGCCGAGCTGTTTTCGCCAGACAATCTGCTTAGCGATTGGCGGCTGGACGAAGATCTGGAAGACGTGCGACGGCTGATCCGTCGTACGGCGCATCGGTTGGAAGCGGCCGCGCGCTTGGACGACTCTTTCAGTTTGGCGGACTGCCTCGAAACCGCGGCGCCGCCCACGGCTCCCCTGGTCATCGCTCCCAGCCCTGCCGCGGCTTCGCAACCGCAGCCCGCTGCTCCGAGGCGCGACCGTACCGCGAGCGATCGGGGCGCTGGCGATTGGACCACCTTGGGCGGTTGGGTTTTGGTCTGCCTGGGGGCGATGGGGCTGGTGTTTGCTTCGGTGCTGTTCACCGCCACCATGCTGGGCGCCAAACATAGCCAACCGGTGTGGCCGCTGTGCATGCTCTCGGCCTTTGCCGGGCAATTTTTGGTGGTGATTGGGTTTTTGCTGCGAAACAACGGGCGACGCCAGCCTGAAGATGCCCAGCCGCAGCCAACCACGGTTGCCGCCGCGGCCGCTCAACCCTTGGCGGAAGTTCCGTCGGCCGCGACGACGGCTTCTCTGAACTCGGCGTCTGCCTTAGCTCGCCCTCATTCGCGTCCACCCTGGTCGGCGAATGTGGAACAGGCCTTGGCGGCTGCGCTTGATCGTCCATCGACTTCTAAGATGACAAGATGACACCGCGAACTCCGAACCTATGGAACCAGCATGCGGACGCCGGTCAGTTGTACCGGTCCTATCTAGTGGAACTGGCGAGCCTCGGTCGCGATGCCCAAATTGTGGCTGCCTGCCGCCAGATTCGTCGATATGCGGCCAATAGGTCGCCACGGGATGTCGCGAACTTTACGTTCCGATATGAGATCAAAGCTCTATGTCGTCAAGGTGAATATGGAGTCGCACTTCGGCAATTGCGAAGGGAGATCGCGGCACACTTCGGGCACTCGGTCGATGCGGCGACCCATAATTGGGGCCTCGGTGATGCCCACATGCTTATCGAAAACTATGCCCCCATTCTCTATTTTCTTAACCGGCTCAAGCTAGGGCAGTCGTTGCTGGAACTGGCGTTCGAAAGGCATTTTTGAGGCCGTTAATCGCAGTGATGGGATACTGCGATATGTTCACAACAGCATTCCGATTCCTTTGTCTATTGAAGACGTGACATTGGAGCATTTCTACGCGCATCGCCGAAAGTCGTTGCGACACTGGCAGCAGTGGGGAGTCTTTGTCGCTGGAATTTCGGGCGTCCTGCTCAAGAAGGGTAGAATTTCGAGAGACGCTCTCCTCGGTGACGCCTCGCTGCTTTCTGCAACCCGCCGAAGGCTGGCAGCGACGCTACGAAGCCCTACAAATTGAGAGGAGATGAAAAAGCATTTTCTCTCAATTTGAGAGTTTCCATTTTCAATATCTCCGAAGCGGAGTGGACTTGAAAATCACTAAATACGCTCAGACACTTCGCTTCTTCCACTCCGAACTCCGAACTCGCTTCCGCTCCGAACTCCGAATTCCGAATTATTCGTACATCTGTTCAATTTCCGCCGCGTAGCGGGCGGCGATTTCTCCGCGGCGGAGTTTGAGCGTCGGCGTGAGCAGGCCGTTTTCCACGGCGAACGGTTCCGCCAGCAGCACGAACCGTCCCACTTGTTCGTAGGGGGACAGGTCGGTCAGGCGGGCGCGGATTCGTTCGGCCACCAGTTGCAGCACTTGCGGGTCGCGTCGCCAGTCTTCGGGCAGTTCCATTCCCTGCTCGCTCAGTTTGGCTTTGATGGCCGCGGCGTCGGGCACCAGCAAGGCCGCCAGGTAATTGCGGCTGTCGCCCACCACCACGGCCTGTTGAATGAACGGGTCTTCGCACAGCAGGCCTTCGAGCAGCACGGGGGCCACGTTCTTTCCGGCCGCCGTGACGATCAATTCTTTCTTGCGGCCGGTAATGTACAGGTAGCCGTCGTCGTCGGCGCGGCCCAAGTCGCCGGTGGCAAACCAGCCGTCGTTCAGCACTTCGCGCGTGGCCTCGGGGCGTCGCCAATAGCCGGGCATTACGTGCGGCCCCTTGGTGAAGATCTCGCCGTCTTCGGCAATGCGCAGCTCCACGTCGCACAAGGCGCGGCCGACGCTGCCAATCTTCTCCGGCTGGTCAGAAACCGTAATCACCGGCGAGGTTTCCGTCAGACCGTAGCCTTGCACCAGGAATAGTTGCTGCTGCCGGTAGAAGCGGGCCACGTGGTCGGGGAGCGCCGCGCCGCCGGAGCAGCACATGCGAATGTTGCCACCCAGCAGTTGCACGGCCGCGCCAGGCGTTTGGCCTACCCCTTGGTCGGTGAGGAATCGCATCACCTTTTCAAAGAAGTACGGCACGCCATTGAGCAGCGTGGGCGAAACCTGGCTGCAATCGCCGAGAATGGTATCGCGGCTTTCGGCCAGGGCCAGCTCCACGCCGGGCGATGCCAACCAGGTATACAGATCGCACGTGCGGGCAAAGACATGCGAAAGCGGCAACCAGCACAGCCGCACATCGCCGGGCCGCTGCTGGAAGATTTCGCACGATCCCAAGGCGTTGCTCGCCAGATTGCCGTGCGTGAGCATCACGCCTTTGGGTTCGCCCGTGGTGCCTGAGGTATACAGAATGGTTGCCAGGGTGTCGTCGGTGGTCTGTTCGCTGGCGGCTTGCAAGATCGCATCGCCTTGCGCCTCGTCGGCCGCGGCTTGCAATTCTTCGAGGGCAAGAACGGGCACGCCACCCAGCGGCTGTTGAATGCGATCGAAGGAGACGAGCCGCAGCCGCTCGGGCAGTTTTTGGGCCAGCAGTTTCTCGGCCTGCACCGGCCCCGAAAGGAGCAGCAGCACGGGATCGGCATCGAGCACCTGCCAGGCGATTTGAGGCCCGGTGAGCGAAGCATGGATTGGCACATGCACCCCCTGGCAGAGATAGATGGCCAGGTCGCACACGATCCATTCCAGTCGATTGGCCGAAACCTGCGCCACGCGATCGCCAGGCCGCACGCCGAGCTTATGAAAGGCCGCGGCCGTTTGACGCACCAATCGCGAGAACACGTCCCAGCGCAAGGGCGTGAAGGCATCGTGTTCGTTTTTGACAATCAGCGCCGGCCCATCGCCGCCTTGCGCCCTTTGCTGAAAAAGTTCGATCAGGTTCACGGTTGTTCCTGCATGTGCTTACGAATCACCTCGGCGACGGCGTCGAACTTCTTGGCCTCGGCAATGGCCAGCGGCGTGCGGTCCTTGCTGTCTTTGGCGTTCACATCGGCGCCGCCAGCGAGCAGTGCCTGGGCCGAGTCGGGCTGGTCGTTCGCGGCGGCCAGGTGCAGCGGCGTGCCGCCCGACTTGTCTTTGGCGTTGATTGGCGCTTGGGCCGCGATCAGCAGCCGGCAAATGTCGGCGTTGCCCAAGTAGGCCGCCGCGTGCAGAGGG
This sequence comes from uncultured Pirellulales bacterium, assembly GCA_964445985.1. Lineage (GTDB taxonomy): Bacteria > Planctomycetota > Planctomycetia > Pirellulales > S012-138 > CAYUMU01. The sequence goes on along the minus strand of CAYUMU010000024.1, from coordinate 55,150 downwards.
CTGTGACCATCGCTATCGGCCACGTCGAGCTTGGCCTTGCCTGCTTCGATGAGCAGCGAAACGGTCTCGGGGTGCTCTTCAAACACGGCCACGTACAGCGGCGAAAGTCCATCGCTGTTGGTGGCGTTGACATCGGCTTTGGCTGCCAGCAGCAGGCGGATGATTTCAAGCCGATTTTCGCTGGCCGCCACGTGCAGCGGCGTATCGCCATCGGTCGTGGCCACGCCGGGGTTGGCGCCCGCGGCGAGCAGCAATTTCACCATCGCCGCATTGCCTTTGGCCGAGGGAATATGCAGAGGGCGATGACCTTGCTTGTTGGCGGCGTCGACCTTGGCGCCTTGGGCGATCAGCAGCGAAGCCAGGCCTTCGCGGCGATAAATGGCCGCCATGTGCAAAGGGGTATCGCCTTCAAGATCCGCGGCGCTGGCGTCGGCCTTGGCAGCCAGCAGGGCCTTGGCGAGGTCTTCCTTGCCATCGGCGGCCGCAAAGTAGAGCGGCGTGCGGCCTTCGTTATCGGCCACGGTGGCCGACGCGCCTTTTTCGAGCAAGTGCAGCACCACGCTGGCATGCCCTGAGGCGCAAGCCGTGAGCAGCGGGGTGGAATCGTCCACCTTGCCGTCCACTTCGGCGCCCTTGGTCAACAGCAGTTTTACCGCTTCCAACCGACCCTGATTCGCGGCGACGAACAGCGGGGTTTCGCCGACTTCACTGCGGGCGTTGGCCAGCTCTGGTTTTTCCGTGAGCAGCAGGGTGAGTACCGCCAGGTCGCCTTTGGCGGCCGCGCGATGCACTTCGTCGCCGCGCGTGGGGCTGGTGACGAGCGCCGCGCCCACCAGGAAGAAGAGCGCTGGCAGTTTGCTGAACAGGGCCAGGGAATATGTCATGGGGTGAGCCCAATGCGCGCGGAGGTTTAGTTGCTGGTTTTCTGTTGCGCCAGCAGCCAGGTCCAAAACTCGGGGTTGTCGTAGGTGGCCGTCCACGAATCGTGTCCTACGCCAGGATAGGTGGTGAACTTGACCTGGCTGCCGGCCGCTTTGAGGGCGGCGACCATCGACTCCGAGGCCGAGTACGGCACGGCTTTGTCGTCGGTGCCGTGAAATACCCAAATCGGCAAATGCTTGATGCTGCCCGCGCTGGAAACGGCGCCCACGCCGCAGATCGGCGCCGCGGCGGCAAACCGCTGGGGCTCGGCCGCGATCAGGGTCCAGGCGCCGGCGCCGCCCATCGAAAGCCCCGTCACATAAATGCGGTCCTTATCCACGCGGAGTTTGCTTTCCAGTTGGTCGAGCAATTGGGAGAGGGCGGCGGCATCCCAGCGCTCGTTGGCGGGGCATTGCGGCGAGGCAATGATGCAGGGGAAATCTTTGGTTTCGGCCAGCTTGGGCGGCCCATGCTTGCCTACTTTTTGCAGTTCGCTACCCCGCTCTCCGGCGCCGTGCAAGAACAGCACCAGCGGGTAGCGTTTGGTTTTTTCCTGCTCGTAATCTTTCGGCAGGTACAGCAGGTAGTTCACCGTGGCGTTGCCCGAGGCCGTTTTGACCTCGGCTTTTTCAGCCGTTTGGCGAGTCTTGCCATCTTCGGCCCTGGCGTTCTGGGGCAGCACGTTCATTCCTCCCAACCAGGCGACCAGGGCACAACATCCACAAGCGACGGCGATTTTCATGGGCAAGCTCACTCACAAGCAGGCAAGATAGGCAACACACTGGGGGGCGAAGGGGCGCGGCCTGCGCCCTCGGTGGAAAACTCCTGTCGATTCTCACTGCCACCGTCGCGCGGTGCAAGTGTTCGCTGGGACAGTTCGCTGGGATGATCGGCGGCAGGAACGGGGGGCCGACAAGCAACGCTGGCATGAGGGGAAAATTGCCGCGCCACGGTGGCATGGGTATCAACAGGGCGAAATAAACAGGGAGAAATGGCGGACCCTTCCTCCGCGGGCGTTTCTGTGGCGATGCGGCCGGGGTGGTGCCCGGAACCTGCGCGGAGCTACGCCAAAACGGGAAGGCCATGCCGTTTCAACTCTAAACCGGGGTTTCTTGCCGTGGGCTCCCCATCGATCCCGGTTGGCGAGCGGGCGCCCTTCAAGGTTGGTGGAGGGCGGCACTCTGATCCACGTACTTTGATGATCCCCCTGTATTGCAATCGCCCCCTGGTTTGCTATCGTTCTGGCTTGACCTTGTCTACGGAAACCCACCTGGCGGAATGGCCGTCACTTAACGAATTTGTTTTTGAGGGAGTCACATCATGTCCATGTATGTTGGCGAAGCACTGTTTGGCGAAGGCAACGAAATCGCCCACATCGATCTGCTGATCGGCAGCAAAGATGGCCCCGTGGGCAGCGCATTCGCGAACGCCCTGGCCCGCCAGAGCGAAGGCCACAGCAATCTGTTGGCCGTGCTCACCCCGAACCTGGCCGTGAAGCCCGCCACGGTGTTGATCACCAAGGTCACCATCAAGGGCATGAAGCAGGCCGTGCAGATGTTTGGCCCCGCCCAGGCGGCGGTTGCCAAAGCCGTGGCCGACAGCGTGGCCGCTGGCGTGATCCCCAAGGATCAGGCCGAAAGCCTGTGCATTGTGTGCGGCGTGTTTATTCACCCGGCCGCCGAAGACGACAAGAAGATTTACGACTTCAACTACGAGTCGACCAAAATGGCCATCGCCAACGCCATGGGCGGCAAGCCTAGCGCCGACGAAATGATCGCCGGCAAAGACACCGCCGCCCACCCCTTCCGCGGCTTTTAAGCCAACGGGTCGATCACTCGGCCCTGCGAAAAAGTTCAAAACAAAACGCCTGAGATCGCAAAACCGCGCGGTCTCAGGCGTTTTTTAGTTGGTAGCTGGTAGCTGGCAGCTAGTAGAGGATAGGGGGGCAATGCTTTTCTTCACTAGCAACTAGCTACCAGCCGCTAGCCACTCCCCCCGAACCTTGCTTGCCCGGCGGTTGTCTTCCACAATCTGAATAGGGCAAGCACGTCTCTCTTTTTCTTAGGTTCTTTGTCATGAACGCCAAACAGTTGGCGGCGATTGGTGTGCCGCGGTCGTGTGTGCCGCTGGCCGTGCAGGGCATTCAACGGGCCACGGGCGCCGGGCTGCGCGGCAAAGAAGCCAAGCGGCGGCTGCAGGCCGTGGTGGCCAGTCCACAAGAATTTCTCCAGGACGACTACTTTTCGGCGCTGGCAACGGAGCTGGTGACCGAAAGCCAGTACACGCCGCCCGAGCCGATTTCGTATCGCACCTGGGGTAACGACATCGACGATGCCGCGCATCACCAAATGCGCGACGCGTGCGCGCTGCCCATCGCGGCCGGGGCGGCGCTCATGCCCGACGCTCACGTGGGCTACGGCCTGCCGATTGGCGGCGTGCTGGCTTGCGACAACGCCGTGGTTCCCTACGCGGTGGGTGTGGATATTGCCTGCCGCATGAAACTTTCCGTGCTCGATGTGCCGGTGGAACACCTGAAAACCCGCTCGCCGCAGCTGCAACAGGCGTTGGAAAATGGCACCCGGTTCGGCGTGGGCAGCGAATACCAGCGTCCGCAATCGCACCCGGTCATGGACGAAGACTGGGACATTACCCGCATTACCCGCGAACGCAAGGACACGGCCTGGCGACAGCTCGGCACCTCGGGCTCAGGCAACCATTTCGCCGAATTCGGCGTGCTCACGCTGCCGGAGAAAGACGAAGAACTCGGTTTGAAAGCCGGTCAGTACGTGGCCCTGATGAGCCATAGCGGCAGTCGGGGCGCGGGCGCCGCGGTCTGCTCGGTGTACAGCAACATTGCCCGGAGCCGTTTGCCGGAGCGCCACGCCGAAGCGGGCCGACTGGCCTGGCTCGACATGGATACCGAAGCCGGACAGGAATACTGGGCGGCCATGAACCTGATGGGCGATTACGCGGCAGCCAACCATGCCGTGATCCACCGCCGCATCAGCGAATTGCTCGGCGCGCAAATCATGGCCGGCGTGGAGAACCATCACAACTTTGCCTGGAAAGAAACTCACGGCGGCAAGGAAGTCATCGTGCATCGCAAGGGCGCTACGCCAGCCGGCAAAGGCGCGCTGGGCGTGATCCCCGGTTCGATGGCCGATCCGGCGTTCGTGGTCCGGGGTAAAGGCAACCCCGAAAGCCTCGACTCGGCCAGCCACGGCGCGGGCCGGCGAATGTCGCGCACCCAGGCGAGAAACCAATACCGGTTCAACGCCGTGAAAAAAGACCTGGAACAGCAGGGCATCGTCGTCCTCTCGGCCGGCTCCGACGAGGTTCCGTATGTTTACAAAAACATCCGCGAGGTAATGGACGCCCAACAAGACCTGGTCGAAGTTGTCGCTGAGTTTCAACCTCGCATTGTCAAAATGTGCGGCGACGGCAGCAGGGCCGAAGATTAGCCTCGGCTTATAACGCCCCCTTCTTCTGAGCCCCAGGCACGCGAGCCGCCGGAAGTTCAACCGGCGGCTCGCTTTCCAGGCAGCCAATTGACAGCTCCCAAACCACTGCGTACAGTGAATGCTCCGGCGTGCTAGTTTTTTAGACACCGTGCTTAATAAATAGGCAGTGGTAGAGTTGACGGCCCCTCAATCGCCTAGTCGCAGCGGTGTGTTTGCCGCGGGTGTGGACGCCCGAGTGGAGCGCTTTAGCCAAAGCGTAAGCTTTGACGCCCGGCTCTACGCGCACGATATTCGGGGCTCGATCGCTCACGCTCAAATGTTGGCTCGCCAAGGGCTGGTTTCCGAGGACGAAGCCCAGGCCATTGTGACGACCCTGGAACAAATTCAGGAAGAAATCGCCGCTGGCCATTTCCAGTTTCGCCAGGAACTGGAAGACGTGCATATGAACATCGAGCAGGCCTTGATCGATCGGCTGGGCGATGTGGGCCGCAAGCTGCACACGGCACGCAGTCGCAACGATCAGATCAGCACCGATCTGCGGCTCTGGGTTCGCGACGCCATCGATCGCGTTGACCGCTTGTTGCTCGACTTGCAACAGGCGTTTCTCGACCGCTGCCGGGCCGATTTCGACGTGATCTTGCCCGGCTACACGCATTTGCAGCGCGCCCAACCGGTGCTCGCGCCACACTACTGGCTGGCCTATTGCGAAAAATTCCAGCGCGATCGCACCCGGCTGGCCGACTGTCGCCGCCGCGTGAACGTGCTCACGCTCGGCACGGCCGCGCTGGCTGGAACCACGCTCCCCATCGACCGGCATTTTGTGGCCGATCGCCTGAATTTTGACGCCGTCTCCGGCAACAGCCTCGATTCTTCCAGCGATCGCGACTTTGTGCTGGAGTTTGTGTTCGTGCTGAGCATGATCGCCGAACATCTCAGCGGTTGGGCCGAGGAGTGGATCTTGTGGTCCACGGTGGAATTCAATTTCCTCAAGCTGCCGCAGGCATTCTGCACCGGCTCCTCGATCATGCCGCAGAAGATCAACCCCGATGTGCTGGAACTGATTCGCGGCAAAACGTCTCGCACGCTCGGTTCGCTGACCAGCTTGCTGATTTTGGTCAAAGGCTTGCCGCTGGCGTACAACCGCGATTTGCAAGAAGACAAGGCGCCGCTGTTCGACGCGGCCGACACCGTCGAAGCCTGCTTGGAGTTGGCGGCGCCGCTGGTGGCTGGCACGGAGCTCAAGCGAGAAGCGATCGCGGCCCGGCTCGATCACGGACATCTCGACGCCACCACGTTTATGGAATACCTCATTCGCAAAGGGGTTCCGCAACGCACCGCGCATGGCCTGGTGGGAGGGCTGGTTCGCACCGCCATGGAACGGGGTTGCCGGCTGGCCGATTTGCAACTTTCGGACTATCAGGCCCTCGATTCCAGTCTCACCGAAGAACTGTACGGCGTGCTTGGCGTAGAAAATGCGGTGAAAGCCTTCGTGAGTTACGGCTCGACCGCGGCCGGGCAGGTGGAACAGCAGTTGGAAGCGTGGGAAGAACGCCTGCGGCGAAATCAGAACAAATAGTTTTGGCAAAGTGGCGAACCTGGACTGCCCCCCCACCCGGGAGCATGTTGATTCATCCAACCCGCGGATAAGGCATAACGCATACTTAAGATGGCCGAAAGTGGTTGTTGCCCAGGCCGCCGGAGTCTTGAATTCGCCATGGTCGGCTTTCATTGTGGAATTGACGCGATCCCTCGCGACCGCTAACCGCTACGCCAGAAGAGGCTGACCGCAATGACTTTCCAACGCCTGAATCGACGAGCCGCCGTGCGAATCCTGTCCTCGAATGCCTGTGCCCGGCCGTGGCTGCTGGCCGGTGGCCTGGTTTTATTGACCGCCGCCACAGCGCTGGCCCAACCGGCAGCCCCGGCCAAGCCCGCGGTCATTACCGACCCCACCATTCTGGCGCTGCTGGAAACCAATCCCACCACGCCGCCGCAATTGGTGCAGGCGATCGACTCCATTCTCAACCTGGGCCAGCCCGCGGCCGCCGTGCCGCTGGTGCAAAAGCTGCTCGACGCCCAGTTGGACGATGCCAGTTGCTACGCCCTGGTTTCGCAGTTTGGCAGCGACACGTTCTTGCGGATGGGACGCACGCCGGAGTTGACGGGCGGCGTGGCCTTGGCCAATGGCGTGATCGAAGGAGCGGCCCGGCACTCGGTCGATCCGCAGCGGCTTAAGGACCTGGTCAGCCGGATTCCCGGGGCCGACGATACGGCCGTGCGTGCCTATGCGGGCGAGCTTCGCTCGGGCGGCGCCGCCGCGGTGAGTGCCTTGCTGACGGCCCTGGCCCAAAACAATCAAGTAGATAACAGCGATCCGCTGTTTCGCGCCCTGCTTTTGCAGGGATCGAATGTGAGTGGGCCGGCGATTGCGGCCCTCGATTCCGACGACCCGGCCCTGCGAGCCGTGGCGGCCAGGGCGCTGGGCGACCTCAAGGCGCGGAAGGCCATTCCGTTTCTGGTGGGACCGGCGGTTGATCCCACGGTAAATGCCCAATTGCGTGAATCGGCTCGGCTGGCGTTACAAGCCATGCTGGGCGCGGCGCCGAGCCGCGACGAGGTGGTTTCGTTCTTGTACCGCGAAGCGCGGCGGGCGTATGCCGGCGCGCCGCCCGACCAACCCAACCTGGCTGGCCTGGTCGAAATTTGGGTGTGGGACCCGGCCACCGAATCGGCCTCGGCGCGGGTTGCCCCATCGCACATTGCCGCGGCCGTGCACGCCGAGCGGTTGGCGACCGAACTGTATCCCCTCGCGCCCGATGATCCGGCCGTGCGGCGGTTGTTCATTGCCACGCTGCTCGAAAGGGCGTCGTACGAAAATGGCTTGGAGCGGCGGTTGCCCACCGCCGAAGACCCCCAGGCTGGCCCCACGGTGCGCGACATCGTGGCCCGCTTTGGCGTGCCGGCGTTGCTCGACACGCTGGGGGAGCAACTGGACGAAGATCACACGATTGGCGCCACCGCCACTTGCCGCATTTTGGGCGAGATTGGCGACGCCGAGGTCCTCTGGCACCGCGACCCCAATCCTTCGCTGTTGGCCGTGGCCGCGGCGCACGCGGATACTCGCCTGCGGTTTGCCGGCGCCGAAGCCATGATGCGGTTGGCCCCCAACGACAAGCCGTTCCCCGGGGCTGCCCTGATCACGCAGAACATTGAGCATTTTGCCCACTACGGCGGCACGCTCCGCGCCGTGGTGGCCGAAACCGTGCCGGCCAACGCCCAAAGCCATGTGGGCTTGCTCGCGCAGTTGGGTTTCGAGGGCATCGCGGTCACCAACGGTCGAGACTGCATCCGCCAGGCAGTGGAGGCGGCCGACGTGGCTTTCATTCTGCTCGACACCACGCTTCCCAACGCTCCGCCCGACATCTTGATTCAAAAAATCCGCCACGACCCCCGCAGCGCTCGGCTGCCGATTGGGTTGATCGCGCCGGTGAATCGCTTGGACGAGGTTCGCCGGCTCGCTCGCCGCTTTCCGCGCACGGCGGTGATGGTGCGTCCGCATACGGTGGAAGCCATGGACGTGCAACTGGACGAATTGTTTGCGACCGCGGCCCGCGAAATGGTGAGCCCGGCCGAACGGCTGATGCATGCTCGCAGCGCGTTGAATTGGGTGACTCAGATTGCCTGGGATCCGAATCATTACGCGTTTTACGATTTGCGCCGGATGGACGCGTTGCTGGAGCCGGTCGCCTATTTGCCAGAGCTAACGGCGGCCGCCGCGCCGGCCTTGGCCAGCTTGGGCACGGCCCGCGCTCAATCGGCGCTGGTCGCGGTGGCCAGCCAGAATGCGTTGCCGCTGGCATCGCGCCAGGCAGCGGCCCAGGCCTTCCACGAATCGGTCAAGCGCGACGGCGTTTTGCTGCGGCAGGCGGAAATTTTTACCCAGTATGATCGTTACAACGCCAGCTCTCAGCTCGACGAAGGCACGCAGCAGGTGTTGGCTTCCATCCTCGATTCGCTGGAAATGCGGCTGGCGGCCGCCGCGGCGAACCAAGAACCCGAACCAGAACCCAGCCCAGGGGCCGCGCCTGCCGAAGGCCATCCAGAAGCTGGCAATCCGGCTGTACCTGCTGCGCCAGTGCCCGCTGGCAACGGCCAACCTTAGCGGCGTGGGTCACTCCGCGCCAAACCCGCTTTCCCTGGCGGCCATACATATGCAACTTCCCTCCCAGAGCATCCCATAGCCCCCAGGGTCGTACCACCCCGAGAGGCTCGCCAGCCGCACGCCCCCCCTGAATCACGGAATCTGCGGTTTTAGCGACTCCCCGGCACATGATGAATTTTGAACCCCCACCGCTGTCCAGCGATCCCGCCACGCCGCCCCTCACCGGCATCATCGGTCGAGGACCGGCCATGCAGGAGGTCTACCGCCTTACCCGGCGGGTGGCTGCCAGCAAGGCTTCGGTCCTGTTGCTCGGCGAAACCGGCACGGGCAAGGAACTGATCGCCAACGCCTTGCACCGCACCAGCGGCCGCAAGAACGGCCCCTTCGTGCGCGTGAACTGCGGCGCCCTGACCGAAAGCCTGCTGGAAAGCGAGCTGTTTGGCCACGTGCGCGGAGCGTTTACGGGAGCGGTCGAGAATCGGATTGGCCGGTTTGAAGCAGCCCACACCGGCACGATCTTCCTCGACGAAATCAACTCCACCACGCCCAAGTTGCAGGTCAAGCTGTTGCGGGTGCTGCAAGAGCGCGAGTTTGAGAAGGTGGGCGATACCCGCACGATTCGCGTCGATACCCGCGTGGTGGCCGCCAGCAACCGCGACTTGCTTGACGAGGTCGATGCCGAACGGTTCCGCGAAGACTTGTACTACCGGCTCAACGTGGTGACGATTCCCCTGCCGCCGCTCCGGCATCGGCGGGAAGACATCCGCGAACTGGTCATGCACTTTCTCCAGATTTACAATGAGGAGAACGACCGCTACGTGGTGCACATGCAGCGCGAAGCCCTGGAAGCCCTGGAAGCCTACAATTGGCCAGGCAACGTGCGCGAACTGCAAAACTACATTGAGCGAGCCGTGGTGCTGGCGCCGGGAGACGAGTTGACCACCGACCTGCTGCCCGACGGCGTGGTGGGCCGCCGCCCCAGCCGCAAACTTGCCGGCAGCCGGCCGATGGACCTGGACTCGTTGGCTCAAGACCTGGTGGAGTACGGCCTGTCGGCGGCGGGGGCCAGCGAAGAGAATTTGCATCAGAAAATCGTGAACCGGGTGGAGCGCGAACTGATCAGTCAGGTGATGGTGAACTGCGACAACGTACAAATCAAAGCGGCAGCCCGGTTGGGCATCAACCGCAACACGCTGCATAAGAAGCTGAAGGAATACGAGTTAGAGCAAAAAGACTAAATCCATGTTCGGAAATATCACCATCACCTGCTTCGCCGCCAGCTACCTGGTGGCATTTGGTTTAGAACTCACGCGGCTCCTGTTTCAAAGCGGCATTCGCGGGGCCGTGATGATGGTGTTTGCCGGGGCCGGGTTTGCCGCCCAGACCATGTTCCTGGCCCATCGCTGGTTCACCGAGCGCGACTTCCTGGTGAGCGAGTTCGATTGGTACTTGCTGGCCGCCTGGGTGCTGGCCGGCGTCTATCTGTATCTCGTGGCCTACCATCCGCGCAATCCCATTGGGCTGTTCACGCTGCCGCTGGTGTTGGTGCTCGTGGCCGTGGCGCAGTTTTGGGCCAGCCACCAGCGATTTCCCACCCAGGCCGGGTTCAGCCGCTATGTGGCCACCACGCACGGCGTGTTTTTGCTGCTGGGAACCGTGGCGGCGGCGATTGGGTTCATGTCGGGCGTGATGTATCTCATTCAGTCGTGGCGACTCAAACACAAAAAGCTGCCGCCGCGGGAAGGCTTCAAGCTGCCGAGCTTGGAATGGTTGCAAAAGACCAACGGCCGGGCGATTTCGTTGTCTGGCATCATGCTGATCGGCGGCTTTTTGTCGGGCGTGCTGCTCAGCAAGATCAAGTACGGCGAGGTCTGGTGGAGCGACCCCGTGGTGCTCAGTTCTTCGGCGCTGGCCGCGTGGATGTTGGCGGCGGCGACGTTCAACCTGGTCTACAAGCCAGCCCGCCAGGGCAAGAAGGTGGCCTACCTCACGCTGGCGACATTTGTGCTGGTGGTGGTCACGCTCACGGCCCTGGTGCTCGACCCGCGTCACGGCCGGCCCCGCGAAGGCGAACCCACGGCCCTGCGCCACGAGCCGGGATGCCTGGTGAAAGCGCCCCCAGTGGCAGCCGGCGCTCCCAGGAGCGCCGTATGAAGCTCCAACTCGTCGGCTGCTCGCACCATGGCAGCAATGTTCGCGTCCGCGAGCGGTTGGCATTCACGCCCGCCCAGGCCGAGGCCGCGCTGGCCGGATTGCGGGTCCGTTTTCCGCATACCGAGGCGGTGCTGCTCAGCACTTGCAATCGAGTCGAGCTCTACACGGCCACCGACGACGTGCTGATCGCGCCTAGCCATCATGAGGTGGCCGAGTTCATGGCCACCTTCCATGGCATCGAGCTGTACGACGTGTTCGACGACCTGTTCGAACGCACCGGCGAAGACGCCATTCTGCACCTGTTCACCGTGGCCGCCGGGCTCGACAGCATGGTGGTCGGCGAACCGCAAATTCTGTCGCAGGTAAAGCAGGCCTACGACCTGGCCTGCGAACACAACTCCACGGGGCCGGTTACTCATAGCGTGTTTCAGGCGGCGCTCCGCACCGCCAAACGGGTGACCACCGAAACCAAAATCAGCCGCAAGCGGGTCAGTATTCCCAGCGTGGCCGTGGCCGACGTGGCCAGCCAGTTCTTTGAACGCTTCGACGACAAACGCGTGCTCGTCATCGGCGCTGGCGAAATGGGCCAGGAAACCCTCCTCTATCTGGCCGACGAAGGCGCCCGCGACGTGGTCGTGATCAACCGCAGCATCCAAAGGGCCGAGCGCCTGGCCGCCGAATGGAATGGCCGCGCTGCACCCTGGGAACGCTTGCATCACGAGCTCGTGGAAGCCGACCTGGTGGTCAGCACCACCGGCGCCGATCGACCGATCGTCACGCTCGAAGATTACCGCAAAATTGAAGACGCCCGCTCGCAAAAGCCGCTGTTCATTCTCGATCTGGCAATCCCCCGCGACTTCGATCCGGCCATCGGCGAGCATGGGCTGAGCGCGTATTTGTACTCGATCGACGACTTGCAAAAGGCGTGTGAACGCAACCGCAAAGAACGCGAGAAGGAACTGCCAGCGGCACTGCGGATTGTGGAAGCCGAAGCCGCCGAGTTCATGGCGGACCTCAACCGCAGGGCCACCGGGCCGATCATTCATCGGCTCAAACAGGGCATGCAGCAGCCCAAGGAAGACGAGTTGCGGCGGCTGTTCAATAAGCTGCCCGAGCTGAAAGACCGCGACCGGGCCGAAATTGAGCGGTCGTTCGATCGGCTGATCAACAAGTTGCTGCATCCGCCGCTGGAGTCGCTCCGGGATGAAGCCCGAGGCGGCCATCCGCACGCGCTGCTGGAAGCGCTGAAGCGGTTGTTCCACCTCAAAGATTAACGGGCTGCAGTTCATTGGGCCGCTGGCACTTGCGCCGATTTTTGCGGCGGGGCGCGAACCTGGCCCCCTTCCCTTTGGGTCTAAAGTGGGGAAAGATGCACCGTTCTGGCGCGCACGCCCGCGCGCTCCCCCTCCCCTTTCAAAGTCGGAAATGGCCACCCCCAAGGAACGGGTAGACGCGCTCACCGCTTACGCGTCGCCTGCACTAGAAATACGCTCGGACGAAATCGCGACGGCAATTCCATTGTCGACGGGGTGGTGGTCCGCGCCGGCCGGTGGACGCGACGTGCTGCGACTGGCGATTCCGCTGATCGTTTCCACGGTTTCGTGGACGATCATGCACTTCATCGACCGCATGTTTTTGTTCCGCTATAGCGGCGATGCCATGGCGGCCTCGCTGCCGGCGGGTGTGGTCTCGTTCGCCGCGCTCTGCCTGCCGCTGGGCATTTGTCAGTACGTGACCACGTTCGTGTCGCAGTTTTACGGCGCCAAGCGGCCGCAAGAGATTGGCAGTTACGTGTGGCAAGGGATCTGGATGGCCCTGCTGGCTAGCCCCTTGATTCTGGCGACCATTCCGTTGGCCCCGGCGCTTTTCAGTTGGGCCAATCACAGCCCTGCGGTGCAAGCGCTGGAGGTGGAGTATTTTCAGATTCTGTGTTGGGGTTCGCCCGCGTTCTTGATGTCGGCCTCGTTGTCGTCGTTCTTTACCGGGCGAGGGCAGACTCGCACGGTAATGCTGGTCGAAGCCGGCGCGGCGGGGGTGAACGTGCTGCTCGATTACCTGTGGATCTTCGGCATGCTGGGATTTCCCGAATGGGGGATCGCCGGCGCGGCCTGGGCCACGAACGCGGCCTTGCTATCCAAAATGCTGGTCTATCTGGCCCTGTTCTTGCGCAAGGAAGAACGGTTGCGGCATCGCACCTTGGATTGGCAACTGGATATCCACAAGTTTCTGCGGCTGCTGCGATTCGGCGGGCCGGCCGGCGTGCAACTGGTGCTGGAAGTCACCGGATTTACGTTGTTTGTGCTGCTGGTGGGCCGGTTTGGGGCCGTGGAACTGGCGGCAACCAACCTGGCGTTCAGCGTGGGCACGCTGGCGTTCATGCCAATCATGGGCCTTTCCATCGCCGTGACCACGTTGGTGGGGCAATACTTGGGAGACAATCGCGACGACCTGGCCGCGAGGGCAACCTGGACCAGTTGCGGCCTGGCGACCTTCTATATGACGGTGCTGTCGCTCCTGTATGTGCTCACGCCCGACCTGTTCTTGCTGGGCTTTAAGGGGAGCGGGACCGAGGCCGAGCAGATTCGCCATACCACGATTGTGCTCTTGCGTTTCGTGGCGGCCTACAACCTGTTCGACGCCTTCAATCTGATCTTCGTCAGCGCGATCAAAGGGGCCGGCGATACGCGGTTTGTGCTGTTCACCACCATCGGCATGGCCGGAAGCTTGATTGGCGGCAGCCTCGTGGCCGTGCAGGTGCTGGGACTCGGGCTCTACGGCTGTTGGGCCCTGATCACCGCCTGGCTGTGGGTGCTGGGCACCATTTACCTGATTCGCTTTCTGCGAGGGCGTTGGCGAACCTATCGCGTGATCGAGCCGGCGTTTCAAACCCCCTAACCTGGTTATCGAAATGTGCCCTCGCCCCCGCGCGGGACTGGGTTGGAGGGGAAACAGCGTTCTCAGATCGGCATTCCAAAGTCGAGCGGTCGGCGGCAGTGCAACGCTTCCCGCCCCCCGCGCTCGTTGCACCCGCGCGCGACTTCTTACCTAATCGGAACATTGGGATTGATCTGCATGTTGGGCGCAATCGGTTTCACGCTTGCTGTCGGCAGCCGATATTCGTCAGGGTTTGCGCTGGTGCGCAAGTTGCCTGCCGGTTCTGTGGACAATTCTTTCTAGCCACATAACCTGTATGCCCCGTTTGTTCTTTGCTGATGCATTCTGTCGTGGCTGCCGATGCTCCGGAGTATAGGGCAAACACGGCTTGCGCCGTGGAGTGCCGTAGCGAGACTTGGATAGTTCTCTTTTGGGGGGGGCGTGCGTGTCCATCATGGCCAAGCCAGTTTGTTTAGCGTGGATGCTCGGCTGCACAGTCTGGGCTGCCGTGGCGATGGTGGCTTCGGCCCAAGGTCCCGGCGCCGACGGGGGATTGCCCGAGTTGGCAACCATTGACGATTCCCTCGGTAATTCCGCTGCCTCCGGCAGCGAGAGCGCGCCGGTCGAACTCGTCAGCCTGCGGCGGTCGGTGGCGAAGCTCAACGCTCAAACCCACGGCGACGATGTGCCCATGCGGAGATCGCGGGCGAACGTGGCTCCCACGGCAGGCTCGTACTGGGGAAGCTACGCGGCCTCGGAAGTGCGGCTGGGCGACAACCGCGTGCTGGCCGACGCGCTGGGCTTCATCTCCCTGTGGGAAGACGAATCGACCCTGCTGTTCGCCGACGTGCGCGGCCAGTTCGATGATCTCGATAACCGCGAAGGCAACTGGGGTTTAGGCTTGCGGTCGATTGTCGAAGACGACCTGATCCTGGGCGGCTATGGCTTCTACGACTATCGCTGGAGCAATACCGGCAACACCTTCGACCAGGTGACCGTGGGCTTGGAACTGAAGAGCTACGTGTGGGACTTCCGCGTCAATGGCTACATTGCCACCGAGGGCTCCAAGCTGGTCAGCTCCCAGGGCGGGCCGCTGGGCTTTGGCGGTGATGCTTACGCCGTATTTCAAAACAACACCATCCGCGTGATTAGCGGCGGTGGCGTGATCGTGGAAGAATACGAACGAGGCTACTACGGCTTCGACGCCGAGGTGGGCGCCCTGCTGAGCGCCTGGGGAGACAACAACGCCTTCGAACTGCGATCCTACGCCGGCGGATATCATTTTGAAGCGGGCGCGGCCGGCTTCCCCAATGCTTCGGGTCCGCGCACGCGGCTGGAGCTCACGGCGTTTGACCTGCCCTGGTTTGGGCTGGGATCGCGGCTGATGGTGGGCGCCGAGTACACCTGGGACCAGATTCGCGACGACCGCGTCTCCGGCTTGTTGGCCGTGCAGGTGCCGCTCAACTTCTTCCAACCGCGGCAGCGTTTGAATCCGTTCAGCCGCCGCATGCTGGACCGCGTGCGTCGCGATGTGGACGTGGTTACCGACACGGCCAACGAGACCGTGGTCACGCCGATCGTGAACGAAGCCGCCCTGTATGCCGACACCAACCAGCCGGTGGGCACGGTTTCGCTGATCGACGCCACCACGGCCAATCCCCACACGGTGGTGCAGAACGCAGGCCCTGGCAGCACGGTGATTGCCGACGGCTCGAAGGGCACGATCAGCACGCCCCACACCATCGCCATGCAGCAAGGCCAAACGCTGCGCGGGGCCGGGTTCGAAGTCCGCGGGGCAGAAACCGGCCGCACGGCCATCTTTGGCGCGCGACCGACCATTGAACACACCGCGCTCCTCGGGCCGGTCGTGGAGTTGGACGAGTACAACACGGTGCGCGATTTGAACCTGGTGGGCGGCATGTTTGGCATCGCCACCAGCTTCTGCGGTTGCGACGACCTGGTTGGCAGCACCATCACGGGCAACCATGTGAGCGGAGCCCTGGTTGCGGGCTACTTGTTCGGCGACATCGACTCCCACAGCCTGGTGGCCAACAACGTGGCCCATGACAACGGCTTGGGCTTCGTGTTTGAATCCGTGCATGGCACGGTGACCGGCAATACGGCGACCGAAAACTATGCCGGCGGCTTCTTGTTTCTGGATGTGGCGCACGGCGGCAGCATGACCTACAACACGGCCAGCGGCAACGGCGGCTGCGGCTTCACGTTCTTTGAAGTCAATGGCGACTTTTCGCACAACATCGCCAGCGGCAACGATTGCAATGGCTTCACGTTTTTTGAAGTCGGCACGCACGGCACGATGAGCAACAACATTGCCAGCGGCAATACCGACTCGGGTTTCGCCTTCTTCACCGTGAATGGAACCTTCTCAGGCAACCAGGCCATCGGCAATGGTTATACGGGCTTCGACTTTGTGGATGTGGGACACACCGGCACGTTCACCGGCAACCTGGCCCAGGGCAATCAAGACGTTGGCTTCTACTTTTACGACGTGCATGGCAACTTCACCGGCAACACGGCCGAGGGCAACTCGGGGGCCGGCTTCGACTTCTACGACGTGAAAGCCACGGGCCTGTTCACGGGCAACGTGGCCACGCTCAACGGCGGCCCCGGGTTCTACTTCGAAAACGTGCATGGCCTGTTCGGCATCAACTCCGCCACCGGCAACTCCGGCCACGGTTTCGACTTCTATGAAGTACACGACGGCGTCATGACCAACAACACCGCCAGCGACAACGGCGGCACGGGCTTTCTATTCAACGACATCACCCATTCCGGCACGTTTACCAACAACCAGTCCAACAGCAACACCGGCCATGGCTACGATGGCCACAACAGCGGCGGCACGGTAATCAACAACACCGGCGGCAACAATACAGGCGGCGGGAATACATTCCCGTAGTGCCGCGGGGCTGAGAACGCGGCCCTAAAGGTCTCGACGTTCAAGACCTGTATGCTTGGCCAGCCGCGCAAGCATGCGCGGGCCAATCTCGACGTCATCGTGAAATGCGAACACATAGTCCGGCCAGCCTTGCCGCTCAAGTGTGCGATGGGAGCCGGATTGTCGTTTGATCGACCAGCCAATGCGCTGCAGCGCAGCCAGCACACGCCGTGCCTTCGTCGCTGGCCAATTCACGGCGATACCGCGAATACATCGGCAATTGCCGGAACGCTCTCGCCATGCTCGATGCGATCCGCCAAAATTCTTAGCGAGAGGGCGCTAACGCGATCGATGGCTTCCTGCCGAGTATCGCCATAGGCCATGACGCCGGGAAGCGCCGAAACCTCCGCAATCCAGCGACCATCATCCTCACGATCCAGTTCGATGGTCAACATCTTTGCAACTCCGCTTCGCGGCCAAAATAGAATGACCTGATTATATCAAGCGAGTGGTGACCAAGAAACGGATCGCGCGACACGTCCTTGAGCCCAGCGAAGGGCGTGGCCGACATACGGGCAAACGATGCGCGGCGGCGGGGGGCGCCCAAACGAGTTGCCCGGTGAAACAGTGCCGTTCGCGGACTTAGAGCCTATCCGAGAACGCTGTTTCCCCCGACCCTCTCCCGCGCGGGGCGAGGGAGTCATTGGATAGGCCCTATCGCACGTAAAACGTCTTGGGCTCGGCTGCCATTTCTTGTTCCCACTCCGCCAGCCGGCGCTTGAGATCGGCCACGATTTCGGGGTGCTCAAAGTGCAGGTTGTGCCGCTCGCCGATATCGGTTTGCAGATCGAACAGCAGGTCCATCGTGCCGCCGTCGTCGAGATACTTCCACTGGCCGTGGCGAACCGCGCGCATTTTGCGGTTGGAGCGGTTGATCCGCCAGAAGAACGTGCGGTCGCTCACCGTCGGCTCGTCGCCGCTCAGCATGGGAATGAGGTTGATGCCATCGAGCTTGTGATCTTGGGGCGGCTTGGCGCCCGCCACGGCGGCGAAGGTGGCCGTGAGGTCCATGGTGATCGCCATCTGAGGGCTGACTTCGCCCTTGGGCAGTACATTGGGCCAACGCATCAGGCAGGGAACGCGAATGCCGCCTTCCCAGAGCGTGGCCTTGTGGTGGAACAGAGGGCGATTGTCGGACCACCGCTCACCGCCGTTGTCGCTGGAAAACACAAACAGCGTGTTCTCGGCCACGCCTGCTTTCTCCAGTTCGGCGAGCAACATGCCGACGCCCTGGTCGACTTGCTCGAGCATGGCTTGGTAATCGGCGCGGCTGCCTTGCAGCATGTTCTTGCTGGTGACCTTGGGGTCGGGCCGGCCCGGCGGTTGGAACGGAGCATGCACGGCCAGGTGCGGCACGTAGCAAAAGAAGGGCTGCTTGTTGGCGGCGTGTTTTTTGACGAAGTTGGCCGCGCGCTCGTTGATCAGGTCGGTGAAGTAGCCTTCGGCCTTGGAGATTTCGAGGCCATCGCGGAGGGCGTAGGTGCCGTCGTAGTAGGTGTGGCGATAGTAGTCGGCGTGGCCGAGCAGTTCGCCAAAGTATTCATCGAAGCCATGATGGGTGGGGTTGTATTCGTCGGAATAGCCGAGGTGCCATTTGCCGAACGCGCCCGTGGCGTAGCCGGCCTGTTTGAGCATTTTGGCAATGCCGGGCGTGGTAGCTGGCAGGCCGATGCCGCGGTGCATGTCGGTTTGTTTGGTCCACGCGCCATCGACCAGTTTCTCGGCCTCGGCGGTGTAGCCCAGCGCCCATTCAAAGCCCACGCGTTGCTGCCAGCGGCCGGTGATGAAGCCGCAGCGAGTGGGTGAGCAAACCGGGGCATTGGCGTAGAAGTTGGTGAGCTTGACGCCCTCGGTCGCCAGGCGGTCGATGTTGGGGGTGCGGATGTCCTTGGCCCCCATGGCGCCCACGTCGGCGTAGCCCATGTCGTCTACCAGCACGAACACAATGTTGGGCTGCTGGGCTGGCTTGGCCTGCCGGTTATTCGCGGCGGCGTTGGGTTCGGCCGCGGCAGCCGAGCGGGCTACCATCAGCGAAACAGAAAGGCCGGCGATCAGGGCCAACCATGCAAAACCGTTCTTCATGCCTTGGGTCCTCACTGCATTGGGACGAAGGGGGGGCGGGCAGACGCGGAAGCCATACCGAAGTCGTTGGCGCGCGATACCTGCTTCGCCCCGCCCATGGTAATCCAAGGCATGGCCCAATGCCCGGAAGAAACGCCGCCGACCCATCATCGCGTGCGGCAATCGGAAACTTGGCAATTATTGCCAACGGTGCTATTCTTGTTCAAAGACGAGATTGGCAAGCAGGAGGAACCGATGCCGACGAGAAATATCAACTTGACCGAACACTTCGACCGGTTCGTTGAAGAACAGATCGACGCCGGAAAATACAAGAACGCCAGCGAAGTGCTGCGGGCGGGCCTGCGACTCCTAGAGCAGCAAACCCAAACCGAGGAAGAAAAACTGGCACTTCTCCAGAAACTCGCCGCCGATGGCTTCCGGTCGCTCGATCAGGGCCAAGGTTTGAGCATTGCGGGCGAAGGCAGCCTACGGAAAGCGATCTCCAAGATCGGCCGCCGGGCGGCCAAGGCGAGCAAAGCGCGACGTGCCGAGTAACCGATGACCCGATTTCGTCTTTCCGCGCAGGCCGAACAGGACATCGAATCGATCCTCGCCTGGACGCACGGCCACTTTGGCGAGCAAGTCCGTTTGCGCTACGAAGAGCTTCTTGTTCAAGCGATTCTGGATCTGAAGGACGATCCGAGTCGGGCCGGAACTCTGGAACGGCCGGAGTTGGCAAAAGGGGCGTTCACGTATCACCTTCGCAACAGCCGCGACCATGTGAGCCGTATAGTTGGCCGCATCCACAAGCCCCGGCATTTCCTGCTGTACCGAGTGGCTGCTGATGGCTGTCTGGAATTAAGCCGCGTGCTGCACGATAGCATGGTCAACTGGTGTGAGTCAGAACCCATATCAATCACCGCGGCAACAGCCTGACGAACCGCCGGGCCGGCGGTGGCGATCGAAATTTGGTAATGGCCTGATGTGGACCGTGGTGATGCTCAACTTTGGTTTGATGGCAACCATGGTTGCCTGGCAACCGGACCCGGCGGCTCCGCCTCGGATGTTGACCCTCTGGTGCATGGCCGGACTGCCGATCACGACGGGGGTGGCCTCGTACTACCACGCCTTAACCTCCGCGGCCCCTGACTCGGAAAGCCATGCCAAGCTGTTTCACTTTGTGTCGGTAGGACAGCTTACGGCCTGGGGGCTGTATTTCCTGCTGTATGCGGCGACGCGGTAATTGGGCAGACTCGCCCTAAGGCTTTTTTTTCTCCAGCGTCAGCAAGATCAGGTTGCCGTCGTCGCCGGTTTCGAAGCTGGCTGGCCGGTTTTTGACGTCTTCCACCCGCACGCAGATTTGTAGCTGGTCGCCCTTGACTTCGAAGATGCCTTCGACGGTTTGTGGCGCATCGGCGCCGCCGACGAAGAAATCGATGAGCTGCGGTTGCGTGGAGCTATCGACCACCACGTTCCCGAGTTCGTTGTCGTTGAGCTTGAATTTATCTTGGGCAAAGGTCAGCACGGCCTGAGCCAGATCTTGTTGCTGCTCCCCACCTCGTTCGACCTTCTTCACCAACCAGCTGCCTTGCAGCGGCGCCAGGGCGTCGGAGGGCTTGTCTTCGGCCCACCCCGGCAGGGCCAGCAGGGCCATTAGCACGGCAGCACAAACGGAACTTCGCGGCATGGCTCGACTCCTGTTTCCTTGTGGAAGAACTCACCACCACGGGTCGACCTGTTCAACATACCGGAGCCATGGCCAACGTGCGACAGCAGTTGCCTGGCCTGTTCAAACGACGTTGAAAAGCTTCCGATTTGGTCTTCGCGAATTGGGGCGTTTTTGTTCCACTTGTACTTTTTCGCCGTGGTGAAGGAACGCCCGCCTGAAAACGACCCAGGAGTACGTGTCGCCGATGCGAAAGTTGGTTGTGTTCTTCCAGCGAAGTCGCGATCAATGGAAAGCCAAGTACCAGCAGGCCAAGACCTCGCTTCGCCAACTTCAGGGCCGTCTCCGCGCCATCGAACGCAGCCGCGATCATTGGAAACAGCGAGCCCAACAGTTGCAACAGGAGTTGACCCAACAAAAAGCCGCCGGCCACGGGGCCCAGCCAACCGAATGAATCCGCGGCGTCGAGAGGCTCGCTGGCGGTGACCAACTCCATCTTGCCGGCCGAATTGCAAGTCGCTCCCGCCAGCCATCAGTTTCCGCTGGGCGTGATCCAGCTCTTCATGAGCTTTCTGCTCTCCGCGGCCAGCAGCCAACGGTGCGCGTCCGCCATCTTCAAACTTTTGGCGGAGACCTGCCGCCTGGAGTTGCCTGCTCCCTGTCCCAATGCCGGGCGGCTGTGGCTGCTGAAACATGAGTTGGAAGCCCACCCCCGCTGGGCTCAGTTCGTCAGCCAGTCCAACCAAACGCGACTGCGCGTCACGCAAACCGCGCTGGCCTTTCTGAATCCGCCGGGTCTCAAGGCCAAGGCTCGCTACATGAACCTGGACCTGCTCGTGGACTGGAGACAAAAAGCGCTTCGCTATCTGGATGAACCGCGCGACTTCCCCAATCAGCTGGTGGACCGCGCGAAACTGACGGAAAAACTAGGTTGGCTGCCTGACTATCGTGAAGACGTAGCGCGTTGGGCAGCGCTGCTCAAGTTGGCTGCGCAGGGGGAAGACTACGTTCGCCAGGAAGGCTATCATCGGGGGGCGCAAGCTCAACTTCGCGCCCGCTTGCCGAGGACGAAGAATTGCCAAGCCCGCCGTCGGATGCGAGCGAGACTGCTACGGTTCGTCGGTCAACAGTCGCGGTCGGCCCGCGCCGAGGAGCGGCTGATCGGCAGCAGCGAAGTGCTGGAATCGCTGATCGGCAAATACAAACGTCTGCAAGGCAACCACAGCAAAGGCGGCATGACGGCGACCCTGCTGGCGATCGGCGCCATCGTGCTCGACAAGACAGCGACAACCATCGACAAAGCCTTGGCGGCGACGAAGACCAAAGATGTCTATGCCTGGGTCAAAACCAAGCTCGGCATCACGATTCAAGCCCAACGAAAACTAGCATTCGAAGGAACAAAACCCGCGCACAAACCGGGAACGCCAGAATGAACTGTTTTGAGCAGCCCAGGCAGTGACTAACCTAGGGGAACTGCCCGCTAGCCAGGTTCGCTCGTCCAGAGCTTTGAAGCTAGCATGTTTTTTTACGGGGTTTTGGCGGTATCCAGGGCATGCCAGCGTCGAAGCCCAAAGTTGAAGGTACTCAAAAAGAACGAGAAAACGGGCCTTTTGAAATTTCGCAAGCACTGACAGCTTCAAAGCCCTGGTTCGCTCGTCGGCTCGTCCCCGCGCCCGTTTCAAGCCATCTTGACCCAGCGCGAGCGATCCGCGTACAAACCGTTGCGGCTGGTTTGCCGTGTGCCAGCGCCAAGGCTGTGGGCGGAAGCGTAACTTGCAGGCGTTATTTCCACCAAGGCAACCGCTTCAAGAAAGAGTGCGAGCGTGCCATCCTCTGAAGAATTGGCCGGGCCAGGCCGCTCCGGATTGACGTCCAGTGACACTAGCGTTGCTATCGTCGCAGCACACGAACTGCCGCTGCTGGCCATGTGGTCCGCCGCGGATTGGAAACGGTACTTGATGCTGGCCACCTGGGGATTTTTTATCCTAGGCGTGCTCGTGCGCGTGGCGCGGTACTTGCTTTGTTTTCCGCTATGGGGTGACGAGTTGATGCTGGCGGAGAACCTGATCGACCGCCCTCACCTGGTTGACTTGTTCGCGCCGCTGAAATGGGGCCAGGTTTGCCCCTTGGGCTTTCTGGCCCTGGAGTGGTTAGCCGTGCAAATGCTGGGCTTTTCGGAGCTTTCGCTGCGGTTATTCCCCATGTTGCTCAGCCTACTAGGGTTGGGGCTGTTCTTTGGACTGGCGCGGCGGTTGCTGCATCCGGCGGCCTGCTTGATCGCCGTGGCCGCCCTGGCCGTTTCTTATCATGCCATTCGGCATAGTTCCGAAGTCAAGCCATATAGCGCCGATCTCACGGCGGCAATCGCGCTGATGTACCTGGCCGCGCGCGCCTGGCAAGCGCCTGAGCAATGCCGGTGGTTGTGGATGCTGGCGGTCGTCACCCCCGCGGCCGTGGTGCTATCTTATCCGGCCGTATTTGTTGCCGGCGGTGTTAGCCTGGCGCTGGTGCTGCCGGTTTGGCGCGGATCGTGGCGCGGCCGTGCCGCGTTTACCGCCCTGCAACTCACGCTGGGTGGCTCATTCCTGTTCATTTTAACAACCGTGGCGAAAGGGCAGTACGAAACCACGTTTGGCACTGTGATGGAACAATACTGGACTGACGGTTTCTTGCCCTGGCGCGAACCGCTCCAATTGCCGTTGTGGCTACTGAAATCCCTGACGGGCGAAACCTTTGCCTGGCCGATCGGCGGCAGCAACTTTGGCAGCGTGCTGACCACGCTGCTGTTCGTGGTCGGGTTGGTGGCCTGGTGGCGCGGCCGGAAATGGTTGCCGCTGTGCGTTTGCTTGGGCACGCTAGGTCTATCGCTGGCAGCCTCGGCCATGCAGCGTTACCCCTTCGGCAACAGCATCCGGCTTGCGCAATATCTGGGACCGATGATTTTGTTGCCAATGGCGACCGGCGCGGCCCTGGTCGTGGCTTGGCTTGCGCGGCGTTCGCCTAACAGCACCGGCTGGTTCCGCCAGCGGAGGGCGATCTGGGGCGCGGCGTGCTTGTTGGCCGGGCTGGGACTGAGCATTTTTATTCGCGACATCGCTCGACCTTACAAAACGCGCGCGGACGAAGACCGCCGCGCATTCGCCCGCTGGTTCTGGACGGAGTATGCTCAAGGAATGCCCATCGTGTGCGCCAGCAGCGACTTGGGCTTGGAACTGCCGCTGCCTCCGTCATATCTATGTTTTAAATATCAATACTCGCCCCACCACGGCGCCGGGAAGCCGGCATTGCAACTAGAACAGCTTGCCGCGGGTCAACAAGTGCGGGTGGTCTGGCCTGTGGCCGCGAACGTAGCTGATAGCCAGCCCTCGCGCTGGAAACAGCTTCCTAGCCAATTGCCGCCGGGCTTTCGCCTGGTATCCATGGATCGACTGCTGAGCACGCCCAACGACAAATACGAGCCTACGTCTTACGAGGTGTTCACGCTGGAGCGAGTAGAGGATGCATCGACGGTGGATGGCGCCACTGGCCACAACAAGAGCGGGGAACCGACTCTGCGTTAACGGCGCATCCCGCGGCTGCATTACGTTCCTCACGCAGGTTGTCGATCTGGACTTCGCTGGTGATTGCTGGTTTGCGCTCCGGTTTCCAATCGAAGGCCTTGACCGCTTGCGCGCTGCCGTTGTCGTTGGTGAACTCCCAGTCGAGACAAGCGTGGATACGGGTGGAACATCGCCGTTGACCGTCGCCGAGTGAAACTCTAATATCCTCGCAAATTATGTGCTGACAGGCCCCGAGCAGCTGTCATCGATAACAACTCGATTGGGGCAGTCGCGTCGCGGAACAACCACTGCTATCAGGGAACATCTCTCCATGCCTGGGCGCAACGTCATCTCTGTTGGCAAATTCGAGCCGTCGCCGGTTGTTCGAGATGCGCCGCGCTGGTATCTAAATCCGCGGGTGCAGACCGTGGCGTTGTGGGTGGTAGCCGTGGTGGCCGTGGTCGAAGGCGCGTACGCGGTCTTCAAACGCGAAAACGATTTCAACTGTCATATTGCTTTCGGCCAGCATTTTCTGGAGGGCACCCCATACCGCAGTCCGGGGAACGTCTATCCGCTGGGGCGGGGGATGCTCGACGGGTTGCTAACCTGGGGCGGTTACTATCCCACTCGGGCCGTTTGCTATCTGTTGGCGGTGGGATCCTTGTTCGCCATATTCCACCTGTGGGGCAAGATGACCGAAGCCTGGTTTCCTGCCTCGAAACCGCAGCGTCGGGCGGCCGTGCTGTTTACTCTGGCGGCCCTGCTGCCGGTGATCATTCGCGACCTGGACGAATGTGGTTTGCAGATTTTGCTGGTGCTAATGCTTACGCTGGGGGCCTACGCGCTGTATTGCGGGCGGGCCTGGCAGTGCGGGTTCTGGTTGGCGGCGGCCATTACTTATAAAGCCACCCCGCTGCTGTTTTTGCCGCTCTTGCTGTGGAAGCGCGAGTGGAAGGCCGCGGCTTCGGTGGTGGTGTGCCTGGTGGGTTTTGGACTGCTGCCGGCAGTGCAACTCGGTTGGAACGCCACGCTGGCGAGTCACCGCACTTGGCTGACGAACACGGTGGCAATCATGCGTGACATGCCCGATGCGTATCCTTCGCTTCCCAATGGCATTGAGGCTCCCAAAGTGCAAAATGCCAGCCTCAAGGCCGGACTCGCACGATGGGTTGAAACCTATCCGCCAGGGCATGCGCTGTATATGGACCACCCGCTCTTCTTCCAATTCGGCAGCTTGCCGGTCGCAAAGGCCAAGCTTGCGGTCGATGGAACGATCTTGCTGTTGGGAGCGGTGATTGCCTGGAGCATGCGGCGTGGCTGGTCGGGAAGCCAAGGCCGGCAGCGGCTGGTGGGCGATTGGGCGGTGGCCTGCATTTTTGCCGCGCTGCTTTCCCCGGTGTGTTGGAAACAGCACCTGGTGGTGCTTGTGCCTGCCGTTTTTCTGCTGTCGAGGTGGATTCTTGCCGGCCATTCACTCAGTCGAGGACAACGGATTCTGTTGGCCTGCTGTGGAATGGCGGTGCTATTCACCCGTAGGGCCGTGGTGGGGGCAGAGCTATCGCTGGTGCTGCAATCCTATCATCTCATCACCTGGTCTGCCCTGGGTGTGGTTTGGTTGGTGATGACTTTGCCGCAATCGTGCCAAAGTGCGGCAGGTGTCAATGCCGATCAACCGCCAGCCATCGGGCCTGAGCCAAACGTTCTGTCAAAACTGGCCGCTTAGCTAGCGCAGATTTTCGCCTACACGCTTGGCACCTATCTGGATAGGAGTGAGGTCGATGTCCAGCAGGTAACACTAATTGTCTTCATTGCAGCAATGGTAGGGCAGGCTACGGTTGCTTCCCGCATTGCATGCTTACGCCACGGGCGTAAGCATGGTATCCAGTTGGTTGGGGCCACTCGACTATGCTTTCGCGGCTTCGTTCATCAGATAATTGTCGATGGCCTTGGCGGCGTCGCGGCCTTCGTTGATGGCCCAAACCACGAGGGATTGGCCGCGGCGGCAGTCGCCGGCGGCGAACACGCCCGGCACGTTGGTGGAGTACTTGCCGTACTCGGCGTGGAAGTTGGTGCGGGGGTCGAAGTCGAGTCCTAGCATTTTGCCGGCGGCTTCTTCGGGGCCTAGAAAGCCCATGGCGAGCAGGACGAGATCGGCCTCGAAGGTTTCTTCGCTGCCGGGGATTTCGGTCATATCGAACCGGCCGTTGGCGGTGCGGGTCCATTCCACGCGGACGGTGCGGATGCCGGCCACGTTTCCCTTGCCGTCGTCGATGAACTCCTTGCTGAGCACGCAGAATTCGCGCGGATCGCGGCCGAACCTGGCTTTGACCTCGGCATGCCCATAGTCGACGCGGAAGATTCGCGGCCACTGGGGCCAGGGATTATCGGTGGCGCGGGTTTGGGGCGGCTCGGGCAGCAGTTCGAAGTTGACGAGCTGGGTGCAGCCGTGCCGCACCGAGGTGCCGATGCAGTCGGTGCCGGTATCGCCGCCGCCGACCACGATCACTTTTTTGCCGGCGGCGCTGATGTACTGGCCGTTTTCCAAATTGCTGTCGAGCAGGCTTTTGGTGTTGCGGGTGAGGAAGTCCATGGCGGCATAGATGCCACGGAGTTGCCGGCCGGGGATGGGCAGGTCGCGGGGACGCGTGGCCCCGGTGGCCATCAGCAGCGCGTCGTATTCTTTCATCAAATCTTGGGGATCGATGTATTGAATTTTATGCTTGTTTTCGGCCATGATCTGGGTCATGTGGCCGCTGGGAAAATCTTCTTGTTTGCCAACATGGGCGCAGGTGACGAATTCCACGCCTTCGGCGCGGAGCAGTTCCACGCGGCGCTCGACGGTGAGCTTGTCGAGCTTCATGTTGGGAATGCCGTACATCAGCAGGCCGCCGATGCGGTCGGCCCGTTCGAATACGGTGACCTTGTGCCCCGCCTGATTGAGCTGGGCGGCGGCGGCCAGCCCCGCGGGGCCGGAGCCGACCACGGCGACCTTCTTGCCGGTGCGATACTGCGGGACGTTGGGCTGAATCCAGCCCATCTCAAAACCTTTATCGACGATCGCGTTCTCAATGTTTTTGATCGTCACGGCCGGTTCGATAATGCCCAGCACGCAGGCGCCTTCGCAGGGGGCGGGGCAGACGCGGCCGGTGAACTCGGGAAAGTTATTGGTCTTGTGCAACCGGTCCAGGGCTGCGCGCCTGCGGCCGCGATAGACCAGGTCGTTCCATTCGGGAATGAGGTTATCGACAGGGCAGCCGCTATCGCTTTGACAGAACGGCACGCCGCAATCCATGCAACGAGCGCCCTGGGTTTTGAGATGCTGTTCCGGCACCACGACCAGGAACTCGTTGTAATCGGCGATGCGCTCCTTGGGATCGCGGTAGGGAACGGTTTGGCGCGGATACTCTTTGAAACCGGTTGGCTTACCCATCGAATCGCTCTTTCAGAATCATTGCAATTAGGTTCTGCGCTTCTTATTTTGAACTTTCGCTGCCCCAGGGGGCGACGAAGAATAGCTTGCCGGGCTTCGAATTGGTGTTCAAGCCGAGGTTGATAGTGGAGTTGTATTCGCTGCATCTGGATTCCCGCCTTCGCGGGAATGACGAATACATAGGGACATTATTTAATCCTCAATCCTCAATCCTTATTCAGCTCGGTCAGGCGAACAATTTCGCGACCGCCACCCGGAAGCCGGGCAGATGTTCGGAGGACTCCAGCCTATCGCCCGAATTGAACATTTCGGGCAAGGCATCGGACCTGTAAACGCTGACCGTTTCGTGAAAAGGATCAATCACCCAGACCAGCGGAGTGCCAGCGGAAAGATACAGGTCGATCTTTTCGCTGATACTTTCCAGCGTGTCGGACGGCGAGAGGATTTCTGCCGCCAAAATTGGATGGCCGTCGATCAATGTCGTGGCCGTTGCCGTCGATTGGTCCATGATCGCGGCAGACACAAAGGCGACGTCAATTCCTACTACTGTGTACGGATCTCGCTGCAATACGCCGCCCACCTCGCCGGAGAACACGCAGCCCTGGGGGTCGGGTTGCCCATCGATCCAGTTTCCCAGGGCCTGTGCCAGCCGCGCTTCAATTTGGGCATGGCGGCGATTTCTGACGGTCATGGGCCGTTCTCGCAGCTCACCATGGATCAACTCCCGGTCCATACCGTCTTCGGGCAAGGAGAGAAATTCTTCGATGGTCATGGTTTTGGTGATTGGACTGGCCATGGGTTTCTCTCCTTTCCATGGTTTGAGTTCGCAGGATGGTTGTTCGAGCCGTAGTTGGTGAGGGTGTCATATCCGCTGCTTCTGGATTCCCGCATGCGCGGGAATGACGGGCCAGGCCGATTTCTATTAGTGGGATCGTTACCGCCGCGGCACCCCCACCCTGCCCTCCCCCGTCGAGGGGGAGGGAGAATGGTCGATCGCCCACTTAAGGCACTAACCGCCCATCACGGTTTCTTGAATCTTTTTCTTGCGTTCTTCCAGCACTCGCTTGTAGTCGGTGGGCATGACTTTGACGAATTGAGAGATGGCCGTGTCCCAGTCTTCCAGCAGGTCGATGGCCACCGCCGAGTTGGTGAAGCGGGCATGTTCGGCGACCAGTTGCCGCAGTTCGTCGATATCTTCTGGCTGGTCCATTCGTTCCAGCTCGACCATGCCGAGGTTGCAGTTTTCGAGGAAGCGGTTTTCGGGATCCCAGATGTAGGCGACGCCGCCGCTCATGCCGGCGGCGAAGTTGCGGCCGGTGGGACCGAGGACGACGACGCGGCCGCCGGTCATGTATTCGCAGCCATGGTCGCCGATACCTTCGATCACGGTGTGGGCGCCTGAGTTTCGCACGGCAAAGCGTTCGGCGGCCCGGCCGCGGATGTAGGCCTGGCCGCTGGTTGCGCCGTAGAGGAGCACATTGCCCACGATGATGTTGTCTTCGGCCTTGAAGGTGCTTTCGGCCGGCGGGTAGATCACGATGCGTCCGCCGCTGAGGCCTTTGCCAACATAGTCGTTGGCATCGCCTTCGAGCTCGATGGTGACGCCGCGGGCCAACCAGGCACCCAGGCTTTGACCGGCCGAACCATTCAGTTTGATATGAATGGTGTCTTCGGGCAGGCAGACCACGCCATGCCGTTTGGCGATGGTGTAGCTGAGCATGGTGCCAACGGTGCGGTTGGTATTGATGACCGGCAGTTCGATGCGGACCTTTTCGCCGCGTTCGATGGCGGGCCTGGCCAGCTCGATGATTTGATTATCGAGGGCCAATTCCAGGGCGTGGTCCTGCTTGATGGTGCAACGCACCTCGACCTCGGGCCGCGGTTTGCGGGCTGGTTGCAGGATGGGGGTGAGATCGAGCCCATCGGCTTTCCAGTGGCGGATGGCGTCGTTGGTTTCGAGGCAATCGGCGCGGCCGATCATTTCATCGAAGGTGCGGAAGCCGAGCTCGGCCATCACGCGCCGCGCGTCTTCGGCCACCATGAACAGGTAATTCACCACATGCTCGGGCTTGCCGGTGAACTTCTTGCGAAGCTCGGGGTCTTGCGTGGCAATGCCCACGGGGCAGGTGTTGAGATGACACTTCCGCATCATGATGCAGCCGAGCGTGACCAGCGGGGCCGTGGAGAAGCCGAATTCTTCGGCTCCCAGTAAGGCGGCAATGACCACGTCGCGGCCCGTTTTGAGTTGGCCGTCGGTCTGGAGGGTGACGCGGCTGCGGAGATCGTTCATCACCAGGGTTTGGTGAGTTTCGGCAATGCCTAGTTCCCAAGGGAGCCCGGCGTGCTTGATACTGGTGATGGGGCTCGCGCCGGTGCCGCCGGTGTCGCCCGAGATCAGAATGTGATCGGCATGCGCTTTGGCCACGCCCGCGGCGACGGTGCCGACGCCAACTTCCGAAACCAGCTTCACGCTGATGCGGGCTTCGGGGTTCGAGTTTTTGAGGTCGTGGATGAGCTGCGCGAGATCCTCGATGGAATAGATGTCGTGATGAGGCGGGGGCGAAATCAGGCCGACGCCCGGCGTGGAGTAGCGGATGCGGGCGATGTTTTCATCGACCTTTTTGCCCGGCAGCTCGCCGCCTTCGCCCGGCTTGGCGCCTTGCGAAATCTTGATTTGCAGTTCGTCGGCATTGGTGAGGTAGCCGATGGTGACGCCAAACCGACCAGAGGCCACCTGTTTGATGGCGGATCGCTTGGAGTCGCCGTTGGGCAGCGGAACAAAGCGGTCGGGATCTTCGCCACCTTCGCCCGTGTTGCTTTTGCCGCCCATGCGGTTCATGGCCACGGCCAGGGTTTCGTGACTTTCGGCCGAGATGGAGCCAAAGCTCATGGCGCCGGTGCAGAAACGCTTGACGATATCTTTGGCGGGCTCGACTTCTTCAAGCGGAATGGCCGGTTGCACGCCGGTTTTGAATTTGAGCAGGCCTTTGAGGGAGCAGCGGGTGCGGGCGTCGGCGTTGGAGTGGGCCGCGAATCGCCAGTAGGCCGATTCATCGTTGCCGCGGGCCGCCACTTGCAGATCGGCGATGGCTTGGGGGTCCCACATGTGCCGTTCGCCTTCGGCCCTCCAGTGAAACTCGCCGGGGTTGGGGAGCACCGGCAGGCTGTTCTGCTTGCGCTTGGGGTAACCGATTTCGTGGCGACGGAGCAATTCTTGAGCCAGCACCTTGAGGTTGACGCCCTGGATGCGGCTGGCGGTGCCGGTGAAGCAGAGTTCGATGACGTCTTCGTGCAAGCCCACGGCTTCAAAGATTTGGGCGCCCTTGTAGCTTTGCAGCGTGGAGATGCCCATCTTGGCCATCACTTTGAGCATGCCTTTGGCGACCGCTTTGCGATACGAGAGGACGATCTTGTCGTCGTCGGGGAAGCGGGTGGCGTCGAGGAGGCCATCGCGGCGGGCTTGCCAAAGCGACTCGAACGCCAGGTACGGATTGATGGCGTCGGCGCCGTAGCCCACCAGCAGGCAGTGGTGGTGAACCTCGCGGGCCTCGCCGGTTTCGAGCACGATGCCAAGTTGGGTGCGTTTGGCGGCTCGCACCAGGTGATGGTGCACGGCGCCCACGGCCATGAGCGAGCTGAGCGGCACGCGATCGGGGCCGATGGCACGGTCGGTGAGAACCACGAGGCTAAAGCCTTCGTCGATGGCGGCCTCGGCTTCGCGGCAAATGCGGGCGATGGCGGCGGTCATGCCGGCTTCGCCTTCGGCCTTGGGCCAGGTGATATCGATGGCGCGGCTCTTCCAACCACGATAATTCAAATGGCTGAGGGCCGCCAATTGCTCGTTGGAGAGAATGGGGTGCGGCACCAGCAGGCGATGGCAATGCTCGGGCGTGGTATCGAGCAGATTTTGCTCGGGACCCAGGTAGCACTCCAGCGACATGATGATTTCTTCCCGGATCGAATCGATGGCCGGGTTGGTCACCTGCGCGAAGAGCTGCTTGAAGTAGTCGTACAACATCCGCGGCTGGTCAGACAAACAGGCCAGGGCGGAGTCGTTGCCCATCGAGCCCACGGGATCGCGGGCTTCGCGAATCATGGGGAGCAGCATGAACTGCATGGTTTCGATGGTGAAACCGAATGCCTGCATGCGGGCCAGCAGCGAGTGCGGCTCAAAGCCGTGGGCTTTGTCGTCGTGGGTGGTGATTTCGTCGAGCTCGATCCGCTGCTCGCGCAGCCACTGGCCGTAGGGGCGTTCTTTGGAGAACCGCTCTTTGAGCTCGTGATCGGGAATCAGCCGGCCCTGTTCGAAATCGACCAGGAACATGCGGCCGGGTTGCAGGCGGCCCTTTTCTTTGACGCGTTTGGGATCGATGGGCAGCACGCCCACCTCGGAGGCCATGATGACCTTGTCATCGTGCGTCAGGTAGTACCGGCTGGGGCGAAGACCGTTGCGGTCGAGCACCGCGCCAATATAGTGGCCGTCGGTAAACACAATGGAGGCCGGGCCGTCCCAGGGTTCCATCAAGCACGAGTGGTATTCGTAGAACGCCCGCTTGTGTTCGGACATGCTCTCGTGTTGCTGCCAGGCCTCGGGGACCATCATCATCACGGCTTCTTGCAGCGTGCGGCCCGACATGAGCAAGAACTCGAGCACGTTGTCGAAGGTGCCTGAGTCGGAGCAGTCGGGCTCGACGACGGGGAACAGCTTGCTGATCTCGTCGCCAAAGAGAGGGCTGGCGGCGTTGCCCTGGCGGGCAGCCATCCAGTTGGCGTTGCCGCGGAGGGTGTTGATCTCGCCGTTGTGGCTCATGAAGCGGTTGGGCTGAGCGCGATCCCACGAGGGGAACGTGTTGGTGCTGAACCGCGAGTGGACCATCGCCAGGTGGCTGGTGAAATCTTCGTCGGCCAGGTCGGGAAAGTAGGGCATGACCTGGGCGGGCGTGAGTTGGCCCTTGTAGACGATGACCTTGGTCGAAAGGCTACAGACATAGAACATTTTGGCTTCGAGCATCGAAGCATCGTTCCGCAGCCGGCTGCTGGCCTGTTTGCGGATCAGGAACAGCTGACGCTCGAAGTCGTCGGAGGAGAGGCCTTCGGCGGCGGCGATGAACAGTTGCTCGATGACCGGTTCGGTAGCGCGGGCGGAGGGGCCGATATCGGCGGCGTCGGCACTGGTGGGCACGCGGCGCCAGCCGAGGAACTGTTGTCCTTGCTGGGAGATTAGTTCTTCCATCAGCCGTTGGCAGCGCTGCCGCTCGCCGCGGTCGCGCGGCAAAAACACCAGGCCGGCGGCAAACTGGCCGGGCTCGGGGAGTTCCACGTTCAGGTCGCGCTTGGCCACCTTGGCCAGGAACTCATGGGGCAGGGCCGTGAGAATGCCGGCGCCGTCGCCCGTATTGGGTTCGCAGCCGCAGGCGCCGCGGTGGGTCATGTTGCGCAGGACTTCGTCGGCCTCGAGAATGATCTCATGGCTGCGCACGCCCTTTACCTGGGCCACGAATCCCACGCCGCACGAATCGTGTTCGTATTGGGGATGGTACAAGCCTTGGGGAGCCGGAAGTCCTCCGACGATGGGGCTCGGCACGATGCGCGCAGACACTTGCTCTTGAGCGTTGTTATTGGCCATGGATTACCTCGGGACCTGTTTCGACGACTGCCGCGAGTGCAGCAGTTCGTCGGGAGACTTGAGAAGTGCTGAGCCGTTGCCGCTGTGTTCGTCGTGTTCTAAGTGACTATCGAGTGGGCTGGCGAGCTCGCCGACGTCGAGAGACTCGGCGTCGTGCAAGTTGGCGCCCTGCGCGTTGTGGTCGTGCGCGTCGTCATCGTGCAAGTCGTTGAGCGGGAAAGCCTGTTCGTCTGCTCGGTCACAAGCAGCGGCGCGTCGGGGGGAGGAATCTTCGCTCGCGGATGATTCGCGCAGCAGATCGATGAAGCGCACCGCGGATTGGCTCAAATCCTTGCCGCGGCGGTGAATGATCCCAATGGGCCGCACCAAAGGATAACCGGTCAACTCCGCCACGTGCAATGTTCCGGCCTTGGCTTCGTTACGCACCGTGGGTAGCGGCAACAGGCCCACGCCGGCATCGATTTCGATGGCCCTCTTGATGGTTTCGATATTATCGAACTCCATGACCACCTGCACCTCGACCCGATGCTGATGGAGCACCCGGTCGACCTCGCGGCGAATGGTCAGGCCGCGGTCGAAGGTCACCATCCGCAGGCCGTGCAGTTCGCTCAATTCGACCGATGTTCGGCCGGCCAGGGCATGGCCGGTGGCGCAGACCAGCACCATGGGTTCTTCGCGCCAGGTGATGGCGTCGATGGTGCGCGAAGCGCGGGGGTAGCTCACCAGGCCGATATCGGCGACGTCTTGCTCCACGTTTTCGTAGACGCGGTCGGGGTGGTAGTACTCCAAGCGGACGTTAGCCCGAGGAAAGCGACCGAGAAATTGTTGAATGGTTTGATTCATACTGTGCAGGCCGATCGAATAAATCGAAGCGACCGTAACGCGGCCATCCACCTCCTGATGCAGACTCCGGACCCGCTCCTCCAGGGCTCCGTAACGTTCCATCAACGCCCTGCAGCCGTCGTAGTACACTTCCCCCTCGGGGGTAAGTACAAACGGCCGCTTCGATCGATCAATCAGCTTGACCCCCAACCGCTCTTCCAGGTGCTGCACCATTTGACTGGCAGCGGATTGGCTGATGGCGTTTTCGCCCGCCGCCCGAGAAAAGCTCTTGCGGCGAACCACATCGCAGAAAACTCGCAGTGACTTCAAGTGCATGGGCGGGGTGCGACATATTTAGAAGCGCTAATACAGCGCATGCGTACTATTGGGGGCGAACATGAGAGATTATCGTCGCTTTTTTGGGCCGTCAAGACCCGAGGAAATGGAATTGCCATTGTGACCACGCAGTCCGCCAAAAGCAGCCGAGTTTCGCAAACTATTCCGCCAAAGAGGTTTGCAATTGGCCGAACGACACGCCGTCATTAGCAATTTACATGACAGACGCGAATTGCATTAGAGATCGTGATTCCATCGGGCTTGCTTCTACCTATTTCGTCTGGCAGGGTGAATTCCAGAGCAAGTGCAGCGGGGGGCGCCATGCTGTCGCAGCGTGCTAAATCATTCCGAAGAAAGGCTCTGCTGCCTCGCCCCACGCGCGCCAATTCTGCAACTTCTCGGAGTCCCCCACTTGCCAACGGTTGACGCGATCGGGCAATTACGACAATAATGGTAAAGATCGTGAACTTTCGAGCATTGCCGCCTGTCGAGGTTCATCATCGCCGTGGACAGCCAGACTCCCCTTCGGGAGATTGCCGTGCTCACCCGCCCTCCGTTTGGCCGATCCGCCGGATATCTCGATCTTGTTCCTTCTGGCAAGGTGGGCTATCGTCCACGTAGTCGTGCAAACCTCCCCTGCCCCGTTCCCTCCCAACTGCTTCCAAGCGCATGTCCAGCGACTCTCCCAAACTCAGCTCCGTGGAAGGCATTAAAGGACAAAGCAACTATCTCCGCGGCAATATCGCGGCGGAGCTGATCGACGGCAAAGACGAGTTCCCCAAGCCAACGACCCAGTTGCTCAAGTTCCATGGCACTTATCAGCAAGACGATCGGGATAACCGCACGGCCCGCGAGGGCGCGAAGTCGGCCCGCGAAATCATCTTTATGGTGCGGAGCAAGATCCCTGGGGGAAGGCTGACCAGCAGCCAGCTACTTGCGGAGCTCGATCTGGGCGACGAAATCGGCAACTCCACGCTGCGAATCACCACCCGGCAGGGCCTCCAATTGCACGGCGTGATTAAGAGCAACCTCAAGCAGGCGATCCGCCGCATCAACGATGTTCAGCTCAGCACGCTGGGCGCCTGCGGCGACGTGAATCGCAACGTGATGTGCTGCCCGGCGCCGCATCCCAACGACCCAGTGTACACGCAAATGCAGACACTAGCTCGCGATTTTGCGGCTCACTTCGCCCCACGGACCAGGGCTTACCACGAGCTTTGGCTCACCGACCCCGAGTCGGGCGAGCAAACCCTGGCCGGCGGCGGAGAAGAAGGCCAGGTGATCGAGCCGATCTACGGCACGAATTACCTGCCCCGCAAATTCAAGATCGCCATCGCGCTCCCCAGCGACAATTGCGCCGACGTATACGCCAGCGACCTCGGTTTGCTCGCGATTGTCGAGAATGACCGGATCATTGGTTACAACATGGCGGTGGGGGGCAGCTTTGGCGTCACGCCCGCCAATAAAAAGACATTTCCGGCCATTGCCAAGCGGATGGCCTTCGTGCGCCCGGACCAGGTGATCGACGTCGCCACGGCGATCGTGCGCGTGCAAAAAGACTTTGGCAATCGCTCCGATCGCAAGGTGGCTCGGCTCAAGTACCTGCTGGCCGAACGCGGTGTGCCGTGGTTCAAAGCCAAAGTGGAAGAATACTACGGGCAGCCGATCCCCGACCCGCATCCCGATGATGTCACCGGCTTCGACGATCACCTCGGCTGGCACGAACAGGGGGACGGCCGGTTGTTCTACGGGCTGAACGTGGAAAACGGCCGCATCAAAGACGAGGGCGATTTCCGCCTGAAAACGGCCATTCGCAAAATCTGCGACACCTGGCAGCCGGGCATCCGGCTCACGTCGCACCAAAGTATTCTGTTCACCGATCTGGAGCCGAGCGTTCAGGGCGAGTTGGAACAGGTGCTCCGCGACCACGGCGTGCCGCTGTCGGGCGACATCTCCAATGTGCGCCGCTGGTCGATGGCTTGCCCGGCCTGGCCGACCTGCGCCTTGGCGATTACCGAAAGCGAACGAGCCCTGCCAGGCATCATCGACCAGTTGGAAGTTGAGGTGGCGCGGCTCGGTTTGGCTTCCGAAGAATTCACCATTCGCATGACCGGTTGCCCCAACGGCTGCGCTCGACCTTACAACAGCGATGTCGGCCTGGTTGGCAAAGCGGTCGGCAAGTACACCGTGCTGGTCGGCGGCCGCAAACTGGGCGACCGGCTCAACTTTATCTACAAAGACCTGGTGCCTGCTGAGGAGGTTTCTTCCACCCTGGTTCCGCTGCTGGTCTACTTCAAGAGCGAGCGAGCGCCAGGCGAAACCTTCGGCGACTTCTGCCACCGCAAAGGTTTGGAAGACCTGACGAGCTGGACGGAGCAGTATGCGACGACGACGGCTGCTGCAGGGTAGATTCGGCAGGGTGGCACTGGCCATTTTTGGGCACTCGTAATCGGGATGGCATGGCCGCGGTAAGTGCCACCCCGCCGGATATCCGGAAGCGGGCGATGTTCAGACGACGATGCTATATACTACGTGCTGAACCAGGGCGGACGTGGGGTCCGCGGTCCTGCGCATGTTGGGCAGATTGGGTTCTGGATAACGTGCGCACGTTATTCAGAACTTTTCCGAATAAACAGTAGTTAGGCCATGATTCGCGACCTCCTCCTCAGTGCGCTCAGGCAGCGGTTTCCAGAGTTGCCGTTCGCGTTCGATAAGTCACCGAAGCCAGTCGCATCATTGCAGAGTCCGTGTCAGGCGTTGGGGCAGATGGACATTTGTGACGACGGTGATGAGGCCACAGTTTATTTCACGGCTACACACGGTCACTTCAGTTGCTACGATGAGTCGTTGTCCGTCGAGCAGCGAGAGCAGCAGATTGTGGATGACATGATTGCGTTTTTGGACTCCCTGTTCAGCGACCGAGTGGTAGTCTGGCAGGTGCTTGGCGGACTGGCTGGCGGATGGCGAGTGTTGCAGTCAGGCGAGAGCGTGCCTTCACCGTCAGTAGCGCGCCGTCAGTTTCTTTGGACGAGAGAGATACTATGACCTCATGGCCTAACCATGCGCTGCAGCGAACCCGGCCTGAGCGTCGCGGTTGCAAGCAGTGCGTCCTGTGGGCCGGGTCGCTGAGCTTGGTCGTTCGGCGGAAGAGGCGGTCGTATGAGCAATTCATATTACGTCGTGCCTCTGCAAAGCGAATGTGCGGCATGGCTCGAGGAGGAGGGAGTTTCGCACCCGCCCGCGTCGGCGAAATACCGACTTCCCTCGCT
The DNA here is from genome assembly GCA_964445985.1 of uncultured Pirellulales bacterium. Lineage (GTDB taxonomy): Bacteria > Planctomycetota > Planctomycetia > Pirellulales > S012-138 > CAYUMU01. Next base: position 17,870 of record CAYUMU010000024.1, on the reverse strand, counting down.
GGAAGAAGTCGAAGTCGTCTTGTCTGCCTTGGAGGAATACGGGTTCAGCATCAGACGATGCAATGTGACGCCCGGTTGGATTGTCGATATTTTTTCCAAGGAAGATCCAAGCAAAGGGCCGTGGACGGAGCTTGTGCTGAGCGACGCTCCGCAGGTTGCTTTTAGTTTTAGCGGCGGATGGCACGAGCCGATCTTCACAGTAGTGGAGAAACTGTCGCACGTTTGTGGCCCGCTGGCCGTCGCTGATGGGGCGGATGCAACGCCCTACCTCGTAGTGCCTGGATTATCGCTCGAAACGATGCTCGTCGGTTACGATAGCCGCCGAACAAGGCGTTCCACCTGACTGCGGCGGCATCACGTAAATGGGAGTTCAACGAGTCACCAGCCGCCGCAGCAGGTGAACTGAACCGTTCTCTTCCTCAATTGATCCAATGACTGCGTTCGCACGAAACAGATATGATAGCGATGAATTCACTCGCGGTCTTGAATCATCTTCGATCGAACGCGATGGAAACGACATTTGCGTCACCTTCGAGATCAGCAATCCCGAAAACGAGGACATGACGATCTACTTTCCGGGATGTACTTTGGAACTTCCGTCGTCGCTGATACTTCGAGCACGTGACGTCTGCTCTCACATCTCGGAGCTTGACAATCTAGTCCAACAGTCATGCGAAGAGGAATGGCGACAGAATGGATTGGCAAGCGATGACTACGAGTTGTACTTGGCTCATATTGATGTCGAAGCGGAGATCGTTCGGCTGGAATACTATGGCACAAAGGTGAACACTCAATGGGAGGCTCGGTTTCGGCAAACGGAAGATGGAAACTGGGCAAAGGTCAACTTCTAACCGAGGCGGCAGGGTTGCACTGGCAATTTTTCGGGTGCCACTGGATCTACCTGGCTTTGCCAGTGTGAATGGACGTCGAAACTGTTATCGAATGTAAAGCTGCTCCGAAGGTCGAGAGCACACCACGCTTGACCGCGGGCGGGAACAAAATTGGCTCGCATCTGGGGAATCGGCTCGCTAGCGAGCGTAGCCTGGGTGCATTTTGTGGACAACATAGATGGACCCACCAAATGCGGCTCGAATTGGCATGAGCCGTAAGCCCACGATTTCGAGGGTTGCGTCGGCTGGGTGGCACGCTACGCCGTTAACCCTTTTTCTAACCACAAATTACGCAATAGTTTACAGCGACCTGTAATTTAGGGGGGCTTGGCTGCCGAGAAATCTCGGAAAACTGCGTAATCTCCGAACCAATAAGGTTAACGGCGTAGCATGGCACCCGAGTGGTTACTCGAAGAACCGTTCCACCGTGACTTGCAAGCCCGGCA
>CAYUMU010000024.1:0-16524 GCA_964445985.1 uncultured Pirellulales bacterium | reverse complement strand
ATCTCCGAACCAATAAGGTTAACGGCGTAGGGTGGCACTGGCCATTTTTTTTCGGGTGCCACTGGCTTTGCCCAGTCGTGTCCGGGACTTTACTTAACACAATCTTACCTTGCGCTTTTGGCCCGTCTCTGGCATGAAGGGGCCATGTCGAAACGCGCGCGTCGCCAACTTGCCGAGGATTTGCCGGTCTGGCCGGAGGCGGTCATGGGCGGCAAGTACGCGCGCTTGCTCGAAACCCAGCTTGAGCAGCTGCGAGACGAGGCGGCCCATGGCAATCGCGAGTTGCACCTGGATGATGTGTTTGTGGTGCATTGGTTGGCGTTCTTTAATCCCACCATCCGCTCGCTGCGAACGATCGAGGATTTCAGTCAGACGATCCTCCGCGAACGCGAACGGCAGAGCGAATTGGCCCGCCAATCGGCAGCGCGGCGCCGCGCGAAAAAACAGGCCTAGACAGTTACGCCCACGGTCTGCGCACCCTGCCGGCGACGCCCCGGCATGCGCTGAGGCAAGCCGCGCGAGCGCTGGCGACCAATATCCGCTGTGATAGATTTATCGAAATAGGGACCAGCGAGGGGCGCCGGGGCACATGTCAATATTTTCCCGGACACGACTGGACTCTGCCAGTGCCTACGGGCCGTCAGCCCTACCGCCTCGGCAGGCAAAGAAAAGGGAAGCTCGTGCAAAGGCCGCGGGTTTGGGAGAGTGCTTGCCCCGTTTATGATGCTTCCTCGCCCCCGATTGGAAGAGCAGATCAACGGTTGTGGTTCGCTTCCACGTCCATGGACACTGGGCAGAGCCTGAGGAGGCTTCGTCTCAGAATTCGTGTGGCGGTGTTTGGCTTTCTCGCTTCATCTTCCGCAGGGCCTTACGGCGTTCATTCTTGCGCCGGGCGCGTGCTTCTTCGGCGGCGGAGCGGGGAAAGGCGATGGTCGAATTGAGCCGATTCTCCACCTCGAAAGCCAGGACACCATCGATCCTGCTGACGGCACTCAGTTGCTTCGCGGCTGGCATGGAGAACTCGGCCACGAGCCAGCCGGGCGCTTCCGGGTCGGCAGCCACGCGAATGTCATCGGGGTCCGCCGATAGGCGCTGGGCCAGGTTTCTCATGTCGCGAACATTGTTGTCGGTCGGTCGATCGAACAACACCCGAACGATGACTTGCATGGTCTTTGCCATTTGCACATCCTCCTTGCAAGGAAATTACCACGGATTTCGCTGCGCTCAACCCTCACCGGTTTTGCATGCTTACGCCAGTGGGCGTAAGCATGGCACACGGTCACGCCCCCTCACCATCCCCTAGCAACCAGCCACTAGCAACCTATCCGGCCATCGATTCGTCGGGCCGCATGTCCACAAAGGTTTCGTAAACGGCCGTGCCGACTCGGTTGAGTTTGGTTTGGAACGAGTCGAGAAATTCGTGCAGGCCTTGGCGGATGATATCGGTGACGTTGGTGTAGGCCAGTTCGCTGCGGAGTTGGCCCATGCACTTTTCGGCATGGTTCCAAAAGGTGCCCAGCGGCGAGCCGGAGATGGCGTGGAGCGATTCGTCGGCCGAGTTCACGCAGTACATGATCGCCCTGGGGAACAGGCGGTCGAGAATCAGGTAGCCGGCCACGCGGTCGGGCGTGATGCCGTGGTGCCGCTTGCGGAACATCTCGAAACCGCTGACGGAGCGGAGCACGCTCGACCACTGGAGATCGTCGATGGGGGTGCCTACATCGCTGAGCTCGGGGAGCAGCAGGTAGTATTTGACGTCGAGGATGCGGGAGGTTTTGTCGGCGCGTTCGAGCAGCCGGCCCATGTTGGCAAAGTGCCAGCCTTCGCCGTGGCTCATGGTGGCATCGGTTACGCCTTGAAACTGGTGGCTGAGCATCTTCACGTTATGGAAAAAATCTTGAGGGCTCATCAGGATTTCGCGGTTGAGGGCCGCATCCATCACCATGAAATAAAAACTGTTCACGTGCTCCCACATTTCTGAAGAAATGGTTTCACGCGTGCTGCGGGCCGCTTCGCGGGCACTTCGCAGGCAGGAGAGAATGGAGTTGGGGTAATCGGGATCGAAGGTGAGAAAGCGAATCACGTTTTCGCGGGTGGCGGGCCCGTAATGTTCGGCATACCACTCGTGATCGCCGGTGGTGCTGACCAGGGGTTGCCACTGCTCGCGGGAGTGATGCGGCAGGTCGAGCATCAGGTTGAAGGTCACATCGGCAAAGCGGGCCAGGTTTTCGGCACGCTCCACATAGCGGCTCATCCAGTAAATGGAATCGGCAACTCGGCTCAACATGGCAGGCAGGTCTCAACAGGCTGTTCGAAAGGCGATTTGTGAGAGGGGAGGGCGGGCACTTACGCTGCTCGGCATTGGATTGGGTTGGAGCGGATTACTTCCCAAGGTTTACGACGGTCGTTCGTCAATATGATCGTTTCTCCGCCGCGCCTGGATTCCCGCCTGCGCGGGAATGACGGATACATACGAGCATTCTTTAATCCTCGACCCTTAGGATGAACTCGAGTGACGACCGCCCTTCAGCTCGGCGCGATCACCCAGGTGTCTTTGCTGCCGCCTCCTTGCGAAGAGTTGACCACCAGCGAGCCCTTGCGGAGAGCCACGCGGGTCAGACCGCCGGGCAGCACATAAATATCTTTGCCGTACAGAATGTAGGGCCGCAGATCGACGTGCCGGCCTTCAAAATGATGATCGACGATGGTGGGCGCCCGCGACAGGGCGAGCGTGGGCTGCGCGATGTAATTGCGCGGATGCTTGGTGATCAGGCCGGCAAATTTTTCACGCTCGGCGGCCGTGGAATGGGGGCCGATCAGCATGCCGTAACCGCCCGACTCGTTGGCGGCCTTGACCACCAACTTATCGAGGTTTTGCAGCACGTGCTTGCGCTCCTGTTCGTGATAGCACACGTAGGTGGGCACGTTCGGCAAGATGGCGTCTTCGTCGAGATAGTATTTGATCATCTTTTCGACATAGGCGTAAATCACCTTGTCGTCGGCCACCCCGGTGCCGGGGGCGTTGGCCAGGGCCACGCGGCCGGCGCGGTAAACTTCCATCAGGCCGGGCACGCCCAGCACCGATTCGGGGCGGAAAGCGCGGGGGTCGATAAAGTCGTCGTCGATCCGGCGATAGATGACATCGACCCGTTGAAAGCCCGAGGTGGTGCGCATCTGCACGTAGCCGTCTTCCACCACCAGGTCGCGGCCTTCCACGAGTTCCACGCCCATTTGTTGGGCCAGGAACGAGTGTTCGTAGTAGGCCGAGTTGTACACGCCGGGCGAAAGCACCACCACGCTGGGCACCGAGGCGGTTTGCGGCGCCAGGTGCTCCAGGGTGCTGAGCAGCCGGCTGGGGTAGTCGTCGACCGGCCGCACGCGCGAGGCTTCAAAAATTTGGGGGAAGCTGCGCTTCATCACCTGGCGGTTTTGCAGCACATACGACACGCCGGAGGGGCAGCGGAGGTTGTCTTCGAGCACATAAATCTGGCCGTCGCCGCCGCGCACCAGGTCGGTGCCGGTGATATGGCACCAAATACCCTGGGGTGGGTTGAGGTCTTGGCACGCGCCGCGGTAGCTGCTGGCGGCCAGCAGCATTTCTTGCGGCACCACGCGATCGCGGACGATTTTTTGCTGGTGGTAGATGTCGTCGATGAACAGGTTGAGCGCGGTGATCCGCTGCTTGAGCCCGCGCTCGATGGTATCCCATTCGTGGGCGGGCACGATGCGGGGAACGATATCGAAGGGGAAGATTTTTTCGGTTCCCTGCGAATCGCCGTACACGTTGAACGTGATGCCCATTTGGAAGAGCGAGCGTTCGGCGGCCGATTGGCGGCGGATCAATTCGCCCGGTTCGAGCGATTCGATTTTCTTCACGAGCAATTCGCCGCCCGGCCGGGGGGCGCCTTGTTCGTTGATAAACTCATCGAAGAAACCTTCGGTATCGTAACCTTCGAAGGTCATTCGGTTGGCAGAAGACTGCATGCCTTGCGATTGCATGCCCTGCTGTTGCGACTGGTACATGATTGAGACCGTCGTTCGACGTCGCCTGGACTTTGGCACAGCCTTGCAAGCACTCCAGGCCCGCAAGGCAGCCTATTTACACGCCGCGATATCCTACTCCTGCCGCATTCCGAGCCAAAACTGCACAAGCCTTGCAGGGGGCGCCACGGAGGGGGGGCGACCGGCCTGGCAGAACCTGGCAGCGCCCAAAAGACGGGTTGAGCGCCGTGCGGAAACGATTGTGTCGGGTGGCGTGCGATGCCGAACCAAGCTGCGCTGGCAGAAAACAATTGGCCTGGTTGCCGGAGTTTGATTCCGAGCAGTATCAGCCAACCGCCTCCCACTCTCACAGCAGTCAATGATGGTAACCGATTGAAAGCAGGCCGCAAGGTGGGGTGGCAGGGTTAAGAATGGGGAATTCTCCCCCCCCCGCGGGTCCGCTCTGCGCGATGCCCGGCCAACCACTCTGCCAGCCAACGGCAGCCGCCCGATGGGGCCGCCGCCCGCTACGGGGCGGGGCGATTGGTAAAAAAGGGAGGTGCCGCGCGGGACGGGAACTGGGTGGCGTCGCGGTTGCTAAGGTATTAGTGGGGAAGGGAATGCGTGTGGCCTATCGCGGCCGGATTGGGGATGGCAAAATTGACGCTTTCGCGGAGCACGCCGTATAATCGAGCAGAGTTACGCCGCTCAACTCGCATGAAGCCGGTCCCGGTTGACTCGATCCTCCCGCTTTCCGGATGCGATGTTCCCATGAAAAGAGCCCAGGTGTTTGTCGCAGGTCTCGCGCTCAACTCCCAAACAGGGTGCGCCCTGATTGCTGGGCCGATGGGTGCGCAGCGCTGGGGAAGTCTGGTCTCGACGGTTTGCGCCGGCCTGGCCTGGGTGTGGCTGGCGCTAGGCGTTCCCGCGGCGTTTGCCCAAGACCCGCCCGCCGATGCTCCTGAAAAGGTGGCGGAACCAGCGGCTGCCGAACCGGCAGTTGCCGAACCGGCTGAGCGACGCGTGGGGCGGTTGATCAAAATTCCGGCCCCGATCACCGACACCGTCAAGAACCGGGCTATTCAGCAGGCGACCGAGTTCGTCGATCGCTGCAAGAAACGGCAAGAATGGCCGGTGGTCATTTTTGAAATCGAGCCTGGCTCTTCGAGCTTTGGGCTGGCGATCGATCTGGCGCAGGCGATTACGCAGCTTTCGGGCGCCACCACCGTGGCCTACGTGTCGCCGGCCCCGGCCGACGGCAAGTCGGGCCCTCCGGTGTTGCGCGGTCACGCCGTGCTGGTGGCGATTGCCTGCGAGGTATTGGTGCTTCCCAGCGACGCCAAGATTGGCGAGGCCGGGGTCGATGAGCGCGCCATTCCTGGCTACATGCACAGTGGCTACGCCGATATTGCCAAGAACCGCCGGACGGTTTCTGTCGACCTGGTGCTGGGCATGCTCGACCCGGCGCTCGAGATTTACGAAGCCCGCACGGCCGATCATGTGGGCCGCGAATTTGTGCGGGGAGACCGCCTGGAAGAGCTGCGGCAACAGAAGCAAGTGGAGCGGAACCCCGAGCTGCTGATCCCCGCCGGCGAGGCCGGCCTGTTCACCGCTCAAGAAGGCAAACGGATAGGGCTGGTGGACTACTACGCCGACGACCTGGCGACGCTGGCCAAGGTGCTGAACGTGCCTGCCGATTCGGTGGAAGAGGATCCCTCGCTGGGAGTCGGCTGGAAGCCGGTGGAAGTGGAAATAAGTGAGCCGCTAACGCGCAATTATGTCTCGCAGATCGAAAACAAGATTCGCCGCGAGATTGAGAGCGGCTCGAACCTGATCATTTTGACGATCGACAGCCCTGGCGGCGCTCCCGAGCAAACCATGGGGTTGGCTTCGTACCTGGCGGGCTTGAAGGCCGGCACGCATCGCACGGTCGCCTACATTCCCAAAGAAGCCGGCGGCGACGCGGCGTTTTTGGCCCTGGCCTGCGATCATATACTGGTGCATCCGCAAGCCCAACTGGGCGGCCGCGTGCATTTTCCGCAGCCAGAAGACGATGAAAGGCAACGCCCCCGGCAGGGCAAGCCGCCCATCATGGATCGCGACGAACTGCGGGAAGCCGAGGTCTCCTCCACCAAGCAAGCTTTGAAGCAGGTTGCCGCGGCCAAGAGCCGGGGGCCCTCGCTGTGGCAGGCGATTGTCGACCCCAACCTGGCCGTGTTCCGCTACGTGCGCCAATCCGACGGCCTGGTGGCTTACTTTAGCGAGATCGAGGCCGCGGAGTTTCCGCCAGGCATTTGGCAGCAGGGGGAAGCCGTCACGCAAAAAGGCAAGGCCTTGCATGTGGATGGGGTCGAAGCCTTGCGGCTGGGCATGGCCACGGATCCGGTCAATTCGTTTGGAGAAGTGATGGCCATGTACGGGCTGGAAACCCCGCCCCGCAAGGTGGCCCCCAGTTGGGCCGACGTGCTGCTCGACGCCCTTCGCAACAAGAGCGTGCTGTGGGCGCTGCTGCTGATTGGCGGGGCTTCGTTCTATGCCGAATTGCAAACGCCCGGCACGGGCGTCGGCGGCTTCATCGCCACCGTCTGCTTCTTGCTGTTCTTCTGGGGCACTTACCTGGAAGGAACCGCCGGCTGGCTCGAGGTGTTGCTGTTCGGGACCGGCTTGATCTTTTTGTTGCTGGAAATCTTCGTGCTGCCGGGCTTTGGCATTTTTGGCATCGGCGGCGGCCTGCTGATGCTGGCCTCGCTGGTGCTGGCCCTGCAAACTTCCAACGCGCTGCCGACCACCGGCGCCGAGCTGAAAGAACTGCGGGGCAGCCTGTTCACGGTGACCACGGCTGGGTTGGCCGTGTTTGCCGCGATTGCCGTGCTGCGCCATTACCTGCCGCGCACGCGGGGCTTTAGCCGGTTGGTGCTGGCCCCGCCAGGCATGGGCGAAGACCCCGAACTGCCGGGTGCCCGCGAAGTGGACGTTTCTTACCAGCACCTGGTAGGCAACCGCGGCGTGGCCGTCACCCACCTGCGGCCCTCGGGCAAGGTCCGCATCGACGGCGACGTGTACTCCGTGGTCAGCAACGGCGAAGCGGTCAGCGCGGGCGAAGACGTGATCGTGCTGGAAGTCTACGGCAACCGGATCGTGGTGCGGCCGGAGAATTAAGCTGCACTTAGTTTCTTGCTCGTTAACATCTCTGCAAGCTGCGGAGAACTTTAATGCCTCAGCGTCCGCTTGCGGTTTACCCGCGTTAAGGGGCACCGGTTATTTTCTTCCCGAATTGGCGCTGATACTTTATGAACCTGCGCAAACCCGTCATTCCCGCGAAGGCGGGAATCCAGTTGCGGCGGATACGACAATGCAATCAACATCGGCTTAGACGCGAACTGCATAGCGGAGAGTTATTCTTCGACGGCCCCTTAGTTAGTGCCAGCGTCCATTTACCCCGTAAGGGGTTCCAGCCCATAGCCGGTGGTCAGCGCAGCGCCACCACCGGTTGAGTCTGCTATCACCCTTTTCCTGTGATCCTCATCGCAATGTCGTCAGGATCGTCTTCGCCCGTGTAGTTGAGCGGCCGCGTGCTGCGTCCGCCATCATCTTTCTCGTTGACGCCGACGCTATACAGCAGGTAGCCGCCGCCTTTGGCGCGGTATTGAAGGTCGTTGCCCGTGCAGCGGTCTGGTGGAATGGGCTCGTTGTCGAACGCCTTCAGGGCGGCCAGCGATGGCGGGTACTTCTGGTGCGCGGCGTAGTAGGCAGCCATGCGAAATCCAAGTTGCACCAGGTCTTCTTCCTGCTGTAACGGAACCGTCGTCCGGCCGAACGCTCCGATGTTGTCAAAATGCTGGGCCGCCAGACGTTCTCCGAGCAGGCGGCCCACCGTTTCACCCACGTTGTCGGCTTGCCCGATCTGCTGCAAGGCTTTGAGCGGGGAAAAGGCCGGAGAAGCAAGCTGCTCCATTTGAGCTCGAAACTCCTCCAATTGTTGCCGTCGCTCAGGCCTATCGACCATGCGGAGGATGGCAATGAACCGATCGTAGAATCCGTTGATCGTGCGGAGGGTCACGTTCCCATCGGCCTGATCGTGGCCCGCGAGCAGCGCGATGAGGGGCGACGGAGGCTCGTCCAGTTTCTTGGGCTCACGCATCAAGCGAATGGTCTCATCGAGCAGCGAGCAGCGCTCAGTCAGGTTGAGTTTTTCGACGATGTCGAACCGTGGCGGAAACACTTGCAGTGATCGTCGTTTGCTTTGTACTCGCGGACCATCGAGAGGCGCGTGCTGAAGGTACTGCTTGGCCCCATTCAGCGCGGCGCTTTCCAGTGCGCTGCCAATGAGGTTCTCGATGATCGTGGGGCCGTGGGAGATCAATCGCCCCAGACGAATGACCGTCAGCAGATCATCCCACGATTTGGCATAGTTGCGCTGCTGCAACCGCAGCATGGCCCGGGCCACGAGCAGGTCGCCAATACTCCGAACGATAAAGATGTCCATGGGCAACAGGTCGAACAGCGAATCGCCTTCGTTTCCCACATAAGGGAAGAAGAACTTGGGGCAGCGGCTGGCCTCGGTGGCCAGGGCCAAGGCCGGCTCGTTCGCTTGCAGCCAGGCGTGGAATCGCGGGAATTCGCCCTCAGACCAAGGCCGAACGGTCACCACGTCCTTCTGTTCCCAGATCTCCAAAACTTCCGTCGGCCGCGAGTCAGGCACCCATTGCTGCAGGGATATCCAGAGCGACTTTTCTTCGGCCGGCGGCGCAGCGCCCATTCGCATATAGAACCGCGCCAGATACTCCGCATCCTTGGGTTCGTGATGGATTTGCCACAGCCGCAGGGCCGCATTCTCTTCCGGTTTCACGCCCGCCCCATAGTGGCGATTGAGGGCCTCGGGATAGTTGACGTACCCTTCGGAAGTGAGCGGTTCGGTAAGGAACGTGGTGCTCTGGGAGATGAGAATTTTTCCCTGCGCGGCACGGGGCGACGGCTTCTTGTCGTCTTCCGCCAAGGCTCGCGCTGCGCATTGGGCTGGAAAGCCGAGCGCGAGCAGGCCGCCTTTGAGGACGTTGCGGCGAGAGACGGGCATACTTCGTCCGATTCAAGTTGTGGAAGATCTGGGCTGGTTCGGGCCAGGATCGCGTTCTGGGCCGTCGAAGAACAACGACCCGTTTCGAATTCGATTCCAAGCCGATTTCGATAGTAGCGTTGAATTCGCCGCTTTCTGGATTCCCGCTTTCGCGGGAATGATGAGTATTATCCGGGAGCTAAATGTTCGACGCCCCCCTTACTTCTCGACCCACTCCCAGCCCATCTTCGATTCCAACTCGCGCTGGGCCAGCATGGCCCAGGGGGTGTTGGCGTGTTCGGTGGTCACCCGCTCCAGGTAGGTTTTGGCCTGGGTGATCATCTTCTCGTAGTTGCTGCCGGCGGCCAGGGTGTCGGCCGGGTCGAGGATCCAGCGGCTGCTCCCCTCGTTCTCGAACTTTTTGCCCAGCTTGAGTTGGGCCAGCATGGCGTTGTAGCCTTCAATCCGCGCTCGGGCCGCCAGAATGCGGCCCATCGCCAGGTCGAAGCTGGCTTGCCAGCGAGGGCTGGTGACCTTGGCCCGATCGCGTTCGCCGGCGGAGAGTTTTTCGTACAGCTCGCTCAGCTTCGGCTCGAGCCGGGCGGCGGCCCGCTGGGCTTCATCGAGCGATCGCCGGAGCGCCGCTTCATTTTGCACGGGGAAATCGTATTGGAGCAGGGCGCCCACATCGACCTGCGGCAACCGGCCGGCCTCGACCAGGGCCTTATAGGCGCCGTTGCTTTGCAGCAGGGCCTGATATTCGGCTTCGGTCACATAGTCGGGGGCATACTTCCTCCGCAAGGCCACGGGGAACTCGGTGCTGGCGGCTCTGCTGGGGCCGCCGCTTGCCCAAGACGAAGAACTACTGCCGGACCAGCTACGAAACGTCATGCTCGAAGACGACGAAGATGACGTGGAGCGGCGACTGCTGCCCGCGCCGTCGCACACAAAATACTCGCCGCCGCTTTGCAAGCACAGCTTGGAGAGGGCGAAGGGCCCGTAGCCGGAGCCCACCACGCCGGGGTCGCTATACCCTTGGTTCCAGAACGAGAGGGCGATTCGTTCGGACGCGAAGGACTCGGGGCCTTGGGTTTCGCGGTCGGCGGGGGCGGGGCCGGAACTGGTGTCCACGGTGTCCCACGTCGATCGGCCCAGCGGGGCTTCTTTGCCGATGGCATACAAGGAGATACTGTCGCGCTTCAGGGCCACGGCCAACTCGTCGGCCAACTGCGGATCGTCGCCGGCCTCATCGGAGACCACCACCAGGAACACGTAACCCCCTTCTTGACGGAAGCCGCGATAGGTTTCGGCAGCCATTTTGATGGCCTGGAAGGTCGCTTCGCCGGGGGCTTCGGTTTCGGAGCCCTCTAGAGCGGCGGCAATTTCCGCCACATCGCGCGAGGGGTCTTTCACCAGGAACTTGACGTCGCGGCCAAAGCCCAACACGGCCATCGAAAGCTGGTCGTGCTTGAGCAAGTCGAGCACGGTTTGCGAGTGCTGACTCAGGCTGTCACGCCAGGACGAGGCGCTGATCGATTCATCGAGCAGCCAGACCACGAGGGTCTTTCGTTGCTTGACCGCCGACGAAACCTCGCGGGCAATTCGGTCCACGGCCCCGCCAATGGTGCGGTCTTCGCCCGGCGGCGTGGGCGTGCTGCTGGTTTCGGGCGGACCCTCCGCTCCGGGTCCGCCGCTGCTCATGCTGACCGCTTGTGCCTCCCGGCCGATGGGCTGGCGTTGGCCATCCACGGTGAGCGAGCGGAGTTCGAACTGGCCATTCCGCTCGGACAACTCGGCTTTCCATTTTCTTCGCAAATACTGGTCGCGGGCACGAATATCAACGTGCGATTGCACCAGCCACAGCCCTGGCTTGGCCTCGCGGGTTTCATACTCGGAGCCAAAGCGAACATCGGCCGGCAGCGCCAACTCTTGAGACACCAGAGCGCGGGCTTGTTGCACGACCGGCGGGGCCTCCGCGCGGCCAGAGCCGCCGAGACCTTTGAGGAGAAACACCATGCCTACGGCCACGGCAACCACGAGCAAGCCGCCGACCACCCAAAGGCCGGTGGGGTTCTTCTTGCGACGGACCCGCACGCTGCTGGAAGGAGCCGGGGCAGTTGGGGTGGGCGCGGCCGCCACGGTTGCGCTGGCGTACGCACCGTATTGCCCCGCGGGCGAAGCCGTGGGTTGGGCGTGCAGGGCCGGATTTACCACGGCGGCAGGCAAGCCAGCGGCCCGTGGCCCAGAAGCCCGTGGTCCCGCGGCACGGGGCGCCGCCGAACGTGGCCCGGCAGCGCTGGGCATGGCCGCCGCGGGTGCGCCTCCGCCCGTAAAGCCAGAAATATCGAGCACCGTGTGGCAACCAGGGCACTGCACCTGCGCGGCTTGAACGCCCGCGATGCTGAGCTGGGTGCGACAGGTGGGACATTGAATCTGCATGGCTGTCCTCTTTCTCTGAACACGGCGGGCTTTCCCAGCCACGGATCTCTGGGGATGGATGAGACGCTGGGATGAGCGGAACCGTTCCACCGCTCGCCCACATTTCATCCCAAGAACCAGCCAGAAGTTGGTAGGGGGGGCATCCATGGACCAGGCCGTGTGCACGACCTCGCCCCGGCCCCGCGTTGGCTTCTCGCCGGCCCTCTACCTAGTCTAGCGGTCGAAACGCCGCCAATCGATAGCTGAGTGCATCCGCGGCAATCAGAAATATCCGTCGGGCGAAGGGTGGGGGGCGTGGCTCGCGTGAAGTGGGCGGGGCTGCTCTTCCCGTTCAGCCCCGCGCCGCCTAAGATGCTCTCAGCATGGCTGCTGGAACCAGTCCCACATTGGCCCCCGCTCCGCTTCGCGAGCTGGCGAGCCGTTTGGCGGAGCTCCCCGGCTATCGTCCCCTGTTGACTGCGCTAACGGCCGGTCAAGGGGCCACGCTGGAAGGAGTTTGGGGATCGCTCTGCGCGCTGGCTGCGGCGTCGCTCTTGCCTCACAACCCGGCCCCGCTGGTGGTGGTTTGGCCGCACGCCGACGACCTGGACTCCTTCTGCGACGATCTGCGGTTGTTCTCCTCGGTGGAGCCCGAAGTCTTCCCCGCCTGGGAAACTTTCCGCCGCGAGCAAACGATCACCGACGAAATCTTTGGCGACCGGCTGCGGCTGCTCAAGCACCTGGCCTCGCCCACCCCGCCGCGGTGCGTGGTCACGAACATTCAGGCTTTGCTGCAAGGCGTGCCCAGCCGGCAGCGGTTGGCCGAGCATGGCCGCACGCTACGGGTCGGCGAAACGCTGGACCTCGACCCCTTTTATGTCTGGCTGGCCGAGCAGGGCTTTCACGGCAGCAGCGCCGTGCAACTGCCCGGAGAGTTTTCGCGGCGCGGCGGCATTCTCGACCTGTTCGCTCCCGATTGGCTCGACCCGGTGCGAATTGAATTCTTCGGCGACGAGGTCGAATCGATCCGCCGGTTTGAGGTGGGCTCGCAGCGCAGCCGCGAATCGCTCGAAGCGGTCGAACTGACGATCGTGGAGCCCAGCGGCGAGGATCGCGACCAATTCTTTGCTTACCTGCCAGAGCAAAGCTGGATCATGCTGGTCGAGCCCAACGACTTGCGGGAAGAAGCCCAGCGGTTCCTCACCCGCGTGGAACGGCCCGCCGATTATCACGCCTTTGAAGCCGTGATGGCCGAAACCTATGGCCGCGGCACGGTGTTGGCCGAACGGATTGGCGGCGGAGGCCCCGGCGCTGCGTGCCGCGTGCCGGCCGAATCGGTCGAGCGGTTCAGCGGCGATGTGACCAAGCTCAAGGCCGAGCTCGATTCGGCCGAGGCTGGCAACCAGATTCACATTGTGTGCCAAACCGAGGCCGAGGCGCACCGGCTGCAAGAAGTTTTCGCCGGCAGCACGGCCGAGCGCGAGCAGCGGTTGAACTACCCGATTGGCAATCTTCGCGGCGGCTTTCGCCTCATTCCGCAGCAAACCGTGCTGATCAGCGGCGGCGAGCTGTTCCAGCGCACCGAAACCATTCGCACGGCCCGGCGGCGGTTGGGCCGAGTGATCGATAGTTTTTTGGAACTGAAGCCGGGCGACCTGGTGGTGCATATTTCGCACGGGATTGCCCGCTATCGAGGGCTCAAGCTGCTCGAAAAGGGCGACCAGGTCGAGGAGCACCTGCAGCTCGAATTTCGCGAAGGCACGAAGATTTTTGTGCCGACCTCGAAGATCGAACTGGTGCAAAAGTACGTGGGCGGAACCAAGAGCCGGCCCACGTTGGCCAAGATCGGCGGGGCCGCTTGGAATCGGCAGAAGAAGCTGGCCGAAGACGCCGTGATGGACCTGGCCAGCGATTACCTGGAATTGCAAGCCGCCAGGGCTTCGCTGCCAGGCATCCCGTTTGTGGAGCAGTCGGAATGGCAACGTGAGTTTGAAGCATCTTTTCCTTATACCGAAACGCCCGACCAACTCACGGCCGTGGATGCGATCCGGCTGGATATGAGCCGCGCTCGCCCGATGGACCGGCTGATCTGCGGCGACGTGGGTTATGGCAAGACCGAGGTGGCCATGAGGGCTGCCTTCCGCGCGGTCGATTCCGGCTACCAGGTGGCCGTGTTGGTGCCGACGACCATCCTGGCCGAACAGCATTTCCGCACGTTCTCCAGCCGGATGGCCGAATACCCTTTCTCGATTGCGAGCCTCAGCCGGTTCTCGACCAAGAAAGAACAGAAGGCGGTCATCGAGAAACTGAACGCAGGTTCGGTGGACGTGGTGATTGGCACGCACCGCCTGGCCCAAGCCGACGTGCAATTCGCCAACTTGGGCCTGGTGATTATCGACGAAGAACAGCGCTTCGGCGTCGATATCAAGGAGCGCTTGAAGCAGCTTCGCAAGATGGTCGACGTGCTCACGCTCACGGCCACGCCGATTCCGCGCACCTTGCATATGTCGCTGCTAGGCCTGCGCGATATTTCCAATTTAGAAACGCCGCCGGCCGAGCGGCAGCCAGTCGAAACCCATGTCACGCGGTTCGACGGCGAGCTGATTCGTCATGCCATTTTGAGAGAGCTGAATCGCGGAGGGCAGATTTATTTTGTTCATAATCGCATTGAAGATATTGAGAAAGTCGCCATTCAGATTCGCCGGCTGGCGCCTGAGGTAAAACTCAAAATTGGCCACGGCCAAATGCGCGAGCACGAGCTGGAAAAGGTGATGATGAAGTTTGTGGCCGGCGAGTTCGATCTGCTGCTGGCCACCACCATCATTGAGAGCGGGCTCGACATCGCCAGGGCTAACACTATTTTTATCAATGAAGGCGACCGCTATGGCCTGGCCGACTTGCATCAGCTCCGCGGACGGGTCGGCCGTCATAAACACAGGGCCTATTGCTATGTGCTGGTCGATCCGAATAAGTCGGTCACGCCCGACGCCGCCCGGCGGCTGACGGCCATTGAAGAATTCAGCAACATGGGCGCCGGCTTCGCCATTGCCATGCGCGACTTGGAGATTCGCGGGGCTGGCAATATTCTCGGCACCGAGCAAAGCGGCCATATCAATGCCGTGGGCTATGAGCTGTATTGCCAGTTGCTGGAACACGCCGTGCGGCGGCTCAAGAAGATGCCGCCGCGGATGCAGGTGGATGTGAACGTGGATTTGCCGCTGGAAGCGTTCCTGCCGCGCGACTACGTGCCCGACATGCGGCTCAAGATTGACCTGTATCGGCGACTAGCCCGCGTGGCCAGCGAGGCCGACTTAAGCGACTTCCGCGACGAACTGCTCGACCGCTTTGGCCATTTGCCCGAGGTGGTGGAACGCCTGCTGCGCGTGATGCGGCTGCGGATTTTGGCGCAAACGCGGCAGATCACGTCGATGTATTTGGAGGACCATTACCTGGTGTTCACCTACGTCTCGCGACCGGCGATCGAACGCCTGGCCAAAGCCAGCAACCGCAAGCTGCGGGTGGTGGACGACAAGCAAGCCTACTTCGACGCGCGGCCGTACTTGAACGATAGAGATAGTCTGTTGGCCGCGGTGGAAATGCTATTGGAAAACGACTGAAGCGAGTGCGGAATTCGGAGTTGAAGAGGGAGACGCCAGGTTCTCTGGCGATGCTTAGGAGCCGCCGATCGTTTACTTCCCGGATTGCCTCTGACTATTTCGTATACGCCCTAAAACCGTCATTCCCGCGAAGGCGGGAATCCAGGCGCGGTGGAGATCGAAGCCGGTCGTCGGATCGTGGTGTATCTCGACCGCCGCGGCCACAACCCAATTCCGCAGGAAGCGGCGCTCGACCAGGCCCGGCCACGGATTCCCTGGCTGGCGAATCACCGCTTGGAGTTTATGCACGCATGAATAGGTAAAATTGTCATCGAATTTCTCGCCCCGCGGAAATCGGCGGTGAAGATGTGACCTTGGAGCATTTCTACGCGCGTCGCCGAAAGTCGTTGCGACATTGGCAGCAGTGGGGAGTCTTTGTCGCTGGAATTTCGGGCGCCCTGCTCAAGAAGGGTCGAATTTCGAGAGAGGCTCTCCTCGGTGACGCTTCGCTGCTTTCTCATTTGCATCAAAGCCAGGTGAATCGGCCGCCAAGCAGCAGGGACATCGCCAGACAAAGACAACGGGAACAGAAAATCGCAGCCTTTATTGAGCGCTGCGCTCCCAACGTCCTCCGCCGCGAGCTAATAGCCCACGAATCCAGGCTCCCGGTGGCCGCCTTCGGGTCATTGGCGGCGCAACCGTCAATAGGATCAAAATGGAACCGCGAATAATTGAGTTTGAGCAGCGGCTCCAGCAGCTATTTCCGGATCTGGCGAACGATCAGGAACATTGAGCCGCTGATCGTTGGTATCGTTTCGACTATGGTTGCAATTCGAGCGGCCTCGCTCGTGCACTGGATCCCCGCCCCCGTCTTCACGAGGGCAAGCTCTTCGCGGGGATGACGGGGTGTTGGGACGTTATTTAATTCTTGATTCTGATTGAGGGTGCGCATAAAAAAATCCGCCTGGGAGACTTTGGATCTCCCAGGCGGACTTTTGTATTAAACCGGCGACACCTACTCTCGCACTTGTGGTACTACCATCGGCTCTGAAAGCTTAACGACCGTGTTCGGAATGGGAACGGGTGTGACCTTTCAGATATAGTCACCGGTAAGTAACAGCGGCGGCCTTTGGAGCCAGCCGCTGCTTAGTTCGGCATTAGGTTGTGGTAAAGCGTTCTCAATACCCTTTCGGGTAGCAGTATATTCATGAGGCGATCAATCGTCACCTCGGTTAGAGCCAAGTCTCTCGGCAGCTAGTTGCCTAGCGTACCGCAAGAGGAATGGATAACCGTGGTCAAGCTTTTGTCCATTAGTACCGGTTAGCTGAGACCATTGCTGGCCTTACACATCCGGCCTATCAACCTGGTCGTCTTCCAGGGGACTCTCGAGCGATTGCTCTACGAAACCTAATCTTGGAGCAGGCTTCACGCTTAGATGCTTTCAGCGTTTATCCTTTCCGTAGTTAGCTATCCAGC
>CAYUMU010000023.1:0-72398 GCA_964445985.1 uncultured Pirellulales bacterium | reverse complement strand
CGCCGCGATCGCGTGGTTCCTGGGGCGGCCAGCGCGACAGCCCAACCCCGCCGCCGCGGCTGCCAGGTTGCAAAGGCTTGATTGAGAAGCGCGTATCCGCTCCCGGCCTTGGCTTGGGGGCGCCCGACCTTTTACTGCCGGCCTAAGCAAGGATCTTCTTAATCACCTGACCGCCAACATCGGTGAGGCGGAAGCGGCGGCCGTTGTATTTGTAGGTGAGTTGCTCGTGGTTCATGCCGAGCAGGTGCAAGATCGTGGCGTGCAGGTCGTTCACATGCACGGGATCGACGGCGGCTTTGTAGCCGATTTCGTCCGACTCGCCGTAACTTACGCCGCCCTTCACGCCACCGCCGGCCAGCCAGGCCGTGAAGCAGTGGGGATTGTGGTCGCGGCCGGGCTTGGCGCCGGTTTGGGCAATGGGGAGCCGGCCGAATTCGCCGCACCACACCACCAGGGTTTGATCGAGCAGTCCACGCTGGGCCAGGTCGGTGAGCAGCGCCGCCACGGGTTGATCGGTTTCGCCAGCAAACTGGCTGTGATTGCCGGCAATGTCGGCGTGGCCATCCCAAGAGCGCTGGTTTTCCATGCCGCCAGAATAAATCTGCACGAAGCGCACGCCCCGTTCGACCATGCGGCGCGCCACGAGGCACTGTCGGGCCACGTGTCCACATTCCTGGCGGTCGATGCCATATAGGCGATGAATGTGCTCGGGCTCGGCTTCCAGGTCCACGGCCTCGGGCGCCGCCGACTGCATGCGGAAGGCCAACTCGAAGCTTTCAATGCGGGCGGCCAATTCAGAATCGCTGGCGTGCTGGGCCTGATGCAGGCCGTTGAGTTCTTTAAGCAGGTCGAGTTGATTGCGCTGCGCGGCGCCTTGCAGGTTGGCGCTGGGGCTGAGGTTTTCGATCGGGTCGCCGGTGGGGCGCAGATGGGTTCCCTGGTAAACGCCGGGGAGGAAGCCGGCGCTCCAATTGGCGGCATGGCCCTTGGGAAGGCCGCGGCCTTGGGGGTCGCTCATGACCACAAAGCCAGGCAGGTCGCGATTCTCGCTGCCCAGGCCATAGGTCACCCAGGAGCCAACACAGGGGAAACCCATCCGCGGCAAGCCACAGTTCATCATGAACAGGGCCGGGGAATGGTTGTTGGATTCGGTATGCCCTGAGTGGATGAAGGCCATCCGATCGACGTGCTCGCCCAAATGGGGGAAAATGCTGGCAACCTGTTTGCCGCATTTGCCACGAGGTTGGAAGGCGAATGGCGACTTCATCAGGTTGCCCACGGCATTCTTGAAAAAGCCGGTCGTGTCTTGAAACGAGGGATCGAACTCTTTGATGCTCAGTCCGTCGCGGCGCTCCAGGCCGGGCTTGTGGTCCCAGGTATCCACGTGGCTGGGGCCGCCGTTCACGAATATCCAAATGACCGATGTTGCCTTGGGAGCAAAGTGGGTGGGCCGCGGAGCGAGCGGAGCCAGCGAGCGATTGCCGAGCGAATCGGCGGCGGTTGCCAGGCGGGGTTCCAGCAGACCCTGATCGGCGAGCAAACCTGCCAGGCCAAGCAGACCAAAGCCGCAGCCTGCCTGAGCCAGCATTTGGCGACGGGTTACATTCATGGGTGCCGTTATCTCCGCAATCTGCTGAGAAGGTATTGCCGCTTTGGCACGTGGGTGACCTGTGTTTGATTGTAGTCCATTCCCGCCGAAAACGCGCTGGGGTGATGCTGCCCGAACTGATATATGGGTGGCTTCGCGATTATTCGTGCAGCGAATAGAGCACCACGTTGATCCCGATTCGCGCCGCCGATTCTCGGGTATATCCCCGGCACTGGAAGGTTTCTTTACTCTCCAGGGCGCAGCTCAGGTCGTAGGGTGAAAAAATCACGCCGTAGCGCCCGTCGTCGAGGATGACCGCTTCTAGCTCGGGCGGAACATCGCGAATATCGGCCTTGACCGGCCCATCGGCGCGACCTCTCGCTGGCTGCACGCGTTGCACCGTCGCCAGGTCGAATCCCCCGTATTTATTGCTATAAATCGGGTCGTCGGAGGGGATGCTGGTCAGCTTGTGTTCGGGAAAGATCAGGCCCATTTCGCGACGGAAGCTCCTGGCGAAGGCCTCGCTGGCACAAACGGTGTCGGCCAGAATCAGGCCGCCGCGTTCTTCCACGTAGAGCCGCAGTTGCTTTCGCTCTTCTTCGTTGAAGGAGAATTCGTTTCGACCATGCAAGAACAGCATGTGGTAGTCGAACAGCTTGCCGCCGGGGCTGAGCAGGCTCACCTCGCGTTGATCGGTGGGCACCAGCATGCCGACTTGCCGGCTCAATTCGCGTTGCAGCGAAGGGAGCGCGCCGGGGGCGGCGTTCCAGCCGCCGTCGTGCTGGAGTTTGGCGATGATCACCCGAGCTCGATCGGCGTCCCCCTCGATATCGGCGACTTCGGTTCGCTCGGGGATTTCATACTTGTAGCGAAGCTGCCGGCCCGTGGCGTAAGCCAACACGTTGATGCCAATCGCTTTAGCCGTATCCACTTCGAGCTTGACCTGGTCGGGCAAGACCTGTTGTTGCCGGCCGAGCCGCGCCAATTCCCAGTAGCACGATAGCGATTGGAAGCTCTGCTTGGGGTGCTGGCAGTAGATCACGCTGGTGCGGCAACCCACGTTCACGCCGTACAGTTGGCCAGCGTACATGGTTTTTAGCGGCGGCACTTCTTCGAAAAACCAAACCTCGTGCTCCGGCCCAATCTGTTGCAGAGGATTTTCCGGGAACACCTTGGCCATCAGAGCCCGGAAGCTTTGGTCGAACTTGCCGTTGGGGTTGCAGCAGCCTTCGGCGAAGATGAAGCCACCCCGGTGAACGTACTCCCGCAGTGCTTCGACCACGTTGTTTGCCATCAGGCTTTCTACGCCCTGGCTGCCGCTGATGTAGAGCACGGGCGCCTGGAGCAAGTCATCGACAGTGGCGCTTTCAGCCCGAGCTACGTGCCAGGTGAGATCGCGCTTCCAGCGTGTCTCCACATAGCGGGTAAGATTGGCGGCGTCTTGGGGGTGGCGATTCCATTCAACGTCGCCGGGCTGGCCGTATTGGAGCTTGGCCAGCAGCGTTGGCCGGCGACCCTTGGCCAAGAACAGCAGTGAGAAACTGGTGGCAATCCGATCATCGGCCTCGGCGGTGCCCACGCCGCGCCAAGAGCCCGAGATTTTATCTTGGTACTTGAGCAGTTCAGCCGTGCCTTCGCGATACCAGTCGTGGCCGCCGATGAGCCGCTCGTGCGACAGCCGCCCCACGCGCTCCAAGGCATATAGGTAATACAACCACCACATGCCACGGTCCATGCCGGGGTTGTGGTCCACAAAAAAGTGGTTCCCCAGCCATTCAAGTCCCAAGGCAATGCGATTCTGCTGGGCCGGGTCTCCGCAGCATTGCACCTGGCCGCCCTGGATGCGGCTCGCGCTCGAATCCAAGCGATCGTTGGCAATGATCAGCGAGGCGATGCCGGCGCTGGTCATGCTGCCGGTCGGCGCATTGCTCGACATGTATCCCCAGCCGCCCGTATGTTGACTCTGTGAGTTCTCCCAATATTCGAGCGCCCATTGCCAGGTACGGGGCGGAATGGGCGAAAGCACTTCGTACCGTTCGAGCGTGCGTTCCGCTTCGTACAGCGCCAGCAGGGCAAATTGGGCATTGGAGGGGTCGCCAGCCGTGTTGGGGTAACCCCAGGCGCCGCGGTTCGCTCCCCCTTGCACTTGCTCTTGCACGAGCCATTTGCACAGGTTGGTAATCCGCAGCAGATCTTTTTCCGGCTGACCGGCGCAAAGGGCCATCAATTGCAGCGATACTTCGTAGGTGAGCGAATAATCTTCTTTTCGCAACACGCTCAAGGCCCTGGCTACGTGGTCGTCGGAAGGGTCGACACCCGCGTTCAGCAGCGCCAGCGTGCAGAGCGGCGTGGTGGAATATCGAACCCAAGTGGGCCACGAGCCATCGGCTTTTTGCGTGCGCTTGAGGTAGCGAATCGCTTGCTCGATCGATTGATTCACTTCGGCCGGATCAAGCTCCGCCGCCCGACCCGAGGCTGGCCCTGCGGTCCAGGCCAACCAGCAAGCCGCCAGCAGTACGCTGCCGCGAATCCAGAGCCGCCTTGAAGCACCTTCGCCATTCAACACGCCTGAGCCAGAACTGAGAAATCGCATGCCGGGTTCGTCCTCCGTGGATGCGCGGACAACCTTTCGGCTGCCGCGCTTGCTACCGTACGAGGGGTGGCGTTTGGTCCATTCTACGCAGTCGGGAGCGGTCTGTCGCCGCAAGCAAGGGGAAACACTTGCCAGGGGCGGTCGAGCTGCGTGCCCCCTGCTTCAAGATTAGAGCGCTTACCGGGGAAAAACGCCTAAAATCCGTCGTGCAACGACTTTGGGGCCGCGATATCTTGTGGGCTGATCAGCCACAGCACGGTTAAGCGGGAGAATATTGAGCTTCGCTCGTGTGAAGGCTCCGACACTTGGGCATATGGACTCTTGACCATCGAGGCCTGGCAAGCCACGGAGGCGACCGCCCAAACCACCGTGCAACTGCTATTTGCCCCGTTAGCAGCCGCCTGACACCCCGCCCCCCCACTCGCGTGCCGACCGCCATTAGCCAAGCGGCCTTTTCTCCCCCAGCACGGCCTTCTGCAAGTCCGTCAGCATGCGGATGCCGCCGCGGCCCAACGCCAGCAACTGGGCCAATTGCTCGTCGCTAAAGGTGGCCTCCTCGCCGGTCCCTTGGATTTCGATGTAGCGCCCCTCGCCGGTCATCACCAGGTTCATGTCCACTTCGGCCGCAAAGTCTTCCTGGTAGTTGAGATCGAGCAACGGCTGGCCGGCCACGATGCCCACGCTCACCGCGGCCAGGCTGTTGGTCAGCGGGAAGACTTCTGGATTTGGGAGCAATGTTTCCACCGAGCGGAGCGCGTCGACCAGCGCGATGTAGGCGCCCGTAATGCTGAGCGTGCGCGTACCGCCATCGGCCTCGAGCACGTCGCAATCCACCGTCACGGTTCGTTCGCCCAGGGCGCTCAGGTCGATAATCGCGCGCAAGCTGCGGCCGATAAGCCGCTGGATTTCGGTGGTGCGGCCATCCACCTTCCCGGCCCGCTCGCGCGGTTTGCGTGGGCTGGTGCTGCCAGGCAGCATGTTGTATTCGGCCGTAATCCAGCCGCGCCCTTGGCCTTTCATCCACGGGGGGACGGACTCTTCGACACAGGCCGTGCAGAGCACCGTGGTTCCGCCCGCTTGAATGTACACACTGCCGGGCGCGGTGCGTGTAAAGTGACGCTGAACCTGAATGGGCCGCAGTTCATTGGCCGCTCGACCGTCGTTGCGCATGACGTCCTTTGGTAGGGAGTTGGTAGCCCCCCGCTCGCGCTGGTCCAGAAAGCACAACGTACCCAGGTCGCGAAGCCAGGTTGCACCGACACCATACGGAATTTTGCCCCATTTAAGTAGGTGCAGCGGTTCGAAGAATCCTAAAAAATGTGGATTGAGTCGTACCGAACATTCGTGGCAGGTCGCCTTATCGACGGATCGAGGGAAACCACTTGGAGGATCGTCGCGGAAGGATTGACGCGGTTGCCACGGCACGGCGTCTGCTATTAGGGCTCCTTCGGTGATGAGGTGCTCTCGCCGATTGCCGCGCGGGGGCGAAGTGGAAACCCCTGCTGGCATCGCCGCATCCACCCCTAAGTTGCGCGCCAACCGAGCAGGTTGGTCGCCAGGGCATCACTTTTGACAGCGATAGAGAGTCCGAAAGCACCGCGGCGGGCCATTCCAAGCAAAGAGGCTGTAGGGGGGGAGGCATTGCGACGCGAACGGGCCTGACAGTCATCCATTGGGTTCAGGGGAGCCACGGCAGGTAGGTCGCGATCACCATGGATGGGGGGCACAGAACTGTAGAAAGTGCTTGCGGAAGAAGCGGTTGCGAGGAAACGCGGGGTGGTCTTGGAACAGAGTTGCGTCATTTACTTTAGTAGCACATGCGATTTGCCCAAGCGACGCCTTATGTAGTCGCAGTGGCTGTGGTTTTGCTCACGATCGGCCTGAATCAACTGATCCACCCGCTCTTGAAGCACAGCTACGTGCCGCTGCTGTTTCTGAACGCGGCTGTGATGGTCAGCGCCTGGTTTGGCAATTGGAGGGCTGGCTTGCTCACCTTGGGCCTGTCGGTGGGCGCGGCGTTCTACCTCTTCCCCTCTACCCTGGAAGGCGTTCAGTCCACCTCCACTTACGTTCAGGTTTCGCTGCTGGTAGTGGAGGGAGGGCTGATCCTGGTTTTCGTGGCTGCTTTGCATCGGGCTCGCGAGCGCGCCGAAAGCAGTCGCCGCGAAACCGCTCGATCGATCGCTCAGCGAGACGAGACCAACCGCACCCTCCGCAGCACCCGAGCCCGCTTTCGTCGCCTGGTCGAAGCCAACATCATTGGCGTGTTCTTTTGCGAAGAGAGCGGGCAGGTATTCGAAGCCAACCAGGCATTTCTCTCGCTACTCGGGTACGACGACCGCGACGTGGCCGCGGCCCAACTGAATATCGCCAGCATCACGCCGGGCGAATTCATCGATGTCTCGGTCGCTGCCGCCGTGGAACTGGCCAGAACCGGTCATTGCCAACCCTACGAGAAAGAGCTGTTTCATCGCGACGGCCGCCGCATTCCAGTCTTGATCGGTAGCGCGCTGCTTTCGGAAAGCGAAGGCCAAACGGTTTCGTTCGCCCTCGATCTGACCGAGCAAAAGGCCACGGAGCGGGAACTGCAACAAGCCAAAGACGAGGCCGAAAAAGCCAACCGGCTAAAGAGCGACTTCCTCGCCAATATTAGCCATGAGCTGCGAACGCCGATGAACGCCATCCTGGGCATGACCCAGTTGGCACTCGACGAAGAATTGTACGAACCGCTCCGCGAGTATCTCAAGACCGTGTTCGACTCGGGCCATTCACTGCTAGCCCTGGTGAACGAGATTCTCGATTTTTCGAAGATGGAAGCCGGCCGTTTTGGGCTGGAAATCGCCCCGTTCTCCTTGCGGGAGTTGCTCGACGAAACCATTCGGTCCCTGGCGCTGCAAGCAGCGGAGAAAGACCTGAAACTGCTGCGGGACGTGGCTGATGACGTTCCCAACAACTTGATTGGCGATGCCCAGCGATTGCGGCAAGTGCTGGTGAACCTGGTGGGCAATGGCATCAAATTCACGCCCCAGGGCCAGATTTGCCTGGCGGTGCATGTCGCCAGCCGCACCACCGACGAAATCGTGCTGCACTTCGACGTTACCGATACCGGCATCGGCATCTCGCCCACCGATCAAGAGAGAATCTTCGCCCCCTTCACCCAGGTCGATACCTCCACAACCCGCCGGTACGGCGGCACGGGATTGGGGCTGGCAATCGCATCGGAACTCATTCGCATGCAGGGCGGGCAACTATCGCTGCGCAGCGAGCAGGGCCAAGGCAGCACATTTTACTTCGACTCGCGGTTTGGCCTGGCGACGGCGCCGATCGGCAAACCGACGGAAGGGGGAACTTCACGGCGAGAATTGCCGGGGTTGGTGGAGTTGCCCTTGGCGGGGGAGGCGGATCACCTCGCCTCGTTTACCCGGCGCCGTTCGCCGCTGCATGTGTTGCTCGCCGAAGACACCCCGGCCAACCGCAACGTGGTTCGCAGTATATTGCAAAAGCGAGGACACCAGGTGAGCGTGGCCGCCGACGGTCGTCAGGCCGTGGAAGCCGTGGAACGCGAAGCCTTCGACGTGGTGCTGATGGACGTGCAAATGCCGGAGATGGACGGCTTGCAGGCCACCGCGGCCATTCGGGCCAAAGAGCGCGGAACCGAGCATCCGCTCCCCATCATTGCCCTGACGGCCCACGCCATGAAGGGCGATCGACAGCGCTGCCTGGCGGCCGGAATGAACGCTTACTTGGCCAAACCCATTGATGCCTTTAAATTGATTGAGTTAGTGGAAAGCCTGGTCGATGGCAACATGGCGGATGAAGACACCGCGTTGGATGCATCGTCGCTGGACATATCGGCTCCGAGCGATGAAACGAGACGACTCGCCGACGAAGGGGCGCCCGTGAACGATCCCCGCTCACCTTCGCCCGCGGAACGATCCGCCGACTCGCCAGACCATGACAGCCCGCAGGAGTTCGACGTGAGAAAACCCGCCCGTCGCCCGGTTGACGATTCCATTCCGGCAGATGTCGAGGCGTCTGCTACTTATGATTTGCAAGCGGCGCTCCGGCGGTTAGGAAACAGGCCTTCGCTGCTCCAGGATATGATCGGCTTCTTCCTCGAAGACGCGCCGGTCTTGCTCGCGGAAATTCACCAGGGACTGTCGACCGCGGACGCCGCATCCACCTGCCGTGCAGCGCACTCGCTCAAGGGACTCGCGGCCAACTTCGACGCTACCGAAACCACCTCGGCCGCGCTCGGCGTCGAACAGTTCGCCCAACAGGGCCAATGGGATGAGGTTCGCCCATTGCTGACAAAGCTCGAGCATGAAACCACCCAACTGATCGCGGCGCTGAAGCGAGAGCTCGCGCGCATGTAGGCTCTTAGCCGTCTGCGTCGTCATCAGCGGCGTCTTGATCGTCGTCGCCCAGGTTCACGACCGAGTCGATTGAGATGCCCAGCGTGCGGATCTTGTTTCGCAGGCTGCCGCGGGTGATGCCGAGGATGCGGGCTGTCTTCGATTGATTGCCGCCCGAGTGACGAAGGCTGCGGGTAATCACGTACCGCTCCATCAGCAGCAGGGCGTCGCCGTACAGGTCCGTGGCTTGCGAACCGAGTTGCGAATCGACCAGTTTTTTCAGGTCGCTGGGGGGCAGGCCGTCGGTATCTTCTTGCTGCCGCGCGCCATCGTAGTTGCGCACCTCGCTCGGCATGAATTCGGGAATGAGCGTGGGACCCGTCGATTGCAGGATGGCCTGCTTGATCACGCTCTGAAACTGCCGCACATTTCCCGGCCACGGATACCGCTGCAGCATATCCAAAACGCCGGGGGCCACGCTCTGCAAATCCTTGCCAAATTGCCGGGCAAACCGCGGGAAAAAGTGTTCCAGCAGCAGCCGAATGTCTTCGCCCCGCTCGCGGAGGGGAGGCAAATGGATCGTAAAGCCGTTGAGTCGATAGAACAGGTCGGAGCGGTAGTCGTCTTCATCGACCATTCGTTCCAGGTCGCAATTCGTGGCGGCGATAATTCGCACATCGGTCTTGATGGTTTCGTTGCCGCCGACGCGTTCGAATTCCTGCTCTTGGAGCAACCGCAGCACCTTACTTTGAACCACGGGCGACATATCGCCGATTTCGTCCAAGAAAATGGTGCCGCCGTGGCAACGCTCGAACTTGCCGATATGCCGTTGATCGGCCCCGGTGAATGCCCCCTTTTCGTGGCCAAATAACTCGCTTTCGAGCAAGGTGTCGGTCAAGGCGGCGCAATTCACCGCCAGGAAGGCTCCGCGCGCCCGTTTGCTGTGCTGGTAAATAGCCCGAGCGATGAGCTCCTTGCCGGTGCCGCTTTCTCCGCGAATGAGCACGGTCACGTCTTGGGCGGCAATACGACCAACCGATTTGTAGACCGGCAGCATTTTTTCGCTGCAGCCGATCAGCACGTCGGAGGTTTCGCCAGAGGCGGGCTTGCCGGCCCCGGCTTCGCCCACGACGGTCACCGGCACGTTCATGAACCGGCGCGACTCCAGGGCCTGTTCGACCAGGTCTTCGATCCGCGACAGATCGAGCGGCTTCAGCAAATAATCGAAGGCCCCTCGCTTCATGGCTTCGATCGCCACTTCGCTGCAATCGCCCGCGGTGATGAAAATCACCGGCAGTTTACTATCGATTTCATGAATGCGATCAACCGCGTCGAGGCCCGACATGCCGGGCATCATCACATCGAGCAGCACGACATCTGGCTTGTGCTCGCGGATCAAGGCCAGCCCGGCCTCGGCGCGATCGGCCGTGAGCACTTCTACCTCCGTGGAAATATCCGCCAATCCCGCCTTGAGCAAGTGCAAGACGGAACGATCGTCGTCAACAACAACTACCTTTTGCTTCGGTGACGGCATGCAGAGGTGGTCTCAAAAATAGGCCCAGCTTTCTTTAAGAGCCTATCCAATTACTCCCTCGCCCCTCGCGGGAGAGGGCTGGGGTGAGGGGGAAACAGGGTTCTCGGATAGGCTCTAAGCACCGGGCGCGTTGATTCGTGGCAATCGAAAATCGTCTAGTTGATATTCTCTCGCTTGGCCCTCTAAACGCAAGGTGCAAGGATGCATAGTCGGCGGTTTCGCAGGTTAAAAACCTGGGATCGAGACCTTGCCAACGCTCTGGCCGCCAAATTTGGTCAACGAACGACCATTCGAAGCCGGCCGATTGGTTTCTTAGCAACCACTTTGACTTGATACAGGCGGGTTGTAAGACTCTGTTGGGTTCACGCACAAGGGAACGATACCGGTGACGGGCAACCCTCGGGCTTCACTCTCATTCGCTCGGACACCCACCCGCGATCGCTTTCAAGAGATTCAACGGCATGCCAACCGACGACTTCCGTCCATTTGCGCAGTGGCCTGTGTTGCAATTGCGGGCGACCCTGCTGCAACGCCTGCGTGAATTTTTTGCGCGGCGGGACTTTTGGGAAGTGGAGACGCCGCTGTTGTCGGCCGATACGGTGGTGGATCGCCATTTGGACCCTCTGACGGTCACGCTGGCGGCCGACGCTCGACACCCGGCGGTCGGTCCCACGTATTACCTGCAGACATCGCCCGAGTTTTCCATGAAGCGGTTGCTCGCTGCGGGAGCGACGGCAATTTACCAGGTGGCGAAAGCCTTCCGGCTGGCCGAGCGTGGGCCGCTGCACAACCCCGAGTTCACCATGGTTGAATGGTATCGGGTCAACGACGACTATACCCAAGGCAGGGCTTTGCTGGCCGAGTTGGCGACCGAGCTATTGCAACGCGGAGAGGTCCGGCAGCTCAGCTATCAACAGGCTTTTGTCGATGCCATGCAATTGGATCCCCATACCGCCAGCATCGAAGAGTTGGCAGCTGCCGCCCAGCAACTTGGTGTGGCCGTGCCGGCGAGCTGGCAAGGTGAAGATCGAGACGCCTGGCTCGACCTGCTGTTGGTCGAACAAGTGCAGCCGACTTTGACGGGGCCGCGGCCGATCATCTTGTACGACTTCCCCGCCAGCCAGGCGGCGCTGGCCCAAGTGCGCGTGGGTCCGCCGGCCGTTGCCGAGAGGTTTGAACTGTATGTGGATGGGATCGAACTGGCCAACGGCTACCACGAACTGCTCGATGCCGGCGAACTTCGCCGCCGCAACGTGCGAGCCAACCAGCAGCGATTGGCCGACGGCAAGCCCACCCTGCCTGAAGATAGCCGACTGCTGGCGGCCATGGATGCGGGTTTGCCTGCTTGTTCGGGCGTGGCTCTAGGGTTCGACCGCCTGGTAATGGTGGCCGCCGGGGCGACCTCCATCGATCAGGTGCTGGCCTTTCCCAGCGAGCGTGCTTAGGCGGAGGGGCTGGCTGCTAGTTGCTGGTTGCTAGGGGCTGGCTGCTAGTTGCTGGTTGCTAGGGGCTGGTTGCTAGGGGCTGGTTGCTGGTGAGGGGAAGGGGGGCTATTGAGGCTGGGCTTTTCATCCCACTTTCCAAACCCTCATACCGCGAACGCGCGATCGTTTTCTTTCTCATTGTGCCTTGCACCGCGTGGCACGGTATGATGTGCGGATTGCTTCACGCTCTTGGCAAGATACTGCGGGTTCCTTCCAAGCGTGCCTGAAGTAGTTGTCCCAGGGGCCGGTTCTTCTCGTTGCCATCTCAGGATTGCCTCCCCATGCTGCTGCCGCACGCCAAGCCAGAAGAGATGGGTTTGAACCCCGTCGCCCTCAAGGTTGCCTATGGGCTGATGGAAAAGTGGACAACCGGACCAGAAGCCCCCATTCCCAGCGGCGCGATCCTGGTGGGCCGGCATGGCAAGGTTGTGCCGCCGCGTTACTTCGGACGCCAAGGCGCGGAGCCCAACGCGCCCGCCATTCGGCCCGACGGCATGTTCCTGATCGCCTCGATCACCAAGCCCATTACCTACCTGTGCGGCATGATGCTGGTCGAGCGAGGGCTGCTCAATCTCTCAGAACGGGTTGCCCATTACATTCCCGAATTCGCGGCCCATCACAAAGAAGATACGCTCGTCAATCAACTATTCACCCATACCTCGGGCTTGCCAGACATGCTCGAGAACAACGAACAGCTTCGCCGGGAGCACGCGCCGCTCTCTAAATTCATCGAAGGCGCCATCCGCGATACCGTGCCCAAGTTTCGGCCGGGCACCGATCTCAGCTATCAGAGCATGGGCACCCTGGTCGTGGCCGAGTTGGTGCAGCGGATTTCAGGCAAAACCTTGCATGAATTCATGCGCGAAGAAATCTTTCAGCCGCTAGGGTTGAAGAACACCGGCCTGGGAGCGCGCGGCTTCGATCGCGAACGACTGGTTCGCGTGCAAGTACCCGACTATCAAGAGAACAGCGACTTTGGTTGGAATAGCCGCTACTGGCAAGAACTGGGGGCGCCCTGGGGTGGCATGTTCACCACGCCCGAAGACTTTGCCGTGCTTTGCCAACAAATGCTCAGTGGCAACAGCCTGATTTCGCGGGGCGCTGCCACCATGATGACCACCAACCGGCTCAACGATTACCCCGAGTTGCCGGAGCCCATTCGCCGCACCCAGCCCTGGGGGCTGGGTTGGCAACTCAATCACACCGGCACTCGCACTTCGTGGGGCGACCTGCTCGACCGAGACGTGTTTGGGCACACCGGCGCCACCGGCACCATGGTTTGGATGGACCGCCAACGGGACGGCTTCTGCATCCTGTTCACCACGGCCATTCGCGCCAACGCCCCCGGCCGACTGGTGGCCATGAGCAACGCCGTGGCGGCTGCTTTCGTTTAGCCAACCTGGCCGATCCCCACGAGGCAACGATTTCTCCCGGCGGCGTCCGTTAGTTTGGCAGCGGAGCCGCGGCGAGCCAATTGTCCGACGGCAACCATTTTCCATCGGCAAAGACCCACACGGCCTGGCTGCCGCGGGCGACCACGCAAGGATAGGTTTCGGTCTGCTCGCCTTTCCGAACCACAATCGCGGCCATCGCAAAATTTTCGTGCTGATCGCCTGGGCTGGGCGTCATTTCTACCTTCGCCAAAATGGCGGGAATGGGCCGCGGAGCCACTCGCGAGAACAAGCGTCGCGGCGAAGCCTCCCACTCCCGCCACGGCCGCAAGTACTCGGCTGCCAACGTCGTCAGCATTTGCTCGGCCTCGGTTTGCGACAAGTGTTTCTCAACATCGCTGCGAGCAGGCGTTGAGGACGTGGCCAAAGTAGATGCTGCCGCGGCATAGGTGGCAACCGTCGGCTGTCCGCGATTGGTCGCGGCGGTTCGTTCGGCCGCTTGCGCCGTATTTTCTCGTCCCGCTGCCATATGAAAGGCGGCTGTCAACGCCGCGAATCCCGTCACGCAAAAACAGGCTGGAATCCATAAAGACCGATTCATGACACCACTCCTGCATTGGGCGCCCTTGGGAAGACAACCCTCGAGTCGCTCCGCCGGTCGCGAAAGAGAAAAGTTTCGGCAAGCCAGATACTTGCCGCGATGCTCAGCCAAAGAGAGATGACGTAGTTGGGGCCGTCATCCATGCCTGCCACGTACAGCGTTGTTTGGAAAGCCCGGAACGTGGGCGCCGACAACGCCCAGCAATACGAGCGGACCATCGCCCGCACGTGCATCGCGATATCGCCGCGGCGAATCGCCCGATATCCCGACCAGGTGGAGTACCACCACATTGTGCCAGCGATGGCGAAACCGGCCGTGCCCCACAACCCCCCCTTGGCCGTGAACGCCAGGGCCAACCCCGCCGGCGCAGCCAACCATAGCACCGCGTTGAAGTAGCCATACCCCAGTCGCCGATGCCAGGCCGGGTGACGCCGCGTCCACGCGGGAAACATCAGAGGGATTCCCGCGGCCAGGCAGAACGCCGCTGCCGTCACGTGCAAATAGAAGGCCGCTCGCCACCAGGGCACCGCTGCCCAATTTCCTTTTTCCAACAGGAACCGGGCCGTGGGACCGCCGTCGAAATAGACATGCGTGCTAAACAACGTGGCGCCGCAAGCCAGCACGGTCAGTGCCGTCCACCAGCGAGCCCCGCGCAGTTGGGAATACATAACCATGACAGTTCGCCTCCACACCAGGCATGATAGTGGAAGCGGCGGCTAAGCCGTGTCACGAGTATGTAACGAGCGAAGACAGAGAGTCGCAAACCGGGTCTAAGATCTCAAGCGTATCTTCATCGGAGTGTTCGAGCTTCATGCGTTTGTGTGCCCTTGGGGGCGGCCGAAGTAAGTTGTTGGCGGCTACTCCTGCTAAATGATGAAGCGCCACTGCGGCATGTGGCCTCCAGGTTTTCATCCCGGCAGGGATGGTAGCTGTTAGCCAGGGTTTGAGCGTCAGCGACAACTCTGGTTGCAGGCTGCCATTACCATGTTCATCCTGAAAGGATAATAGCCGGGTGGAACGAGCGACCGACGCGGCTACGACCCCTAACCGGGGTCGATGGGATTTTTCGTTGGTTTTCCGGCGGTGTCGCTTGCGCTCGGGCCGCCGGCTACTGGCTGCAAACCCCTGCGGGGTTAAATCGCATGAGGCGCGCCTGCTCATTCAGGTCGGCGCTATTCATAGGAGATGATTATATAGAAATGAGAGACATAGCACTCGCCCACCATGTCTAACGACGAAATCGGGAAGTTATTCCTCGGCCGCCCCTTACTGGATTCCCGCATCCGCGGGAATGACGGTTTGGTAGGAGATGAAAAAAATTTCCAGCTACCGCGTGGGAAGTAAACGATCGACGCTGCCTGGAAGAACCTCCGCTTTGACTCGCGGGATTATCGTCCTGCCGATTTTCGCTCAGGCACGGGTCGGCCCGGTAAGACGCCCGTCATTTCTCCATTCTTCAACACCGCCTGGCCGCGGACTAGCACGTGCTCGATGCCTACGGAATATTGATGCGGATCGAGGAAGGTGGCCTTGTCGATCACCGTGTTGGGGTCGAAGACCACCACGTCGGCCCATTGACCCGGCGCAAGGGCGCCGCGATCTTTCCAGCCTAACCGCTGGGCTGGCAAAACCGTCATTTTATGAATGGCTTCTTCCAGCCGCAGCACCTTCCGTTCGCGCACATAGTGCCCCAGCACGCGGGGAAAACAGCCATACGACCGTGGATGGGGATTATCTTTGCCAAATCTGAACACACTCCCATCGGAAGCAATTGCCGTGAACGGGTGCTGCATCACGCGATCAACGTCGCCGCCAGGCATATCTTCCAGGGTGTGATTGATGCCTCGGGCTTGCCGTCCCACGAGGTCGACCAATATCTCGGCGCCATTATGCACGGTAAGCGTAAGGCCGCGACCGCGGACAATTTCTGTCAGATTCTTGCCAGCAAGCGTTGCGTCATCAGGAACGCCGGCAATCTGTACTCGCGCCAGGGCAGATTCGAGATGCTTGACGTTTTCAGGGTTTTGCCCCGCGGTGAACAATTTCCGCAAGAACACGTCTTCCACGCCGGCCACGATCTTGGCCCGCTGCGCAGGGTCGGCGATGCGTTGGCGGTAAGCGTCGAGCCCTCCCGATAGTGAATCTTGCGGAACATAAAACGACAGACTTCCGCTCCCCGCCCCATAAGGATACTGATCCAAGGTGACATCGAGCCCCGCGGCCCGGGCTTCATCGATCTTTCTCAACGTGAGCCGCGTGAGCCCAAACACCGACGCGGCCGAGATTTTGTGATGTGAAATATGCACCGGCACGCCAGCCGCGCGGCCTATCTTGATGGCTTCATCGAGGGCTTCGAACACGTTGGTCCCCTCGTCGCGCATGTGCGTGGCGTAAAACCCGCCGAAGGGGGCGACTTCTTTCGCCAAGGCGATGATCTCCTCGGTGGTTCCGTAGGCGCTGGGGCTGTACGTCAAGCCCGTGGACATGCCCACCGCGCCAGCCTGCATGGCCTCGCGAACCAGCCGCCGCATGTGCTCCAGTTGCTCGGCAGTGGCCGGCACATTCAAGGTTCCCACCGCCTCGCGTCGCACGCTGCCATGCCCGATCAACAGGGCAATGTTCGGACCGGTTCCCCCTTCGCGCAGCTTGGCGAAATACTCCGGCACATCGACGGGCGAACTGCCGCAGTTGCCGCAGACCAGCGTGGTAACGCCCTGGCGGATATAGTTCTCGGCGGCCCGAAATTCGAGCATGCCCCGGTCGGCGTGGCTATGCAAATCGATGAAACCGGGACAGACCACGCGGTCTTTCGCGTCGATGGTTTCTTTGCCTTTCGCGCCGTTCCATTGGCCGATGGCTACAATCCTTCCCTCGTGGATGGCCACGTCGGCCCGTTTGCCTGGCTGGCCACTGCCATCGATCACGGTGCCGCCCCGGATGATCAGGTCCACGTTTTCTGGCGTGTTTTGGTTGGCTGCCAGACGTTCTTGGGCCTTGGCTGGCGAGGCGATGCCCATCCCGAAGCAGGCGAGTGCGCTGGCGACCGCCGCGAGCGTTTTGATAGCCATGATTTGGAATCGCCGGTTCATTGTTGACCCATGGGGTGTGGCACATTGGCTAAACTTGAGTTGCAGGCCAACATCATAACCGGGCAGCGAAGCCGAACCCAGAAAGTGCGTGGGACAACCTGCCGCGCCACCCGCCGGAGAAAGGAACGCCACCGTTGCCAGATAGCCGCCAACATCGTGGGCCGCATCCGCAAGATCGGCAGCTTTTCGCGAGGAAGGGCGGGCGGGATATTTCCGTATGAATTTTCTAGGAGGCGTTGAATTCTGACGAGCGCCGTTCTAAAGCTGGCTGCAATTGATCGAGCGAAGTGATTCGCATTGCCGCGTCCATTTCGTCCGCTCTACCGCGTGCGGTTCGATCGAGCCAGATCGCCGACAGGCCTGCCGCGCGTGCCCCAAGATAGTCCACCTCATAGTTGTCTCCGACGTAAACGACCGATTCTGGCGAAACCTGCATCGCGGCGCACGAGACCAAGTACATGCCGCGATCTGGTTTGGAAATGCCGGTCTCTTCCGAAAGGGATATCTGTTCGAAGAACGTATCGAGCCTCAGGACTTGCAGCTTGGCTCGCTGTTCGGCCGAGCGGCCATTGGAGACGATCCCGAGCCGAAAGGAAGCAAGCGCGCGAAGACAGGGAAGAACGTCGTCGAACAGCCGCCAAGCGCTGTGATACGCATGCTTATACGTGGTAAACAGATCGTCCGCGTCTTCAGGTGAAAGGCCCGCGTTGATACTTTCCCAAATGCGCTGTCGGCACATATCTTCGTAGCGAAGCTCGCCACGGAGATACCGAGGATACTTTTCAAGGTGAATTTCCTGCCACCTGGCTGCAAACACATCCCGATCGCCCTCCACCTGGGCAGCGGCCGCGAGGGCGTGCGCGCCAAGGCGAAGGGCCGTGCTGTGATCGACCAACGTGTCGTCGAGGTCGAACATGAGAACACGTTGATAAGACATCGCTCGATCCTCGGGGCAGTCAGACGCAAGTTCGGAGCCGTTCCGCCACTATGAACCAAGCTCGAAATCATTTTGCGTCTTCGCCATCGCTCCATAATTCTTCATTGCGAACGACGGGGGGCATTCGGCTGAACCGTGGTTTTCACTAGTCCACGCATGAGTCGTGTCCGGGCCGGTTAGGTTCGTGAAATCACATCCACCGCACCTCGCTTCCCGCATGCGCGGGAAATACCGTTTCTCTATAATCCTTAGCGTTTCAAAATCTCACTCTCACACTTTCGCATGTAGTCAATACTCTCCTTCGCCAACCGCTCCACGCCAGGCGAATAGTCAAAAACTTCCACGGAAACCCAGCCGTCGTACTTCACGTCGGCTAGGGCTTGGAAGATGGGCACGAAGTCGATTTCGCCGAAGCCGGGACCGAGGCGGTTGGCGTCGTTGGCGTGGAAATGAGCCATGTGCGCGGCGTTGGCCCGAATGATGTCAGGAATCGGTTGCCCTTCGCTGCTCATGGCTTTGCAGTCCAGGTGCAGTTGGCAGTTGGGGTGATCCACCATCTTCATCAGTTCGACGCCGTCGGCCGCGTGATTCAAAAAGTTGCCCTCGGCCGGCCCCAGCGGCTCAATGGCCAGCGTTACGCCGCATTCTGCCAGCGTCGGCATGGCCGCTTGAAACACCTCCGCCGCGTACTTCATGGCGTCGTCCATGCTCACGCCCGGCTGCACGTTGCGCTGCAAGGGCGAGCCAAACACCAGGATGGCGCCCCCCATATCGCGGCAGCAGCGGGCCAACTCGCGCACGTAATCGGCCGTGGCGTCGCGCACCGCTTTGTCGGGCGTGGTGAGGTAAAAGCCTTCGGTCTTGGCCAGCAGCCAGTGCAGGCCGATCACCTCGAGCCCGGCCCCGGTGGCTTGCTCGCGGACTTCTTTCCGCTGGCCGGCCGAAATGTTCCGCACGTTGGTATCGATGGTGAACGGGGCGATTTCGATGCCTGTGTAACCGCACTCGCGGGCAAACGCAAAGGCCTTGTCAAAGGGCCAATCCAAGAAGGTTTCGTTGCAAATCGCGTATTTCATGGCGGAGCGTGTCGATCGGGAAAAATTTAGTGATTACGTACGAACTACAAATTGGGCAGCGTGCCCTGGTTGGGCGAAACCTTGGATTTCTTGACCGGCCGGGCTGCTTTGCCGTTTTTCTCGGTTGCATGGGAATCGCTTGACGGGGCTGCAGCGCGGAAGCGTTTGCCATTGGCATCCAGTTGAATACCGTTGGCCGTATTGGGGGCGCTCACCGTGGGTTCGGCGGCGCCATCCAGCGCATCCCCCACGGCAATGCTTTTCAATCGCTTCTCGATACGGTCGGCGTATTCCGGCGACATTTCAAAACCCAAGAAGCGGCGGCCAAGCTTTTTGGCCACGGCCAGGGTGGTGCCGCTGCCACCGAAGGGGTCGAGCACGGCCTCGCCCTCGTTGCTGCAACTGCGGATGATTCGGCCCAGCAGTTGCTCCGGCATTTGGCAGCCATGCCAGCCGGCCCGCTCTTTGAAGGTGCCGCACACGCGGGGGAAGTACCAGGTGTTTTCGTCGGCTTGAAAGCTCTCCGGCGTGTCTTGCGGCCGGAGGATCCAGGTATCGTCGGGCAGGCGACCCTTGGGATTGGCTCGCGTGTCGCCGTACACCAACTGCCGGGCCGAGGGCACACGAATGGCATCGGTATTGAAGGTGCAGTTCTTGGAATCCTTCACCATGTGAAACAGGTGCGCGTGCGAGCGGCTGAACTTGTATTTGCAGTTCACGCCAAAGGTGTAGTACCAGACCACCCAACTGCGACAGGTCAGGTTCAACTGCCGCTGCATCAGCACCTTGAGCTCGGCGGCAAATTCATCGCCAATGGCCAGCCAAAACGTGCCGCTGGGCTTGAGGACGCGCACTACCTCCCCCATCCACTGCTCGCTCCAGGCCAGGTATTCATCGGCCTTCAACCGGTCTTCGTAAACGTCGTAGTCGTACCCAATGTTGAAAGGCGGGTCGGCAAACACCAGATCCACCGACCCAGTCTCCAAAGCCTTCATTCCAGCAACGCAATCCTGCTGAACGATGCGATTCCACTTCAAATGAATATCCTCCTGTCGGGTTCGCCGGCGCCCGCCGCGCGAACCGTTCCATGTGAGTTCCAACCGCCCACCGGTTGTCGCCCAAACCGGTCGCCGCTACTTTACCACGGAGTGCTAGCAGGTCCAAACGCCCACACGTTCGAGGGGGGAACCCAGGTGCAAAAGCCCGTTGCGTTGATAACCGGAGCCGGTCGGGGAATCGGCAGGGCAATTGCGCTCGAACTGGCGGCCGATCATGCGGTGGTGGTGAATTATGCCCGTAGCGGCGAGGCCGCGGCCGAAGTCGTGGCAGCCATCGAGCAGCAAGGCGGGGACGCGATCGCCGTTCAGGGCGACGTGGGAGCGGCCGCCGACCGCGAAAAACTCGTCGATCAAACGCTGGCCCACTGGGGCCGGCTCGACGTGCTTGTGAACAACGCCGGCATTACCTCGCAGGGCCGCAAGCCCATCCTCGAAGCCACCGAAGCCAGCTGGGACGCCGTCTTCAACACCAACCTCAAAGGGCCGTTCTTCCTTACCCAGCGAGCGGCCAACGAAATGGTGGCGCTGATCGAGCGGCAAGCCATTGCGAGAGCCACGATCGTTAATATTTCTTCGGTTTCGGCCTACGCGGTTTCCACCAATCGGGCCGATTATTGCATGACCAAGGCCGCCCTGCGAATGATGACGCTGCTCTACGCCGACGCTCTGGCCGAGCACGGCATTCAAGTCTTCGAAATCTGCCCCGGCGTGATCGCCAGCGACATGACCGCCGCCGTGCAAGAAAAATACGACCGCCTGATTGCCGAAGGCATGGCGCCCATTCGCCGCTGGGGACAGCCCAGCGACGTGGCCAAAGCGGTTCGCGCGGTGGTGGCGGACCAGTTCCCCTTCAGCACGGGCGATTGCCTCAACGTCGACGGCGGGTTTCATATCCGCCGTCTGTAGCATTGAGCAGGCCGCCCGGTTGTGTGATCGGCCGGCAGGCTATAATGGAACGTCTACCCGGAGGGACCGCGCGGCGGTGCGGCGAACGTCCACCGTCTACACATCCAAGCAATCCGACGAACTGGAGCGATCGTGAAACCCATCATCCCAGCAGCCGTAAACCGTCGCGTCTTCCTGCAAAGCACTTTGGTGGCGGCCTTGGCTTCCGCGCTGCAAGATTCGTCGTGGGGGGCCGCGCCAGGACGACGGCCGAATATCTTGCTGCGTTCCAGCTGGCAGGTGGTGAACATTGGCGACATTGCCCACACGCCGGGCGTGCTCGCCTTGCTCGAAAAGCACCTGCCCGACGCCGATGTCACCCTTTGGGCGTCGGGCGATCTGTCCGAAGAAGTGGCCGCCATGGAGCATCGGCGGTTTCCCAACCTCAAAATTGTGAAGGGCACAATCCGCGACGACGGCACGGCCAGCGGTGAAAGTTTGAACGCCGCCATCAAGGCGGCCGACTTCCTGCTGCACGGCTCGGGGCCTTCGCTGGTCGCCGCGAATGATGTGGCCCGGTTTGTCAAACATACCGGCAAGCCGTTCGGCGTGTATGGCATCACTTATGGCGGCGGAACCGAAGCCCAACAGCAACTGCTCAGCGGCGCCCGGTTTGTGTTCTTTCGCGATACGATGTCGCTGGCCAAGGCCCAAGAAGAAGGCATCGATTGCCCCATCATGGAATTCGGCCCTGACGGCGCCTTCGCGGTCGATCTTCGCAATGACGACGCGGCCGAACAGTTCTTAAAGCAACACCAGCTTGAGCAGGGCAAATTCTTGTGCTGCATCCCCCGGCTGCGATACACGCCCTATTGGCTGATCAAGAAGGGTCGCGAGAAGGACGAAACGCGCGCGGCCCGCAACGAGGCCATGCGCGAGCACGACCACGCCCCGCTACGCGAGGCGATTGCCGCGGTGGTTCGGCAAACGGATCACAAGGTATTGGTCTGTCCCGAAGACATGACGCAAATGGCGGTGGGCCAACAAAACATCATCGACAGGCTGCCCAAAGACGTGGCGGAAAGGGTGGTGTGGCGTAAGAACTTCTGGCTCACCGACGAAGCGCTTAGCACCTATCTGCGGTCGTCTGGCATGTTTGGGCTGGAAATGCACAGCCCCATCATGTGCATCGGCAACGGCATCCCGGCCATTGTGGGCCGCTTCGCCGAGCAAACCAGCAAGGGCTTCATGTGGAAAGACATCGGTTTGGCCGACTGGCTATTCGACTTCGACCAGCCCGAGCAGGTTGCCCGGCTGACGGAGACGGTGCTGAGCCTGGTGCAAAACCCCGAGGCAGCGCAGGCCAAGGTGCGCAGTGCCCAGAACATAGTCCAGGCTCGCCAAGAGGCAACCCTGAACGTGCTAAAGAAGAATCTGGCAGCGAAGTAACCTTTTCGCCCCCGCGGCCAAACAGCCTGTGAGTGCGCAATAGGTATGATTTCACCACCACAATTCAGATTGAGCATCAGCTTCCACCAACCGACTGAACCTTCGGCGAGTTCGCAGTCTCCTTTCCACTATGCCCCAATACCAATGGCGCCTGTCGGCGCTGATTTTCCGCTTCGACGATGCATCGATGCTGGCGCGGCCCCTGTTGCTGCCAGACGTATCGTGCTATGCGCTCCGCGGCAAGCAGTTGAAGGAAATGTTGTCGAGCCGTGTGGCCGAGGTGATGAGCCAGCTCCCTCCCGGCGAGGTGTACCGTTTCCTGTTGTCGGACCTGCCTGAAATCCGCGCGATCGAGCTGAAAGTGCCGGCGCTGCGCGACGACATTCTCCGCCAGAATGCGGTCGCGCTAACCCTGCAATATGTGGTGTGGCCACACGGCGGCGATGCGCTGATTGCCTACGTACCCGCCTTGGGCATCGAGGTGCTGGCCGAGGACGAGCGCCAACTGGCCGAGTTGCTGCCGCCACAGATTCGCCTGGCATTGTCGCGCGCCCGCTATGCCCACTCGCTGCAAGACTTGGCGACATTAGGGCGGTATTGCGAGCTTTCTGTCAGGCCGTTGCGGGTAAAAGTCAAGCTGCCGACACTCAAAGAAGCAGCTTTGGAACAACAGAGCCAAGCGGAGCGGCAGACGTCGTTGCTCAAGGAAATTGCGTCGAACCTGGCCAAAGAGCCTTCCCGGCCAATCTATGAGCGCGAGGCCGAACTGCAGCGCCTGGCGGAATTGCTCACCCGCCGCAGCCCGCGCAGTGTGCTGCTGATCGGACGCTCGGGAGTCGGTAAAACGGCACTCGTGCAGCAACTCGGTCGCTGTCGTGACCGCCTCGGCCTGGGACAGACGCCGCTGTGGTCGACCAGCGGCTCCCGCATCATTGCCGGCATGACCGGCTTTGGCATGTGGCAAGAGCGGTGCGAAAACATCGTCCGTGAAGCCAGCAGGACCAAGGCGCTGGTGCACTTGGGAAACCTCGTGGAACTCATCGAGGTCGGCAAGGGAGGCGGCAATCTGCAAGGTGTGGCGGCGCTGCTGCGACCGCATTTGGATCGCGGCGCCTTCCTGGCCATCGTTGAATGCACTCCAGAGCAACTGGCCGTCGTCGAGCGGGAAGATCCACAACTATTGGAAACCTTCGCACAATTCGAACTCGCGCCGTCCACGCCCGAACAGACCCGGGCCATTCTGCAAGCGGTCGCTGGGGAGCAAGGAGGTGGATCGCGGTTGCCAACCGAGTCGCTCGCGGCTCTGGATCGGCTGCATCGTCGCTGGGCAACCTACAGTGCGTCCCCAGGCCGACAGTTGCGCTTTCTGCGCAACTTGCTCGATGACCATCGCCGCGGCAAAGAAAGTGAAATCACGGCCGCTGAAGTGACGGCCGCTTTCTCGCATGAGACCGGATTGCCGCTGTTCATGCTGAACGACGCCATCTCGCTCGATCTGGCGCAGACTCACGCCTGGTTTACCCAGCGCGTCATCGGCCAAGACGACGCGGTGCAGCATGTGGTCGAATTGCTGGCTGCCGTCAAGTCAGGGCTGGCGCGCGGCGGCAAACCGATTGCCTCGCTGCTATTTATCGGCCCCACGGGCGTGGGCAAGACGGAGATGGCCAAGTCGCTGGCCGAGTTTCTTTTCCAGGATCGCGGCCGCATGATTCGCTTCGACATGAGCGAATACTCGCATCCTGCCGCGATCGAGCGGCTGATCGACGGCGCGAAAGCGGGCCAGGGCCTGCTTACCCAGAAGGTTCGCGACCAGCCGTTCACGGTGGTGTTGTTCGATGAGTTTGAAAAGGCCCACCCGCTGTTCTTCGATGTCTTGCTGCAAGTGCTGGGCGAAGGCCGGCTGACCGACGGCGCCGGGCGGGTGACCGATTTC
Source organism: uncultured Pirellulales bacterium (assembly GCA_964445985.1). Classification (GTDB taxonomy): domain Bacteria; phylum Planctomycetota; class Planctomycetia; order Pirellulales; family S012-138; genus CAYUMU01. Next base: position 48,425 of record CAYUMU010000023.1, on the reverse strand, counting down.
ACCAACTCGGTCGTCATCATGACGTCCAATCTCGGCGCCGAGTTGTATCGCCGTGGCGTGGTCGGCTTTGCCGGCGAGGGGGGAGCCGATTTCGCGGAGCGGCACTTCGAGCGCGAAGTCAAAGCCTTTCTGCGGCCGGAAATGTTCAACCGGCTCGATCGAATTGTGCCCTTTGTTCCCTTGGATCGGGCCACGATCGCCGCCATTGCCCGCCGCGAACTAAATCAGATACTTTCACGAGAAGGGCTACGCTTCCGCGATATGGAGCTGGAACTCGACGATGCGGTCGTCGAGCACCTGGCGGAGGGCGGCTTCGATCCTCGCTACGGCGCTCGCCCGCTCAAGCGAGCCATCGAGCGGCAATTCGTCGCGCCCTTGGCGCAAGGGCTGAACCGTTACACCAGCGAGCTCCGGCTGACCTGTCAGACAGCGCTAGCCGACGCTCAATTGCGGGTGAAGGTGGAAGCCCAGCCCTCAAAGTCGGCCAGCGATCCGGGCACGTCCGCCGCCAATGCGATCGAGCTCGTCGTGGGATTGCGGCGACATGTGCAAGCCTTGCAACAAAGTGGCATACTCACACGGCTGCGCAACGAAATCGAGCGGATTCGCCAGGAGCAACAGACTCGCGAGCGACGCCGCAAGCAGCAGCGCCAGCCGATGCGATACGATTTCACGCCTGCACAAGCCAAATTGCTTGGTCACGAAGAACTCCTGCAACGCGTCGATCGCCTGGCTGCCGACGTCGTCGCGCTCGAGGACGATAGCCTGCAGCGGTTCTATGCGAATCAAACGGTCCACGCAGCCGAAATCGAGCGGCAACGATCCGAACTGGACCGCACATTTCGTCAATTGCTATTCGACTTGCCTCGGGTGGAAGGTCCTTCTGGCAACTTACTCACCATCGCGGCCTTCGGTGAATCGCTGCCAGTGATCGTGGAGTTGATGAGCATCTATCAAGGCATCTGGCGCAATTGCGGCGAGGAAGCGCGCTGGTTCTGGCTGAAGATGTATCGACCGGAGTACGACGAGCCGCTTAGCGTCGCAACGCGCCCTGTTCAGCCTCGCGTGGGGCCGCGGCCGATCGCTCGGCTGCTGAGTCGACCGGAGCAGAATCAGGGAGCTCGCCAGAAGGTGATCGACGTCTTCAATGCGTCTTCTGATCCGCTGAACCAGATTCCCGCGGACTGCATTGGCATCGCGGCTCAGCTTTCCGGCGAGCGGAGTGTGGCCTTGCTGCAAACCGAGTCTGGCCGCCACGAATTTATCCGCGCCGGCGGGGGGCGAAACGTGTGCCTGGTGGAAACAGTAGCGGATCGGTTGCTGAAATATGAGCCGCCTCAAGACATCGGCCGCCGCGGCTCGCTGAGTGGTCTTCATCTCCGCCGCACGTACGACTTTCGCGAGGAATCGGTATGCGATGAACTGCTCAAGCGAACGCTGCCAATCCGTGGCCGTCGAATCGACGAAGCCGTGCAGCGGGCCGTGGAGGACTACCTGGCCTCGCGCCTGTGGGAGCTGATCGAAGCATGGAGCTAACCCTGCCTGTGTACGTTGAGGTCCGCAAACAGGCGGGCCAACTGATCCACCACTGCCGGCCGCTGTTCTTTGCGGCGCCGTTGGTTCGCAATCCGCTCCTTGGTCTGGCGTTGAGTAAGCTCAGTCGCGAGCTCAAGCCGCAACTCGACGCGCTGGGCAAGGACTCGCGGCACGAGCTGCTGTTGCCGTGGACCTTCTCGCCCCCATTGGAAACGCACATTCTCAAGTTGCAGATCGAACTCAAGGACCGCCTGGCGCGCGCTCGGCTGCTATTCGTTCAATTTCCTTCACTAGCGCGTCGCATCGCCTTTTCACCAGCCTTGCCTGAACTGTGGTTCGAGGTCATGCCAGGCGAAAGCCTGCAGGACCGGGCGACCGCCGTCCTCACCCGTCATTTTCGCGAGCGGGAGTCGGCCACGCGACATAGCGGGGGTCGACTAACTGGCCCCGAAGACATCTCCCTCTCGGGACAGGCGTGGGTGACGACGATCGATATGCAGATCGACATGAAGCAACATTCCGCCAAGAAAATGGAGCGAAAGCTGTCGGCGCTGTTCGACGACGCCAAGGTCAGCGGGGCGGTCGAGCTGGCCCGAGTGGGACGCTGTTTGAATTGGCTCTATCCTAACGAGTTGCACCGCGCCGTTGAGCGCGACATCGAAGTGAAACGACTTGCTCATCTGCTGGATGCCGCCGAGAACCGGCCCGTGGCGGTGGTTGGCCCGCGGCTTTCGGGCAAGACCACGGCACTCCACGAGGTGATCCGGCAGCGAGTCATGCGGCGCCGCAAACCGAACGCCGCGAATCAAAATGTCTGGCTGCTGTCGCCGCAACGGTTGATTGCCGGAATGATGTACGTCGGACAGTGGGAGGGCCGTGTCGAGGCGATCCTCAAAGAAGCCCGCAAACGCCGGCACATTCTCTACTTCGATGACTTGCTTGGTCTGTTTCAAGCGGGCATCAGCCGCGACGCCCAATTGAGCGTTGCCGACCTGATCAAGCCCTACATTCTTCGCCGCGAAGTGCGCGTGCTGGCGGAAATGACGCCCGAGGTCTTCCAAGCCTTTCAGGAACGCGACCGCGGCCTGGCCGATCAATTCGATGTGCTGCGAATCGAGGCCATGGGAGAGGAAGGGACCCGGCGTGTGATGCTCGACGTGCAGCGCGACCTCGAAGCGGCACACCACGTCCAATTCGACCTGCAAACGCTGCCCATCATCTTGCAACTGCACCGCTGCTACCTCAGCGATGCCGCATTTCCCGGCAAGTCGGCGGCGTTCTCGCGGCAGCTTGCGCAGAAGCATGCCGGGCAGCCAATCACGCGTGAAACCGTCATCTCCGAGTTTCATCTGAAAACCGGCCTTTCGCCTGCATTGCTCGACGACCGGCAGAAGCTCCAGCGCGACGACGTGGTGCAACGTCTCCGCCAAAAAGTGGTCTCGCAAGACGAGGCAGTCCAGGCCGCGGCCGATGTGGTCAGTATCGCCAAGGCACGGCTCGCTGCGCCCGATCGTCCCCTGGCCACGCTCCTGTTTCTCGGCCCGACGGGCGTGGGAAAAACGCAATGCGCGCGTGCCTTGGCAGAGGTGATGTTCAGCGATCCCGGCCGGCTGTTGCGATTCGACATGAACGAGTACGTCTCGCCGCATGCCGTCGCTCAACTGGTTGGCACCTTTGCTGAGCCTGATGGCTTGTTGACTGCCGCCGTGCGACGTCAACCGTTCAGCGTGGTATTGCTCGACGAGATCGAGAAAGCGCATCCCGACATTTTCGATCTGCTGCTGCAAGTCACGGGCGAAGGACGACTGACCGACGCGCTGGGGCGAACGGCGGATTTTTCCAATGCCGTGGTGGTGATGACCTCCAACCTCGGCACAACCGCCTCAAGTCAGCAGCTCGGCTTTGCGCCGGCTGAGTCCGCGTTGCGGCATACGTTCATTAAAGCCGCGGAAGGCTTCTTTCGGCCTGAGTTCTTCAATCGCCTCGACCGAATCATTCCCTTCAATCCTTTGTCGCGGGAGGAAATGCGCAAGATCGCCGAAATGGTGCTGGCCGACGTCTTCCAGCGCGAGGGCCTGGTGCGGAGGCGCTGCGCGTTGCTGGTGGAACCTGCCGCCATGGAGCGGATTGTGGATGCCGGCTATCACATCCACTTTGGCGCGCGAGCGCTCAAACGCGCCATCGAGCGGCAACTCGTGCAGCCCGTTGCCGCCAGCCTGGCGGGCGTGAAACCGGAACTGCCAGCAACGATCTCCATCTATCCGCATGTCGCGGGTGTTCAAGCGGTCGTTCGGCCATTGGAAAGCGTCGCTCCGTCGAATCAGGGGGTTTTTGCCGAGCTGGAGCCTGGCGAGCAACTCGCGGCGGCCGAGCATTTTTTGGAGCGCGCCACGGCACAGCTGGAACATTTGCGGGCCACGCCCACCAGCGGTAGCAATGTGTCGGCCGAGCAGGTCTTCTACTACTCTTCGAAAGAGCACTGCCGTCAGATAGATCAGTTACTGAAAACAGCACGCCACATCTGGGCCTCGCTGTGCGCTGCTCCCGTTAAGTTGGGTGTGGCCCCCCGTTCCGCCGTTCAACGCAAAATGGTCGGCGGACGCAGTTATCGTGCCGTGCCAGAGCGGCGATTCTTGCGGGAGATCCAAGCTTCTGACGACATTCACGACTATCTTCGCGAACAGGCAGTTGAAGTTCCCGAGCCCGACGCGATTGTCGAGCCGCTCACCAAACTGCGGCATGAGGCGGCACTGCTGCACTCCATGCTCAACTCCGCGGAAATGCCGTGGGCCGTACTGTTACTCATTCGTCCGCTTGGTCTGCCGGCCCGAGAGTCTGTGCCGGGTCTCACAGAGGTTCTGTGCCGGCTGTTTCACGAGGAACTGTCATTCGACGTACGGCGCCTGGAGCGTGACGATCCGCTGGCGCTTAGCGCGCTGGAAATCACCGGCCCAGGAATCTGGCCTTTGGCTGCCGTCGAAACCGGCGTTCACGTTTGGTGTCGATTCCACGAGAACTTGTTGCCCGTGTCGGTATGGATTGTGCAGCGAGATGAGCGTTCCGCCGAGGAGCAACTGGCCGCGATCGAATCCGAGCGTCAGCACTGGCTGAATGAGCTGGCTCAAGGCCGAGCGGCTTGCGACCAGGACCCCTGGCCCTTGGGAAAAATCGTGCGATTCCACGACGAATCAGGCCCCACCCTCGACCTGCGGACGGGCGCCACGTTCTCCAAACCGCCATCGATTGAGGAGCGGAAAGCGTTGCTGCTAGCTGGGCTCCCGTTGCCGCCAGAGATGGAGGTGTAGCGTGACGATGCGATTCCCCGTTGCCCTCTGGCAAGACTTTGCCGGCACGTTCACCGCCAGCATCCTGGACGGCGCAACATTGGCAGCCTACGACGCCACCGCGGCCGATGCGCTGGCGCAGCTCAAACACTATCTCACCTGGGCAATGCGAAAAGGCATTCCCGGCATCGAGCGTTCCGACTTCTTCGACTTGGAGCTGCGCGACTACCGCGTTGACGTGCGGCCGGAGTATCGCGTTGGAGAAACTTCGTATCCTGTCCCCAAAACGCTGAGTTTCCGCGTGACATGCGTGCACGGCAAACGCCGCGACGGTACGCGGCATTGCGTGGCGCCCACGCTGGGTATTCGGCTGTCCTATCAGGAAGGGGATCCGATTGATCAACTGATGACCGAGTCGCTGCGGCAAGCCTTGGCACGCAGAACGCCCCAGGAGCTGTCGCGGCAACTCATGCCGGCCTGGATCAAGCTCGATGCAGTCCACGTCCGCGAGCGCAACCAGGCGTATCGCGATGCGGAGGAGTACGCTCCCGCGCTGCAGTCCGTGGCGACATTGCTCGGCGCGCGCCGCCGGGGAATGCGGCAAGCACGCGCCATCGCACGCGATAACGAAGTACGCTTGCTTCTTACGCAGCTCAATAGCGGCCAAGCCAGTATTCTGCTGTTGGGCGAAGGGGGCTCGGGCAAGTCCACCATCCTGGCAGATGCCGTCCGGCAATTGCAGCGTGACAAACGCCAACAGGTGGCAAACGAAGAGCCCCTACAGCAGAGCCAGCGACCGCAATTCTGGCGGACCAGCGGCCAGCGTTTGATCGCGGGCATGAAGTACCTTGGCCAGTGGGAAGAACGCTGCGAGCTGGTGATCGGCGAATTGGCCGAAACCGGCGGCCTGCTCTGCGTGGAAGGTTTGTTGGAACTGGTGCGAGTCGGGGGAGCCGAGCCCGGAGGAAGCGTGGCCGCATTCTTCCAGCCTTACCTGGAACGGGGCGAGCTACGAATGATCGCCGAAGCAACCACCGCCGAGCTCGACGCCTGTCGCCGCCTCCTGCCCGGCTTCGCCGATCTGTTTCAAATTGTCCATGTGCCGGAGTTCTCCGCTACCGACGCGCGGCGAGTCCTCGATCGCTTGCTCCGCGAAGGAGCACGCAACCTCCGGCTCGAGCTGGAGCCCGGACTGGCCGACCTCGTTTATCGCCTCTTCCGCCGCTTTCAGCCCTACGCCGCTTTCCCAGGACGCAGCGCCGCGTTTGTACGGCATCTGCTGGACCATGTCAGCCGCAGTCCCAAAGAAACGCGAGGCGAGGTTCCCGCTATCACTCCGGTTGTAGCCTTGCCACCAACGGCGCCCCTTGCCGGCGCATGGAACGGGATTACGGCTGCCGACGTGCTGACCGAATTCCAGCGCGAAACTGGCCTGCCCGAGCGGTTGCTGCGAGACGACTTGCCACTGCCTCACGAGCAGGTCCTGGCCGATTTCCGCGATGCGGTGCTGGGGCAAGAAGCTGCTTGCCAGGCGGCGGCCAGCATTGTGACCACGCTCAAGACCGGCCTCAACGATCCGCGGCGCCCGCTGGGCGTGCTGCTGTTCTGCGGACCCACGGGCGTGGGCAAAACCGAGATGGCCAAGGCGCTGACCAAGTATTTGTTCGGCGGCAGCGGAGCGAGCGATCGCCTGCTGCGGTTAGATATGAGCGAGTATGCAGGCGCCGGAGCGGCCCAGCGGTTGATGCTTTCGGCCGACGGGGCCCCGAGCGAATTCATCAAACGCGCTCGGCGACAGCCGTTCGCGGTCGTGCTGCTGGATGAGATCGAAAAAGCCGCGCCAGACGTTCACGACATCCTGCTGGGCATGCTCGATGAAGGACGGCTCACCGACCGCTTTGGCCGCGTAACCACCTTCCGCAGCGCCGTGATCGTGATGACCAGCAACATCGGAGCGCAGCGTACCCAGGCCGTCGGCTTCGATAGCAGCGTGCAAACTCCCTTTGAGCGCGTCGTACTGGAGCAGTTCCGGCCTGAGTTCGTCAACCGCATCGACAACATCGTTACCTTCCAGCCACTGAGTCGCCAGACGATCGCCAGTCTGGTCATCCGCGAGTTGGAGTCACTCGCCACGCGCGAAGGCCTGACCAAGCACAACCTGAAACTGGTTTGGACTCCTGAAATCGTCGACCATTTGGCCAGCGCCGGTTTTGATATCCGTTATGGCGCCCGCCCTCTCCAGCGCGCGATCGAACAACTTGTCGTCGCCCCGCTCTCCCGCTGGCTGTTAGAGAATCGTCACGTTCGCAAGCGATCGATCGCGTTGAAACTGAGAGCCCACGGCGTTCATTGCAGCGCCCAATAGCGGGTTTTCGCTCGGTTGTGTCAGGGGGCACTTAACTCCAGCCACATGGGGCGACGTCAATAGCAGCCACTTTGAGCGAGGCAAAGTGTGTCGTTGGATTTCGTCAACAGCGTTTCTATTGACGCAGGCCGATGATGCCAAACGAACTCAAGATGGCGATTCTCGAAGCGATACTACGCTTACACGCCCGGGTACATTCTTCCATTATTCCATGCTGGCCAGGCCCAGCGCCCGCCGTAGCGAGGTCATCGCGATTTCCCCAAATTGTCGCGGCGGCACTTGCCAGATTTCGGGGTTCATGAGCTCGATGCTGACCGTGCCTGCGTAGCCTAGGTTGCGGAGGTGTTCCACCAGTCCGGCTATCGGCAGGTCGCCGTCGCCGGGGAGGATGCGGTGGCTGTCGGTGGCCAACTCGCGGGCCACGCCTGAGAGGTCGGAGAGCTGCACGTGGAACAGATTCTCGGGCGTCAGGTAAGCCAGGTCTTCGGTCTTGCTGGGGCCGTTGAAGAAGTGAAACGAGTCGAGGCAGATGCCCAGGTTGGGTTGTTCGGCCGCCTCGATCAAGGCGGCCGCCGTTTGCAGGTTGTTGCCCAGCAGGCTGCGGGCTTGGAACTCCAGGGCAATGCGCACGCCTCGCTCGGCCGACTGTTGGGCCGCTTGAATCAGCGAGACTTGAACCCGCTCGATGTCTTGTTCTTCGACGGGCGAGGCCACGTCGGCCGCCACCACCAGCGTGCCGATCTTTAATTCTCCGCACAGGTCGAGCCGCCTGGCAAAATGGTTCCAGTGCTCGCGGCGCGCTTCTCCCTGACTGCTGAGCAGGCCGCCCTGGTAGCTGGCCACGGGCAACGTCAGGCCATGTTGATCGAGCAGGCCGCGAACTTCGTCCAGCGTGTGGTTGTGCAGCCAGGTTTCGAGTTTGCCCAGCCAGACTTCGATATGCGTGCAGGCGCCGGCGGCGTAGTCGGCCAAGTCGGTTTCGAAGTCGGCGTGCAGCGAACAGACCTGGCTGAGGACGGGTTGCATGGCGGGGCGGCTTTCGCGGCGGGGAACAAAACTTCGGTGAAGGCCAATGGCACCGCACGGTCGGCGTGGGTGCTCCCTGCCTATTGTGGGTTTGGCGGCCTGGTATGTGAAGGCGCTCAAGGCGCCGTTGAAGAATAACTTCCGATTCAGAATTTGATTCTGCGGTGATGAAAATAGTAGCGCGTTATCCGCCGCTTCTGGATTCCCGCCTTCGCGGGAATGACGGGTTCGCGAGGAGCAATAAAATATCAACAAGTTTCCGAGAAGAAAATGATCGCCGGCCGGTTAAAACTCCAAGAAGGCGAACACAAAATGCACGATGAGCACCAGCAGCGTGGCCCACAGCACGGTGGTGGTGATGCCGGTGCTTACGTCGCGGTGCGAGTACTTGGGGATGGCGCCGCGAAAGTAGGCCACCCAGGCGATCAGCACCCCACAAATGAGCACCTTGGCCAGCAACCAGCCCGTGCCGAGGTAGAACATGCTGCCAGGCTGGCGAAGGGCCGCTTGAAAATTCTGATCCCAGTAGAAAGGTCCGCGATCCGCGTACATGCCGGTAAAGACCATCAGGCTGACCAGCCGGGCTACCTGGTAGCCCATCCACACCAGCAGCGGCGTGCCAATCACAAAGGCATACAGAATGCCGGTGAGCAAGTACCGGGGAGGGGGAGCGTTGAAAGTGCGGAGGGCGTCGAGTTGCTGACCGTAGGCTTTGCCGCCCACATCCGAAGCCACGGCCGCGCCGCAGCGGGCGGCAATGAGGATCGTCGCCATCACCGGCACCAAAATGCGATACAGGGCAAAGCCGAGCGATTGCAGCAGGTCTTCTTCCAGCACCGGCACCGTAAATGCCTTGAACGGAAAGAACTGAAAAGTGAAATACGTGGCCACGAAGCCGATGATGGCGCCCGAGAGTCCGATATACAGCCAGGCCGAAGGCCCCGCCACTAGCCGGAGGTAGTGCAAGAAATATCGCATACCCCACAGGGGGCTGCGCCAGCGGGGAATGAAGCCAAGAATTGCCGTGAGGTCGCGCGAGCCGCCGGGGGCCGCTTCCAAGAACGAACGGGCGCCTTGCACGGCCGAGCGCCACCATCGGCGGGACACGGATTTGAGCCAGGGCTCTTCTGAACGGGCGGCCGGCGCGTTGCCAACATCGCCACTCGATTCGCCGCGTGGTGGGATGACCGCCGGTTGGGGCCGCAGCATCTCTCGCAGTTGGGGCCACGCGTCGCGCGGCACGTTCACCAGGCATTTCTTCTCGGTGTCGAGCAGGTATACCACGTCGGCAATCGGGATCAGCGAGGCATAATCGTGGGTGACAATGATCGACGTGCTGGGATGGGCCGCGTGCGTATCGCGAATCAGTCGGGCAACCTGCTCCGCCGTGCCCGCATCGAGCCCCGAGGTGGGCTCGTCGTAGAGCAACACGCCCGGGGCATAAGCCAGCGTGCGGGCAATCGCCAACCGTTGACGTTGACCGCCGCTGAGCGAAGCCGTCCGCACGTTTCGCGGCACGTGCAACTCATCTAACAAAGCGGCAGCGCTATCGCTGGCCGCCACGGTCAATTCTCGCGGTCGGTGGGCTTGCGCGAACCGCACATTCTCGAGCGGCGAAAGCTCGTCGAACAGGGCGAAGCTTTGAAACACCACGCCCACCGGAGGGCGGCTGCGCTTGCCGAGGGTTTCGATGTCGTCGAATCGCACGCTGCCACTGATGGAGATTTCGCCTTGCTCGCGGCCCAAGAGGCCGGCCAGGGTTCGAAGCAGGATCGACTTGCCGGCGCCGCTGGGCCCCACGATCAGGGTTACCTGCCCCGGCAGGAACTCGGCCTCGGCCGCGCTCAGCAGCACGCGGCCCGCGGCGCGAACCGTCAAGCGATCGATGGTCAGCCGGGTGCCAACGGTGGTGGTCGAATCCATTGGCAAAATTCGTAGGAACCAGGGAATGAAGTGTACGAAAAAACAGCTCGCGATCACGGCAAACGGAGCAGTCGCGTGCCTGCCACCCTTTGGAATTTATCACAGCGGGCCAGTTGTTGCCGCGGTTTCCGCGGATTTAGAATGGCGGCGTTCGTGAATGGCCGATCGCCCCCGGTCGAATCGTCCCCGCTTGGCTCTTCTTTCAGGAATATCACCGCGATGCCTTGGTTCGTTTCACTAGCCAGATGGTGGGGATGCCTGTTGTGCATCGCCAGTTGCATTTCTCCGGCAGCATTGCGGGCCGAGACACTGCCGGCTGCCTCGGGCTGGAAGGCCGGCGTGGCCAAAACGGCGGTCACGCCAGAAAAGCCGATGTGGATGTCGGGCTACGGCGGACGCGACCACGTGGCCGAAGGCAAGCTCACCGACCTGTGGGCCAAGGTGCTGGTGATCGAAGATCCTCAAGGGAAACAAGTCGCCGCCATCACGCTCGACCTGGTTGGCATCGACCGCGAGACCTCGCTGGCCGTGCGGAATGAAGTCTGCCGGCAGCATGGTTGGGAACTGTCGCAGGTTGCCATCTTTACGTCGCACACGCACACCGGGCCGGTGGTCGGCCGCAATCTGGGCGCGATGTACTTTCTGAGTGAAGAGCAGTGGCAACGGGTGGACGAATACACGGCCCAGTTGAAGAAAACGCTGGTCAACACGGTGGCCGCGGCGGTCGCCGATCTTGCTCCTTGCCGTTTGGCGTGGGGGTCGGGTGAGACCGATTTTGCGGTAAATCGCCGCGAAAACCCCGAGGCCGAGGTGCCCAAGCTTCGCGAGGCCGGTCAACTGAAGGGGCCTACCGATCACAGCGTGCCGGTTCTGCGTGTGACGAACTCCAAAGACGACAAATTGAAAGCGGTGCTGTTTGGCTACGCCTGCCACGCCACGGTGCTGAGCTTTTACCAGTGGTCGGGCGATTATCCAGGCTTTGCCCAGCAAGAATTGGAGCGGCGACATCCGGGCGCGGTCGCCCTGTTTTGGGCCGGCTGCGGGGCCGATCAAAATCCGCTTCCGCGCCGCACGGTCGAACTGGCCAAGAGCTACGGCAAGCAGTTGGCCGATGCCGTCGATCAAACGCTGGCCTCGCCGTTGAAGGCAATCGACCAAGGCGCGATTGACTCCGCCTATGCCGAGCTCAAGTTTCCGCTCGCCCCACTGCCGAGTGTCGAGCAACTGCAAGCCGACACCCAATCTTCCAACCGCTATGCGGCGCGGCGCGCCGAACTGCTGCTGGCGCGGCTCCAGCAAGACGGCGTGTTGGCCACAACCTACCCCTACCCCGTGCAAACCTGGCGACTCGGCCCCGATTTGCAATGGGTGATCTTGGGTGGCGAGGTGGTCGTGGATTACGCGCTCCGCCTCAAAGAAGAACTCAGGCCGCAAATCTGGGTGGCCGGCTACGCCAACGACGTAATGGCCTACATTCCCTCGCGGCGGGTGCTGCGCGAGGGCCGCTACGAAGGCGATGCTTCGATGATCTATTATGGGCTGCCTACCGTTTGGTCGCCGAAAGTCGAGGACCTGCTGGTGGACGAGGTTCATCAACAAATGAAAAAAGAAGTGTCGGGCGGCAAGTAAGTTCCGATCCCGCCGAAGGTGGCCGTTGAAGTGAAGGTGGAGGGCGGCGTTGTATGAAGAGCGCATCGGCAAAGCTCGTATTCGCACTCTTGATCGTGTGGCAAAGCAGCCAAGCAGTTCTTGTTCCGCCAGCCGTGGCTCAAGATCCTCCGTATGCAACCGATGGTCGCACATTCGAAGAGCTATTTGCCGCTCTCGATCATGCCGACGACAAGGTGCGGCGGCTGGCCGCCTACGAGATAGGAAAACGCCGCCCGCAATCGGCCGAGGTGGTCAAGAAGCTACTGGCGACGCTGGCCGACGTTGATGCGGAAGTTCGCCGCGGCGCCATCTGGTCGCTGGGGCAGGTCGACCGCTATCACGATTGGGCCACGCCGGCGCTCCTCAAATCGCTGGCCGAAGACCTCCGGGCCAAAAACCGTTGGGAGGCCGTGAAAGCCTTGGGCGAACTGGGGCCAGCGGCCAAAGACGCCATCCCGGCGATTGAAAGCGTGGCCCGCGGCGGCCGGGGCAGAAACGATGTCGCCCCCTACCAGACCACGCGGCAAATCCAGCCGTTGGCGATCAACCCGCTAATCCGTTCCGACGCCATCCGGGCTTTGGGAAAAATTAGCAATGAAGAGGCCATTCCGCTGCTCCTTATCCTGTTGATTCGAGGGGAGAAAGAGTTGGCCGCGCATGGCATGCCGTACTACATTCTTTCCGCGGAAGCCCTGGGCAATATTGGCAAGGCCGACCCCAGGGTCATGCAGGCCCTCGCCCGCGGCACGCGACTGCCGGGCAGCAGCGAAAAGGCCGAAAAGATTCGTCTCGCCGCCGATCGTGCCCTGCGACAGATTCAAAAGGCGCAGGCAGAAATGGCCGAGCCCCCCGCGACCGATGCCGCGGACGAAGACCGCTAGCATTGCCCTCGGCGATGTTTCGCCGAGCGGGACCGGCGAGCTCGCTCGTCTTGACCCTGGGTTTCTGACCGTGCTAGATTGCCCGCGCACGGATGGATGATAGGGAGGGGCGACTGACACCCAACAGAGCCAACGCCACTGGCCGAAGGGGAACGGATGACCACGCTAGGTGTGATTGAAGTTACCGATCGTACAAAATTGGGTCGCCGCCTGGGTGGCCGTCCCATTCTCGAATGGGTGGTTCGCAACGCCACCGATTGTGAGCGGCTCGATGCCGTGGTGGTGCTCGCGAGCGATAACGGTCCCACGGAGACGCTTTCGCGGCTGGTTCCATCCGATGTTCCCGTGTTCCGCAGCTATGCCAGCGATGCCTTGGGACGCATGGTCGACGTTGTCGAGCGCTTCCGGCCCGATGGCGTGGTTCGCCTGGTGGCCGATGCTCCCTTCGTCGATCCCGTGCTGGTCGATCGGCTGGTGAACACGGCCGACGAGCATCCCAACTGCGACTACATCACCTATTGTCTCCGCGATGGCCGGCCGGGTATCCTCTCGCCCGTGGGCTTGTTCGCCGAATGGTGCTCTGCCGACGCGATCCTCAAGGCGAGTCGCTTGGCGCGTCAGTTTTCCGAGCGCGAACACCCTTTGCGATATTTATTCGCTCACCCCGAGTTCTTCCAAGTGCGGCTGGTTCCGGCGCCGGAGCGGCTGGACCGCCAAGATATGCGTTTGACCATCGGCTCGGAAGAAGACCTTGCCAACGCCCAGACGATTGTCGAGGCCCTCGGCCCCGACCGCTTGGAATGGCACCGCATTGCCGAGTTGCTCGAAGGACAACCGGCGCTGCGGAAGCGGATGGCCGTGCTTAACCGTAGCGGTGGTTGACCGGCAGCTTGATCTGGCTGCTAGCTTCATTTTTGGTAGTTGCTCCCGATTTGTCCCTCAACATCACCGAAGTACATCCCTGGCAGCCCATGTCCACCGTGGCCCCTGCCGATCCGGTCGCTCAAAAATCGACCCGCACTCCCCCCCGCGAACAGGAAGTTGTGTATGACTGCTCGGCCGGCAAGGAAGCCGTCCTGCGTCGACCCCGCTTGGCGTGCTGGCGAAACTCTGACTGGGCCTGCTGGCCCGACGGAGACCGCTCGCGCGACTGGCCTGGGCTCCCCTGTCGCCGCCGCGCTCAATTTTGAGTCGGCCGCGCGAGCTGCCAACGGCAATCCACCCCAGCTCGATTCGCAGCTGCTTACGCGGCTTCGCTACCTCGAACATGTGGTCATCGAGCCCGCGGGCATTCTTTACGATTCCTCCCTCTGGACCAGGTGGCTGCTGGCCCTGCTTTCGCGCATGGGTTGGCGTAGCAGCTTCAGGCCGTTTGCCCATGTGCTGCGGTTGGAATGCCTGCAAGAGGTTTATTCCGGACGCTGCAGTCGCGACGTCGCGTTACGCAATTTCTTGCGAGGTTTGGGGCTCAACATGGGCCAGGCGGCTGAGGTTTTGGCCGCCAGCGGCGCCTGGCGACGCCAACTGGATGGCAGCTTGCGACCCTTGCCGGGCGTGCGCAAGGCCATCACGTTGTTGCAGCAGGCAGGAGTGCGGATCTCCATCTTGGCCGACAGCGAAGAAACCGCCGCCGGCATGAGCCAGCGCCTGCAAGGGCTGGGGTTCCAATGTGAACCCAGCGTGGTGCAAACCAGCCGCGACTTTGGCTGCACCAAGCCCGACCTTCGCTGCTATCAGGCCTTGCAATCCACCCTGGCGTGCGAACGCCGCGGTTTGGCGTTTGTGGGGCACGATGCCAACGATCTGGCCGCGGCCACATCGCTGGGCTGGTTGAGCGTGGCTTGCCATCACGAACCCAGCGTGGAAGCCCACCTGCACCTCAATCGCCTGGAAGACCTGGCCGCACATCTCGAGCGTTCCAAGCAGCGAGCAGCCGCCGGATAATCTAGAAATGAAAATCAAAGCGGGGAAAGGAAGCCGAGGCCGTGGACGTTTACACCCGTATTTCTCTGCTGGCTAACCCTCGCGTTAGCACCGAGCAAGCCGTACTGCTCGAAGGCTCCTGGCCTACCTCCAGCATCCAGCGCTGGTCGCTCGACGACACCATGCACGCGGCCGCTGGCTGGGTAGACGACGAAGCCATTCGACTGGCCGCGCTCTATGCCGCTCCCGTGCCCCCTGAGGGCGACGAAACTGCACGGCAGCCAACAGCTCATATTCACACGAAGCACCCCCAGCCCCTCTCGTTGGCTTACATTCAAGAACGCAAGCTGCGGTATCACCTGGCGAAGTTGCTGCGGGTAATCGCGTTCTTCGACCGCCCACCTGCCGGCCTCAAGATGGCCGATGCCGCCGCCGGCGTGAAGTTGCACCTGGCGCCCGGCGTGGACGACGACTACGCCGAGCTATTCAGCCAGTTGGCCCAGCGCTATCATTGGCGACTGGAACTGGTGGGCCATAACGCGGCCAACGCCAATCCGTCCACTTCTGCCGCATCGAGCGCCGCGGGCGTTGCCTGGTGGCGCCGCTGCGCCGGAGCCTGGCAAACTCGCCAACTCATGAAATCGCTCTTGGCGGGGCCGCGGGTAGTGCTCTGTGGAAACGCCACGGGCCTCGATCCCGTGTGCGAACAACTAATCGCCCGGCATGCCCAGGTCTGCTGGCTGTACGACTCCTTTTGCGTTCGCACCTGGCGACGCTGGCGACGGCAGGGCGTACATCAGCTGCTTTGCCTTGGAGGCCCTGGGGCGGACGCCGATCCTGCCGTGATTTCGGCCGCGGAACTGGCTCGCCCGATTGCCTTCGAGGGCGTGAACCTGACCTCTCTGGCGCAGCGTTGGCTGCAGCGGGTGTCCGCCGAGTCGGCCGCCGTTTGCACCACCAGGGTCCAGCAGATCCATCGGCAGTTTGCGCGGCTTCGCCCGCAGGTGGTCGTGGTCGATGAAGACCAGACTCCGCTGGCTCGCATTGCCGTTCACGTGGCCCGCGAACAGGGGATTCCCACGGTTGTGCTGCAACATGGCGTGCCGCGGGTAGCGTTCGGATTTGTGCCGCTGGCGGCCGATTGGTTCTTTGCCTGGGGTGAAACCAGTCGAACGCAGCTAAAACAGTTCGGCGTGTCGGCGAAGCAAATCGCGGTAACCGGGTCGGCTCGCCACGACTCGCTAGCGGGTGCCCAGCGCTGGCGGCCTGCGGACAGGGGGAGCAACTCCGTGGAGATTTTGCTGTTCGCCACCACGCCTCCCAACGACGCCCGGCCAGAGTCGCTTCGCTTCCATCTCACCCTGGCCGAGCACGACCGGCTGCTGCGCATGACCTTTGCCGCGGTGCAGCGGTTGGGAGCCCGCCTGATCATCAAGGCTCATCCCCGCGCCGCCCGCCGCACCGCTGGTCTGCGGAAGCTGCTGGCCGAGTTTCCCAATTTGAATGCCCAAGTGATCGCCGGTGGTGATCTGGAAGAGTTGGTTCGCCGGGCCGCGTGCGGAATTAGCTGTCTCTCGGGCGCTGGCATCGATGCCGCCAGCCTGGGGCTGCCGGTCATCGATCTGCTGCCGCAACATGCCGAGGATCTGTTGCCGGCGCAAGCATGGGGAACGCTCGGCACGGCGCGCACGGCAGACGAATTAGAATCGCTGCTCGCGCAAGCTATGCGAAAGACGGCTCCCTGCGAGGCCATTCCCCAGGTCTTTGCCCATCACGGATACGCCGCGAGCGTTTCCGCCGATGCCCTGCTTGCCGTGGCGCGAGGGGAACGGCCCGACGGTGCCGCAACCGGCTCGTTGTCCTCGGCGCCCCAACGCGCGCACCAACAACAGGTCGAGCCGCGTCCGCCGCATTTGGCCTATTTCTCACCAGCGCCAGCAGCCCCGCTGGGCTTGGTTTCAGCGTCGCCCGACTTTCCCTCGCAGCGCGTCAGCAGCAGGTAGGCACTTTCCCGGTGACAACCCCCACTCAAGCCCGCCCGCTTCGCACGCCGCTCGCGCGGCCGCGCCGCGCCGCGCCCAAATTACGTGAAGCCGCGGTTCACGTCGGCCGGCATGCTTCTCCTGTCGGCGGTTGGCGGCGGATGTTCGGAGATTCGCTGCTGGTCAGCGGCGCCACGCTGATTGCGCATGCGTTTGGCGCCGTGACAAGCTTGTTGCTGCGGATGCTGCTTACGCCCAGCCAGATGGGCATTTGGCAGGGGCTCAAACTTTTCTTGAGCTATGGCAATTACGCAGGACTGGGTGTGAGCAAGGCCGCCGCCCGCGAAGTGAGCCTGGCCCGCGGAAGCGGCAATCGCGCCCACGCCGCACATTCGGTGCGACTGGCGTACAGTGTCAATACGGTGACGAGTTCGCTGTATGCCCTGGCTTTGGGCGTGGGGGCCGTTTGGATTGGGATTGCCGGCGCCGATCCGCTCTCGCTGGCCTGGGCCATAGGCCTGGCCGCCGTGGCCCTGCTCACGCTGCTGCAGCGGTACACCACGTTCTTGATCACCGTCCATCGGGCCGACGGCGATTTTCGTTCGACCTCCATCGTGAACGTGATCGAGGCCCTACTCACGCTGCCGGCCATGGCGCTGGGCGCGTGGTGGTTTGGTTTGCCTGGCCTGTACGCCGCCACGTTGGTGGTGCTGTTAGGGACACTGGTTTATCTTCGCAAGCAGCCCACCATCTCACTGGCTTGGGCTTGGGACAACCGCCAGATCCGCCGGCTGATCGGTATCGGCGGTCCCATCCTGCTGGCCGGAATCGCATCCAGCCTGTTTCGCTCGCTCGATAAGCTGATGATCCTCGGCTATCTCAGCGACAAAGAATATCAACTCGGCTGCTACTCGCTGGGATTGATGGTTTGCACCCAGTTGTATGGGCTGGCCAACATGCTGGCGGGGGTGATGTCGCCCCGGTACGGCGAAACCTTCGGTCTTTCCGGCAAACACGGCGATGTCGCGCGGTTGGCCGCCGCGGCCAGCGAGATTCAAGCGGCGGCCGTGGCCTTGCCGGCGGGCCTGGCCATCGCCGCCGCGCCGCCCCTGTTGGCTTGGCTGTTGCCCGACTACCGCGAAGGCATTGCCTCGCTGGTGTGGCTCGTGCCCGGCATCCTGGCTTCCAGCCTGGCCATTCCCGCCAGCCAATACCTGGTGGCGGTTAACCGTGGCCGATCGGCCCTAGGCGTGCTGCTGGTTTCGATGGGCGTGCTGGCCGCCGGCAATCACCTGGCGCTCACCCACGGCGGCGGACTGGTCTCCGTGGCCATCGTCACCACCATTGCCGACATTATCTACCTGGCGTTGATTCTGGCAGTATCGTTCTGGCCCCACCTCTCAATGCGAGAGCGCGTGCGATATGTGCTTGCGGCCTTGCTCCCCTTGGCAGCCGTGTGGGGATTGGCGTTCACCATTCATCGGCAATGGTATCACGCGGCCGACCCTGTGGGCTCGTTCGGTAAAGTCTGCCAAGACGTGATATCTGCCGGCGCGTTGGTCGTGGCCGCTTGGGTTGCGGTGGCCGGCCTGGGCTGGTACTTCGGCGGTTGGCGCGAAAACCTTCGCCGCGATCCCGCTCGCCCCACCCCAGGGAGTCAACCTCAATGAGCATCGCCGAAAAGCCTCCCCAGCAACGATCCTCGACCGCGCAATCCCACCCGCGCCCCCAAACTTGGATCGAGTGGGAAGTTCGCTGCCAAAAGCCTGACCATCGCCGAGTGGGAAATGGGCTCGCCCGCAAGGTAGCTCGACCGCTGGCGCTACGAATCACGCGCGTGATCGCCCCCTGGGGAGTGCGGCCTCACACGGCCACTTTCGCGGCCTGGGCGGTAGGGCTGGCGGCCATCATGGCCTTTGGCTGGGGAACCGCCGGCGGCTGGCTGCTCGGCGCCCTGCTGCTCCACGTGTGGTATTTGCTCGACCATGTCGATGGCCAATTGGCCCGCTACCAACATCGGGAAACGCTGGATGGCGCCCAACTCGATTACCTGATGCACCATACCCTCAACTTGCTGCTGCCGGTGGGACTGGGCTGGGGAATCGCCCAAGCCACGCTGCAAGGGGTTTGGACCCTGATTGGCGTGGCGGCCGGCTTGGGCTTGCTGCTGATCAGCCTGGTTCACGACACCCGCTACAAAGCCTTCGTCAAACGCTGGAAGCGATTGCACGGAGAACTGCGGCTGCATGGCGGCGGTGGCAGTCGCCCCCAACCACCCTCCGCTCCCCGCCGCGGCTGGCTGCCACGCGGGGTGTGGTGTGCCCGCAAGCTGTGCGAAGTGCAGGGAGTGCTGCTTGCCCTGCCGCTGATTGCGCTCGTTCGTTGGTGGGCCGATGATGCCACGCTGGTGCTGCCACAAATCTATCTAGCGGGGCTGGCGCTAACTTCGCTCGCGCTCAGCGGCATCACGCTCGCCCGCAACCTGCAGCGTGAAGCGGCAGAAGCGGAGTTCGCTGCCTGGTTCAGCCCTCCCCCAGGCCAAACGCTCAGGCAGATCGATGGCTGGTGGGAAGTTCGCTAAGCAGCTTTCCTCGGTTCTTCATCCCGGCAGTTGGCAGCGATGAGCCAGGGGTTGAGCGTCAGCGATCACCCCTGGTTGGCTTTACTGATCGACTTCCTTGCTGTCGATCCAGTTCATCAGCTTCCGCAAGCGGCGGCCGACTTGCTCCAGGCCGTGTTCGCGTTCGCGGCGGCGCGTGGCCTTGAAGGAAGGCGCATTGGCCTTGTTCTCCAAGATCCATTCCTTGGCGAACATGCCGGTCTGGATTTCGGTGAGGATCTTCTTCATTTCCTTCTTGGTCTCCTCGGTCACGATCCGAGGGCCGCGGGTGTAGTCGCCGAATTCGGCCGTGTTGGAAACGCTATACCGCATGTAGCTCAGGCCGCCCTGATAGAACAGGTCGACAATCAGCTTCAGCTCGTGCAGGCATTCAAAGAACGCCATCTCAGGCTGGTAACCGGCTTCCACCAGCGTTTCGTAGGCGGCCTTGACCAGCGCGCTCACGCCGCCGCAGAGCACCACCTGCTCACCGAACAAGTCGGTTTCGGTCTCTTCGGCAAAGGTGGTTTCGATCACGCCGGCCCGCGTGCCGCCGATTCCCTTGGCGTAGGCCAGGCCAAGTTGCTTCGATTCCTCACTGGCGCCGGGGCTCAGGGCAATGAGGCAGGGCACGCCGCCGCCGCTCACGAACTCGCTCCGCACCAGGTGACCGGGACCCTTGGGAGCCACCAGCACAATATCCACGCCCTTGGGAGCCGCCACTTGGCCAAAGTGCACGTTGAATCCGTGCGAGCACATCAGCAGGTTGCCCGGCTTGAGGTTATCGCGAACGTCGGCCCGGTAGATATCCCCCTGCACTTCGTCGGGCAGGAGCATGTTGACCATGTCGGCCTTTTTCACCGCGTCGGCAGCGGGCATGGGCTCAAAGCCATGCTTCACGGCCAGGTCGTAATTGGCACTCCCTTGCCGCTGACCCACGATCACATTGCAGCCGCTATCCCGCAGGTTTTGCGCGTGGGCATGCCCTTGCGATCCATAGCCAAGAATGGCGATGGTCTTGCCTTTGAGCAGGGACAGATCAGCGTCGGTATCGTAGTAAACTTTGGCGGTCATTGTGAAGCTTTCAACCTTTGCCAGCGAATGAGGCTAAACCAATAAATATGGAAGGAGTGTAGGGGGATTGCGGACTTGCACATGCAACACGCGCCGGATGGATATCCCACTCGGCGGCAAACCGGCAAGTTGCAGTACCAAGCCCTGCCAAATGCTCCTCGATCGGAAACGAGTCTGGCTACTTTCGGGGGGCGAAGTAGCACAGCGACACGATCCACATGGGGAGCACGTCGAGGAATCGGCCGGGCGTGTTTACGTTTTTGCCGTTTCTCTTGCAGCCGAGGTGTTCTCATCCTCGGAATCGGGGTCCGGGCGGCTGCTGCGAATCATGGCCACCCGGCCGGTTCGCACCAATTCGACAATGCCGAACGGCCGCATCAGATCGATAAAGGCGGATACTTTGCGTTCCTGGCCGGAGATCTCAATCATGAGCTCCGCGCCGCCCACATCGAGAATTCGGCCGCGAAAAATTTCGACAAGCTCGCGCACCTCGGTGCGTTTGCCTCCCGAGGGGGCCTGAACTTTGATCAGCATCAGGTCGCGCTCGACAAAGTCGTAGGAGCTGATGTCGGTGACATCGACAACCGTGACAACCTTTTCGAGCTGTTTTCGCACCTGTTCCAACAGCCGATCATCGCCAATGACCACGAAAGTCATTCGCGACATTTTCGGGTCTTCGGTCTCGCCGACCGCCAGGCTTTCAATATTGTATCCGCGGCTCGCCAACATGCCTGAAATCTGGGCAAGCACGCCCGGCACATTTTGAACGAGGGCGGAAAGTACGTGTCGCATGCAATTCTCCGCGGCAAAAACAAGCTGTGATAATAGTCCGCTGCCCCCACAGTGACAAGGGGCCGGGCACAGGTTCTCCGCGGTCACGCGGTCAAGACTGGGGGTCCGGCCGGTCTTTCTCGACGGCCGCGGCCAGGTCGGCGAGCGTGGTGTGCTCGACGGCTTTCATTTGCGTATCGGCCAGCTTCCGCACCAGTTTCCAATCCTGAGATTGCAGCTTCTCCAGGTCGTGCTTCGAAACCCGTCGGCCCAGCTCCAGGATCTCCTGAATGGTAATCTCCGCGGGCGGACGCGCCAGGGTATAGCCCATCGCGGCGCCCGGTTTGCCGACAACTTTGTGCAACAGCTGGACCTCGTCCAGGCGATTGGTCATGTTCGATACGGTGAGCCGCGGCAGTTCCAAATGCTGCGCCAGATCGTCAATGGTCGAGACATCTCCCCGCCGAAAGGCCACGGCCACGTGACCCATCAGGGGAATGAACCACTGCGGATCGCACATCAAACGCTGACTATGCCGGAGCTTCTCTTGTTCTTCGAGCGTGCGGCCGCGCATGGTTTGCAAAATGGCCGTCAATTCCAGGCCAAATAGCACAATCAACCACGTGACATACAGCCAGTACAAGAACAGCGGCACCAGGGCCAACGAACCATACAGGGCCGAGTACGGCAGGGCGGTTGTCACGTACAGGCTGAAGGCCCACTTGGCGAATTCCCACAGAATGGCGCCCACCAGGCTGCCAATCACCGCCGGGCGAAACTGAACCTGAGTGTTGGGAATGAGCAAATACATGATCAGCAACAGCATCCAACTCGCCGCCAAAGCGGCAAACCGGCTGAGAAGTTGCACCACCAGCCCCAGATACCAGGCAGCCCCCTCCGCATGGGTTCCCCAATCGCCGATGCGGTTGGCCAGGTAAATGCCGGCCAGAATAAACACCGGCCCCAGCGTCAACGCGGCCCAATAAATGGTGATTCTTGACATCCACCGCCGCCCGCCAGGGCAGTCGAAGATCACGTTGAACGAGTCTTCCACCGCGATCAGCAGCGCCAGCGCTCCCCAAATGAACAGCACAATGCCGGCCGCGCCCACGTTGCCCAGGTTGGTCTGCCAGGCGCGCTCCACCAATTCATCGATCTTTTCGTCCAGGCTTACCCGCAGTTTCTTGGCGTCCTCGGGATCGGCCCCTTCAATGCCCTCGGGCTTGGTGGATTCGGGAAGGGGGAGCGGTTCTGCCGTCGTGGCTGCTGGAACCTGGTCGGCCCCATTTTCAGCTTCATCGCCGCCTGAAGCTGCATCGCCCGAAGGTGCGCCCTCAGGCGGTCCACGAGCCGAGGGAGGATTCTCGGGCGTTTCGTCGGCAGGCGCCGCGCCGCTTGGGGCGACAGGCGAGGTGCCGTCGGAAGATTGCGGCCGTGTGGGTTCACCATTGGCCGGGGAGTCGTCGCCGGAGTTTTCGCTGGCCGCGCCTTGATCGGCGTCCTCTTTATCAGCGGGCGATTCGTCGAATCCGCCCGGCTCGGCCACCAGGGTCGAAAACCCCAAGAACTTGTAAACGGTGTTCAACTCTTCCTTCACCCAGCGACTGGCTTGCTCTTCGTTGATAAACGCCCGAAAGACCAACATGCTGAGCACCACCACCGGCACCAGGCTAAAGATGGTGCGATAAGTCAGCGAGGCGGCCATTTCGAAGGCGCGGTCTTTCGTGAGCTGCCGGGCGCCGTATCGGCCCAAGTCCACGCCAAAACGCAACATCCTTTGGGCGCGCGTCAGCTCGTCGATAGGCTCGCGGACCAGGTGGTTAAGGTACTGCAGGATCCGATTCATGCGTTTTCTCGGAAAAGCCAGGCGATTCGTGCCCATCCGCCGGAGCGGAGACCGATCCCTGGCAAGCGCCGCGTTTTGCGGGCCGGGGTTAATGGCCATCGGCCATCTTGCCTGCGCCAGGGAGGGAGTCAAGCAAGGCGGACCAGAAGGGCAGCGTTTGCCATTATAAATCGACCGTGTAGGCGGCCAGCGATCACGGTTTGTCCCATAGCACCCTGCCTGTTCTGGCATTGGGGGGGTGGGACAAACCGGAGCAGACAAACCGGAGCGGCAATTGCGTACCAGGTTAACATAGGGCTACGATACCAGGCCCCAATGAACCCAATTTTCCCCCACCCGGCGCCTGCCTGGGCAAGCCCCCCACGAATTTGAGCTGGAAACATGAGCAAACCGACCGACATTCGCCTGGTAGATGTTTCCGTGGATACCGAGGAAGTTCCCTTCCGCGCTCCCATCAAATTCGGCGGACGCGTCGTCAACGAAGCCACGCTGCTCAACGTGGCGGTTACCGTCGAAACCCGCGACGGCCGCACCGGCACAGGGCAGGGGTCGATGCCGATCGCAAACGTTTGGGCCTGGCCAACCAACGCGCTCAGTGGCGAAACCACGTTTACCGCCATGTTGGAACTTGGGAAACGATTGTGCGAAGCAGCCAGGGCCTACCGCGGCCAGGCCCATCCGCTCGAAATCACCCACGAGTTGGCGCCCTATCAGGCGGTGGAAGCGGGCGTGATCCAGCGCCAAATGAACCTGGCCGAGCCGATTCCGCCCCTCGCCCAGCGCGTGGCGGGCAGCCCCCTCGAAGCGGCCATTCACGACGCTTTAGGGCAAACCCTCGGGCAAAACTCTTACAACTTGCTCTCGGGCGAGTTCGCCAACGCCGATCTGGCGCATTACCTCACGCCAGAATTTCGGGGCGAATATCTCGATCGCTACACGCTGCGCGAACCCAAGTCCGCCATTCCGCTCTATCACCTGGTCGGCGCGCTCGATCCGCTCACCGCCGGCGACATTTCCAAGCGCATTGACGACGGCCTGCCGGAAACCTTGGCCGAATGGATCGCGGCCGATGGGCTCACGCATCTCAAGATCAAGCTGGCGGGCGACGACCTGGCTTGGGACGTGGACCGCGTGGTGAACGTGGATGCCGTGGCCGCCGAAGCCCAAGCCCGGCGCGGTTGCCCCACCTGGTTTTATTCGCTCGATTTCAACGAAAAGTGCCGCGATGTGGCCTATGTGCTGGAGTTCTTGCGGCTGGTGCAGGAGCGATCGCCGCAAGCGCTCGAACGAGTGCAATACATCGAACAGCCCACGCATCGCGACTTGAAGTCGTTCCCCGAAAACCGCATGCACGAGGCGGCCAAGATCAAGCCGGTGGTCATCGATGAATCGCTGATCGACCTCGACAGCCTGCTGCTGTGCCGCGAGATGGGCTACTCGGGCGTGGCGCTCAAAGCCTGCAAGGGCCAGACCGATGCCCTGCTGATGGGCGCCGCCGCGCAAAAGTACGGCATGTTTTTATGCGTGCAAGATCTCACCTGCCCCGGCCGCTCGTTCCTGCATTCGGCCAGCCTGGCCGCGCGGGTTCCCACCGTGGCGGCTATTGAAGGCAACGCCCGCCAGTATTGCCCCGCGGGCAATCGCAACTGGAGCGAGCGTTATCCCAGCATGTTCGGCATCACCGATGGCACGGTGGGAACCGCGGCTTTGAATGGGCCGGGGCTGGGCTATTGACCGAAGATGGCAAAACGAACGGATTCCTCGCCATCTGGAATATCACGGAATTACGCCCTGACGCCTACAGTGGAGCTTCTTGGGGAAGGGCTCGAATCCAAAGCTCTGCAAGGTGATCGAACACTCCCATCCGACGAGCCCAATCTGCCAAGTAGGTGCGATCCAGTTCGCCGATATTGGCCTGCAAGAGCGAAACGACATCGGCCTGATCGATCAATCGACCCGCCAAAAGCTTGAGCAGGATCAAGTCTTCGCACGACAGTACGTTGACCAAAACTGGGCCGTCGGGAATGGTCACCGGCACGACGCGGCTCAATGCCTGCCGATGGTATTCAGAGTCCGCGAATAGCAGATTGATATGCAGAGTCAAATAGCTTCCCGGCGGCTCGTAGCTCAATAACGCCATCCGCAAATCGCCAAGTTCGACGGGAATGGTTGCGGTTCGGGGGAGCATTCCAGCGCTGCCCAAGGCAGCTAAGAGAGCTTTCAGATCGGGCGGTTCGATGGCGATCAGCAAGTCCACGTCGTGCGTGGAGCGAGGGCATTTCCAAATGCCGACAGCGATTCCTCCCGCAACGGCCATCGGTGCGTTGAACGCGCCGAGCACCTGCCAAACGTGCGCCAGGGCAGCAATGATCAGGTTAGCCATTTTCCGCCCAGCGGCGGTTGAATTCCGCGCACATGTGTTCGAGCGCCGCGGAATGTTCGGCCGACTTTCGCTCGTGCCATTCCCGGTAGGCTTGCTGCAAATCCCCGTCGGGTCCGATTTGTCGTCGCAGGCCCGCTAACACAAACGCCTCGTTCGCGTCCACGATTTCCATCCACGCGCGGATGCGATCGGTGTAGCTCATCGAGTCGGGCAAGAAGGGCGGATCGGGACGGACCTCGGACGCTCTCGCCGGAAGTAGATTCGCGGGTGGCTTGGGAATGGTCATGCACAAATTCTACGCCGAAAAGCCCCCGGGTTCATCTGGAATACGAGGAGTGACTGCCTCGGCTCTCCCATCAGGCTCGGTTCGCGATTTGTTGGCCCAACATCGGGCTGCCGCGGGCATCAGGGGACCGACCGGTTCGATTTTTTTTCGCGATGCCCTGCATGTTGTTGCCTTCTCAGCCCGCAAGCATCGTTGGCGCTGGAATAGCGGATATCGCCGCGCAAGTCATTGCAAAACCTGGGATTGGGGAAAACACCCACCCCCGTTGGCGTGCGACAAACTGACGCCGCGCCTACTCGCTAGCAACGCTGTCATACCCCATGTAGAGCTAGCACATTGGGTTGAGCCCAAAATCCTCTTAATGATTGAATTGTAATTCCAGCCTGTTAGATTCCCTCCATCGCTGACACTCACAGTGAGTGTCACATCCCTCCACAGCCACGGGACCGGATGTCCCGGGGTGACCGCGGTACGAACCAGGGCCGGATTCATGCCTCCGCTGGGCGTTTCTCAGGGTGTCAAGGACGACCTCCTCACCGGGGTTTTTCCAGGTCAGGCTATTTTAGCCTGAGCCGCGATACGCTGTTTTCCCCTTCGACTGCATCTTCCTGCTCCCCGTGCCTTGGAAAACTCAGGCTGGGTGGGACCAACAATGTCTTCCGTTCATTTGGCCACATGATGGGCCAAGGGAGGTCTTGAGATGGGGTCGAAACCGCTAATCGGGATTAACGCCGACTACCGCACCGCCACCAAAGACGCACCTGCGTTTGCCTACTTGTGTGCGGGCTATTACGAATCCATTTCGGAAGTGGGCGGGATTCCTGTCGTCATTCCTCCGCAAGCCAGCGAGGAAGACTTAGAGCAGTTACTCGATCATCTCGACGGCATGGTCCTGATTGGCGGAGCCGATCTTGATCCTCGCCGCGACGGTTTTATGTTGCACCCCTCGGTGCGTCTCATGGATGCCAGCCGCGAAGATTTCGATCGCTTGCTGGTCCGGCAAATTGCCGAACGAAGGTTGCCGGTGTTTGGCATCGGCGTAGGGATGCAGTTGCTGAATGTTTCGCAAGGCGGCAATCTCTTCCTCCACATTCCCGAAGATATTGCCCGTGCGGTTCCCCATCGCGATTCGATGGACCGCAATCATCGCCATGCTCTGGAGGTCACCCCTGGCACCTTGATGGAGCGTGTGTTTGGCGATGGCGAAATCCGCGTGAACAGCATGCATCACATGGCGGTGGACGAAGTGGCTCCCGGTTTCATTGCCTCGGCTCGCTGCCCCGATGGCGTGATCGAAGCAATTGAAAGCGTGATGCCGGATTGGTTGGCGATGGGCACCCAGTTCCATCCCGAAGCCGATAGCGCCACCGCGCTCGACGTCCGCATTTTTGAAGAGTTTGTGGACGGCGTGAAGGCCACCATGAAAGAAGCCGTGGAAGGTATGCGGCTGGTGGCTTAGTTGTAACGAACAGACATCTCCGCAAACCGTGGAGATGTGGGGTGGGTTCCACCCCACCGCGGTTGAACCGCGCTGAGATCCGCTTTTCTTCATCGCAGGCAATCGTCTACGGCAGGCGACTGGCTGGGAAGCAGGGCCAACAACACATTCCCGCGCTACCAGTTCGCGCTCGCGGCAAGGATGTCGCGCGGCAATAACTGGGGGGCGACCGGGGCGGAACTTCCTCCGCGACTTTATGTAGTACAACATTCACCAGACATGGATGTCTCGGGGCCTGGCACGCCCCGTGAAGCAGGGAAGCTTCTTTAAAATTAGGTCGACCTATACCCGCTCGGAGGCCACGGATGCGCCGCCGAGCGGGCTTTTTCTTGCGCCGGCAGGACACGTATCGCGGCAAAATGAGAGACATAGCACATGCCCACCATGTCTAACGGCGACATCGGGAGGTTATTGTTCGGCCGTCGCCTCACTGGGCCGCCACGCAGATCTCTCGCCAAAATTCCAAGGCCGTGGTCGGACGATGCCATACCCGCCGCCGCAGCGCTCGGGCAATTGGCGCCGCAAAGGGCGAATCCAGTGATTCGGCCACCATCCGCGGCCGGCCATCGATAATTTCTTCGCGGCTAAACTCCAGATCGCCGGAGCATAACAGCCTTAGCAACAGTAAGCCCGCGTGGTAAATATCGACTCGGCGGTCGAGTGGGCCCAATTGCCGATCCAGAAACTCCGGCGGCAGCATCCATTGGGCAAACACCGTGTCGTAGGCAACTTCGAACTCTGGCTTGCTGATGCCCAAGTCGCCGAGCTTAAAAGCCCAGGGCCGCGTGCCAGCTCCGCCGGCATGCAAGTGCGATAGATAAACGTTGCCAGGGTGCAAATCCTTATGCACGTAACCGGCGGCGTGAATATAGTCGAGCGCCTGGAGCACATCGCCCGCCACGTACGGCAGCCAGGCCTCGCCGTTCATCCCGTCCCAGCGAACAAAGTCTTGCAGGCTGTGGCTGCACCGCTCCAGCACCAGGTAGAAGGTATCCCCCTCCTCGAAGGCGTCGTACACGTAGGTAATATTGGGGTGCCGCAACTTGGCGAGATTCACAAATTCGCGATACCAGTCGGCTTGAACCTGGGAGTAGGTTCGCTGCTGGGGCACAATCACCTTGGCCACCTGGTAGTTGCCCCATTCGTCGGTGCACTCGTAAACGGCGCCGAAATAGCCCCGGCCGATTTCGGCCCCCAAAAAAAAGTGCCGGCCCGCGGGCGTGATGATCACCTCACCCTGGCTGGGCGGACGAAAGGTCTTGGGAACCTGGCCCACAATCTGTGTTGGCGGTGTATCCATGGCAGGCGGCGCGGCCTAATTGCGACCAGAGTGGCTATTCCCATCCCGTGTTCGATGGCAGGCTTCGGGTGACGCGGTCCCCGGGGCGCCACCTCCGCAAGGCAACGAATCCTTGCCGGCATCCCCACTGCGCCACCTCAACCCCAGGCCATTATAGGGACCGCAAGCGGATCCACCCACCGCCATTCAAGCGGGGCACGTTCCCTCAAGAGCCCCTTTCAACGGCAGCTCAGTCCAGCCGGCCGCTTTTGCTGATCGCCCAAAACAGCCGCATCGAAAGCACCAGCGACAAGATCACCCCCGCGGCCCCCAGGAACGAAACCCCATTAAATAGCGGCGGCACTTTCTGGCAGAGCATGATGGACGACCCCAAAAACAGCGCGCTCGTCAGCAAACCCATCACCAGTCGATTGACCGAAGGCTCCAAACCGCGGTGATCGAGATGCACGTCGAACTTGCCCGACTGAATCTGTTCCAGAATATCCGACAGGCTGCGGGGAGTGACTTCCGCGAGTCGCTCCAGCTCGCGATAAATTCGTTGGGCTTTCTTCACCCGCCGCCAGGGCGATAGCCGCCGCAAGATGAGCTTGCGCTGATAGGGGCGAATGACTTCCGTGAGATTGAACGTGGGGCTGGCCATCCGGCTCAGGCCCTCGAGCATCACCAGCACCTTCAGCAACAAGGCAATCCGCGGCGGCAAACTAATGGCGTAGCGGCGAATCAACTCGGTCAGTTCGTTGATGGCGCCGGTGAAGTCGAAGTCGTTGAGCGGCTGGTCGGCATAATTCGCCACGTAATCGGCCACGTCGTAGGCGAGCGCCGCGGCGTCCAAGTCGCTGGGCACCTTGCCCACCCGCATGATCAGGGTTGTCAGTTGCTCGGCGTCGCGGCCGACCAGGGCCACCAGCATTTCTTCAATATCTTCACGCAGCCGTTCGTCAACCTGGCCCACCATGCCAAAGTCGAACAGCCCCAGCACGTTGCCATCCAGCAGCACCACGTTGCCGGGGTGCGGATCGGCATGGAAGAATCCATGGGTGAAAATCATCTCCAAGAAGATATGTGCCCCGCGTCGCGCGATCTCTTCCAGGTCGTCGTGATTGCCCACCACCTTGGCCGCGTCGGCCAACCGCACGCCGCACAGCCGCTCCATCGTAAGCACTCGGCTGGAGCACAATTGCGGATACGACTTGGGAATTCGCACCCGCGCGTCGCGGCGGAAGTTGCGGGTAAACCGCAGCATGTTCCGTCGTTCGCGGTTGAAATCCAGCTCGCGCAGCAGCGTGCGGCGGAACTCGCCCATGGTGGCGATCGGCCGGTAATTGCGATACTCGGGCATCTTCTCCGCGAATTGTGCCAGTCCGGTCAAAATATCGAGGTCCACGCGAATCTTCTCTTCCACCCCGTGATGCTTCACCTTCACCACCACGGCCTCGCCCGTGTGCAGCCGGGCCGCATGCACCTGGCCAATGGAGGCCGAAGCCAGCGGCGTGGGGTCGAATTCGGCGAATAGTTCTTCAATGGGGCGGTGGAATTCGCCTTCGATCGTGGCCCGCACCTCGCCGATCGTGTCGGCCGGCGCTTCTTCTTGCAGGTGCTCCAACTCCTGGGCCAGGGCGACGCCCACCAGGTCGGGCCGCGTGCTTAGCACCTGCCCCAGCTTGATGAAGGTGGGTCCAAGCTCGTTAAAGGCCAGGCGGATTCGCTTTTCCGGAGGTTGCTTCGCCAGCGACAGGCCTTCGCGATTCTTGAACAGGTTCTTGGCAAACTCCACATCCAACCGGCTGGCCCAGTTCGCAAACCCGAACCGGCTGAGCACCGAGAACACCTCCACGGCTCGGTTCAAATTGCGATAGATTTGCGGAATGGAAGAAAGCTTCATGGAGTTTCCACAAATTCTGCCAGGGCGAGCCGCGTATGCCAAAAATTGGTTTGATCGCGGAGGCGCCAGCCATGGGGTCCTTGTCAGTCTACCCCTCCGGTTGAATTAGGGCCAACCAGGCCTGCTGGTTCGAGGAGTCTAATGGTCGTCTTTCGCTGCGCGAAAGCAGGTCCTTTCGCGGAGCGAAAGGCGACTTTGGCACGGGGCCGCACCACCACCAACAGCGGTCGCCCGGCGTAGTCGGCAATCCGCGATTCATCCCAGTCGAGTCGCTGCTCGGTCAGATTTCGATATAGCTGTTCCTGGCCAGGCCCATCCAGGTATTCCACGAAGCAAGCCCGGCCTTCTTTCGCGGCCTGTGCCAATTCAGCCGGCCAGGGTTGATCGGGCTGCCACCTCACGATTCGCGTTTGGGCTTGGTTGGCGGCCAGATAGGCAAGCGGTTTTTCGGTCCAGTACTCCGAAGTTCCGATGAGGGTCTCCTCGCCCGGCGACAACTGCCGCGTGGCCTGTTGCCAGGCGACCAGCTTGGGCTCGAGCGCCGCGGTGCGAAAGGCGCGGTGCGAAGCCCCGCCGGTATCTGCCACAAAGCCGAAGTAGTTCTGCCCGAACACCATCAACATCAGGGCGGCCAAGGCAATCGCCGGCTGCCAAAGCATCCATCGCAGGCGTCTGGACGAAGCAGCCATGCCACGCGCCACCAGCAACGCGGCCGGAGCGATCAGCCACATGGCGTAGCGCTCGTAATGCGGGGCAATGGCCGGGGGTCCGCCCACCAAGAAGAATCCCAAGAGCCCTATCAAGTAGGCCGCCGCAATCGCCAGATCTTCTCGCGGTCGCTGACGAATCAAATAACGTGCCAGCAGGCATGCCAGGGCGGCCGCCAACACGTAGCCGGCGATGTTCAACGGGCTTGCCTGCCAGCCTTCGCCCAGCACCGAGCCAGCCAGGTATTGGTAGCTGGATACTCCCCAGAACAACTGCACGTAAAGTTGCGAGAACTCCCACACATCGCCGGGCCGGGTAAAGCGTTCGCCCACGCGAACCAGCCAATGCCGGCCGCCCCAGGCCACCACCAACAACAACGCCGCCCCCACGGCGGCGGTCAGCCAGGCCTTGGTGGAAAATTGCCGGAAGTTGACCCACTGCCATAGTTCCGCGCGCCAGCGAATGACGGCAGGCAACACCACCAGCGGCCCGAGAAACACATTCGTGGGATGCACCAGAATCGCCACGGCCCAGGCAATGGCCGCCAGCAACAACTGCTTGCGAAAGGCACGATCCGCGGCCGCCAGGCTGTCAGCTGTGCTGTCGTCGCCTTTCGCTCCGCCAAAGGATGTGCTTTCGCGGAGCGAAAGCCGACTTTGTTTTTCGTGCAATTCCAAGCAAGCCCAGGCGGCCCGAAAAACGCCCACCGACATATACAAAACCACGACGCTCACCAGCAAGGTTTGCGCGGGATCCCAACTGAACCGGCTGTAGGCGATGTTGATCGGCAGTACGGCCAGGATGACCGTCGACGCAATGGCGGTTGGCTGGTCGAAGGTTCCGCGGCAGAGCCAGAAGTTTGCCAGCAGCGCCGCCAACCCGCTCAACACGGCCGGCAGGCGAAGCAGGGCAAACGATGGCTCGGCGAGGGCGTGCAACAGCAGGTGCGGCAACAGAAACAGCAAATTTACGGGATTTCCCGTGGGCGTTTGGGTGGAGATGCTTTCGCCCTGGAGCAATCGCGAAGCCTGGATGCCGTACCAGGCTTCATCGCCGTTCACGCCTGGCAAATGGTCCAGCTTCCAAAAGCGGAACCACACCGCCACGGCCAGCAAGGCCAGCACTTCCAAGAATAATATCGCCTGCCCAAGTCGCGGCGCAGGCCGCGAAGGGGAAGATAGGGGCGGTTGTGCCGATAATGCCGATGTCACGCGGGATTCCCGAAGCGGGGGCTTGCCGTCTAACGGCCGATCCCAAGACCTCCGCGCCGCGCGGCCGGGCGATTAGGCTGCGAATCAGGCTCGGGAACCGGCTCTAGAAAGGTAGCTTACGATCCGGCGTGGCTGCTCCCCTTCACTTCGGCGGCGTGCTCGGCACGGCCAGATCTTCTCGAATGATCGCTTCCGCAATCGCTTCGACGTCCAACCCCGAGCGCATCGGCACGATTCGGCACTCTGCCAGACTGCGGAACCAGGTTTCTTGCCGTTTGGCAAACTGCCGCGTGCGTTGCTTTATCAGCCCAATCGTTTCCACCAGGTCGCGGCTGCCGGCGAGGTGCTCGATCACCTCGCGATACCCCAGGGCTTGCGAAGCCGTATGGGAGAGTGCCCCGGCCGCCAGCAGGTTTCGAACTTCTTCGACCAGCCCCGTCTGGAACATGGCATCCACGCGGGCGTCGATCCGAGCATGAAGCTCAGCCCGCTCCCATTGCAGGCAAAACACCCGACACGCCTCGCGAGCCAGCGGCCGATCGAACTGTTGCTGTTGCGCGCTGATTGGCGTGCCGGTCAGTTCATACACCTCCAGCGCTCGGATCAACCGGCGGGCATCGTTGGGATGCAATCGGGCGGCCGACACCGGATCTATCTGGGCCAATTGGTGGTGCAAAGCCTGGGAGCCGTGGTCGGCGGCCAGCTTTTCGTATCGCCGCCGCAAGTCCCAATCGGCGGCCGGCCCGGAGAACAAACCACGCAACAAAGCCTTCAAATACAGCGGTGTTCCGCCCACGAATAGTGGCGTTTGCCCCCGCAGATTCAACTGGGTAACGGCCGCCTGGGCAGCGGCGAGATAGTCGGCCAGGCTAAAATCGCAGTCTGGCTCCACAATATCGATCAGATGATGCGGAACCTGCTGGCGCTCGGCGGCACTGGGTTTGGCGGTGCCGATATCCATGCCGCGATACACGGCCATCGAATCCATCGACACGATCCGCGCAGGAATTTTCGCGGCCAACACCAGGGCTAACGCCGACTTCCCACCCGCCGTGGGGCCGGTAAGAAACCACGATTGCCGAACCAGGGAAGTTGTCGACGGCATAACAGGTTGGAAGGCGGGCGCCAGGCGTGGCAAGGTTTGAGAACCGCATAGCAAGGGGGGGCGCAACTTAGAAAGGGGCTCACTCCCGAACGCAGAAGGATCGCTCGTTCGACAAAGAATCGACTGAGCGATGCAAATTCCTAATCGCGTTGTGCGTCGTTCCTGATTCACGCAAACACATTCGTTTTCGTGGATTAGTTACGCGTCACCTCTCGCGATCGGAAGGTCGGGAGGAGCCCGTCATCAAACATTTTCAAAAAGCGGCCAGTTGCGCCGCGGCTTCCTTGTTTTCTACTTCCAACTCCCAGCGCATGATGCGCGTTCCTTGGGGAGCCTCGAATCCCAGCCGAACACGGTTTCCTTGCACCTTGAGAACGGTGACGGTGATTTCGTTTCCAATTTGGATCGACTCGCCTGGTTTCCTGCTAAGCACTAGCATCCTTGACATCTCCTCAGCAAAACCCCTTGGGACACCCTACTTGATGCGGCCCGAATCCATTCTCTCTTTCGTCTATGCGTGTATTACATACGCTTGTAACGCGCCATCGGACGTAATTTTTTTTCATTTTCCTTAAAGTCTTTCACCAGCCACTTTTCCGATTTTGGTGCTAGCTTGCAGACAGTTCGGGGCTGGTTACCAATGCACCCAAACCCCTGTGCAATTTTTGACCATGCTGGTCGCCGCGCGACCAGCTCTTGTGCGGTGGCCGGGGTGGCAACGGCAAGGGGGGCGAGCAAATGCCGATTGTTCTTTCCGTACGTTTGGAGCGGCCAGCTCCCAGCGGCTGGGCGGCCTGTGTGCTGGGAAGCGGCACGAAAACCGCGATCGGAACGCTCGCCACGGCTACTTTTGGGCTTCCAAGTGGTAAGATACCCCGGAGGCGCGATATGCCGATCAGCCCCGCGTCCGCATGGGGCCGGTTCGCCCTCTCTGGCGGGGCCGATTCTTCTGGCAGGCTGAGTGTGATTTTTGAAAGAAACTCAAAACAAAGCTCATTGGCTATGGTGTGCCGTTACCTTTGGGTATCTGGCGGTGCTCACCTATGCACTGCTAGCGGAGAATCCCTTCCGCATGGCGGGAGCGAGTGAAGAAGAAGCGCGGAAGGTCTTTCACGATTACGTGGCGCCGATCAGCCATTTGCTGACGTTCTTTGCGGCGGGGTTGCTTTGTGCCCTGGCGTTTTCGCGCACCTCTCGACTCACGATCGTGGCCGCCCTGGTGAGCTACGCATTCGCGACCGAAGCCATTCAATACCTGGTGCCTGGCCGCACACCCGATTGGGCCGATATTGTCCAAGATTTGGTCGGTTTGAGCCTGGGCACGGGGCTCGGGTGGCTGCTGCGGCGAAAAGATCAGGCCCCCACGCCCCCCGACGGCGCCACGAGGCTCGCATCGCAAGCGACCGCTCATTCCCGCAATTCTTAACAGCATCGGGCCGGCTATTACCTGAGGGGATCGGCGAAATCGTCGTTCGCATCGCGGGGATCGCCATGGCGGCGGCGTTCGTCACGCTGGGTCCTGAGTTCCAGCGACATGGCCCGAGCCAGATCGACACTGGGCAGATACAGGTACATTTGATCGTTGTAGATCGCCAGGTCGGGCATCTGGGCGTCTGCACTGTGCTGCGGCAAGCTCCACAAGGTGAGCCGGACCCGTTCGCGCCAGCTCTTGATCCACAAGACCCCCAGTCCAAGCACCAAAATCGTGAGATACAGGGTGGGCGTGAGATAGGGACCCAGCAGGCAACTCAGGGTGGAAACGACCATCAGGGCCAGGAACATCACACCGAAGATGGCCAAGGGCCGGTCAAAGCTGCGATACCGCCGCTCGAATCGGCACGCTTGCAGGCCGGCCCGCTGCCCTGTTTTCCAGCATTGGCGGGGAAGTTCCACCTCCCATTCCAAATCGTGCCGGCCTTCGTCGTCGGAGAGCTTCACCAGCCGCCGCCGTTCGAACGGATTGATCAAGAACGGGATCCAAATCTGGATGTTCAGCCAGATTTGCCGCAGTCGCGGACGCACGAACCGCGCGTAAGGTCGCCAGCGTTTGCGTTTTGCCGCTGGCTCTGGTTGCCCAGCGTCGGCGGCGCCGGGTGAATGGTCGGTGGCTTGCTCCTCGGTCATGGAGTGCATGGTAACGACGACAACTTTGGCCCGTCTAGCGCCAGCCCGGCTGGCGGGTCAGAATGCCATTGTACGGGGGGCACGCGAAGTCGAACGGCGCCCCCCCAAGAATGGGCGTTTTGAACCCTGTAGCAATGCGGACACTAAGGACGCTCGTTCGCTCTCGCCAGCGCCCGCCGAGCTTCGTCTTGCAACTCGGCCGAGGGGATATCGGTAGAGATGGTTAGCAGCAATTCCTTGGCGGCGGGCGAGGCCAGGTTTTCGAACACCTGAATCAACCGCTTGAAACGGTAGACTTCGGCCTGACTATACCGGGGCATTGCCTGGCCGGCCGAGCCTAGGATGAGCCGGATGCGAAATCGCACCTCGGCGGAGAGCGTGCTGCGCAGCTCGCGTTTGAGGGCGTCGGTGGCCAAACCGAGCATTTGCTTGAGGGTTTGGGTAGCCCGCTCGCGGACCATGTATTCCTGGTCATCGAGTTCGGAAATCAGCCGCGAAATTTGGGCCGCCTGGGGCGAACTGAGTTCTTTCTGGAGTTGCTCCTTGAGGAAGGGGAGCGACATTTCCGGGTTGGAGGAAAACGCGAACATGGCCTGCCGGGCCACGCGGGCATCGGTGTCGGTCAGCTGTTCCCAGGCTGTTGCCAGCCGCTCGGGCGTGAGCGGCGCTTCGCGAGGGGTGCCGAGCGTGGCCTGCGACACTTCCCACAGCACAATCGTGTGATCGGTGCTGGCGGTGGCCAGGTAACGACCGGTCGGCGAGAACGCCACGGCCGTGGCAATCACCTTTTCGCCCCCCTGGGCGGCAGCATCGAGTTTGGCCAGCACGTTGCCGCTGACGATTTCCCACAAGATGGCGGCGCCATCGCGGCCAGCGCTGGCCAGCATGCGGCCATCGGACGAAAAATCCAGTCGTTGGACCGGCTGGGTGTGACCGGCCAGCCGGCCCATGGTTTTGGCCGTGGCAACCTCCCACACGTGAATCTGTTGATCTTTGCCAGCCGCCGCGATCGTAAGCCCATCGGCGGAAAAGACCACTTGCATGGGCACATCGGAGTTGCCCGACAGCTCGCGGATAATTTGCCCGCTGCTGGCATCGGTAAGCCGAAGTTGATTGCTGTTCAAGCTCGATGTGCAGGCCAGCAGCGTGCCGTCGCGAGACAGCGCTTTCGCGGCTGGGGGAGCCAAGCGGGGCTGGCCCAGCAAACGTTTGGGGTTGAGCTCCAGGTTGCGGATCATGCCCCGATACACAAACCGAATCTGGCTGCCATCGCGACTGAAGGCGGCCTGGTCCCATAGCCCTGGGTAATCCCAGATTCGTTCCCCGGTTTTCGTGTTCCACAATTGCGTGGAGGGGTTATTCAGCGTGGGCTCGCCGATCAGAATGAGCTGGCCATCGGGAGAGAAAGCAAACAGCCGGTCGCCAGGCAGGCGGTGCAGTTCCTTGCCGTCGGGGATGCTCCACAGCCGAATGGTTTGATCGGCCCCCCGCGAGGCCAGCAGTTTGCCATCGGGCGAGAAGAGGAGATCGTAGATCGTGCCCTGGTGCCCGTCGTCATCGTCGGGGTCGGTGGTCCCTAGCCGCAGCAGCATGCCGGCGGGCGGGGCGGGGGTAGCAGCAGGCTTTTCATCAGCGGAAAACGCCGACGACGGAACAAGCGACCCCAGCAGCAGCGCCATCCAAACGCACCACGCCGCCAGGTGCGCTTCAGGCCGCCGGTGAGGAGCCAATCGCAAACGCATGTTCAGACGGTACTTGGAGCTCGAACGCCAGCAGGCGAGTCGACCACGCGCTGGGGGCCAGCGTTGCAGCGGATTGCGGTGGGAAGCCATGGTTCAGCGCTGCTCCTGTTCCCGCGGCACTTCGATCTTGGCTGGGGGCAGCGCGGGCGCCTGCTGCGGTTCCAGGTTGCGAACCGCCGGTTTCCGCGGCTCTTGCGGAGCGACCGGCCGGGGCTGGAGGGGCAAATTGCCTGGCCCACCAGGCAGAACCGCCCTGGGTGGCATGGGAACCATCGGTTCATTAGGTTGAACAGGCAGCTGAGGTAGAGCGGGCTGCGGTTGATTGGGCTGCTGCGGCACCGCGGGCGCGATGATCTCCGGCTCCAGCGGAACTTCCTTGGGATCGGCCGCGGCCGGGGGCTCGTCGGTCAGGTCCAGGCGAACGGTGCCTACGTTGGCCGAAAACTCCACGGTTTTCTTGGCGGCGCTGGCCGTGAGCTCGTAGTAGCTGGGCACGCCGGCGAGCGTTTGGCGATACACGACGCTGCCCGTGCGCTTGTCTAAGAAGGTAACGCACGATTGCTGCACCACGCCCATTTGCCGGCCGTTGACCACCATGCGGTTGCCATACAGGTAGCTGAGGAAGCAGAGCATGGGGCTCCCCTCGGGCTGGTGCAGCGGCAGGGCCAAATCGCGGGCCGGCTGCGACCACGAAAGCCGTCCATTGGCATCGAAACCATGCACAAAACCATCGATTGCGGGCGCGTCGTACGAGCTGGGGTTTTGCAGGGGCCGCACCACCCAACCATCTTGTTGCCGATGGGTCGGCGCCAGCGAGCGAGTGGCCGCGACCACGTAGCCGCCGTCTGACCGCTTCAGCACAAAAAGGGCCGCCAGCGACGACATGGCATCCACGTTGGCGCTAATGAGCGCCTCGCCCGTTGGGGGATCGAGCAGTTGAAAATGGCCGCCCTTTTCCAGCACGCCCAAGCGGCCATCGCTGGCGAACGCCGCCCTCGCCGAGGCATCGAACGTGTGCGACCAGACATCCTCTTGCTTGTCCACATCGAATAGTCGAACGGTGGTTTGCTGGTTGACGGTGTGCCAGGTGAGTAACCGGTTGCCATAAGACCGCATCCGCTGCGATGGCGGGGGCACGGGTCTTTCCCCCAGCGGTTCCCCGTCGGCCGTGCGGAACACCAGGGCGCTTCTCGCACTGCGGCCAACGACATAAATCTGGCGTTCGTTTCCGAACAACTCGCTGCCAGCTTCGATGTTGCCGCGGATCCAGAGCGTGGCGCCGCTCACGGTGTCTACCGAAACCAGCTCGTTGCCGCGGAGGAAAGTCACCTGGCTGCCCACCACGGGCTTCATGCTCCCCAACACAATGCGGTCGTGGGTCTGGAATTGCACCAATGTTTCGCCCCAGGGCATGGCTTCCCAGATGGGCAGCGGATACATGCGGCCGGGGTTCATGCCAGGAAAGTTATCGGTGAGCGGGTGAACCCAGCGGATCTGGCCCGCCGCGTCGTCGGCTGGCAGGCCGGGCGGCCGATTCGCCGCACCCTTCGCGTTTTTCCCGAGGGAGTCGATGCCAAGCACGTAACAACCATTGGTAAGCACCAACAGGTGGCCGTGAGCGCCAAGGCTATGCCCTTGCGGCGAGGATCCCAGGGTGTCGTTCGTTTGGGGATCGATGAACCGGGTTCGCCAGAGTTCCCGTTCGGCGTTCCGCACCACGAGCGCCGATTGATTCTCGATCAGGAACGAGCGACCTGGGAATTGGTCGAGGGATGTGACCTGTTGATGCACGCCCCACGAGCGGCCTTTCGCGGGAATCTGCACCGCGGCGGCCCGACCCGTGACCTTGCCTTGCGGCCAAAGGCGCTGTTCACTGGCTGCGATTTGGGAAGGCTGGCTGAGCAACTGGGCGGCGAAATCGGCCCCCCTTTGCCCGCTGCCAAGCTGCTGATCGGGAAACTCCTGCCGGAGGCGGTGGGCGTAGTACACGGCCGGATCGGCCTGATTCTGCCTGGCGAAGACGGCGGCCAAACTTGCCAAGGCCTCGGCCCGGTCGGCCGGAGAACCGTGCGCCGCAAATTGCAGCAGGACACTTTCCCACTCCAAGGGCGAGGCGTCGGACGGCTCCTGCAGCAGCTTGGCTTGCAACTGCTGAGCTAACTGCCAGCGAAGTTCGTTGGCTCGGGGGTGCCATCCCAGCCGTTCGATGGAGAGCCGCAGCGAAGCGGGGTCCTCGGATGCCAAAGCCGCCGCCAACCGTTCCCCGAGGACTTCATCCATTTGCACCCGTTGTGCGCGATCGGCCGAATTCCACAATTCGGCCATGCGATGCTGCACCAGTCGGTTGGGGCGCACTTGCAGTGAAGGCGACAAATCTTGCAGCAAGTCGTCGTCCGCCGCCTGGTCTGCCAGCCGCAGGTAGGCCCGAAGCGCGCCGACGGAGTCCTGTTGCGCGGCCAAACCTTCGGCCACAATCCGCCAGTAGCGCGCGGCCGTGGCCGGGCGAACCAAGTGCGTTTCCAGTTCTTGGCAAAGTGGACGATGCTGGGAAAAATCGGCCTGAACCATGCGCAGCAGGCATTGAGCCAGCAGATCCCGCGCGCGGTTTTGACCACCGCTGGCCACGGCGTTTCGCAGGCTGTTCACGGCCTGAACCAGGTTGTTTTGTTGAAGCTCGATATCGCCTCGCAGCATCCAGGCTTCGGCGTCGCGATTGTTGGCGGCCAGCCGGGCTTCCAAAGAGCTGGGCGAAACCATTTGGTGGGCGTCGCAGCTTTCGAGCGACAGCGAGAGCACCCGATTGCCAACGGCGACCAGGTTTCCGGCCCACTTGGGCTCCAGCGAATTGTCTCCCAGGGTGCGCGCCACCAGGTCGCCCGAGTCGAGCTGCACCTGGGCCAGCGAGCCATCGTTCAACGGAACGACGTAGCTGCTGCCGGCCAGGTAGCCTCGACCGGCTGGCTGCCGTTGGTGGGGCAGACGCGTGCTCCAAGCCAGGCGGCCGTTATCCAACTGCAGGGCGCGAATCGAGTCGGCGCCCACCACGACCACAAGACCATCGCTCACGCCGCCCACATACAGGCCGTCGCCCCGATCGATGGGCGGCCACAGATCGGCCCCATCGGTGAGGTTCACGCAAAACAACTTGCTGGATCCCGGCGGAGTGAGCAGCACGCGGCCCGCTTCCACGGTGGCCGAGGCATCGGCCCAGCCAGGGGTGGCGAGGAATTGAGCGTTGGAGCGAATGATCCACTGCTGGCGGGCATTGGGAAGCTGCTCGGCGGGGTAGGTGTACGCCCAGAGAAGCGAACGCGTGTTGAGATCGACCGCCACGGCGGCCCCGGCCCCCGTGGGGCAAACCAGCACGCCATCGGCAAACGACGGGGAGACCCCGGCTCGGCGGCGAACGTCATCGCCTGGAAAAGATTGCTCAACCAGGCAGAGGGACTGCGACCAGAGCAGTTTTTGACCCTCGGGCAAGCTGGCGTCGATCGCCAGCAGGCGGATTTCGGACTCGACTTCGGCCAACACGTAGAGACGGCCCGCTAAAGGAAGGGGTGGGCCGAGAAACCAAGCGCCCGCGAGTTCCAGGCCGACATCGCTCTTGGGGCCTCCCAGCTCCCAGATTAACTTGCCCGAACGAACCTCGTAGGCCCGGAGCGTGTTTTCGTTGCGTTGCCCGACGGCCTGCCGAACGCCGTTATTGACGCGAAAGCTAGGGGTGGCTGGCCCGATGCCGATATCTTCGATCACGAATACCTGGCTGCCGTCGCTGCAGAGGCCCCCGTAACAGGCGTCGCTGGCGACTCGGTTCAGCAAGGCGTTCAAGAGAAGCTGCCGCGATGCCGTGGCCGGCACAGGCGCTTCGATGGGGTTGGGAGCCGGCGCTGCATTTCGCGGCGCGAGCCGTTTTTCGGCAGGTGTTCCAACAAGGCCGCGAAGCAGGTTTTGCAGGGCCGGATCGACAGCGCCGGTCCACTGCCGCTTGCCGCTGGTGAGATCGACGGCAAGCAACTGCGTGGCCGTGCGGAATACGGCTGTATTGCCGACTACCAGTGGTTGGGCCGCTGGCAGCAGCGGTTCGCCCTGTTGGGTAAAGAGCTGGCGAACTTCGGCCAAAGCAGCCGAGAGGCCCGCTTCGAGGTGGCTCTCGCCCGACTCGCCGGTAGGATCGACAAATTCATCGTAAAAAGGGGCGCGCCACGCTGTGGAAATCACGGGGATTTGCAGCGGCAACGACTGGTTGCGCGCCGCGTCGCCGCGATGCACCAGCCATTGATTGGTGTCGGCGTGGGGGGCGGTTGACTGCGGGAGTTGCCCTGCCAGCCAAACCAGCGGATCCTGGTGTTCGGCAAACAGAGCTCGCCGCGCGCCTCCCAATTCCAAGAAGCCGCTATCGAGTTGCTGCCGCAGCGATTCGAGTTCGGCGACCGCCAAATTGTGGAACCCGGCCTGATACCAGCAGGCGGCGGCCAGGTAAGTGAGTTGTGGCTGGAACCGCTGGGACGCGGCCGGGGGGGCGTCTAAGAGTTGCCGCAAACAGAGCGCGGCGGCTAGCGGTTGCCCTTGATCGCGGTGGTGCTGCGCGAGCAGCCACATGGCCTGGTAACCGGCCTGGGTGTGGAAATATCGGGCCACGGTTTCGGCGAGCAACGCTTCGTTGCCTTCGGCAATGGCTTGCGAGAGCAACCGTTTGGCGTCGCTGCCGCACAGCAACTCGAATTGCTCGCGCCCCTCCGCGGGCAACGTGCCGAGCAACCGCCGTGCTTCGGCCTTGACGCTCACACGGTTGGCCGACTCGCCCTCGCCGCGGTAAAAGGAGTCTTCTTTGACGTTCAGCACTTCGAGCAGGATTTTGACGGCGTCGCCGTAGGCCGCATTGGCAATTTCTTCGCGCGCGCGATCCAAGGCCCGATTGAGATTGCGATCTTCGCGGAACAGCACCGTGGCGTCGCTGGGCGTGCCGCGTTGAATAACTTGAGGAAATTGCCGCAAAACCACTTGCGCCGTGGCGCCGCTGGCCAGCAGGCCCGAGAGCAGCGTGGCAACCACGGCGGCCAACCGTAGCGGTTGACGGGGCGTTCGCTCGGCCTCGCACTTTTGCCGTCCCGCCACACCGCGAATGCGAGTTCTGCCTGAGCGGTGAGTGGCGAAGTCTGGCATCGCTGTGGAGGGTCGTGGCATGGGTTGCACCCGCGGCATAAGAGGTGTTCGGCATCGCAGAACGCGACGGGCCGACGGAATCGATCCTTCATTCACCCAGTTATAATCGATCGGGTCGCCCAACGCATGCTGTTCGACCAGCGAACCAAGAGCGCGGAAAGCAAAAACTTCCCGTGCTCCTGGTTCTTTAACTTTAACGATTCTGCACGGTTCGCGGCGAGCGTTACTCCGATTCGAACCGATACCAATCGCGGCCCACTTGCACCACCACGTTGCCCAAGGCCAGGTATTGGGCCAGGCGGGCGTCTTGGGCCAGCAGGCTAAAGTATTCGTCTGACCGAACTTTCACGTGGTGGATCTTATCTTTCGCCACCTGATCGCCGTCGTAACGGCTGTCGTACCAATCGTCGCCCGCCTTGTAGAACGTGCGGGCTCCGATGTAACGAATGGCGCCCAGGGCCGAGCCGTCTTTGCCCGAGGCATTGAGGGCTTTCTCCGCCTGGTTGTACATGGCGCCGGCAGAGCCACGATCGTTCTCGCGCCGGGATTCGGCGGCGAACTTGGCGTCGCGAACCTGGTCGGCGCGGCCGGCTTCGCTGGCGGCCGGGGCCTGAGCCGCTTTCAAGCGACCCAAGAGCTGCTCCTTGGCGTTGGCCACCGGTCCACCGGGCACCGAGCCGTCGCCAGTGACGATATCTTCGGCCATCAGGTAGCTGGTGTAGGGCGTGATGATGCCATGCAGCTTGGCCAGGTAGGTTACTTCTTTGACCAGCTCATCGTTTTCCATGCCGCCGCGGCGGATTTCATTCAGCAGGAAGTCGACCTTCTTGCCGGCCCAAAGCCGGGGGACGAACGCGTGCTGGTCGTTCTCCGAATATTCCGGCAGCTTGAGATCGAACTCGATGGTCTTGGTTTGCCCGGCGACCATGCCGGTGAGCTTGAGTTTATGGTCGCCATGCCCTCGGTAGCGACCGTACACCATGACCTGCTCGCCGCGGAAAATGTCGGCGATTTTTTGCGGAAAGACGTCGGCAACTTCCAGGTCGCCGAAGTCGAGTTTGAGATCGGTCATGATCGGCGAGCCCACGCGGTCGTAAAACCGGCTGATCTTTTGGGCAATGTCTTCCTCGGGCAGAATGTAGTCGGCCTCGCCGCGATGATTGAGGGCCAACAGATCAAGCAGCTTGGTGTTCACATTGAAGCCTTCGCCGAACACGAAGATGCGCACGTCATCTTTGTTGTGCCTGGCCACGCCGGTGAGAATGCCATCGGGCTCGCGTTCGCCAATGGTGGGCAGCCCATCGGTGGCGAACAGCACCATTTTCAGCCGGCCTTGGTCTTTGAGCAGCGAGAGCGAGGTTTCGAGGGCGTCGGCGATGGCGGTGCCGCCGCGGGCGGCCAGCTTTTCAACATATTGCAGAGCCGCGGCCCGCGTTTCGTTGTTCACCGGCATGAGCTCGTCTTTTTTGAACACCCGCACGCCGGTGCTGAAATCGACGATATTAAAGCGATCGTCGGGCCGGAGCGACTCCACGCAGTATTTCAGGGCGGCCCTGGCTTGCTCCATTTTGTTGCCTTCGAGCATGGAGCCGGAAGAATCGACGCAGAACACCACGTCTTTGGGCAGGATTTGATCTTCGGTAACCTGGCCGGCGCCGCTGCCAATGGTGGGAGAGAGCATGACCATGAAATGGCCGTCTTCGCCCAGCTCGCGATGGGCCAACACGCTGGCGCTGACCTCTTCATCGGCAACCTGGTAATAGAGCACGAACGGGTGCTTGGGCAGGTAGTCTTCCTGGCTCCAGGTGATCATCACGTCGCAATCCTC
This sequence comes from uncultured Pirellulales bacterium, assembly GCA_964445985.1. Classification (GTDB taxonomy): domain Bacteria; phylum Planctomycetota; class Planctomycetia; order Pirellulales; family S012-138; genus CAYUMU01. The sequence continues at coordinate 4,335 of CAYUMU010000023.1, read as the reverse complement.
GGCCTCTTCGATCTTGACGTTGTGCGTGGGCGAATAGACGTTCTTAATGGGCTCTTGCGAGCTAATTTTGACATTCACGCCGGCGCTCTTGAGCGGCTGCATGGAGGCCTTGGGGTTGGTGTTGAGCATTTGCAGCCGCACCATGCCGCCGCGTTTATCGAGCACGGTGGTGTAAGTGAGCTTGACGGTAACCGTGCCGTTGGCGGCGATCTTGGGAACCTGCGTTTGAATGAGTTGGTTGCCGTAGTATTCCAACAGCGCCGGCGAGCCGCCTCGCTTGACCATGTCGTTGAACACCTCTTTGGCTTTCTCGACATCGAGAATCTCGGCTTTCATTTCCTTGCCGTCGACCAGCACGCTCATATCGTCCACTTGCGCGCCGGGCTCCAGCTCCATAAAGCAGGTGGCGCCGGTCACCACCTCGGGGTTGGGGTTACGGAACGTGCAATTGTAGGTCTTGACGGCAACCCGATCTTTAATGGTGACTTCGATGTGATCGAGCCACACATGAACCGGTTGCAATGACCGTATGAAGCAAGCCTTCACCGCGGCCGTTCCGCTGGAGATGGCCAACACCACGGCCAAAGCCGAGAGCAGGCGGCGCTTATTCATGACAACAACTCCGAAATGCGGGATGTGGATTTCTGACGCTCGGCCGCGTTGCGGGAACCGCCTTGCCCGCGCTCAGGATCGCAGGAGAAATACTGGCGGCCATACGCTCCGCGAACGCATGTTCTTTCGCGGAGCGAAAGACGACTTTGGTTATTTGATCTCGAATTTTTTCTGTTGAACCTGGGTTCGCAAAGTGCGAATCACCGCGGTATCGAGCGTTTCTTCACCGGCGGCTTCCGCCTGCTTGGCGCGCTGGGCGGCAATGTATTGATCGCGCGCCGCGCTGAGCGTCTTGATTTGCTCTTGCAACTCGCTCCGCTGTTTGGCCTTTTCGGCCAGGTAGGCATGCTGCTCGGTTTCGGTCTTGCCTTTGAGCTCCGCCGGCAGTTCTTCGGCCTTGAGTTCCTTGAGCTTGCCGGCGTTTTTCTCCAGGGCTTCGACCAGGTCGTTATCGGCCCGATATAACCCCGAGGCTTTGAACTGGGCGCGGTCAGCGGCGGCGGCAGGCGCGGCGGCGGCAGCCAATCCGTCCTGGCGGTTTTGCAGCTCGCGCTGGGCCGCTTGCTTCTTTTCGCCGCCGTAATACACAAAGGTCTGGTTGAGCTTGGTGCTTAGTTCGGCCAATTCTTTGTCTTGCGGGGTATGGATGGCGGCCACGGTCTTGTCTTGATCGATGCACACATAGGCGCCGTCGGCCAGGTCGGCGCCCCGCTTCCAACCGGTGTTCACACCCACGTCGTACGGCCCACAATGAATGGTGTTGACGAGGATGCCGCGTTTGATGGCTTCCTGGCAGGCTGTTTCGGAGTTGACTTTGCCTTGCGTGAAGGGCTCGTTGCCGGCGATGTAGATGCACTTGAAGTCTTCGTCGGACTTGCTCCAGGCCAGTTGCTTGGCTGCCTCGGAAATAACCCATCCGCAGTATTCCTGGCCCCCGTTGGTCGAAAGAGCAAATAGCTCCTCGGAAATCTTGTCGAGGTTGTCGGTAAGATCCACGATTTTGCGCAAATGCCCCTGTTCGCCCGAAATGCTGCTCTTGCCATATTCAAAGAGAGCCACTTCCAACTGGGGCTGTTGCCCATCGCGGCTGGCCTTGGCGAACTCGTTCACAATCTTCCAAAGTTGCGTGCGGGCCTGATTGATCAGGCCGTCCATGCTGTTGGACGTATCGATCAGAATGGCCAGTTGAATTTTGGGACGGTTGGCGACCTCGGGTTGGGGGCTCGCCGGCTTGGATTCGGCGGCGGCGGGCTTTTCTGCCGAGGCTTTGACCGCGGCCGGGGAAGTCTTGCCCGCGGGGTCGGCCTTGGCCGAAGGCTCTGCCGCGACCAGGGTTGGAAGTACGCAAAGTGCGAACGTGCCTGCCGTTGTGGCGATGCAAGATCGAATCATGGGTCGTGGCCTTCCTGAAAAGTCGTAGAGAAACGTCGAAACGGAAGTGTTCGTGGCGGTTGTTGGCAGCGCCAGAATTGCCCGGCAATTGCTGGCTCACTCGGCTTGGACGGCGGCAGCGGGGAGAAAGTTCCCAGAAAAGAAGCGCGCCGTGCGGCACAGGGGGTAAACCCAGTGGCGGTGGCGCATTAGAATGGCCGCCGCGGAAACGCCACGCTTCGCAGCCGTTGTCTTTACACCCTTTCTCCCGCACAAGCGGCAGTTCAAGTGAATCTGGCCCTGATTGGTTATCGTGGTACCGGCAAGACGACCATTGCGGCGAAGCTGGCGGCGCGCTTGGGGTGGAATTGGGTCGATCTCGACGTGGAACTGGAACGCGAGGCGGGCCAGACCATCGCCCAGATTTTTGCCACCGAGGGCGAAACGGCGTTTCGCGAACGAGAAACCCAAACGCTGGAACGGTTTGCTGCCCAACAGTCGTATGTGCTTGCCACCGGCGGAGGCATTGTGCTGAAGGCCCGCAACCGTGAGTTGTTGGCAGGTTTATCCGCCGTGCTCTGGCTGCAAGCCCCGGCCAACGTGCTTTGGCAGCGGATCCAAGCCGATGCCGCCACCAACGAACGTCGCCCGAACCTCACGGCGCGCGGCGGCCTGGCCGAAGTGGAACAACTACTGGCGACGCGACTTCCGTTGTACCAGCAATGCGCCACCCTGATGGTCGATACCTGCGATCGCACGCCGGAAGAAGTGGTGGAGGCAATCGTGGATGGTTTGCACCTGGCATAAGTTCTGGCGTCATTTGCCCGACGCTACGCTTCAGTTTTTTGACTTTTGGGAGCCAGCTTGAACGCATTACTCGCCCTGCCCCTGGTTCTGAAGCTATTGCTGTTGTTTCTGATCGGCGCCGGCCTGGGGGCAGCGGTGAATCTGGCCGTCGACCGCATGCGGTATCAGTTTCCTCGGATCAGCCCTTGGAACGGCGTTTGGGACGCCCTGCTCCGCTGGTTCGGAAGAACGCCCCAGCCCGACAGAAACGCACCCGCTCCACTGGCAACAGGCAAACAGCGCAAGAAGGGCAAGTCCAAAGTCGCCGGTCCCGCGCCCCGCTCGGCCGCCGATCGCATTCCGATCTTGGGCTGGATGCGGCTGCGGCGCGAAGTGCCGCTCCGCGGCACGGGCTTTTGGATTCGGCCGTTGCTGGTGGAATTGTTTGCTGGCTTTTCCATCGCCTGGCTGTATTGGTGGGAAGTGGAGCAATTGTCCCTGGTTCCCTTTTTGGGAATGGCCATCACCCCGGCGCAGATTGATGTGAGCGTGATTCATTTTCAATACCTGGGCCACGTGTTGCTGTTGGTGCTGATGCTTGCGGCCACGCTGATCGACCTGGATGAGTGGTTCATCCCCGATACGATCACCGTGCCGGGCACCCTGCTGGCGCTCGTCTTGGCCTGCTGGCCTTATTCTTTGCTACCCTGCATCACTTTGGCGCCGGTGGAAGCAAGCACTTTGCAGATCGCTTCGCCGAACCCGTTTCCCGCCGAATTGGAAGCGGGGCAAATGCGGGGGTTGGGGCTGGCCTTGGGTTGTTACTGGCTGTGGATATTCGCGTTGCTGCCGCGAGTTTGGCGAGGGCGGCGGGGCTTGGGCATTGCCTGGACGCTGTTCTGGCGAAGGCTGATCCATGCCACTGCCACGCGGTGGCTACTGTTGCTGGGCATGGCCGGCTCGGCAGCGATTGCCTTCTTATGGATGAGCGGCGGCCCCGACCGCTGGACGACGCTCTTAAGCTCTCTGCTGGGGCTGGCCGCCGGTCTGGTCACCATTTGGACCATCCGCATTGCCGGGGCCTTGATTCTGCGACGCGAAGCCATGGGGTTTGGCGACGTCACCCTGATGGGCATGATCGGCGCGTTCCTCGGCTGGCAACCATCCCTCATGGTCTTCTTTATTGGTCCGTTCTTCGGCTTGGCGCCAGGCATCGCCCAATTGCTGTTTCGCCGGCATCGGCAGGTGGCCATTCCCTATGGGCCATTCCTCTGCGCCGGGGCCGCCAGCGTGGTCGTATTTTGGGCCGCGCTGTGGGAGTGGGGCGAGCACCTGTTCGAACAAGGTTGGCTGGTGCCCATCGTCCTTGGCATTTGCGCACCCATGTTGATTGTGCTGCTGGTGTTGTTGCAGCTCGTCAAACGATTATTCCGGGCTCGAGAGTAGGAAGAGTGTCGCCCCTCGCTGTCCTACCGGACGCAAACGCCAGAACCGCCTGTCGCATCGTGCCTGGCTAGGCCTTAACCAAGCATAGCCGGCGTCGGCTTTTTCGTTGAAGGTGTAAAA
>CAYUMU010000022.1:0-72642 GCA_964445985.1 uncultured Pirellulales bacterium | reverse complement strand
GCGAAAGGATTTGCTTTCGCGGAGCGAAAGCCGACTTTGTTTTTCGTGCAATCCAAAGCCTTGCGTGGGCATGGTTCCGAAACTCCGAGGTCATTGTGACCGTTGATACTTTTAGTTTCTTGCTCGTTAACATCTCCGCAAGCCGCGGAGAACTTTAATGCCTCTGCGGTCGTTTGCGGTTTACCCGCGTTAAGAATGGCTCGGGGACGTCTGTCTGCTGGAATGAGTTTAGTCGGCGGCGTATTGGGAAGACAGCAATTCTCCAACCAGCACGGCCTAGGTCGAATGAAAGCCGCGGGCACGAAAACCTTTTTCCTCCCTTCTCCCCCGGAGTACCGGGGGAGAAGGGAGCAGGAAAGTCGTTTGCAACCGGCGAGGAATGCTGCGAGTCTCACTGCTATTCTTATTATTCTTATGTTCGCCCTGGCGTGGTGAGGCGCGAACGGACTTTGCCAGGCTTCCTACTTGCGGATTTCAGCGTCAAACTCATGAAAAGTCTTTGCGTTTATTGCGGTTCGAAAGTGGGGCGGCGGCCGGAGTATCGAGCGGCCGCGGAAACCTTGGGGCAGTTGTTGGCGGCCGCAGGCATTTCGCTGGTTTACGGCGGCGGGCAGGTGGGATTGATGGGCGTGGTGGCCGACGCGGTGCTGGCCGGAGGCGGCCATGTGGTGGGGGTGATTCCCGACCGCCTGGCGACCAAAGAACTACTGCACCTGGGGGCGCAAGAAATGTTTGTGGTGCCCAGCATGCACGCCCGCAAAGCCAAAATGACGGAACTGGCAGACGCCTTCATGGCGTTGCCTGGCGGGTACGGCACGTTCGACGAACTGTTCGAAGCCATCACCTGGAGCCAGTTGGGCTATCACGATCGACCGATCGGCCTGCTCAATGTGGCCGGATACTTCGATCCCTTGCTGCAATTCATCGAGCAGGCCGTCGAAGAGGGTTTTGTTCACCCTCGGCATGGTCAGCTAGTGATCGCGGGCGACGATCCGGCGGAACTGTTGGCAAGCCTGCGGGGCCGGGTGAATGCCGGTGGCGCAGAAGCTGGCTTGCCCGGTCGTGGTTTGAGCGATGCCGAGCCACCCGCGGCGTGAGCGGCATCTGTTTCGGGGGACGAGGAGAAAATGCGGGGGGGCTTGCTAAGGTTACATGCCCCCCAAAGGGCGGGCCAGCCCACTCGCTAAAGCATTTCTGGCACAGAGTTTCGCCGCTTTCCCGTGACTCAGCGGGCAAAATAGTTCATAATGCGATTCAGGGGTAGCCATGCCTGCAATAAGGCAAACCCGGGGCCAGGGGTTTGCCTCACTCATGCGCGCGAATCGTTCCGGTTGTATTCGAGGGACCACGATCGGTAGTCCGGTCGCAAGTCTTCTCCATCAAATCGTAGGGTGATTGAATTGTTCGACACGCGAATTCCCCTGCTGGCGGCGGCCTTGGGTGGGTTGTTCTGCGGAGCGGCTTCCGCCAACGAACCCCTGGCTGCCGAGCATCTGAAGTTCTTCGAGGCCAAGGTTCGGCCGTTGCTGTTGCAGCGTTGCATTTCGTGCCATGGCGAAGATCAGCAAAAGGGCGAGCTGCGGCTCGACTCGCGCGCGGCGATTCTCAAGGGGGGCAGTTCAGGCCCCGCGATTGAGCCCGGCAAGCCGGGCGAGAGCTTGTTGGTGGAGGCAATTCGTTACGAGTCGTACGAAATGCCGCCGAGCGAACAATTACCGGCCGGCGATATTGCCACGTTGGTGCGGTGGGTCGAAATGGGCGCGCCCTGGCCCGGCGGCAACGGCGCGGTGCTTCGCCGCGGCGATAGCGATAAGATCACCGCCGAAGACCGGGCCTGGTGGGCGTTTCAGCCTGTTCAAGAACCTGCTTTGCCGCCGATTAAAGATGCCTCGTGGGCTCGCAACGAGATCGATCGGTTTGTGCTGGCGCGGTTGGAAGCCGAGGGCATGCAACCGGCCGCCGAAGCCGACCGAACCACGCTGATTCGCCGGTTGTACTTCGACCTGGTGGGGCTGCCGCCCACGCCGGAAGAAGTGGCCGCCTTTGTGGCGGATGAATCTCCCCAGGCTTATGAACGGTTGGTGAATCGCCTGTTGGATAGCCCTCGCTATGGTGAACGCTGGGCCAGGCATTGGCTCGACCTGGTGCGGTATGCCGATTCCGATGGTTACCGGGCCGATCATTATCGCCCCAGCGCCTGGCGGTATCGCGACTATGTGATCGACTCGTTTAACGCCGACAAGCCCTATGATCGCTTTGTGCGGGAACAGCTGGCAGGCGATGAACTGTTCCCTGGCGACACCCAAGCGCTGATCGCCACCGGTTACTTGCGACACTGGATCTACGAGTACAACAACCGCGACGCTCGCGGCCAGTGGGAAACGGTCCTCACCGATCTCACCGACACCACGGCCGATGTATTTTTGGGCATGGGCATGCAATGTGCCCGGTGCCACGACCACAAATTCGACCCCATTTTGCAGAAAGACTATTTCCGCCTGCAGGCGTTTTTGGCGCCGATTTTACCTCGCGACGACCAGGTAGCCCTGGGGGCCGCTGAGCTGCAGGCATACGAGCGCGAACTGGCTGCCTGGGAAACCAAAACGGCCGAGATTCGCAACAAGATTGCGGCCATTGAGGGGCCTTATCGCGAGCGGGCCGCGGAATCGGCGATTGAGAAGTTTCCCGGCGATATCCAGGCCATGTATCGCAAGCCAGCGGCGGAGCGGCTCCCTTTGGAGCAGCAATTGTGCGACCTGGTGGAGCGGCAAGTTTATTTTGAATACGATCGGCTCGAGAGTCGAATGAAACCCGATCACAAAGAGCAAGTGCTGACGCTGCGCAAGAGTCTGGCGGCATTCGACAAGCAAAAGCCGACGATGCCGGCGGTGATGTCGGCCAGCGACGTGGGGGCGGAAGCGCCGCCGACGTTCATCCCCGGTCGTTCTCAAAACACCATTGCGCCGGGCTTTCTCACGTTGCTCGATCCCGAGCCGGCCAAGATTGAAGCACCGGCGATTCCCAACTCCACGGGGCGGCGATCGGCGCTGGCCCTCTGGCTTACGCAGCCGGAGAACCCGCTTTCGACCCGCGTGATCACCAACCGGATTTGGCAGTACCACTTTGGCCAAGGGCTGGCGGCCAACGCCAGCGACCTGGGTCGGCTGGGGGAAAAGCCCACCCATCCCGAACTGCTCGATTGGCTCACGGCGCGGTTCGTGCGCGATGGTTGGAGCTTCAAGAAATTACATCAGCGAATTGTGACCTCGGCCACGTATCGGCAGTCGAGCGCTCATCCGCAATTTGCCGCGCAGCAAACGCGCGACCCCGAGAACTCGCTGTATTGGCGAGCGCAAGCCCGCCGGCTGGATGCCGAACAAATTCGCGACGCATTGCTGGCCGCCACCGGCCAGCTCGATTTGACCACCGGCGGGCCGGGCGTGAACCCGGACACGCCGCGGCGAAGCATCTATACGCGCATCATGCGAAATTCGCGTGATCCGTTGCTCGATGTGTTCGACCTGCCGCAGTTCTTTAGCAGCGAATCTGCCCGCAATACCACCACCACCCCGGTGCAATCGCTGCTGCTGTTCAACAGCGCGCAAATGCTGCGGCACGCCGGCAAACTGGCGGCCCGGGCCAAGACGCCCGCGGGCGCGGGGCTGTCGGAAGCGGTGGATCAGGTTTGGAAGTGGGCCTACGGCCGAGGTCCCACGTCCGCGGAAAGAGAAGCCTCGCTGGCTTTTCTCAAGGAACAAGCCGATCGCATTCGCGGCGCCAAGGCGGGGGAGAGCGAAGCCGTGGCCAGCGCGGCCACGAATCTGCAAATCGGCAAGGTGCCCTACCGCGATGGTCAGGCCGTGCTGCTCAAGCCCGACGGACCCTCGCGGCGGTTCGTGGTTCCGCACGATCCACACCTGAACGCCGCGGATTTTACGGTCGAAGCGTTCTTCCAGATTCGCTCCATCTATGAGTCGGGATCGGTTCGCACGATTGTTTCCAAATGGAATGGGTCGGGCGCTCAACCCGGTTGGGCGTTCGGCGTTACTGGCCGCGGCTCGCGTCGCAAGCCACAAACGCTGGTATTGCAGATGCACGGCATGCGGCAGAACGGCACGTTTGGCGAGGCGGCCATCTTTTCTGACCAGCATATCGAGATCAATAAACCGTACTACGCGGCAGCCAGCGTGAGCCTGGCCACCAAAGACAAGCCAGGCGTCACTCGGTTCTACTTGAAGGATATTTCGAACGACGACGAGCCCCTGCTCACGGCCGAGGTGGCTCATGAAATTGTGGATGGCATTGCCAATAGCGAGCCGCTGGCCATGGGCGGACGCAGCAACCCCGCCACCGGATTGTTTGACGGCCTGCTCGACGACGTGCGACTTTCCAAGGGAGCGCTCGAGCTAAACCAGCTCCTGTATAGCACCGAAAACGCCAGCGACCGAACGCTGGGTTATTGGCAGTTTGAAGTCGAGCCGGGCGTGTTCCGCGATACCTCAGCCCATGGGCTGGATATCGTTCCCGGAGCTTCCACCGCCACGATCATGGCGCCCGAGCAGCGGGCGTTTGTTGATTTTTGTCATGCGGTTTTGAATTCGAATGAGTTTTTGTACGTGCCTTAGGGTTTAGCAAGACTTCCGCATATAGTCGCCTTTCGCTCCGCGAAAGCCGACTTTGAATCTAATTCCCAGGATCAGCAACATGCGCAAGCCCCATATTGAAATCCCTTCCACCCGTCGTGAATTTCTGACGCGCAGTGGCGCAGGGTTTGGCGCCGTGGCGTTGGCGGGCATGCTTTCCGCCGCCGAAAGTACCACGCCAACGGGGCAAAAGGCGTCAGCCGGGGCGCGCTCGGCGTCCAAGCAGCCGCACTTCCGGCCAACCGCCAAGAGCGTGATCTTTCTGTTCATGGAAGGCGGCCCTAGCCACATCGACACCTTCGATCCCAAGCCGGCCCTCGATCGGCTGGCAGGGCAACCGTTGCCCGACAGCTTTGGCGAAGTGATTCTGGCCATGGGCGAATCGAAGGCGCCTTTGCTGGCTTCCAAGCGTAAGTGGAAGCAGCATGGCGAGGGGGGCACCTGGGTTTCGGACTGGTTGCCGAACATCGCCACCTGCGTGGACGACATCGCCGTGATTCGCTCGTGTTGGGCCAACGGCATCAACCATTCCGCCGGCGTGTGCCAGATGAATACCTGCTCCATCGTGGGCGGCCGGCCGTCGCTGGGGAGTTGGGTCAGCTATGGCCTGGGAACCGAGAACGCCGACCTGCCGGCGTATGTGGTCATGCAAGACAACCGCTCGCAGGTGGTCAATGGGCCGCGGATGTGGAGCGCCGGCTTCATGCCGGCGGCTTACCAGGGAATTCGGCTGCAAGAGGGGAGCGAGCCGATCCCCAATCTCAAAAACCCCGAAGGCGTCAGTCAGGCAGAGCAACGCGGCAAGTTGCGGTTCTTGAACCAGCTCAATGGCAACTTCGCGGCCCAGCATCCGGAGCAAAGCGAGCTGGAAGCGCGGATCGCCAGTTACGAGCTGGGCTTTCGCATGCAGGCCGAAGCCCCCGAAGCCATCGACCTGGCCCGCGAAACGGCCGCCACCGAGCAATTGTATGGGCTCGATCAGAAAGAAACCGCCTCGTTCGGCCGGCTTTGTTTGCTTTCGCGGCGAATGGTGGAGCGGGGTGTGCGGTTTGTGCAGCTGTACCACGGCGCCGGCAGCAAGTGGGACGCCCATTCGAATATCGAGAGCAACCACGGCGGGCTCACCAGGTCCATGGATCACCCGGTTGCCGGCCTGCTGAAAGATCTCAAGCAGCGAGGGCTGCTTGATGAAACCCTGGTGGTGTGGGGAGGTGAGTTCGGGCGCACGCCGATGTCGGAAAAAGGCAATGGCCGCGACCATAACCCCACGGGGTTTACCATGTGGATGGCGGGCGGCGGCGTGCGCGGCGCGCAAACCATCGGGTCGACCGACGAGTTGGGCCTGAGGGCTGTTGAAGATCGGTTGCACGTGCACGACCTGCACGCTTCCATCTTGCACCTGCTCGGCCTGGACAACATGAAGTTGACCTACGTTCACAAGGGTCGCCCCGAACGGGCAACCATCAACGAAGGCGAATTTTGTGAGAAGCTAGTCGCGGGGTAGGGACGAGCGACGCATCCCATTGCTGATGCGGCATGCCGCCGTATTGGATGCGATAGCGGCGTTGTAACCGCTGCTTGCTGGATTCCCGTCGGCACGGGAATGACGGGGGGCTGGCCGTTTCAACATCGCAAGCATTATCGATTGGCGACGAAGCCAGCTACCCCAGGCCAAGGAGTCGCGTCGTGGGAGAATCGAGCTCCATTGCAGCCCGCAAGTCCCCCGTGGGGCCGGAAGTTAGCTCCGAAGGCGTTCATTTTCGCGTGTGGGCGCCCGAGCGGAAAAGCGTGCGCGTGGTTTTGGAAGCCGGAGAACGAACCGGCGGCGACCAGAAAACCATCGCGCTGGAAGCCGAAGGGAATGGTTATTTTTCGGCCCTGGTGCCCGCGGCCGGTCCAGGCAGTTTGTACTGGTATCAAGTGGATCAAGGCACGCGGAATTACCCCGATCCGGCCTCGCGTTTCATGCCCGAGGGCGTGCATGGCCCCTCCGAAGTGACCGATCTGGCCGCCTTCCCCTGGCAAGACCAGAACTGGCCTGGCGTGGAATTGACGGGGCAGGTGCTCTATGAAATGCACGTGGGGGCCTTCACGCCCGAGGGCACTTGGGAAGCGGCGGCCCAGAAGCTCCCCTACCTGGCAGAGGTGGGCATCACGCTGCTGGAGATCATGCCGGTCGCCGAGTTTCCCGGCGAGTTTGGCTGGGGCTACGATGGCGTGCAGTGGTTCGCTCCCACGCGGCTGTATGGCCGGCCGGAAGACTTTTGCCGGTTTGTCGATGCGGCCCACGAAATCGGGATCGGCGTGATTCTCGATGTGGTTTACAACCACTTCGGCCCCACCGGCAATTACACCGGGGTCTTCTCGCCGTATTACCCTTCGAAGCGGCATCCGACCGAGTGGGGCGAAGCAATCAATTTCGATGGCCAGCAGGCGGGGCCGGTGCGCGACTATGTGACGTCGAACGTGGCCTACTGGATTCGCGATTTCCATTTGGATGGGCTGCGACTCGACGCCACGCAGGCCATTTACGATGACTCAAAATCGCACATTCTCGCGGCGATTGGCACATCGGCCCGAGAGGCCGCGGGCGAACGCTCGATCTTGATTTTCGCTGAGAACGAATCGCAACTGGTTCGTCACGTGGAGCCTGTCGACGGCGGCGGATACGCGCTGGATGGGCTTTGGAACGATGACTTTCATCACTCCTGCCGCGTGGCGGCCACGGGGCATGCCGAGTTTTACTACAACGACTTCACCGGCTCGCCGCAAGAAATGCTCTCGGCCCTGCGGCATGGCTATTTATACCAGGGCCAATGGAACCCTCGGCAGGAAACCTTCCGCGGCACGCCGGCCCGGCACATCGCGGCCCCGCACTTTGTTCACTTCTTGCAGAATCACGACCAGGTGGCGAACTCAGCCCGAGGGCTGCGATTGCACGCGATCACTTCGCCGGGTCGGTTCCGAGCGCTCACGGCGTTGTTGCTGCTGGGGCCGCAAACGCCGCTGCTGTTCATGGGCCAGGAGTTCGCGGCCTCGACGCCCTTTTTGTACTTTGCCGACCACGAGGTGGATACGGCCAAACTGGTGCGCGAAGGCCGCTGGGAGTTCATGCGGCGGTTTCCCAGCGCGGCCGGTTACAGTCAGGCCAAAGGGCTGGCCGACCCTTCCAGTCGCAAGACCTTCGAGGCCTCGAAGCTCAACTGGACGGAGTGCGACGACTGCGACGAGAAACGCCAGACCTTGCTGCTGCATCGCGAGCTGCTGCAATTGCGGCGCGATGATCCGGTCTTTTCCCGCCAAGATAAACAGATGTTGGAAGGCGCCGTGATTGGCGCCGAAGCCTGCTTGCTTCGCTGGTTCGACGAACAGGGGGATGATCGCCTGCTGTTGATCAACCTGGGCCGCGATTTTCACTTTCGGCCGGTCGCCGAACCGCTCATTGCGGCGCCGCTGGGCTGTGAATGGAAGCTGAAATGGTCGAGCGAGGCGCCGCGGTACGGCGGGTCGGGCACGGCCATGCTGAATACCAAAGATTGGTATCTGCCCGGCCACGCGGCCATTTTGCTTTCACCCGCGCCTCGGCCCAACGCCGAACGCCAGGCCCAGTAGCCGGGCATCGCAGCTCGGGCGCGCGGGAAGCCCCGACTTGATCTGCCCCCCGGCGGCAAAAAAGAAGTTCGATCCGGCGTGGCGCTTTTTTGCTGGCTCGCGTCGTTGAGTGCCCATTAAGCTACAAACATCCGTACGGAATGCCGCGTTTGCTGGTGCCCGGCAGGGCCGAACGACCCTGCCGCCGCTCCCATTCTGCTCGGGTTCTCCCTGGGGATTTCTCCCGCTAAGGGCTGGACCATGGAACAATTCGGGAGCTACGATGGACACCAGGAACGAGGCGGAACCTGCAGGCAAGACATGGGCGACCGCCTCCTTCCACGGAACGAACAGAGAATGAGAACACGGGATGTCGGCTGACGTACAAGAATTGGTGACGGACCTCGAGTCCAACATGCGCAGCGTGGTGCTGGGTAAGCCGCACGTGGTGCGTCTGTGCGTGGTGGCCCTCTTGGCGGGCGAGCACGTGCTCCTGGAAGATGTTCCCGGGGTGGGCAAAACGCTGATTGCCAAATCGGTGGCCCGCAGCGTGGCCGGAAGTTTTAACCGCGTGCAGTTCACGCCCGACCTGCTGCCCAGCGATATTCTGGGTGGCAACGTCTTCAACGTGCAAACGGGGGAGTTTGTTTACCACCCCGGCCCGATCTTCGCCAACATTGTGCTGGCCGACGAGATCAACCGTTCTTCGCCGCGCACCCAAAGCGCGCTGCTCGAGGCCATGAGCGATCGGCAGGTTTCGACCGACGGGGTCACGCACGCGCTGCCGCGGCCGTTCATGGTGATTGCCACGCAGAACCCTTTCGAGTTCGAAGGCACCTACCCGCTGCCCGAAAGCCAGCTCGATCGGTTCCTGCTGCGAACCAAGATTGGCTATCCCGATCGCGACGACGAGCGCCGGGTGCTGACGAGCCATCAGCAAGGCGAACCGGTCGATCAGTTGCGTCCGGTGGTGGATTGCGAGCAGGTGCTGTTGTTGCAGCAGGCCACGCGCGATGTGCGGGTGGACGACTCGATTCACGATTTCTTATTGGATATTGCCTCTGCCACGCGCAGCTGTGAGGACTTTCTGGCCGGCATCAGCACCCGCGCCACGCTGGCCTTGTGCCGGGCCTGCCAGGCGTTGGCACTCGTGGAAGGCCGCGATTTCGTGGCCCCCGACGATGTGAAGCGATTGGCGGTGCCGGTGCTCGCCCATCGCGTGATCTCCAAAGGCTTTTTGCACAGCGGCGGCAGCGAATCGGCAGAGAAACAGATTGAGCGGTTGGTGGACGAGGTTCCGGTGCCCAGCTAGGTGGACGCCGGGCGTGCTTGGTTGAATTGCGGCGTGCCTATCGGTTGGCACGTCCCCATCACCTCCCCAGTCCCCAGCCCCAGCCCCACGCGCGCTCATGAATCGACTCAACCGCACGATCATCACGCTCGAAGGCTGGTATTTTCTGGGCATCATGGCCTTTGTGCTGGCCGGGGCCTTGCTCCGCCAAATGAACCTGCTGATCCTGCTGTTTGGCCTGATGGCCGGCCCGCTGTATCTCAACTGGCGAATGGTGGTGTTCTCGCTCCGGCGAATTCGCGTGGTCCGCTCGGCGCCCAAGTTTTTGGCCGCGGGCGAAAAACTGGTGGTCGATCTGCGGGTCAGCAACGAATCGAAACGGAGCGTGAGTTGGGCGGTCAGGGTGGAAGACAAGTTGAGTTCCAACAACCAGCCCGGCGTGGTGCTGCGGCCGAAGATTCTGTTTAACCGCGTGGGCGGGGGAGAAACCGTAACTGAATCGTACGAAGGCATGATTCCCGCCCGAGGCAAGTACCGGCTGGGGCCCCTGAAGGTTTCCACGCGTTTTCCCCTGGGCCTGATCCGCCGCACCGTGATTCATCGCACGCTCGATGAAGTCACCGTGTACCCGCGACTGGGCCGTTTGGCGCCGGCCTGGAAAGAGCGGCTGCAAGAAGCCTATCACGGCAGCCGGCCGGTCAAACGCCAGCAGGGGCTGATGGAGGGCGATTTTCACGCGCTCCGCGGATATCGCGACGGCGACAGCCGGCGCTGGATCCATTGGCGGACGACCGCGCGGCGGGGCTTCCCCATGGTCAAGCAATTCGAGCAGCAGCGGCATCACGACCTGGCCCTGATGCTCGATCTGTGGATGCCGGCGGAGCCCAGCAGCGCCGACCTGGAGAACGTGGAGTTGGCGATCAGTTTTGCCGCCACGGTCGTATCGGATTTATGCCATCGCGGTTCGAGCCAACTGCTGCTGGGAACCGGGGGCCGAGATGTTGCCGTGACGCGGGGTCCGGCGTCTCGCGGCCTGTTTTTGGAAATCATGGAGCACCTGGCCACCGTTGCGCCTGGCAGCAACGAGCAATTGCCGCAATTGCTCGAGCAATCGTTCGCGCAAATCGTGGGGCCGTGCGACCTGGTATTGATCTCGACGCGCTACGTCGACTTTTCGACGCGGAGCGATCTGAAGTCGTTGTGGCAGGATCTGCGCAAGCAAAACCTGTTAAGCAAAGTGCTGCGAGTGAATTCCAGCAACGCCAATATCTTCCACTACTTCGCCATCACCTGAAACGCCAGCCGTTCTCCCCCCCGCCGGGTCTGGGGGCGGCGACCTTCCCCTTAAAACGACAATTCGCGCCGCGGGTAGCGGGGATCACCATGAAGCTGGAACGTCGTTTACAAATAGCCGTGGCCCTGCTGGCCGCTTGTGGGGCCTTGATTCTGGGCTTTAGCAAGGGGGACATGCGGTTGCCCATGCTGGCTCTGGCGGGCGCCGCGGTGGGGTTCTTTCTGACCGATGTGAAAGGCTGGTTCTACCTGAGCAGCGGCGCGGCCAACGTGGCCGGCCTGCTCGCCACGCTCTTCGCGCTCCGCAACATTCTGCCCGATTTCGACGATCGCCAGGCCCTGTTTCTCTCCCTTTCGGACCTGCTGGTCTACCTGCAAATCGTGCTGTTCTTGCGAGAAAAGTCGCCACGCATTTACGGCATGATTTCGCTGCTGAGCTTTCTCCAGGTTTCGGTCGCCGCGGTGATCAGCCTGAGCTCCTGGTTTGGGTTGCTGATGGTCTTGTACCTGTTCTTTTCCATTTACACCCTGTCGCTGTTTCTGCTGTATCGCGAAGAGTACGAGCATCTTCCGCTCACCTGGCAGAAAGACCCGGCCCGAGTTGTTTCCAATCCGCGCTGGCCGCTGCTCTATCAGCCGTTTGTGTTTCAACCCCGCAATCGCAAAACGGGGCTGGTCCGCCTGCGAGGCTTGCGCGGCCAGGTGGTGCGGACCTGTTTGCTGTCGATCTTGATTGCGCCAATCGTGTTCCTGGTTGTGCCGCGGCTTTCCTCTCGCGGTGGGAGTTGGAGCAGCGGCAGCGGCTTGCAGACGATGATCGCTTTTACCGAAGACGTTTCCTTGGTGGGCGACCAGTTTTCCAACGTGCTCCACGACCCCGAAGAGGTGATGCGGGTTCGCTTTCGCGATGCGAGAACCGACCGGCCCTACACGATGCGAAACTTCGACCAGGTTTATTTCCGCGGCAGTTCCAAGAATGATACCTACGAGAATGGTCATTGGTCGGGGTCTGGGATTCCGCTGCCCGAACCGACCGATCCGATATCCGACTTTGAGTTGGCTCAGGTTTCCCCCACCAACGACCTGGTGGCCGTCGAAACGGTGATCGAGCCGCTCCCGACCCACGGACTGGAAGCGAAGTATTCGGACGCCCTGTTTGGAATCTATCCCTTCTTTGGGTTGGAAAGCACGGCCCCGATCTATTTTGATCCCCAAGCCGAACGGTTGCATTGCCCGGAGTTGTTTCGTGCCGAGCGATTCACGTATTACCACATCACCACCGGCATGAAGAACGGCGTGCAACTTGGCTTGCGTTGGACGACCAAAACGAGAATCCCAGGCGAGGAGAGAAACCGGCTGCTGTCGCTCCCCACGGCCATTGGCCAGGACCCGTTGACGGGCCTCAAGGCGGTGGCCGCCCAGGTCATTGCCAAGCTGCCGCGCGAAGAACGCAAGAACCCCATGTCCCGCGCCAAGGCGCTGGAGTCTCACTTGCGCGACAGCGGGATCTACAAGTATTCGCTAGGCGGGCAAAAGCCCGACAGCGCGCTCGATCCGGCCGAGGATTTTGTCGTCAATCACAAGTCGGGCCATTGCGAATTTTATGCCACCGTGCTCGCGCTGATGCTGCGCAGCCAAAATGTTCCGGCCCGCCTGGTCACCGGCTACCGCGGGGGAGAATGGGATTTGGATACGGGCGAATGCCTCGTGCGACAATGGCACGCCCACGCCTGGGTCGAGGCTTTGATTCCACCGGAATTCGTGCCCGCCGACTTTCAACCTCGCCCCGACCGCGCCTGGCAACCCGTAGGCAACTTCGGCGGTGGCCGGCGGGGCCGTCGCCAACATTGGGTGGAAAACTTCGGCGTGCGCAGCGCCTGGCTTCGTTTAGACGCCACCCCCGCCGGCAGTATTGAAGACCAATCGAAGTGGGCCGAAGTCAAACATATCGGCGAACTGGCCGACGTGTTCTGGTCCCAGTACGTGTTGGGCATGAATCCTAAAACTCAGCAAGACAGCGTTTACTCGCCCTTGGCCGGATTGTTTGACGCCACGGCTTGGGCCATCTGGTGGAACGATGTTAAAGCCCTGCTCTCGGGCGACCTTTCCGGCTACCGCTGGATTAGTTGGCAGGCGGGGGTGGTCGCTTTTGGAGGACAGATATTGTTGGTTGTGCTCTACAAACTGATCCGCCGCGCCCGGCGGCGGCGGCGACTGCGATCGCCCGCCGTGAGCAATACGGCACTGCTCTCCGAAGTGTTGTTTTACCGGCGGCTCGAACAATTGCTGGCGACCGTGAATTTCCGCCGCTCCAAAAAGCAAACGCAGCGCGAGTTTGCCACGACCGTGGCCGCCTACCTGGCCGATTCTCCCGTCACCGCCAGGTTCGCCGGAATTCCCCGCAAACTGACGGAGGCTTTCTATCGTGTGCGGTTCGGTTGCCATGCCCTCAGCGAAGAGGAGCATGCCCGGATTGATTTTGAGCTGGACGAACTCGACGCCGCGATGCGAGAAAAGCAGGGCCTGGAAAACGAGTTCGAAGTGGCGGCCCGCAATCGGCAATGATCGCTTGAGCCCGCGATTAGGCCGCGCTGCTCGCGGCGGCCACGCTGTTCGACCTGGTGTGTCGTCCGACCCGGTGTGCTGTCGCTGCTACCATTTGCGATGCCCGCCGGTCGCCAAACTGAGGTTGGGTTGGTGACAGCATTCGTGCTATAAGCTCACGTCATTTTCGTTGTCAGCGGGCCTCCCCCTCGCTGGCGCTTCGGGTTGCGAATGATCTGAGCGAGCCGCTTCCCCCCCACGACTCACGCACAAGCAAGGCAGGCGAACCATGGATGGTTGGCAAACGCAGTTAGTCGCCGCGGTTTCGACCGAAGTGCCCGTCACGCCCAAACTGACGGTGCTGCTCCCCGCCTACAACGAAGAAGCGGCCATCGTTCCGGTATTGGAAGAGATCGTGGCGGCGCTCGCGGAAGAGCCGTATGTGTACGAGATTCTGGTCGTCGACGATGGCTCCACCGATAGCACGGCCAGCCGAGTTGAGCAGTTTGCCGCCGAGTGCTGGAGCGCGACGGTGCGCGTGGTCCGCTGCCCGCTCCGCCGCGGAGCCGGGGCTGCCCGCAAGGTGGGCGTGCGCGAAGCGCGGGGCCAGGTGATCGTGATGCTCGACGCCGACGGCTCGTACGATGCCGCCTGTATTCCGCAAATGATGGAGTACTTTCCCGTTTACGATCAAGTGAACGGAGCCCGCACCAGCGAGCAGGGCACCCATCGCATCCTTCGCAGCACGGCCAAGTGGCTGATCCGCCGCCTCGCCTGCTACCTGACCGGCGTGCACATTCCCGATCTCAATACGGGCCTCAAGGCATTCAAACGCGATGCCATGATTCCGTGGCTCTGGGTCATCCCCGACGGCTTTAGCTGCGTGACCACCATGACCCTGGCCCATCTCACCAATGGCTACGCGGTCAAGTATGTGCCGGTGCCTTATCGCAAACGAATCGGCCGCAGCAAATTTCATCCGGTGAAAGACACGCTCAGCTACCTCAGCACGGTGATCCGAATTGTGCTGTATTTCCGGCCGCTCAAAGTATTCATGCCGTTGGCCGCGGCGCTGCTTTCCGGTGGCGCGCTCAAAAGTTGGTGGAGTTTCCACGGCACCGGCAGCATGCAAGAGTCCGATATCGTGGTGCTCGTGGCCGGATTCATGACCTGCATGCTGGGGCTGCTGGCCGAAGTCATCGTGGCCCATCACCGCCGCTAGCGCCGCGCCCCGATTGATTCTCCTTTGGTAACTGGCGCCTGCCGCTTATGAACGCGCTTCTCAAGAATCGTAATTCTAACCTGTTGCTCTCGCCCGCCGAGCTGGGACTGGAGAGTCGCAATGCTCTCTTGCGCGATCGCTATTTGGCGGAGGCGCTCACGCACATTCCGCGGCTCTGGGGCAACATCGATCGGAATCCGTACCGTAAGACATTTGGTTGCCTCGACCGCCAGTTCTGGCACTATCGCACGGCCAGTTTCCCTTCCGAAATGTATCAGGAAGGCGTGTTACCGCTGGCACTGGTCTATGCGCATCCGCTGCCCGGTAATCGCTGGCATGGCGACGAGCGGCTGCGCGAGCTGGCGATTGCCGCGCTGCGATTCACCGCCAGCCATTGCCATCGCGATGGATCTTGCGACGACTATTACCCCTTTGAGCGGGCTTTGGGCGCTGCCGTGTTCTCGCTCTCGGCCTGCACCGAAGCCTATCGGTTGCTCCAACTCGATGACGGCAAGCTGGTCGAGTTCTTCGAACGCCGCGCGCGCTGGTTGATGCGCAACGATGAATCCGGCGCGCTGGCGAACCACCAGGCCCTGGCGGCCCTGGCGTTGGAACGCGTGGCCATGATTTCCGGCGACCGGCAATTCCATGATGCCGCCGTGGAACGCATTTCCAAGGTGCTTTCCTGGCAACATGCCGAAGGCTGGTACAACGAATACGGCGGGGCCGATCCTGGCTATCAAACGGTCACCATCGATTGCCTGGCCAAGTGGTTTCGCCTGACGGGCTGTCGCCGCAGTGCCCGCTCGTTGCGTTACGCCGTGCAGTTCGCTCGAAGTTTTCTCCACCCCGATGGCAGCTACGCGGGAGAATACGGCAGCCGCGGCACGTATCACTTCTACCCGCATGGCATGGAGCTGCTGGCCTCGGATTTGGGAGACGCGGCCGACCTGGCCGACGGCTTCTTGCACGGCCTGGGCCAGCACCGGCAAGGCTACTTTGACGACGATCGCATGTTCGCCCACCGGCTGGGCAACTTGATCGAGGCCTGGATCGACTGGTCGCCGCTCCGCCCTGCCGCGAGTGAATTGCCTCCTTCCTCGGGGGTTCAGTACTATCCGGCCGCCCAACTGCTGGTGGCTCGCAATGAGCAAACTCACCTGGTGGTTTCCGCGGCCCGGGGCGGCGTGTTCAAGCTCTTCCAGCACGGCAAAAACACCAGCACCGATGCCGGCTTGATTCTGGAACTCGAAGACGGACGCGTGGCGGTTTCGCAGCAGCATCATCTGTCGCGGCTCGTCATCGAAACCGCCAGCCAAGGGCCGGCCCATTCCCCAGGCGCCACCTTCGACGTGGGCGATTCCCAAGGCGTGATCTCCTTTCCGCTGGCTGCCGAGGTCCAGCTCAGCGTGACCGGGCCCTTGCACTTTTCGCAAGGCGAAACGGCCACGCCGCTCAAACAGGCGATCTTCCATCTGGGCATGATCACGGTCGGCCGGTTTTGCCGCGGACTGATCCGCGGGCTGCTCCAGCGGCGGCTCATTACCGGCCGCCGCCAGGCCCCCGTGCGACTTACGCGCCAGATCGCGCTCAGTGGCCCCGGTTCCGATAGCGTCGCCGGCAGCGTGCGCGTGATCGATACCATCGAATTGACTTCGGCCCGCGCGAAAGTGGCGCGGATGAGTTTCGGCGTCGATCACCAATCGGCCTACGTGGCGGCTTCCAGCGTTTACCAGGAGAGCGTTCGTCAACCCTGGACCGACCTCTCGCAATACGTGGAAGAACTGAACATTTACCGGCAGGTGACGATCACGCGCGAATTTCCCGCCACGATTCGGCCGGAGTCGGAATGAAACCGAGTTCTCCAGCCGCCACCAGAACCAAGGCGCGCGCGTTCTACGCGGTGAAGCTGCTGCTCGCCGTGGCCGTGCTCGCCGCCTTGTACGCCGCGGCCGATTGGACGAAGGTGGGCCGGGTGCTGGCCACGCTCGATGCGCGCTGGCTCACGGCCGCGATGCTGCTGTTCGTTCCGCAAACGCTGGTTTCGGCCTGGCGCTGGCAAGGGCTGGCCGGCGGCGTGTCCGCGATTAGTCTACCTCAGGCTTGCCAACAAACCCTGGCGGCTTCGGCGTTGAATCTACTGCTCCCCTCCAAGCTGGGCGACCTTTCCAAGGCCGCCATGCTGCCAGGCTCTCCGGCCATGCGCAGTACGGCCCCGTTGGTCATCATCGAAAAAGGGAGCGACGTGGCGGCCCTGCTGGTGCTACTGGCCCTGGGAACGCTGGGAGTTGGCCCCTGGTTGCTGGCCGCCCTGGTAGTGGCTACGGCGCTGGTTGCGCTCTGGGGTTTCGGACGCCGATCGCCAGGGTTGTCGTCTGACCAACCGGCCGAACAAGATTCCCTCTCGCGCAGCGATGTACCTCGAAGCTGGCTTCAGCGGCTGCTCGTCGTACTCACGCTGCAACGCTCTTTGGCGGTGGCGGCAACTTCACTGCTGCTGTGGATGCTGCACCTGGCCCAGTTTGATTTCTTTCTGCGCGCGGCCGGGGTCGACGCCGGTCTTCAGCACATTCTGGCTCGCATTCCCTTGGCCATTTTCGCTGGCTTGCTGCCGTTTACGCTGTGGGGAGTGGGCGCGCGCGATACGGCCTTGGTTTGGTTATTCGCCGACCTGGCTCCGGCCCCGGTGATGGCTGGCGTTGGTTTGCTCACGGCCCTGCGTTACGCCGTGCCGGGCCTGCTGGGCGTGCCTTGCTTGCGAAGTGTGTGGCCGGCCCGCGAGGCTTCGATGGCCTCCTACTTTGTAGGCAAGGCAAAGCAGGCCGCTTGACGGTCGTTGCGAACCAGCAGCTTGTTGCCCGAGATTGCCAGCGTGTTCCAGGTCTTGTCGTCGAGCGCCGTGAACCGCCCCAGCTCGGTCACCTTTTCGGGCGTGAGCTCCATCAGGGCCACCTCGCCATATTCCGAAACGATCAGCGTCAGGTCGTTCACTTGCAGCAGTTGCCCATGGCCAAAGCGGCCCCCCTTCCACATCGTTTTGCCCGTGCGGGTATCGATGCAGCTGAGCACGATCGAGTCCAGCCCAAAGGCGTAATCGCCCCTCACAATGGGGTTGCTGAACTTGGTTTTCAGGTTGCGGTTCTTCCACAACAGCTTGGTGGAATAAGCGCCGTCGTCGCCGCGCGAGACTTCAAAGGCGGCGCTGCCCGAGCTATAGGCGGCCGTCACCAGCACGCGATCGCCTGGCAGCGGCATGGGCTGCGAGATCTTGGCGTGCTGGGCGTCTTTCCAAGGCCAACCCTGCCGCCAGAGCCGTTTGCCGTTTGCCGGGTCGTAGCCGTCGATGCTCACATCGGTCACCAGCAGCAGTTGTTCTTGCCCGCACAGCTTGGCCAAGGTGGGCGAACTGTAAGCGTCGCTGCACTCGCCCCCTTCGCCGGCGGTCCACACGACTTCGCCTGTTTGGCGATCGAGCGCCACCAAGGCGGGTCCTGTTTTGCCGCCGCCGGTCACAATCACCAGGTCGTTCCGCACCAGCGGCGAACTGGAGTATCCCCAAATCGTCAACGCGGCGTTGTGCTTGCTGAGCACGTTGGTCGTCCAGAGGCGATCGCCATTGTAGGCATTGAAGCAACTGATGGTGCCCAAGGACGATGCCGCGTATACCTTGCCATCGACCACGCTGGGGGTTGCCCTGGGGCCGTCGCCCGAAATGGCCGAAATGAACCCCTCGGCCGATTCGTCCGTTTCATGAAACTGCCGCCACGCCAGGTCGCCCGAGTCGAGCTTCAGGCAGGTGACCATCTCGCGGCCGTTGCGCATCTCCTGGGTAAAAATGTTGTCGCCCACCACGGCAAACCCCGACCAGCCGGCCCCGATTTCCACGCCCCAAACGCGGGGGGGCGGTTCGGGCCAACCGCGGGCCAAATCAACGCCGTGAACCACGCCATCGCGGTCGGGTCCTAGGAATTGGGGAAACCCCGAGTCGGCGCTCGAGGTGAGCGTGGCTTCGGATACGTTTTCGGCCTTGGCCGCCAGTCCCTGGTGAGGCTTGCCGCCCCAACGATAGCTGATTCCGATTGGAACCAGATCGCCATCGAGCGTCATTTCAAACAGCGAAAAGAAAACGCCCACCAGCAGCAGGGGAATCAGCACCGTGCTCAACCGCGCGGCGCGTGAGAATCGGGACAGAAACAGCATCCAGAATGCCAGCAGAATCAGGCCGCTGCCGCCGACGATCACGCTGCCAATCCAGCGAAAGTCGCGGGTGAGCTCGGTGAAGAAGTTCAGGTATACCAGGCCGCCGATGGTTGCCACCGCCAGGGGAATGGCAATCCACGGCCGGTGCCCACGGCGCTGCTCGCCTTCGGGCGCGGGCCGCTGGGTTTCGCCGCTGGGCATTTCAGTTGTGGTCGTCATGCAGCAATCCTTTCGCTTCGCGATTTCGTTCGAACCGTCGGCCCACGAATCAGCGTCTCCTGGCGCGGACAATCAACCGTTCCCGCCGTCCTCACTGAATCTTATCGGGAACGAGCCCAACGAGACAGGGCTTGCCTGGCCTGACAAAAACCTTGGCTCCCTTCTCCCCCGGAGTACCGGGGGAGAAGGGAGAACGAAAGGTCGTGAGAAACTTTTAGCAGGCCAGTGCTGGTGTGGGTTTCCCTCCGCGGCGGATTCCAGTGCCAGACATTCGCCCCGCTCCCCCCATAACTACCCTGGACGTACCTCGCCCAACTGGCATAATTATCTTGACCCGTAGCGTCGGCCCAAAGGAGTGGCGGACAGCGAGGTTTGCCGAGGCGGAAAAAGATGAACTCAACCACGCTGGTTCGTGAGTCGTTCACTCAAACATTGGGAGGCAACGAGGCCGAGCAACTCCCTAACCCGCTGTTGCCCCTTTACGACCAAATTGTGATTGAACGCTGCTTTAGCTGGACCGAACATCATCGGTTCCGGCGGCTGCTCGGCGAAGGCGGGCAGGGCGTGGTTTTCTTGAGCGAGCGGCGCGGCGCCGACAGCTTCACGCTGCCGGTGGCCGTCAAGATTTTCTCGCCGGAACGATATCCCGATCGCCGCAGCTACGACGAAGCCATGGCGCGGATTGCCCACATCGCGGCTCGCGTGGCCCTGATTCAACAAGACAACTTGCTGGACGTGCAAAACTTTATCGACCGCGGCGGCGTGCGGTTGATGGAAATGGAATGGGTCGACGGCTACGACCTCCGCCGCCTGCTGACCAACGAAATGCTGGAACGCGCCCGGCAGCGGGTCAGCCATCGCCGCTGGGAATACATCAACAACGTGATTGTGACGGCCGGACCCGTGCAGCCGCGACTCAAGCCTGGCATTGCCATTGCCGTGCTGCGGGAATGTTTGGCGGCCCTGGCGGCACTTCAGCGAGAAGGCATTGTTCACGGGGATCTGAAGCCCTCGAACATCATGCTCAAGCGGACGGGCAACGCCAAGGTGATCGATATCGGTTCGGCCTTCGATCTCGACGACGCCCCCATGCGTCGCACCTGCACTCCACCCTACGCGGCGCCCGAAATCTTGGAAGGCGCCGACAGTTCGCCCCGCGCCGACCTTTGCAGCCTGGGCTACGTGCTGATCGAAATTCTCTCGGGCGCGCCGCCGTTTGCCGGGTTGAACAGTTTCCGTGAACTGCTCGAAGCCAAGCGGGCACTCGTCCATCGGCTGCCGGAGGTGTTGCCCGAAGAAGTGGTCTGCAACGACCTTTTAATGAATCTCTGCCGAGGGCTGATCGCCCCCGACCCCATGCGGCGCTTCCCTAGCGCGGAAGCCGCCGACTTGCTCAAAGAGGGGGCGGCCAGTTTCCATCGGCAACTCGTGAAGGGCGACCTGGCCAGCGAGTACGAAAATGAAATTCGGCTGTGGCTGGAAGAACTGGACTAGGCCGCGGCAGTTGATAACTGGCAATGCCAGCCCCGGCCCCCTACCGATCACGTTCTGGCAGTCGGGGGGCCGATGATTCAAGCAGGGGACCCCGGCGTTGTGATTTAGTAGTCTTCAATGGGGGCTCGGTCGCCGGCCCGTCGCGTGATGAGCGCAACCATTGTTCGCGGATCGAGGCGGGGGCCGAGCAAGTGAACTGAGCC
Organism: uncultured Pirellulales bacterium; assembly: GCA_964445985.1. GTDB lineage: Bacteria > Planctomycetota > Planctomycetia > Pirellulales > S012-138 > CAYUMU01. Next base: position 51,942 of record CAYUMU010000022.1, on the reverse strand, counting down.
GTCGACGAAAACCACATTAGCGCCCGCCGGATGAAATCCGTACACCTCGTTGGCATTGGTGCAGTTCACCACACAATCGCCGCGGTCGACGGTGGCCGTAGCGTAATCGGTGCCGTCCACCTCAAAGGCCGCATCGTCAGCAGCCCAACCGGCTCCGGAGACATTGTTGCCTACCGACTTCGTTAGCTGCCAGCGATTCGGACGGTCGGCACACTCGGCAATCAGAATGGTGCACGACGTGCCGTCGATAATCTCCTGAATAGGCGCTCGGCGATCGAGCAACAAAGCTCCCAGCCGAAGCATCGTGGGAAAGGTGGTCGGCGTGTAGCCCAAATGAACCGAAAGACGGTTGGACACCGCGGAAATGGGAGCGTAGTCGCTCACGGCCGTGGGGAAGTTGATCGTGCCGCCCGCGGTGGTGTCTAACCGGTTGCTGGTGAGCGAGGGGCATTGCAGGCTGGGGATGACTTGCTTCCGAATTGGCCGATTGGAGACGCTGCTCCAATGATCCTCTTTGACGTATCCCTGCACGTTATCGCTCCCTTCCATATACGGCAAAATGCTCGCCGCCCAACCGTGCCGCCGGGGCGTAGAAATCCGACTCGGCGGCAATGCCAGCAGCCGGTCGTGATGCAGCTGCATGGCGATGCCCACCTGTCGCAAGTTGTTCTGGCATCCCACCATATTCGCGCTCTCGCGGGCTGCTTGAATCGCCGGGAACAACAGCGCCATCAATACGCCAATAATCGCAATCACGATCAGCAATTCAACCAGCGTGAAACCTTTGCGCATGGTGCAATCCTTTAGCCGTCGGAGCTTGAAACGCCCCCTAGCCGAGCAACGACCGTGATACACGGCAGGCCACCGTTGGGGTGGGGCGATAGGGGAAACCTTAGCCCGGCACGGTAAAGATGGGGTGAAGGTTTGGTAAGACGCCCGCGCACCCGCAGAGGCAAGAAACGAGCGAAGCGGATTTCCCTGCGGAAAGTTCCTGTTTGCGCGCAACGCCAATCGCCCGCAAAGGTGAGACCGGCTGGACGACGCAGAAGCCTGGCAAAGCCGGCCTCCAGGCTTGGCTCCGCAGGTTGCTAACGCGGTGGCCGGGGGTGATTTGAGGCCATGAACCGGAGTGGTCTACAGCCCGCCGTCACGCCAACTCGCGCAGCGGCTTGCCGAACGGTAGCGTGGCGATGGGGCGGCCCGAGAGATCGAGGTAGTGCTTTTGCGTATCGACGCCGAGATGCTCGTAGATGGTCGCCAGCACGTCTTGCGGGTCTTTGGGGTTATCGAGCGGGAAGGCCCCCTTGCTGTCGGAAGAACCAACCACGCGACCGCCTTTTACCGGCCCGCCTGCCAGGGCCGCGCTGAACACGTTGGGATAGTGGTCTCGGCCCGAGTCCTTGTTCACGCGCGGGGTGCGGCCGAATTCGCCCCAGGCCACCACCAGCGTGGTTTCGAGCAATCCGCGCTGGTCCAGGTCTTCGATCAGGGCCGAGTAGCATTGATCCCAGCGGGGCAGGAAGCCATCCCGCATGGAAGCGAACCCTTCCACGTGGGTATCCCACCAGCGACAATCCACCGTGACCAAACGCACGCCCGCCTCCACCAGCCGACGGCCCAAGAGCACCCGCTGGCTGAAGGCATTCGCGCTGCAGCGGCGAGGGTCCATGGGATCGTAGGCGGGAATGAATCCGTACTGCTCGCGGATGCCGCCGCGCTCGGCGTCAAGGTCGAACGCTTGGCGGGCTTTATCCGAGCTCAAGATTCCGAACGCCTGTTGATGGAACTTGCCCAGGCTCTCCAACTGGCGATCCATTTCGGATCGCATGCGGTCGAAGCCGACCAGCAACTGCTTGCGCTCGGCAAACCGCTGATTGCTGAGCCCTTCGACCAGCGAAAAGTTTTGCAACTGAAAGGGGCCATCTTGGGCCGGGTCGACAATGGTTTCGAACGGCTTGTGCGCGGGGCCTAGATAAGCGGCATCGGTGCCTGGCAATTGCTTGGGAATGACCACGTACGGCGGCAGCTCAGGCGTGAGATGCCCTAGCTGTTCGGAAACAATCGATCCGCAACTGGGATGATAGTTTTTGTCGGCCATGGGGCCGGGCGGATGGCCGGTGAATAGAATCTGATCGCCCGCCGAGTGCCCGGCGTTATCGTGGTGCAGGCTCCGCACGATGGACCATTTATCCATGATTTTGGCGCAGCGCGGCATCAAGTCGCAGATTTGAATGCCGGGGACCGAAGTCTTCGTCGCCCCGAAGGCGCCACGGTATTCGATCGGCGACTCGGGCTTGGGATCCCAGGTTTCGTGCTGCGAAGGTCCGCCCCGCATCCAAAGAATAAGAACCGAGTTCTGCTTTTTGGCGGCGGGGCCAGCGGCGGCTTCGTGGCGGAGCAAATCGGGCAGACTCAAGCCGGCCAGGCCGAGACCTCCGGCCTTGAGGAAACCTCGCCGACCCATGCGGAGTTGCTGGCGAAACTCAGGACACCCTAATCGAGCCACTTTCCGGGCCATGCTCCAAACTCCACGAACTAATTTCGGGGACGAATTCTTGAACCCACTGATCGTACATCAATGGATAAGCATGTGTCCAGGGAAAGGTGACTAGTTGCTGGTAGCTAGTGCCGATATTCCCCTGGTCACCAGCCACCAACTGCCAGCTACCAGCCACTAGCAACTATTCCGGGAACAGCTTGGTCGAGAGGTAGCGTTCGCCGAGGTCGGGCAGCACGGTCACGATGAGTTTGCCGTTGTTTTCGGGTCGGCGAGCGAGTTGGATGGCGGCCCAGGCGGCGGCTCCGGAGCTGATGCCACACATCAGGCCCTCTTCTTTGGCCATGCGGCGGGCGGTTTCCATGGCGTCTTCGTCTTGAACTTGAACGACTTCGTCAATGACATCCACATTGAGCACATCGGGGATGAAGCCGGCGCCCAGACCTTGAATCGTGTGTTTGCCAGGTTTCAAGTCTTGCCCCGCCAACCGCTGGCTGATCACCGGGCTGTTGACAGGCTCCACGGCCACGATTCGCACGCTGGGCTTGCGCTGTTTGAGAACCTCGCCCACGCCGGTAATCGTGCCGCCGGTGCCGACGCCAGAGACAAAAATGTCGATGGCGCCTTGGGTGTCGCGCCAAATTTCTTCGGCCGTGGTTTGGCGATGAACTTCGGGGTTGGCTGGGTTCTTGAATTGTTGCGGCATGAAGTAGTTGTTGTTTTGCTTGACCAACTCTTCGGCCTTGCGGAGAGCGCCCGGCATGCCTTCGGCGGCCGGAGTCAATACCAATTCAGCGCCCAGGGCTTTGAGCATCCGGCGGCGTTCCAGGCTCATGCTCTCGGGCATGGTCACCATCAGGCGATAACCTCGGGCCGCGCACACGAAGGCCAGGCCGATACCGGTGTTGCCGCTGGTGGGCTCGATCACCACGGTGTCTTCTTTGAGCAGGCCGTCGCGTTCGGCGGCGTCGATCATGGCCTTGGCAATGCGGTCCTTCACGCTCCACAGCGGATTCATGTTTTCCATCTTGGCCACCACAACGCCAACGCAACCCTCGGTCAGGCGTCGCAGCCGCACGAGCGGCGTGTTGCCGATGGCATGGGTAATGTCGTCGTGAATACCGTGGTTCGTAGTGGTGGCCATTGAATTCCTCCTGAGGTGCGATGTGTGAAACACAATCTTCTGATGACGTCAGCCGGCCCTGGCTGGTGGTTGGCGACGACGCTAGCTCCATCCGCAACACGCGGACAAACTCAAAATAGTTGTCGCGGATTATAACAGAGACGGCAAAATAGGGTCAACGCGGTGGCGGCAAGCACTACCCCAGCGGGTTGAACACCAGCCCGGAAAGCAGCTTGGGGTAGAAGTAGGTGCTCTTGGCCGGCATCCGCTCCACATGCTCGCTCACGGCCTGAATCTGGTCGAGGCTGGGAGGCATGACCAGCGCGGCTAGCGGGAAGTTTTCTTCTTTGAGGCCGGTGACCACCTCGTCGATCAAATGCACGTAGCCGGGCTTGGGCAGGTCTTTCGCGCCGAGCAAGCCCTCCATCACCAGGCGATGGAGCAACGCCACGGCCAAGCCTTGCCAATCTTCGCTCCGATTGGAGGCCAGTTCAGCCATTTTTTGCTTGCCGGCCGGGGTCAGTTCGGCCAGGGTCCAGCGGTTGTCGCCGCGGGTGTAAAAGGCGAGCAGTCCCTGCGAGGCCGAGGTTTCCATGTCTTCCCACACGGAGGGCGCGGCCTCGGGACCTTCTCCAGCGGCCCGGCACTTGAAGCAGTCGCCCAGCCTGGCGATCAAATCGGCCGAGGTCATCTCGGGCAGACCTCGGAACAGGCGATGCGTGGGGAAGACCACCATGCCTTCGTCGCTCATGCCCACGCACATCATCAGCACATAGTTGGCCGGATGCTCCGAGTCGAGGGGGCCTTGGGCGGCCAGTGCGTCGCGGTAGTTGCAGGCCGTTTCAAAGCGGTGGTGACCATCGGCAATAAACACCGGTTTGCCCCCCATGGCCTGCGTGAGCTCGGCAATGATCTTGGAATCGGAGAGCACCCACATCCGGTGCTGCACGCCCAAGTCGTCGGTGGCTTCGAGCGAGGGCTGCCCCGCCACGGCCTTTTCCAAGATTTCTTGGGCGTTGCGCTGGGGGTCGGGATACAAACCAAACACGGGGCTGAGGTTGGCTTTGCAAGCGGTCATCAGCTTGAAGCGGTCTTCCTTGGGCCCCGACATGGTTTCTTCGTGCGGAAAGATCGAGCCTTCGCCAAAACGCTCCAGCCGCACCCGGCACATGAACCCCCGCCGCGTGTAGCTTTCGCCGTTGTAGGTGAAATTCTGGTGATACACGTACACGGCCGCTTCGCCTTCGGTGAACAGCAACCCTTGCCGCTGCCAGTCTTTGAAGAACTTGCTGGCCCGGCTGTACATGTTGCTTTGGGCATCGTCGCCCGGCTCGGCCCGGTTGAGGATGAGCCGCACCACGTTGGCGGGGTGCCGCTCGTAAAGCCGGGTCTGCTCCTCCGTGCCAATCACGTCGTAGGGGGGCGCTACCACATCGCGCAGCGAACCAACATGGCCCAAGTCATAACGTATTCCGCGAAGCGCTTGAATGTCGGGCATGTCAGACCGCCGTAATAAGATTGCGAGGGGGGAGATTCGTGGAGGAGACGTCCATTTCTAGCCGGATTGAAACAGAAACGGCCGGAGTTTGGCAAGGGGGGCGACCGGCGACCGGGACGGCCGTCCATCCAGTGGGGAGAATGACGGATTTCCCCGCGAGGGGATCTTTCGCATGATTCCGGCCCTCGTTACAATGCCTAATTCGTTGCTGCCTCGCTGGAAACAGCGAAAGTAGTAAACCGTTTTGCCAACAGGCTTTCGAAACAACTTTGGTTCGCCCCACGCCGGAATGTTTCTTCGGGGTTTGTTCCCAAGCCAACAGTTATCCGCCGGAATCGATAGGAGTATTTACCGTGGCAGTCCCCAAACGGAAGCACAGCAACGCCCGGAGCGGTTCCCGTCGCGCTCACGATTTTCTCAAGCCCAAGCAATTGAGCGCCTGCCCGCAGTGCAGCCATATGCGTCCTCAGCACGTGACCTGCCCCAAGTGCGGCTACTACATGGGCCGTACGGTCGTTGAGCAAGCTTAGTCCTTGCACCCCACCGCCACGCGCAGCACTCCTGCTTGTGCGTCTTGTTGGCGTAAGCTTGGAAGGCGGCGCAGCGCCGATGTTTTACGGCGTTTGTGCCCAAGGGCGTTGAGCCTCGCGGCGGCAAAGTTCAATAGGCGGCACCATTCGACGTGCGCCAGCCCGCCCGGCAGCCAAATGCGATAGCGCCCATCGCGGCGCTATCTATAAACGTGCGCCTCCCTCGCCCGTTCGGCAATTCGCCGCCGAGGCCATCCCACCTCCACGTTTGCCGGTCTGGGCCGTGCATATCGGTCCTGCATCTTTGCCCGGCCGCTGGGAACTATTTTGGCCGCAGAGGGCTTTTCGAGATCACGAACGACTTCTTCCCGTGGGTGGGGAATTGAATGGTCGCTCGGCGGTTGGTTCCTCGTCCGGAGAGCCCGGTTACTTTGCCTGGCCCGTACTGCGGGTGCAGCACCACCATGCCCTCGGCAAAAATATCAGGGTCAACCGCGCTGGCCGGCAGCGGGGCGCCCGCATTGGTGGCCAACGCGGGCGCAACCTTGTTGGCGCTGGTTGTCGGCGCTGGGGCGGGCCCCATCTGCGGCAACTGGTCGGCGGTCGTCAAAGCCGCGCGGCTGGGGATCGTGGCGGCAGGGCGGCTAACCGGCAGGGTTGACACTGGACGCCGCGGCCCTTGGAACCCCCGTTCCGACGAAAACCTGGCCCGGCTGCTATCGGACCAGTCCATTTCTTTGCGAGGCAATTCGTTCAAGAACCAGCTGGGGATGGTCGCCATGGTCATACCCCGGAACATTCGCTGCTTGGCCGAGGAGAGATACAGTTCTTGCTTGGCTCGGGTGATGCCCACGAACAGCAACCGCCGCTCTTCTTCGATAGCTTCGGCCGTTTTGCTGCGTTCGTGCGGAATCAACCCTTCTTCCATAGCCAGGATGGTTACCACGGGGAATTCCAATCCCTTGGCGGCGTGCAACGTCATCAGCGAAACGCTGTCGTCCTCGTCGTCGAAGGCGTCGGTATCGTTCACCAGGGACGACACTTCCAAGAAGGCTTCCAAGGCCCCCTGCTCGGGATGCGTTTCATCGAACTGCCGCGCGACCGTGAACAGTTCTTCGATATTCGCCACCCGTTGCAGGTCTTCTTCCGCGCTGGACTCGGCATATTGCTCGCGATACCGCGTGGCTTGCAGCACATGCCCGAGAATATTCGCCACCGGCTCGTGAACATGATCGCCCAAACGATCCATCATGCCGGCGAACTGCGCCAGGCTGATGGCCGGCCGCTTGGAAATCGTTTTCAACACCGCCGAATCGCGGGCGGCTTCCAGGAGCGTAAGACGCTCGCTGGTGGCCAGGCGTTGCAGCTTGTCGAGCGTGGTTTTGCCGATGCCGCGGGCTGGCTCGTTGACCACCCGCAAAAAGGCGACATCGTCTCGCGGATTGTTCAGTAGCGAGAGAAAGGCCAGCACATCTTTGATTTCTTTCCGCTGATAGAACTCCACGCCGTTCACCACGCGGTACAGCACGCCGTACTGGCGAAAGATCGATTCCACCACCCGGCTCAAGGCATTGATTCGGTAGAAAACCGCATAGTCGCGGGGCCGCCGGCGACCGGAGCGAATGCCTTCCACCACCCGCAATGCCGCCGCCTCCACCTCGTCCATCTCGTTGCCGTACAGGGTGTAACTCACCGGTTGCCCCGGTTCGTTGGCGGTAAACAGCCGCTTGTCCTTGCGGAGCTCGTTGTTCTTGATCAGTTCATCGGCCACGTGCAGAATTCGCTGGGTGCTGCGATAGTTCTGTTCGAGCTTTGCGACCGCAACCTTGGGGTAATCCCGCTCAAAATCCAGAATGTTCCGCAAGTTCGCGCCGCGCCAGCCGTAGATCGACTGATCGGGGTCGCCCGTCACGGCCAGGTTGGGGTAGTCCTGGCAGAGAGCCCTCACAATCACGTATTGGGCCGAGTTGGTATCCTGGTACTCGTCCACCATCACGTAGCGATAACGCTCGTCGAGTTGGGCCCGGACTTCCTCGTTATTCTTGAGCAGATTGGCGACATGCAGCAGCAGGTCGTCGAAATCGACGGCATTGGATTTGAGCAGTTGCCGCTGATAGACCGGGTAGATGGCCGCCGTGATGGTCCCCAGTGGTTTGCCAGGCGTGGCGACGTAGTCTTCGGCCGCGAGCAGCGCGTTCTTGGCATGGCTGATTTCGGCGGCGATTTGATCGGGCGTGAACCGCGAGGGGTCTTTATCGGACTCCTCAATGGCCCGCTTGAGCACCTTGCGGCTATCGCCGACATCGTAGATCACAAAGTTCGGCGCCAAACCCACAAGCGGGGCGAACTCTCGCAAGATGCGGGCACAAAACCGGTGAAACGTGCTGGTCCACACCCTTTTGCCGGGCGCCAAAGTCGCCACCCGAGCCCGAACCTCTTCGGCCGCCTTGTTGGTGAAGGTGAGGGCCAAGATTTGCGAAGCTGGCACACCTTGCGAAATCATGTAGGCAATGCGGTGCGTGATCACCCGCGTTTTGCCGCTACCCGGCCCGGCCAAAATCAGCAGCGGGCCATCCAGATGCCGCACCGCCTGCAGTTGCGTTTCGGTCAACCCCGCCAGGATTTCGGCAGCCACGCCGGCTGGGGCGTGGTTTTCGTGCGAAGCGCGCATTCCATGTGAGGCATGAACCATGTTTTCGAATCCGTTCCACGAACAATCGGGCGATGTGGCGGGCAAGGCCTACAACTCACAGTATAGAGATATCGAAACGCCTGTGCAGTAGGCAGATGCCCCTAGGAGGGTCCGCTCGTGCCGTTTAATGCGCATGTCGGGGCGCCCCCGAGGCAAATACCGCTCCCCGGCCGGGCGGCATTTCGTTGACGTAACGCACCCTCGCGAATAGACTCAAACTCTGCCTGGGGGGTTATCAACTTCTGCTGCGCAAGATGCCGCGGCTCCAAATTCAAGGCGGATCGGGGAGCATCGGCGGGATGCATTTCCATCCGATCCAATTGCCAAGCGGGAGGGGCGGTCTGTGTCAACGGGTCATTCGCCGGGCGTGGAGCATGTGCTGCACGCATGGCGCTCACTACAAACGCTGACACAGCAGCTCCGTGGCCTCGCTCAAGAAAGCGCTGATAGCGACGCATTCTTTGCGGAGTTCCTCCCCAAGGTTGCCGGCGCGGTCAATGCCATTGCCGCCGCGGTTTGGGCACGCGATGCCCAAGATCAATGGTGTTTGCATGAGCAATTTCAGCTGCAACAGGCGTTAGCCAGCGCCGAACAAGCAGCCATTCACCGTCACTTGCTTGCCGCCGCGGACCAGGCCGAAGAACCCTTGGTGGTTGTGCCGGGGGCCGAAGGCGCCCAGGGCAAGCTCAACCCCACCCAGCTGGTGGCGGTGGCGGCTCCGGTTCGCGATCGCGGCCGCAACACGCGATTTATTGTCGAAATCTTCGAACAGGCGGGCCGCCCCGCCTCCATTTACAGTGGGCATGCCCAGTTCCTGGGCGAAATGTGCCAGGTTGTGGCCGATTTCGCCAGCCGCCAGGCCATGCGAGTGGTTTCCGCCCGGCAAGAAGTGCTGGGGCCGCTCCAGGAATTCGTATCGCGAGTTCACGGCCAGTTGGATTTGCCCGGCGTATGCTTCGCCATCGCCAACGAGGGCCGGCGGTTGGTTGGTTGCGACCGCTTGAGTGTGGCCGTGTTGCATCGTGGCAAGTATCAGGTCGAGGCGATCAGCGGCCAAGATGTGTTCGACAAACGTAGCGACGCCGTGCGGGCTCTCAACCACCTGTCCGACGTGATGGCCGCGGTTCGAGAGCCTCTTTGGTATCACGGAATTTCGGACGACCTGCCACCCCAAGTGGAAGATGCCGTTCAGGAATATGTCGACCTGGCCGAAAGTCGCCTGGTGGTGGTATTGCCACTGCAACTAGCCACGCCCGACGAAAAACAAGAGCAGCCCGGCCATGTGCCGCCGCCCCTGTTGGGCTTGCTCATTATCGAGCAATTCACCGCCGATACCCTGCCCGACGGGGCCACGCCCCGGTTGGAAGCTGTTTCACACCAGTCCACGCTCGCCCTCCGCAACGCCCTCGAACACCGCGGCCTGTTCCTCATGCCGGTGTGGAAATGGCTGGGCGGCACCACCGTGGTGCAACGAACGCGTCGCTGGCCCAAGTTTGCCCTGATCGGCGGCGGGTTGCTCGCGGTGCTGGCCTTGCTGTTCGTGATCCCCGCCGACTTTGCCCTGGAGGGGGATGGCCAGCTCGAACCGATCCATCGCCAAGATGTGTTCGCGGCCACCTCCGGCGTGGTTAAAGATGTCTTCGTCAAGCACGGTCAGCATGTTGTACTCGGCGATCCGCTCGTGCAGTTGCAGAATGTCGATCTCGAAGTCGAACAGGCTCGTCTGCAGGGCGAAGCGGCTTCCGCCCTCGAACGTTTAACATCGGTGCGCGCCAGCCTGCTCGATGGTCAACGGCTGGAAGAGGCCGAACGCGCTCGGCTGGCAGGCGAAGAAGCCCAGCTGCGCCAACAATTGATCAGTCTCAAGCTTCAACTTGCCCTGTTTGAAACCCGGCTGGCCCAATTGAACATCTCCAGCCCGATCGAAGGCGAGGTAACCACCTGGGACGTTCGCAACCTGCTGGCCAACCGACCGGTGCAGCCTGGGCAATTGCTGCTGACCGTGGCGCGCATCGACGCCGATTGGGAACTGCTTGTTCGCATGCCTGAGGTGCGGATGGGGCACGTGCTCGATGCCTGGCGGGAGTCGAACGGCACGCCGCTGCCGGTGACCATCATGTTGGCCAGTGAGCCTGGCAAAAAGTACCAAGGCGAGCTGGTCGAGGTTCACGATCGGGCCGAAGAAGATTCGCAAGAAGGCAGCACCGTGCTCCTCAAAGTGTTGTTCGATAAATCGCAAATGCAGCATCCCCGCTCCGGCGCCGCCGCGCTGGTGAAGGTGCACTGCGGTCGCCGTAGCTTGGGCTATGTCTGGTTCCACGATATTTGGGAGTTTTTCGAGTCGCGCGTATTCTTCTAAACGGCGAGCTGGCGGCGGTAAATTCGAAAAACTCCGCTGGCCGACCTTGCTTTGCGTTTGATGGCGCCGAAGTTCCGTACCGATTTTCCGCAGGGCTTTTCGCAAGAGAACTCCCTCTTAACGCGGGTAAACCGCAAACGACCGCAGAGGCATTAAAAGTTCTCCGCGGCTTGCAGAGATGTTAACGAGCAAGAAACGATTCGCAAGTCCCTGGTTTCGCACGTTCACCTCGTGCGAGGAAGTGGTTTCACGCATGCACCTTGCCGCCCAGCACCTTGCCGCCCAGCTTATGTTGGCCGCCGCTTTCCTGGTCGGCCCACCAGGTTCCGACCGCCAGGCCACGAGTCCGTCGGGGACCCATCCCGCCGCAACCAATCCATCGGCAACCACTGCGATCAACCCCTCGGCTCAAACGCTGCAATTGCCCAGCGCCGCCCAACCGGGCGGGACCACCAGGCTTTCCACCGCTGAGTCGCCCGGCGCGGCGGACTCGATTGTGCTCGATCACTGCCTGGTTTCGCTGCTGGAGCAAGTGACCTTGCCTGCCCAAGATGCTGGCGTTTTGCTCCGGCTCGAGGTTCGCGAAGGCGACCTGGTTTCTGAGAATGCCCTGATTGGGCAAATCGATGATCGCCAGGTGCAAGCGGCATACAAAGGCGCCGTGGCCGAACACGCCAGCGCCGAGTTTCAGGCGACGAACGATATCGACGTTCGCTACTCGCAAGCCGCGGCCGACGTTGCCGCGGCCGAGTTGAGCGCCGCCGAGGAGAGCAATCGCCGCGCGGCCAACGCCATTGCCGAAGGCGAGCTCCGCCGGCTTCGCCTGGCCCGCGACCGTGGCGATCTCGGCGTGGAACAGGCCGAGCGGGAGCAAAAAGTGGCCCGTTTTCAAACCGAGATCAAGGCGGCCGATATCGAAGCCGCCGAGTTGGCCCTGGAACGCCGCAAAGTGCAATCCCCGCTGCCAGGGTTGGTGGTCGAAATCTACAAACGCCGTGGCGAGTGGGTCCAAGCGGGCGAACCCCTGCTCCGCCTGGTGCGCATGGACCGCTTGCGGGTCGAAGGCTTTCTTCGAGTTCACGAAGTTGGTCCCCAAGAAGTCGTGCGCCGCCTGGTCACCGTCCAGGTTCAACTAGAGAACGGGCGAATCGAGCCCTTTGAAGGGCAGGTTGTGTTCGTCAATCCGCTGGTGCATGCGGGAGGGCAGTACCGCGTTTGGGCGGAAGTGACCAACCGCCAGCAGCAGGGGCAATTCTTGCTGCGGCCCGGCCATCAGGTTCGCATGTTGATTCATCGAGAAGATCCCGATGTGCCGGTCGAAGCGCCGCTCGTCGAGGCCGAGGCGGCATCGCACCCCACCACCGCCTCGGGCAACACCACTTCGGGCACTGCCGGTCCCGCCAGCACCAAGTAAACCTTTTGGCCGAGACCTCGGCGCGCAACCATCGCATGATCGCCCCCACGATTCCGCCCGAGCCCGTCGAATCGCTCGAAGCCAGCGAGCGCCCGCTGCCGCTGCGCATCAGGGCCGACCTGGCGATCCGTCGCCAAAGCTACCAGAGCTGCACCAGTTGGGTGGTCAAAGATCCCCTGGGGCTTCGCTACTTTCGCTTCCGAGACGAAGAATACGCCGTACTGACCCTGCTCGATGGCAACCGCAGCCTCGAACAGGTGAAGCGCGAGTACGATCGCCGCTTTTCGCCGGAACGCATTTCGCTCCAAGACTTGTGGCAGTTCATTAGCAGCCTGCATCAGTCGGGCCTGGTTACCGCCGATGCTCCTGGCCAGGGCGAGCAGTTGCTGAAGCGTCGCCGCGAGCAGAAGAAGCGGATGCTCACCGCCAAGCTGGCCAACGTGCTGGCGCTGCGCGTGCGGGGCATCGACCCCGACCGACTGCTTACCTGGATGCTTCCCGGCACGCGCTGGCTGTTTTCGCCCGCGGTGCTGCTCGCCGCTCTTGCCCTGGGGCTTTCGGCCTTGCTGCTGGTAACGGTTGAGTTTCACGTGTTTCAGTCACGGCTCCCCGACTTCTACCAGTTCTTCAGTCTGGGCAACTCGGCCTGGCTGCTGGTGGCGATGTCGTTTGCCAAAATTCTGCACGAGTTCGGCCACGGTCTATCTTGCAAGCATTTTGGCGGCGAGTGTCACGAAATGGGCGCCATGTTTCTCGTGTTCACGCCCTGCCTGTATTGCAATGTTTCCGATAGCTGGCTGCTCCCCAGCAAGTGGCAGCGGGCGGCGATTGGCGCCGCCGGCATGTATATCGAGATGATCATCGCCTCGATCTGCACGTTCTTGTGGTGGTTCAGCCAGCCGGGGCTGTTCAATCACCTTTGCCTGAACTTGATGTTCGTGTGCTCGGTGAGCACCGTGCTGTTCAACGCCAACCCGCTGCTGCGGTTCGACGGCTACTACATCCTCTCCGATCTCAGCGAAATCCCCAATCTTCGCACCAAGGCCACCCGCATTCTTAACCGAGCCATGGCCCGCTGGTGCCTGGGCATGAAGCAGCCCGACGATCCGTTGTTGCCCCAGCAAAACCGCGGCTTCTTCGCCGCTTACGCCATCGCGGCCGTGGCCTATCGCTGGGTTATCACCGTTTCGATTATGTTGTTTCTGCTGAAGGTGTTTGAACCCTATCGCTTGGAATCGCTGGGCCACATCATGATTGGCCTGTCATTGTTTGGGCTGGTGATCATGCCGCTTTGGAAACTAGGAAAATTCTTTCATGCCCCGGGGAGGCTCGAACAGGTGAAACGCCGCAATTTGCTGGCCACGCTGGGCGTACTGGCGGCGGTTTTTGCGGTGCTGGCCTTTGTGCCCTTTCCGCACCGCGTGAAGTGCGAGTTCACCATCGAGCCGCACGACGCCGAGCCTGTTTACGTTCACACGCCCGGCGTGCTGCAAAACGTGCTCGTGAAGCGCCAGCAACCGGTGGCGGCCAACGAGCAACTGGCCGAACTGGTCAATCTCGAATTGACCCAACAAATGCTCGCCCAACAAGCCGAGTTGGTTCAGCAAGAACTCAAGTTGGAACAGGCGCTTCGCCAACGATTTATTCAGCCAGAAGTCATTTCCCAAGAGCAAGAACTTCGCGAATCCATCGCCACCCTCCAACAACAACTCGCCACCAAACAGGCAGATCTGGCCAAGCTCAAGCCGGTCGCGCCGCGCCCTGGAAAAATCATTTCTCCCCCGGCCATCGCCAACCCCGCCAAACAATCTGGCGAACTGCCACAATGGTCAGGCTACCCCTTCGATCGCGACAATCTGGGGGCGGTGCTCAACGCGGGAGTCCTGCTCTGCTACGTGGGCAATGGTGAACGGTGGGAAGCCGTGCTGAATATTCACCCCGGCGATGTGGAATTTGTAACCGAAGGGCAAGCCGTGGAGATCATGCTCAAGCAAGATCCGGGCGAAACCTGGCAAGGCAAGGTCGATATCGTGGCTCGGCGCGAAGTCACCCAGCGCCGCTCGGCCAGTGACACCAAGGCTCAACAAGACGTTTCGGCCGAGAAAACCTATTTGGCAATCGTGGTTCTCGACGACGAGCAAGGCCGCCTCAGGGCAGGGCTCAAGGGAAGAGCCAAGATTTACACCGCGCCGCAAACCCTGCTCTCGCGAGCCGTGCGCTGGATGCAGCAAACCTTCTAAAACGCGCGGCCAAATCGCCGTTTATCGAGCCTGCCACCGCACCGCGCCACCGGCGTGCAGTTGCCGACCGTCGGCGGTTTTCAGCCACATGTCGTTGGCTTCCCCCCGTCCCTCTTTCACGGGAAGGCCGGCCGCGAGCAGAGCCGCGCGTAACGCCCGAGGTCCAAAGCCGGGCGAATGGCACGTGAACAACACGCCCAAGGCCTCGCTCGACAGGATCGCCGCGCAGTCGGCGAGCAACCGCGGTAAGTCGCGTTCCAGAACCCAAGTCTGCCCCTTGGGTCCGTGGCCATAGCTGGGCGGATCGAGCACGATCACTTCGTACTGCTTCCCCCGCCGCCGTTCCCGGGCCACATACAAACTCGCATCCTCCGCGAGCCACCGAATGGGAGCCTGGCTCAAGCCCGATAGCTCCGCATTATGCCGGGCCCAACCCACAACATTGCGGGCTGCATCCACATGAGCCACCGCCGCCCCTGCTGCCGCGGCGGCCAACGTCGCCCCGCCCGTATAAGCAAATAGATTCAACATCCGGGCTTTGCCACCGGTGGCGGTGCGCTCGGCAATCAAACGTGTCAGCCAGTCCCAATTTTCGGCATGTTCGGGAAATAGGCCCACGTGACCAAAAGGAGTGGGCCGCAATTCCAGAGTTAGCGACTGCCAGCGGGCGAGCCATTGCGGCGGCAAGGCGTTCCTCGAACGCCAGGTTCCTCTCGCGTCTCCCGGAACTTCGTCCGTTGTCGTTTCGTAGCGCGCCGCACATTTCTCCCAAAGATCGGACTGGCGTCGACTCTCGCCGATAGCCGCCGGCGAAGGGCGATCAAGCAGCAGCCCTCCCATTCGCTCCAGCTTGCGGCCCTCGCCAAAATCGAGCAATTCGTATTGGTCGGGCGAGAACATCAAGCTTTTCCAGACTGGGGGAGATCGAAGGCGCCGAGGATGCCCCCGGTGGAGCGCGGGGCGCCCCGTTCCGTTGAATAGATGTAGAATCTCTGATACATTGTAACTCTTAACCAGTGAGCAACTTCGTTGATTGCAGCTTGAGATTCAACCGCACCGCACAAACAAGATAGAGAGTATCTCGCCAGGCGAGAATGACTTCGAAATCGCTTTGGATTCGTTGGCCGGATCCTTTCCTTCCAACCTCCCTCCCTGCTCCTCAGCTCGCCCCACCCGGAGACTCGGATGTTCGACCGTTCCCGCAGTGCTTGGTGTTTGCCCTACTTCGCGATTGTCGCTACCGTGTTGGTCGTTGGCCAAAACGGCCTGCTGAACGCGGCGGTTGCCGCCGAAGCGAAGACGGCCGAAGCGAAGACGGCCGAAGCGAAGACGGCCAACGCCGAGACCAAAGCCACCCCGGCCGATACCAAACCAGCCAACCCCTCGAAGCGTGTGGCCGATTCCTACGCCGAGCAGGTTTTGGCCGATCACCCGGTGGGCTACTGGAGATTTTCAGAGACCAAATCCACCCTTGCCAACCATGCTCCTCAGTTTCCCGAGCTGACAGGCAAGCCCCAGGGTAACGTAACCAGCGTTGCAGGGCCGCGCGGCGAGGCGTTCCCCGACTTTAGCAGCGACAACCAGGCAGCTCAGTTCGATGGCGTGGGCGATTACTATCGGATCGCCGATCCCGGAGATGAAAGCCCCCTCGATTTTGGGGCGGGCGATTCCATTACGCTGGAAGCCTGGGTCAATCCTCGGCAACTCACCGCCGGCCGCTATATGTACATCGTGGGCAAGGGCCGCCTTTTCAACTCCGGGTTCTCGCGCGACAACCAGAACTACGCCTTGCGACTGAACGGTTCCAGCGGCACGGGTGCAACGGTTAATTTCTTGTTCCGTGGCGCAAAGAACAACACCCCCAATGACTGGCATCGCTGGACCAGCCAACATCAGTTCCCGCTCAGCTCTGGCTGGCACCATGTCGCCGTGACTTACACTTTTGGCCAGCCCGATTCCATTCGCGGTTATATCGATGGTCGCGCCACGACGGGCACCTGGGATATGGGCGGCGCCACCACCGACGCCCCCGTAGTCGATAACGACGAAGTCTGGATTGGCTCGTCGATGGGGGGCGCGGCCAGCAACTCGTTCCACGGCGCTATCGACGAAGTCGCCCTGTATCGCTCGGCATTGCCTGCCGCACGATTTGCCGAGCGGTATCACGCCAAGCCCGTTGTCATCAAGCCGTTGGCGAAGCCCGCCGAGGGCGAGGTTGTGGTCGAAATTGTTGATGTGGGCGTGCCATCGACCGCCAACTCGTGGGACCTCATCCCGGCCCAGGCCGCCGACTACTTTGTGCTCCATCAGTTTGCCATCACCGGCATTCCCAAGAAATACAACGAGGACGCCGTATCTGCCGATTGGCCCAACCCGCTTCTCCTCAGGGCGACCGGCAACGTGGCCCTCCCGGCCGGCAAGCACCGCTTGCTGCTCCGTTCGATGGGTTCCGCTCGTCTGTTCATCGACGATAGCCTGGCCGTCCAAACGGGTTTCCCCGGCAAAAACTCCGGCGGCCATTCTCCGGTGCCTGAACTTCCGCCTCCGGCGGCTCCCAACATGCGGCCTGTGCCGTTCGGCCATCGGGAAGAAATCGTTGAAGTAGAACTCGATGGCAAATCACACGTGTTCCGCCTCGAAGCCCTGATTGGCGGCTCGGGCCGACGGCTCGAAACCGGCGAGCTCTCGCTCAACACCTCCACGCCGTCGGGCACGTTCGCGATCCTGTCTGCCGGCAACAAGCATCGAGAACACACCGAAGCCCACTGGAAACAGCTCGTTTCCCAGCAACGCGATTATCTGGCGAATTTAGACGCGCAGCGGCGCGCGTTGATCCGCCAGCAGTCGGCCGCGTACTGGGAGACCCGTCGAAACCTGGCCCAGCAATTCGTGGCGTCGCTCCCTGAAATCAAGCTGCCCAAGGCGGCCGGCGACTCGCACCCGGTAGATCGCTTCATTCTTGCGAAGCTCAAAGCAACCGGAGCGGAGCCGCTACCCCTGGCCGACGACCTGGCTTTCCTCCGCCGTGTCACGCTCGATACGGTAGGCGTGATTCCCACGTTGGACGAAATCCAAGCGTTCCTTGGCAATCCTCCGCAAACGCGGCGCGAGCAAGCCATCGAGCGGCTCTTGGCCGACCCCCGCTGGGCCGACCACTGGGTTCCTTACTGGCAAGACGTGCTGGCCGAAAACCCCGGTCTGCTTAAACCCAAGCTCAACAACACCGGCCCTTTCCGCTGGTGGATTCATGAATCGTTCCTGGATAACAAACCGCTCGACCGTTTCGTGACCGAAGCCGTGATGATGGGCGGCAGCACCTATTACGGCGGCCCGGCCGGCTTTGGCATGGCGTCGCAAAACGATGCCCCCATGGCAGAGAAGGCATTCGTGCTTTCCAAGGCTTTCTTGGGCGTTGACCTGCGTTGTGCCCGCTGCCACGATGCTCCCTATCATCCTTACAAGCAGGGCGATACCTTCCACCTGGCGGCGATGCTGCTGCGAGGGAATCAAAAAATTCCGGCCACCAGTTCGGTGCCCACGGCCGAGTTGGCCCGACGCCCGCTGGTGAAGGTCACGCTCCAGGCGGGAACCTCACTCGAGCCAGCCTGGCCCTTGGAACAGATCGTGGCCGACGAATTGCCGCCCGAACTTTTGCAAAATCCCCAAGATAGCCGCGCCCGCCTGGCCGCTCTGTTCACGGCGCCGGCCAATCAGCGCTTCGCCCAGGTATTGGTCAATCGCGTCTGGAAGCGTTACTTGGGCCGCGGCTTTGTTGAGCCGGTCGATGATTGGTTTGACGCCAGCCCCAGCCATCCAGATTTGCTCGATTTCCTGGCCCGCGATTTCACGGCCTCGGGTTACGACCTCAAACACCTGGCCCGGCAGATTCTGACGAGTCAAACCTATCAGCGCCAGGTCAGGGACGCCGATGATCCGCTGTTCTCTGGTCCTGAGCGTCGCCGGTTGGAAGCCGAGCAGGTGGTGGATTCGCTCCACGCCGCCGTGGGCAAGGCCATGGAAACCGAGGTTCTAACATTCGACCCCGACAACCTCCGCCGCCCTCAAGACTTCATGAATTTTGGCGATCCCCGCAGGGCCTGGGAATTCACCTCGCTTTCCAACGAACGCGACCGGCCCGCCCTGGCATTGCCCGCGGCCCAAAGCGTGGTCGATGTATTGCTGACCTTCGGTTGGCGTGACAGCCGGCAAGACCCCGTCAGCGTGCGCGAGCAAGAACCCATGGTGTTGCAGCCGTTGGTGCTGGCGAACGGCGTGCTAGGGCATCGGCTCACGCGACTTTCCGACAATGGCAATCTGGTCGACCTGGCCCTGGCAGAACAGCCGTTGGAAAAGCTCATCGATCAGGTTTTCCTGCAAGTGCTCACCCGCGAGCCAACTTCGGCCGAGCGGCACATGTTCCACGAATTGCTCTCGCCCAGCTATAAGGACCGAGCCGTGGCGGATGCTCCGCGGATCATTGAGTATCGTCCGCGGCACGCCATCAGTTGGTCGAACCATCTTCACCCCGATGCCACCACCGTCAAGCTTGAATTGGAAGAGCTGGCCCGCCGCGGAGACCCCGCCACCGCCCGGCTTCAGGCAGACTGGCGGGAGCGAATGGAAGACATGGTTTGGGCTCTGACCAACTCGCCCGAGTTCGTGTTTGCCCCTTAAGGCGTAGCCTGGCCGCCTCGGCGAAGAGTTGCTGGCGGCCTTGCCACAACAGCGCGCCAACCCGGCCTGTTCCCACGTCCTGGGACGAGGCACAGCACTCAAATCGTGTGGCGCTGTATGACAGCGCGGCGGCCAGCCGTTGATTGGCCGCTTTCGCATTTACCCCGGCTTGTCGTATAATCGCGGTTCGCGATCTTCGCCGTTGCTCTCCCACTTGGGCCAAGGAACCTTCAGGCCAGCCAATGACCGAACGCAGCCGGATCTTGATTGCCGACGATAATCCCACCAACGTGGAATTGCTCGATGCCTACCTGTCCGGCTTCGATTGCGATATCGAAACCGCCGTCGACGGCCGCGATACGCTGGAAAAGGTGGCCAGCTTCAAGCCGCACCTGATTCTCCTCGATATCATGATGCCCAAGCTGAGCGGGTTCGAGGTCTCCAAGCAGCTCAAGGGCGACCCGGCCACCCGCGGCATCATGATCCTGATGGTGACCGCCCTCAACGAACTGGGCGATATCGAAAGGGCCGTGAATGCCGGCACCGACGACTTCCTTTCCAAGCCGGTCAACAAGCTGGAACTGATCAAGCGCGTGGAAAACATGCTCAAGCTGCGGCACGTGACCGACGAGGTTGAGCGGCTGCGACAATACATTCAGGGGATGGACGACAGCACCGGGCCGCAATGAAGGGGCATTGCAGCCGATTCACGTCCTATGGTTCTTGTCCCGAATGAACTCAGTCACAGCGCCGTTGCCAATAGAGCATTGCGTCGGCGGCGGGCGAACTCATTCTTTATGCAACTCACGGAATTTCGCCGTTAGCCGAGACCCAAATCGATGTCGAAGCAAAAATCGGCGAATAAGGCGAACAAGAAATCGAGACCAAAGCCGGAGTATCAAGTCTTCGTCAGCCATGCGACAGCCGACAAGTGGATTGCCACTTATCTGTGAGAAGATCGACGCAACGGGTGCCACAACTTTTCGCGACGATCGGGACATTAACGGAGGCGATAGCATTCCGCAATCGATCCGTACCGAAATCCAGGTGTCACGCGAATTGGTCGTGTTGCTCACGCCCGACTCGATTGATCGACCTTGGGTTTTGCTAGAAGTTGGGGCTGCTTGGGGGCGAAGGCAGAATTATCGGATTGTTCCCGTGCTTTGCCATGTCTCGTTTGACGCTATCCCCGATATAATTGAGGGAAAGAAGGCATTTCACATCAACGACTTTGACAAGTACCTAGCCGAATTGATACGCCGGGTGAGAAAATGACGGCTACCGCGACTCCAACTTTCGACGTATTCGTTTCCCACAGCTCCCGTGATCGGGAATTTGCGGCCGATGTTGCCGACCGACTGCAAGCAGAGGGTCTGCAACCCTTTCACGACGCGAGTGTCCCTGTGGGCCAAGCGATCGGCAACGCTATCTGGGAGGCGCTTGCGGAATGTCATGCATTCATTGTAATTGTGTCACCGGACTCCAAGCCCGATGCCATGGGCATGGTGGAGTTGGGGGCTGCAATCGCCTGGAATAAGCCAATTTTTGTCCTATTGGATGGGCCGGCATCTTCTCGACTCCCCAAAGCGCTGGAAGGCTACCGAGTGTATCCTCGCACGCGTCTCGATGAAGTTCTGACTCAAATCCGCCGAAACCTCGAACCAATTACCGATAACGAGCGCGACGCGCTGACGGAAGCCTATCGGGATCTTGGGATACCGGCAGATCGTCTCAGCCAATCCCCCCGAGAACTTCAACAACTCGTGGAGACGTTTAACGCGAAGACGAACAAGCAACTCTCGGGTACACGCCTGCTATCCGAACTGCTGCGGATGCGAAAACAGGCAAGGCTCCCGCGTTTAGACTTCAAACGCCGCAAAACCAAGCCGTGAACCGGAGCACTCAATAACCCACGGATTCCCCAACTCATGGCACATCGACAAGTGCAACCGAAGTGTGCCACTGTTTGCGAGCGAATCGACCCGCCACCACCAATTCACTTTCCACGCTCGCAAGCAGTGCCGGATCGCCCACGACTTGGCCAACAAAGTAGAACGCCCGCCTCCGCCTCGCACTGCTTGGGGCCGTGGCAAACGTGCCCTGCGGGGAAAACGGCATTCGACCGCAAGCAGTGGCACGCTAACAGGAACATTTTCCCCGACATTTGCTTGATTGGGCAACCCTCGTACGGGAACATTCAGGAAAATGTGCGACCGCCGCCGCGTTAATAGGAGGGAATGTTGCCATGCTCGATGTTGCCAGCCGCTGGTCCTGTTGGGTGCTTCTTCTCGCCATCCCGCCAACCAGCCTCCTCGCTCAAGAAAAGCCGTCCCCAACCGCTCTCGCCGCGCAGCGGGTTGTGCAGATCGTGGCCCATCGGGGCGCTAGCGCCGAGCGGCCGGAGAACACGTTGGCCAGCACGGCCCGCGCCATCGAAGTCGGGGCCACGGCGGTGGAGGTCGATGTTCGCACCACGCAGGACGGTCACCTGGTGCTGCTGCACGACGCCAAGCTCGCCCGCACGACCAACGGCGAAGGGCTGGTCGGCGAACGAACTTTGGGCGAGATCAAACAGCTCGACGCCGGCCGAAAATTTGGCGAGAAGTATGCCAGCGAGCCAGTGGCCACGTTGATGGATGTTCTCAGTGTTTGCCACGACAAGATCGACGTGCTGCTCGATCTGAAAGAATCCGGTGAAACCTATGATCGACGCGTGGCACGGACCATCCTCAAATTCGGCCAGCCCAGCCGCACCATTGTCGGCGTGCGCAGCGTGGAGCAGGCCGTCGCCTTTCGCAAGTTGCTCCCCAAGTCGCGGCAATTGGGCCTGATCGCCAAGCCAGACGACATCGAAGCCTACGTGGCGGCCGGCGTCGAAACCATCCGCATCTGGCCGGCCTGGTTGGCCAAAGATGCTTCGCTGGCCGACCGCGTTCGCAAGGCCGGCGCCAAGCTGCATCTCAACGGCACGCGAGGCACGGCGGAAGAAATCGTGCCGCTGCTGGCTTACCGGCCCGATTCGCTTTCGAGCGACGACCCCCGGCAACTCGTGGCCACGCTCGCCGAGCTTCGCGCTCCCGCCTCGCCCCCCAAGTCGGCTTTCGCTCCTAGGCTGTGAATCTATGGGATAGGCGGAGCGGTGGCTGGTTTTTGGTGGGAGTTTTCTTGGCGCTGGGTTGGTGGCGCTGGGTATTAGAGTGGCACGCTGGTGCTCTGCTGGGTGACGATGATCGTGGGTCAATTTGCAATCCAATGCGATGTGCAGGCCATGCGCATTGGATTTGCCGGGCAGGGTTGAGCGCAAGTGACGATCAACGCGCAACACTCTTGCAACACCCTTTTTCCCGCAACCATCCCAAGTCACGGTCATTTCATCAGGCCCCCCAACGCTCTCCCGCCAGGGGCGAGGGAGTCAGTGGATAGGCTCTTAGTCGCCGACCCCGATGTCGGAATTGAAGGCTTCCAAGATCAGATCGAGTTCGGCCTGTTCGTGGGCCTGGAAGAAGGCATCCCACTCGTGGAAGCGGTAGGCGGCCAGGTGGAACGCCCTGGAATGCGAGTCTGCCTGGTAGGCTTCTTCGGCGTCTTCCACCAGTTGGCAGAATTGCACAAACAGGGGGACGTGCTGCAGGCGAAGCTCCTCGGCCTGGCTCGATAAGCGGGGCGCCGCCGAAAGGGGCTCGTCGAAGTAACCGAAGGCCTCTTCCAGCGAGAAATGCGTGGCCAACTGGTCGCGAAGGTCTTCGAGCCGTTCCATGAGAGCGTGCCGGTTCAGCCGCTCGAGCCCGCTGTCGGCTCCCAAAACAGCCCGAATTTCGCTCAGCAATTGTTTGAGCCGCTGGTTATCCTCCTTGATTTCACGAAGGAAAGCAGCGTTGATCGTGACCGTGGTGGTTTGAATCGCCATGACGAAACCTCCTGAAGCTGTCGCCCACTTGGCCGTCGATCCGTGGAGAAGAGCACGTATGGAATTGGCATCTTCAGGCGATGGACGGCCTGAGGGTTCTATTGAGCCCCTGAAGGGGACTGGTCCAGCGGAAGAAAAGCAAGGAGATGTGCGGCGCGAACATGGCCTTGTCTGGATACAACCCTGCCAGACCAGGGGGGGACCAAATCCCTACCACCTCAAATCTAGAGGAGGGGTTGCCGCCGGTCAAACATTTTTTGGCCGATCAAAGTGTTCCTTCGTTCACCCGGCAGCGGCACGGGTCGCGCGCGGCAGGTGGCATCACTTGTGGCCCCGCTGCTGCCACGCCCAGCGAAATAGATTGCGGGCGTCGACATACCGGGCGTCGGAACTGGCCGACCCCAACACGGCGAGCAGCAAGTGGTCGTCGCCTCGCCGTCCGCTGGCCACCAGGCAGGCGCCGGCGGCCGTGGTGGTTCCGGTCTTGACCCCGTCGTAGCCTTGGGTGGCCAGAAGCCGATTGGTGTTTTCCCAGACGACGGTGCGAGGCGGTTTTCCCTCACGAACCAGCGTGGCCTGATGACGGCGGGTGGAAACGTAGTGGCCAAAGTCGTCGAGCTGCTGAGCGGCATGCGCCAGAATGAGCAGGTCGTAGGCGGTCGAGTGATGCCCCTTGGCGGTGAGACCGTGAGTATTCTTATAAGCCGTGTGCTTCATGCCCAACTGGGCGGCGGTGCGGTTCATTTGGGCCACGAAGCGGTTGACCGCATCGGCCGCGGCATCGGTGGGGGGCGCGGCTACGGGCGGTTGGTCGCCTTGGCTGTCTGTCTTACTTTCATCGCCGCCGTTCCCCTCCGCGGTATCCGCGTTGCCCTGGGTGGGGGGAAACCTGCCGCCGAAATGCTCGGCCAAGGCGACGCTGGCGTCGTTGCCCGAGGGGAGCAGCAAGCCGTACATCAAGTCAGCCACGCGGAGCCGCTCGCCGGCCTCGATGCCCGAGGTGCTGCCGGCGGTTTTGTCGGCCTGCTCTGAAAAGGTGACCTGCTCTTGAAGGATGTCTCGATCGTTCTGGGCCAACCGCAGCACCACCAGGGCCGTCATGATCTTGGTGGTGCTGGCGTTGTCTAAAGGTTGATTTTCCTGTTGCCCGAACAGCAGCTTTCCTGTTCGGCCGTCGACGACCGCCCAGGCCTTGCAGGTCACATAGGGCGGCCCCTGAAGGTCGTCGGCCGGCTGAAGTTGCTCGCGGCGTGGCGTGGCGGCGTCTTGGGCGAGCAGGCGCGAAGCGTTGGCCAGCAACACCATCCCTAACAACACCAACCCCAGCGGGTGGCGGGTTCGATGCAAACTCATGGGCGGAAAGCTCCCCTCGTAGAGACCAAAGCTGATGCGGCCCCCGCCTCCGGAAGTCTCGAAAGGCGGCCGTGGCAAAGACGAAATACGTTACCGCCCATTCTGACCAAGATGCCAATTGATTTCGAGGAATATTGAGGTCTCAGCTCCTGAAAGGCGGCCGGTTGCGAACTTCCTGGTGTTGAGCGGGAACAAGCCAGCGCGCGGAACATTCGATAGCATTGCCTCACCGAGCCAGGATTGCCGATCCCAGGAAGCAAATCATCGATGGTCTCTGTTCTTGCGAAGTTGAGGTGCAGCCAAACTCGAATGGCGGACGGTCCCCCCTCCCTCCTTAACCGGCCGAGAATCCGCTATGCTGCACTTCGGCACTGACCCCGATACGCACTCAAGGCGGAGTGGGAGACACAACTTTGATGCCGCAAACCATCGTCATCTTTGGAGCCTCGGGCGACCTGACGCGCAGGAAGCTGATTCCCGCGTTGTATCAACTGTCGCGCAAGGGCCGGCTTCCCGAGCAAACCAAAATTGTGGGATACTCTCGCACGCCCATGTCCGACGAACAGTGGCGGGCGAGTCTCGCGGAAACCACCGCCGAGTATCTGGGCGACGCCTTCAAGGCCGAGCACTGGGAGACGTTTGCCAACTCGGTTCACTATCAGGCGGGCGATATCGCGGAGCTCGACGAGGTGCGGGCTCTGGAACGCCGCCTTCAGGAACTCGAGGGCTCCACGGCCGAATCGGGCCGCGTGTATTACCTGGCCACGGCGCCGCGTTTCTTCGAGCCGACGATCGACGCGCTGCACGCCTGCGAAATGACCGAGGAGTCGCGAGGTCCGCGGCGGGTGGTTGTCGAAAAGCCCTTTGGCACCAACCTGGCCACCGCCCACCAGCTCAACGCCACGCTGCATAAGGCCCTGGAAGAACAGCAGATCTTTCGTATTGACCACTACCTGGGCAAGGAGACCGTTCAGAACATTTTGGTGCTGCGGTTCGCCAACACGATTTTTGAACCGGTATGGAATCGCAACTACATCGACCACATTCAGATTACCGCCGCCGAGAAAGAAGGCGTCGGCAGCCGCGGCGGGTACTACGATCAGTCGGGCGTGATGCGCGACATGTTCCAGAACCACTTGCTGCAGTTGCTGACCTTTGTGGCGATGGAGCCCCCCAGCCGCTTCGAGGCCGATACGGTTCGCAACGAAAAGGTGAAAGTGCTGGAGGCGATTCGCCCCTTCGATTCCACCGAAGTGGCCGAAAACACCTGCCGGGCTCAATACCGCGGTTACCGCGAAACCAAGGACATCAACCCCGAGAGCGATACGGCCACGTTCGCCGCGTTGAAACTTTCGGTTGGCAACTGGCGTTGGAAGGGCGTGCCGTTCTACCTGCGCAGCGGCAAGGCCATGGACTGCCGCACCACGCAAATCGTGATCCAGTTCCGCGAGCCGCCGCACTTGATGTTCGAGGAAGCCCGGCTGAAGAAAATGGACGCCAACCGGCTGGTCATCCAGATTCAACCGGCCGAAGGGATCCAGCTGCACTTTCAAACCAAGGTGCCCGACGCCGGCATGCAATTGCGGCTGACCGATCTCGATTTCCGTTTCGACTCCAAGTTCGCCAAGGCCTTGCCCGAAGCTTACGAGCGGTTGCTGCTGGACGTGATGACGGGCGACGCCAGCCTGTTTGCCCGCAGCGACGAGGTGGAGCTCTGCTGGGGACTGATCGACCCCATCCTCAAGTCCTGGCAAAAGACGGGCCTGCCGGAGATGGCAACCTATGAGACCGGCTACTGGGGTCCCAAGGAGTGCAATAAATGGATCTGGCGCGACGGGCGCGATTGGTTTGATGTTTGCCCCGTGCTGAAGTAAACCGCCGCGACTGGATTCCCGCCTTCGCGGGAATGACGGTGGTCGCGGGAATGACGGTTGGAAACGATCGACGCCTCTTAAAGCAGATCAAAGTCGAAGAGGGTTTGCACTTGCTCGGCTGACTTGTCGGCCAGGTCGCTGAACCGGCTGTGGAGCGCAGCCGGATCGGCTACGCCCAGCGCGGCCAGGGCGCGAAATTTGTGGGCCAGCAGACGGTCGAGGTCGGCCGTGGTGTTGCGGGCGTGTCCGGCGGGGTACATCACCAGTCCGCTGGAGAGTAGCCCTAGGCCGGCATGGTCGATCTCGAGCGTGGTGGGGATGCCGTCGGGGTAGCGGCGATCGTATTCCTCGCCGCCATGCACAAAGTCGATCTTGTCGATGATGGCGCGGGTGAGGGGGGCGACGAGAGCCGCGCCGTCGTAATCGGCGGGCACGAGCATCAGTTCTTGCCAGCCGGCTTGCTGCCGCTGATAAGCTTTGCGGAGCAGCGTCGCCACGATGTAGACCATCGAGTGGTCGGCGCTTTGTCGGGTGCGGGGGTCGCGTTTGGCCGGATCGCCAATGATGCCGAAAGCCGGTTCGTAAATGGTGATGGTGAGGCGGCGGAGTTGGGCTGGGTCTTGCAGGATTTGGGGGTGGGTTGCGAGGAGGTCGATCAGCCCTTGGATGGCGCCGGCCGATTGATGTTCGTACAGGCCGAGCTTGAAGTGCATGCCCCCCACGGCAAAGTCGTCGCCCGTGGCGGCCAGGGCCAGGTCGAAGGGGCTGACGCCTTTGGTTCCCGGCGGCTCGAACAAGCAAAAGATGGCTTCGGGATTGCGGAAGATATCGGCCGGCCCCACGAAGCCCCGCATGGCCCGCTGCATCGAGAGGACAGCCACCTCGGCGCTAATGGCGGCCGAGGCGCCTTTGGAGTCGGAGAGTTGTTTGCCGGCGCGGATAGCCCGAAAGGGGATGTAGTGGGCCACGCACATGCCGATGGCGCTTTCGATCTGCTCGGCCGTGGCGCCCAGCACGGCGCCGTACACGGCGGCCGAGGCGATGGCGCCATGCACCACGTGATCGATCTTGTAGGTTTTGAGCGAGAAGACCTCGGCCAGGCGGCCGCGGATCTCGTCGATGAGCAGCATGGCCTTGAGTAGGCCGCGGCCATCGAACCCGGCCAATTGCGCGGCGGCCACGGCCACCGGGTAAAAGTCGTTGTGGCCAAACTCGCCCGCCGTGGCATTGCGGGCCGGGTTGAACCCAAAATTGGTGCCGTTGGCGTCCCACTCGCGAGCGGCCGCGGAGTTCGCGGCGACGGCCTTCTCCGGAAAAACGCGAGCGCGGGATGCCAACAGCGGCACCCCGCGCCGTGAATCGGAGCAGGCGTAATCGAGAGCTTCTTCCCTCAGCACCTGGGGGGCGTTGGTTCCGCAGGCAATGGCGGAAACCGCGCACGCGATGCTATCGAGGTGGAATCGCTCGGCCTGTCGCAATGCGGCCTCGCCCGGCTCTCCCCAACGACCCTGCAGAAAATCGAGCGCATATTCCCCCAGCCCGCGAGCCTGATTGGTATCGCGAGGCAACTCCACATATTGCTTGGGCATAAATCGCTGATAACGGCAAAGGTTGGATGGCGAGGGAAACCGCGGGAGTACGCCAGAAATTTAGCCCTGGCTACGCGTGGCAATGTTGATGTAAGCATGCACGTGCGGAGCGCCGCGGAAGTGGCACACCACCGTGGGGCTTTCCAGCCGCCACACGTCCCAGATGCCGTCGTCGTCCAGATCGCCGCCCTGGAAGAACGACATCCGCAGAGAGTCGACACCACCGCCGGCCTTCAAGCACTCGAGCGCTTCGGCCACGTCTTCATCGCGATAGGGAGCGAGAATCACGCCGAGGGTCTTCTGGACCAGCTCCTTTTGGTCGCTGGAGAGATCTTTACCAGCGATGCCAGGAATGGTCGCGCCTTTGTCGCGTAATTCGACGGCGCTTTCTTGCGGTGAACGGGCGAGCAGGGCCTGCTTGCGCTGATCGGCGTCGAGGGCCTTGAATACCTCGTTGGCTTGTTGGGTTTGATACCAATACAGGTTCTTGTCGCTATTGCCGGGCGCGCCGTGACCGTAGATCAGCGGACCGCCGAAGGCGGCGCCGGGCGTGGTGTCGCCATCGGCCCGGAGGGTGAGGTGTCGACCGGTGAGTTCGAACGCGAAGTTATCGTCTTCGGGCTTGCCGAAGATGGCGATGGCGAACTTATCCATTCCGCCGTAGTCCATTTCCATCTGCTTCTTCATGCGGCCGTGGCCGTCCGCGGAAGTGATGCCCGCCACGATCTCTTCGATGATGGCCTGTTGATCTTGGGAAAAGGTGCCGATCGTGGCGTTGGTGATTTTCCAGTTGGCGCTAATTTTGGTGCGGCGGGGATCATCCCAACCGAGAGCCATTTCTTTGCGCTGCGAGGGTGTGAGCGATTCGTAGAGCCGACCTACGGCTTGCTCGGCTTTGCTGTCGCGCTTGGGAGCGGCGTGGGCCTGGCTGCCCAGTAAAGGAAGCGCGCTAGCCGCCGCGGCGCCAGCGGCAACGGCCGACAAGAAATCACGGCGATCGACCGAACGACAATCGGGACACGATGAAGGATCGCGGGCGGGACGCAGCATGGCTCATCTCCTATGAAGCAAACAAAAAACCGATGGTCCCCACTTAAACGGCAGACGGCGCCCAAACCGAGCGCAGCCCCGTCTTTGAATCAGACTAAAGGCTCATATCGGCAGATGCAACCGATTTGCGCCGGAACCAGGCGGACCACCGTATGGTGGCTCACACAAAACGCATGGGAAGACCACCGCGGGCGGGGCAGGCGGCTGGGGTTGGGGCGTGAAAAAACGCCGCTTTGAAGCGCGCGCCATGAGGTCATGATGGGCGCAGCACTTCCAAAGCGGCGTATGCAGTTGGGGGAGGGCACGCTGTTTACGAGGGGACGGCCACACGGTCGCCCGCTCGTCAGGCGCGTTTGGCGTTCATTTGCCGCGTGAGCCGCGATTTCCGATCAGGTTCGCCCGTAGAGATACTCTTGGAGCATAAAGATCGTGGTTTCGCGCCCGTCGGCATCGAAGGCATTGAGATCGCCAATGGAAATCAGACCTTGCAACTGACCATCTTCGGTGACGACCGGCAAATGGCGAATGCGGTGGTTTTTGAGCACGCTGCGGGCTTCGCTGATTTGGGTATCGGCCCGGCAACAAGCCACGCGATCGGTCATCACTTCGCCCACGGTGCAAGAGGCCGGGTCGCGGGCTTCGGCCACCACGCGGCGCAACACGTCGCGCTCGGTGAACATGCCCACCACGCGCTCGTCTTCGGTAACCACCAGGGCGCCAATGCCTTCATCGTTCATCAAGCGGGTTGCATCGAGCACGGTGACATGCACGGGAACATAGTGAACTTTGGCGCCTTTGATATTGAGAATGTCTTTCACGGTCGGCATACAAACATTCCTCCAAGCATCTTTGGTACGGATGTGAAGCTTGGCGCGCAGGCATGAACCCACCGACCCCAAGGACCCGATGGCAACCTTGCGAACAAGCGAACTCTCGAACGAGACGGAGAACATGCTGAAATGAGGTAGCCCCCTACCGGCCACCAAAGTATACCGCGATGAAACGGAGAAAACAGCTTTTTCTTGCGTGGCCGCCGTTTACTGGCCCCCTATTGGCCGGGACCCGTTTCTCGGGTTGCGGGGGTGGCAATTTGTCGTGGGAAGTTCCCTGGGGGGCCGCAAAGAAGTTTTCTGCGACGGTTTGCCAGGGTACACTCGGCCTAATGCCAACGCCCGCCGGCCTATCTGGGTGGTTCATCCTACGCTGCCGGCGATCCTGGCGTATCACCTATTGCATCTTCCGCCGGAGTCCCACGCCGATGATGATTCGCCGCCGCATATCGACCGTAGTTGCCTCGCTGGGTGCGTGGTTGCTGTGGGGAACGCTGACCCCTGTTTCGGCCCAGCAGCCCGTCAAAGACTCGCCCCGACAACTTCGAGCGGGCGCCGCCACCAGCAACATTACGCCCGCCCTGGGGGCGATCATTGTGGGCGGTTGGGGTAAGCCCGAGGCGGAGCATATCCACGACGAACTGCACGCCCGCTGCCTGGTATTGGACGACGGCGAAACGCAATTAGGGTTTGTGATTTGCGACAACGTGGGGATCCTGCGCGAAGTATTTGACCTGGCCAAGCGGCTGGCCGAACGGGAAACGGGCATTCCCGCCAGCCATCTGATGATGTCGGCTACCCATACGCACTCGGGTCCCAGCGCGCGGGGCAGCAGCGCGCTGTTGCCCACGGAATCGTTCACCGATTACCAGCAGTTTTTAGCCCGGCGGATCGCGGATGGATTGCGGCGAGCCCAAAAGAATCTCGAACCTGCTCGCGTGGGCTGGGGATCGGGTCAACTGCCTGGCCAGGTATTCAATCGCCGCTGGTATCTTCAGCCGGGCGTTCCCAATCCCAATCCATTTGGCGGGACCGATACCGTGAAGATGAACCCGGGCTCGGGCAAGCACCTGCTCAAGCCGGCCGGCCCCGTCGATCCTGAGATTTCGTTCCTCTCGGTGCAAGCGGCCGATGGTCGCCCGCTGGCTTTGCTGGCCAACTATTCGCTGCACTACGTGGGCGGCGTACGGCCGAATGAGATTTCCGCCGATTACTTTGCGATGTTTGCCGAACGGATCGCGGAATTGCTGCACGCCGAAAAGCAGGATCCTCCCTTCGTGGGCATCATGAGCAACGGCACCAGTGGTGATGTGAACAACAATTATCTCACGCCCGAAGTTGACCCCAACAGGAAGCCGGTTCGCTATCCGCCGTATGGCAAGATGCGAGTGGTAGCCAACGAGGCCGCGGAAGTAGTTCACAAAGCCTTGGAAAACACCCAGTACCATACAGAGGTGACGCTGGCTGCCGCCGAAACGGAGATCCCGATTCGCGTGCGCAAGCCCGACGAAAAAATGCTCGCTTGGGCCAGCGAAGTTCTGGCGCGCCCCGCCGACGCGCCGCTGAATCATCCGCGCGAGCGGACCTACGCCGAGCGCGTGACGCAAATGGCGGATTGGCCCGAGCAGATTCCCATGATTCTGCAGGCGTTTCGAATTGGCGACTTGGGCATTGCCGCCATTCCCTTCGAGGTGTTCACGGAAACGGGGCTCGAAATCAAAGACCGCGGCCCTCTCAAACGCACCTTTACCATTTCACTGGCCAACGGGGCTTATGGCTATCTGCCCACGCGCTCGCAGCACAAATTGGGGGGCTACGAAACGTGGCTCGGCACCAATCGCGTGGAAGTGGAGGCAGCCCACAAGATGACCGACACCCTGATTGAAATGCTCAACCGGCTTGAGAAGGAAGCCACCGCTGAAAGCAAGTAGGGGCGAGCAACCTATCGTGATTCCATCTTCGGGTGAAGATTGGTCGCGACACCAGCTCGACTCCCCTTTCCATCCTCATGATCGACAATTCTCTTGGCTTTTTAATGACCACCGAATTGGCCGTGGTTCTCGCCCTGCTTGGCGCTGCGATTGCCATGTTTGCAATCAACCAGCCTCGCATGGACGCGGTTGCCCTCATCATGCTGGTGGCGTTGCCGCTGACAGGGTCGGTAACCACCGCGGAATCCCTGGCCGGTTTCAGCGACGCCAACATTGTGTTGATCGCCGCGTTGTTTGTGATCGGCGATGGATTGGTGCGAACCGGCGTGGCCCGAGGGCTCGGAGATTGGCTGGCAGCCAAGGCGGGCAGCAACGAGGCTCGGCTCACGGCGCTCCTGATGCTTGTGGTCTGCACCTTAGGGGCATTCATGAGTTCCACCGCGGTGACGGCGATCTTTATTCCGGTGGCCCTGCGGATTGCTCAGAGCACGGGATCTGCTCCTGGGCGGCTGATGATGCCGCTGAGTATGGCGGCGCTGATCAGCGGAATGACCACGTTGATCGCCACGGCTCCCAATCTGGTGGTCAGCGGCGAGCTTGAGAGGCGAGGGCACGAAGGCTTTAGCTTCTTTGCCTTCGCTCCGTTCGGCGTGCCGATTTTAGCTTTGAGTATCGGTTACATGTACTTTGCCCGCCGTTGGCTCGGCAAGAAGAGCGCCTCGCATCAGAGCGCCCAAGGCCCACGGCTGGCGGACTGGATTGATAAATATGAATTGGCTCAGCGAGAACATCGGCTTCGAGTAACCGGCCCGTCGCCGCTGGTTGGCCAGTCGGTTCGCAAGATCAGAGAAGGCGCCGGTACCGACGCCAGTTTGATCGCCATTGAACGCGGCAAGTTGCTGATTCAACCGACCGCGAACACCGTGGTGGAAAGCGGAGACATTCTATTCGTGGATTGGTTTGCTCCCGAGGAAACGGTCGAGCAACTGCAACGGGAATACCGACTGGCCCCGCTTCCCCTCTCGGGCAGATACTTTTCTGACCGGTCGCAAGAAATTGGCATGGCCGAGGTGCTGGTGCCAGCCACGTCGGCGCTGGTTGGGAATACCGTGGTCAATGCAAATTTTTGCGACGAGCACGGCTTGCGGGTGATTGGACGGCGACAGGGGCGCGACACGGTTCCGTCGACGCTAACCTCGCAGCCCTTGGGCGTTGGCGATACGCTGCTGGTTGTGGGAACCTGGAGAGCCATTCGCAATTTGCAATTGAACGGCAAAGATCTGGTCGTCATTCAGGTGCCCGTGGAGATTGAAGATGTGTTGCCCGCGCCGGGCAAGGCGTGGCATGCCGTGGCTTGCCTGGTGCTGGTGGTGGGACTGATGGTGTCTGGATTGATTCCCAATGTGCTGGCGGCCCTGTTGGGCTGTTTGCTAATGGGCGCCCTGGGGATCACGGATTTGAGCAGCGCCTATCGCTCGATCGATTGGAAGACCCTGGTGCTGATCGTGGGCATGTTGCCGTTTTCGATTGCACTGCAGCGAACCGGCGGGGTTGACTTGGTTGCCGATGGGCTGCTGGCCGTGGTGGGGGGCGCGGGGCCCCGCTTGGTGTTGATGTGCTTGTTTGCGATTACCGCCATCTTGGGAATGTTCATCTCCAATACGGCCACGGCGGTGCTGATGGCGCCGGTTGCCTTGGCCATGGCCCACGATTTAAGCATCTCGCCGTATCCATTTGCGATGATCGTGGCGCTCGCCGCTTCCACGGCTTTCATGACCCCCGTGTCTTCTCCGGTGAACACCCTTGTGGTCACGCCGGGCGATTATACCTTTGGCGATTTTTTGCGCGTGGGCATCCCTTTTGCGGTTGTGGTGATGATCGTTTGCGTGGTGATGGCTCCGTTGATCTTCCCGTTCTGACATTGCCCAACTGTTTCTGATCCGTTCCGCTCCAGGCGCCGTAAACATGGCCCAGGATCGCGCGAGAAATAATGGTCGGCTTTCGCTTCGCGAAAGGCGACCATGTCTGGAAGTTATGATTTGTCCACTTTTAAGGTTGAAGGGACGCGAGCCGCGAGGTTGAAATGGCGCGCCCTCTCCGATATGTTCACCAACCTTGCCATTGACCAGGAAGAGATTTCAACCAATATGAGGAGCGCAACGAGATGAGTGCGGAAAAAAAGGCGGCGGATCTGGGGCTAACCTTCGAACCGCTGACGCCGGGCTATCTTAACTTATGCATTCGTACCGGCAATTTGCTCATCACCTCGGGCCACGTGAGCGACCTCAAAGGTAAGCTCGGAGCCGGCGTGTCGGTGGAAGAGGGCTATCAAGCGGCCCGCGATTGCATGGTCAAGATTCTCCGTTCTGTCCGGCATACGCATGGCACGCTGGACAATCTCCGCGTGCTCAAGCTGTTGGGGTGCGTGAACTCCACTTTGGAATTCACGGACCAGCACCTCGTGATTAACGGGTCGTCGGACTTGCTGCACGAACTGTACGGCAAAGAGGGCGACGGTTACCACGCCCGCAGCGCGCTGGGCTTTGCCGCCCTGCCCACGGGCGCGGCCGTGGAGGTGGAAGCCATTTTTGAGATCAAAGGGTAAAGAATGCTGTTCATAACTTCCCGGTGTTGAGCAGCGGCAAGTCAGCGACAGGAAAGGATTCGATGGCATTTGCTTGACAGAGTTGGGCAGATGGCCCCCGGTGTTGTGAATGCCTTATTCATTGCCACGCGACGCGTTAGCGAGGAACATTCGGGGGGGCTCCCTCGCTAACGCGTCGGGTTATGAATCGGGCTATCCGGCGGTGTCGCTGTCGCTCGACCGCCGGCGACTGGCTGCATGCAGTTTCTGTCTAGACGAGTTTGTGGAAGTGACGGGTTCTTGAGGTTCAGGTCGAGGGCTGGAGTTTGTTTTGGATAAAATCGGTGATTTTGCCCAGCGGGGCTCCTGGGGTGAAGACTTGGGCCACGCCCATTTCCAGGAGCTTGGGCACATCGCTGGCGGGAATGATGCCGCCCACGATCACCATCACGTGGTCCAGCTCGCGGTCGCGGAGCCGGTTGAGCAACTCGGGGACCAGCGTCATGTGCGCTCCGGAGAGCAGGCTGACGCCGAGCACCTGGGCGTCTTCGTCTTCCACGGCGCGGACGACGGCGGCCGCGGATTGCCAGAGGCCAGTATAGATGACTTCCATGCCGGCGTCGCGC
Source organism: uncultured Pirellulales bacterium (assembly GCA_964445985.1). Classification (GTDB taxonomy): domain Bacteria; phylum Planctomycetota; class Planctomycetia; order Pirellulales; family S012-138; genus CAYUMU01. The sequence goes on along the minus strand of CAYUMU010000022.1, from coordinate 17,171 downwards.
AGGGCGCGCGCTACCACCTGCACGCCACGGTCGTGACCGTCGAGTCCTAGTTTGGCCAGCACAACGCGGATGGGGGGCATTTGGAGGGGCTGGGGGTTCGAGACTGGGGGGTTGGGTTGGAAGTTGGGGGCTTAGCCGGGGCCTCGGTAGCGTCCTAGCACGTTGGCCAGGGCGGCGACGGTTTCGCCCAGGGTTACATCGGCCTGGGCGGCGTGAATCAGGGCTGGCATCAGGTTCTCCGAGGTTGCCGCCACGCGGCGGACATCGGCTAAAGCCGCTTGTACCTGCTGGGCATTTCGGCTGGCTTTAAGTTGGGCCAGGCGATCCTTTTGCCGGGCCTCGGTGTCTGCGTCGATTTGCAGCGTGGGGATGGACAGGCCGGCTTCGTCGGTAAAGGCATTGACGCCCACCACCAGTTTGCGATGCGCGTCGACATCACGCTGGTAGGCAAAGGCGCTCTCGGCGATGCGACGACGGAAATAGCCCTTCTCGATGGCGGCGATCATGCCGCCTTGTTCGTCGATTTCAGTAAACATGGCTTCGGCGTCGCGTTCGAGCGCGTCGGTCAGTTCCTCGACCATGTAACTGCCGCCGAGCGGATCGGCCGCGTTGGCCACGCCGGTTTCGTGCGCCAGCACTTGCTGCGTGCGGAGGGCGATGGTCACGGCTTCTTCGGTGGGGAGCGAAAGCGTTTCGTCGCGGCTATTGGTGTGCAGGCTTTGGCATCCACCCAGCACGGCCGCCATGGCCTGATAGGCCACGCGAATCACGTTGACTTCGGGCTGCTGGGCTTGGAGGCTCACGCCCGACGTTTGGGCGTGGAATCGCAGCATCCAGCTTCGCGGGTTGGTCGCTCCGTACTTATCGCGGAGGTGCCGAGCCCAAATCCGCCGGGCCGCGCGGAACTTGGCGATCTCTTCCAGGAAGTCGTTGTGGCTGTTGAAGAAGAACGAGAGGCGGGGGGCGAAGGAATCGACCGCCATGCCCACGGCCAGGCAGCGCTCGACGTAGTGAAATCCATCGGCCAAGGTAAACGCCAGCTCTTCGGCGGCGGTGCTGCCGGCCTCGCGAATGTGGTATCCGCTGATCGAAACGGGGTTGAATTGCGGGGCCTGCTGGGCGCAGAAGGCGATGGTATCGACCACCAGCCGCACGCTCTCGCGCGGGGGGAACACGAATTCGTTCTGAGCGTGATACTCTTTGAGGATGTCGTTTTGCAGCGTGCCGCGCAGCTTGTCCAAGGGAACGCCTTGCCGTTCGGCGGCGACAAAGTAGTAGGCCAGCACGATGGCCGCGGGGGCGTTGATGGTCATGGAGACCGACACATCGGCCAGGTTGATGCCGTCGAACAGACGGTCGAAATCGCGGGCCGTATCGATCGCCACGCCCAGCCGGCCGACCTCGCCCGCCGAATGCGAATGGTCGCTGTCCAAGCCCATCAGGGTGGGCAGATCGAACGCGGTGGAGAGACCGGTTTGGCCCTTTTGCAGCAAGAACCGGAACCGCTCGTTGGTCTCTTCGGGCGTGCCAAAGCCGGCGAACTGGCGCATGGTCCAGAGCTTGCCGCGATACAGGTTTGCATGCACGCCGCGCGTGAAGGGGAATTGGCCTGGATACCCCAACTGTTCTTCGTACTGGGAATCGGGCTCAGCGGGCAAATAGAGGGGCTCGATTTCCCGCCCGCTGACGGTGGTGAAGGGGACATCGCGGGCCGAGGCGGTCGCCAGGGCTCGTTCCCAAAGCTCGCGGGCAGATTGAATATCCGTCGCCATGGTTCTGCTGATCTGTGAAAAACGAGGGCTGATAACTGGCCCCGAGGCGGTGGATTGGGGCGGCAAGTTGCTTTCGCCGCGTGAATTGCCGACCTTGGTTGTGCCTACGTTCTAGGCGGAAATAGCTCTTGGAGGGAACACCGAAAGCCGGGTAGTACGTCACCGCCCTCTAAGAAATCGCTCACCATAAGCAACTTTGGCGCATCGTCACCCGAGTAAACCGTGGCCGATTGGGTTACCGGATCCACAATCCAAACCGCCCTGGTTCCAGCGGCAAGCCACCGTTGAACTTTTACGAGCACCTCGGTGGCCCGATCACTGGGACTTTGTACCTCCACGGCCAAATCGGGCGCCCCGGGCCAATAGGAGCGAGGCAAACCGGTCGCCGGAATACGGTCGGCGCGAATGAAGGCGACATCGGGAGCGAGTACCGTATCTGGGTTCGTTTCCAATAAGAATCCCGTTTCAGCGCCAAATGTTTCGCCCAAACCATGCTGTTCAACAAAGGCGCCCAACCGACGATTCAAACGAGAGATTACCGCTCCGTGCTCCGAACCCGCCGGGCTCATCATTCGCAATTCCCCCTCCACAAGTTCGTAACGAAAGCCATCCTCGGGAAGGAGGAGCAGGTCATTTGCCGAAAAGGGTTGTGTGGTACTCATGGCGGGTTCTCAACAAAGGGAGCGCAATTGTGCTCAAGGAAATAACTCTCGCAGCAAGCACCGAAATCCTGGCACGACCTCGCCCCCCTCCAAGAGGTCGCTCGCCCGCAGAGTTGGAGAAGGCCCCTTAGCCGTGTGAACCACGGCGGTTCGCGTCACGGGATCAATCATCCACACGGCTTGTGATCCGGCAGCCAGCCACCGCCCTACTTTGATGAGCACCTCGGCAGCCCGATCGTTGGGGCTTTTTACCTCGACGGCCAAATCAGGAGCGCCCGGCCAATATGTGCGAGGCAAGTCTTTGTCAAGAATCCGGTTGGCACGAACGAATGCGAGATCGGGAGCTAACACCGTGTCGGGGTTGGTTGCGATCAGAAAGCCTGTTTCGGCGCCCGTAGTCTCGCCAAGCGCATTTTCCTCAATGAAGTCACCTAATCGACGTCCTAAACGAGAAACAACAACCCCATGCTCGAAACCTGCCGGACTCATCATCTGAAGTTCCCCCGCCACCAGTTCATAACGAAAGCCATCGTCCGGCAGAGTCATCAATTCCTCGGCAGAAATGGATTGTGATGTGCTCATGTTCGCGTTCCGATTACGTCAGCAGGGTTGGAAACAGGAAATAGCTCTCGCAGCAAAAGCCGAAACCCCGGCACGACTTCGCCCCCCTCCAACGTGTCGATGGCCCGCAGGGTTGGGGATGGCCCCTTGGCCGTGTGAATGACCGCCGTTTGCGTCACTGGATCGATTACCCAAACAGCTTGCGCGCCGGCATTGAGCCACCGCTGAACTTTAACGAGCACATCCGCGGGCCGATCGCTCAAGCTTTGCACTTCGACGGCCAAATCGGGGGCGCCTGGCCAATAGGCGCGGGGGCAGCCTTTGGTTGTCAGGCGATCCTTGCGAACAAAAGCAACGTCTGGCGCCAGCACGGTATCTGGATTGGTTGCGATCAGAAATCCTGTTTCGGCGGCATAGGTTGCGCCCAGCTTGTGATCCGCGACAAAATTAGCCAAGCGCCGCCCCAGTTCCATGGCGACCCGTCCATGCTCGTGACCGGCCGGGCTCATCATGCGCAATTCCCCCTCCACAAGTTCGTAACGAAAGCCATCCTCGGGAAGGAGGAGCAGGTCATTTGCCGAAAAGGGCTGTGTGGTACTCATGGCGGGTTCTCCGGAGAAAGCTCCACGATCGCGTTATCGATTCTAATTTGTGCCGCCTGGAACGTTTGGACTTGACTTCCACAGTGTCAGGTACAACATATTCGTTGGAGGCTTTGGGTGGCGCTTCGGCGCTGTTCATTGCCTTTATTTTTTAGCAACCAACTTAATTCGCTATTCCATTGAAACGACCATCGCCACCGCGTTTCCTCCCCCCAGACACAAACTTACCAATCCCGTGCTCAGGTTGCGGTCGGCCAGGGCGTGGAGCAGCGTGACCAGCGTACGGGCGCCGCTGGCGCCGATGGGGTGGCCCAGGGCGATTGCTCCGCCGTGGACGTTCAGCTTTTCCAAATCGAGCTTGAGAGGCCGCGCGCAGGCCAGGCATTGCGCGGCGAAGGCTTCATTCAATTCAATCAGGTCGATGGAGTCGAATGTCATCCGTGCCTTCTTCACGGCTCGCTCCATCGCGGTCACTGGGGCAATGAAGATATCTTTGGGTTCGACGCCGCTGGTGGCGATCGAAACAATGCGGGCTTTGATGGGGCTCTCTACGCTGGCCGCGACTTCGCCCGAGGCCACCACCACTGCCGCGGCGCCGTCGCTCAATTGCGAGGAATTGCCGGCGGTAACGGTGCCTTCGGGTCCGAAGGCCGGCTTGAGTTGAGCCAACCCCGCGGCCGATGAATCGGGGCGGGGGCCTTCATCCGCGGTGACCTGGGTGGAACCGCGACGCCCCGGCACGTCGATGGGCACAATCTCGGCCTTGAACTTGCCTGCCTCGTGGGCCGCGAGCGCCCGGCGATGGCTGGCCAGGGCGAAGGCGTCTTGATCGGCGCGGCTGACGTTACACTTGGCGGCGATGTAGTCGGCCGATTCGCCCATGAGGGCGTCTTCGAAGGGGCACCACAGGCCATCGTGCAGCATCGAATCGAGCACGGTTTGGTTGCCGAATTTCCAGCCGGCTCGGGCGCCCATCAACAAGTGCGGCGCGCGGCTCATGCTTTCCATGCCGCCGGCCACCATGCAATGGGCGTCTCCAGCGCGAATGGCCTGATCGGCCAACATCACGGCCTTCAAGCCCGAGCCGCACATTTTGTTGATGGTGAGTGCCGAAACGGTGGGCGGAATGCCCGCGGCCAGCGCGGCTTGGCGAGCGGGCGCTTGCCCTAGCCCGGCGCTCAGAATGTTGCCAAGAATGACTTCTTCGACCTGGTCAGGGGGCAGGCCAGTCCGCGCCAAGGCTTGGGCCACGCAACGCGCGCCCAAATCGGTGGCAGGCACCGCGGAAAGAGACCCCAGCAGCCGCCCAATCGGCGTACGGCAGCCAGCCAAGATGAAAGATTGCGCCATCGGTACTCCTTGCTCCCCCTGCGATACAGCCTGAACCATCTTGTATTTCAAAAGCCTGGCGCAGGAAAACGTCCGTTCCCCGTTTGCGTCCGGCCGCTGAAAGCATTTCTGGCAACGATTGCCCCCCGCATGGTTCATTATACGGTCGCCTGCCACCAAGACGACGCTCGTTTTGGCCGCTCGCCGTGGAAGCGCGGCACCGCCAGCGTGGCCATGCTGGCATGCTGCCTGGCCGCCGAGGGAATTGGCGAAGGAAGCCAGAAGTCGAGTTGGCGGCCTGACCCGCCCGCGAACAATCCATGTCGGACTAATCTTGGCTGGTTCTGGTGCCGATGCTTGGCGAAGAGGCAACGAACCCGCGGCCTGCTGGCAGTGCTGGCAGAAGCCACCGTGGCGGCGGTCGCATGCGCCGGATGCGCGACCGTCAGGATTGCCCTGCCGCCGGGTATCAGCCAACCAGTCCACCGTCGTTAAACTCGATTCGGGAGAATGTCATGTCGCCAGCAGATAAAACCTCGTCACTCGACATCCTTCGCGCCGCGCTGGCCGATATCTCGGCTGAAGAACTGCTGCGGATCCAAGACCTCATCGAGCAGATGGGCGGTGTGGAGGCGGCTCGCGAACTGTTCGAGAATGTCGAAACAACGGAAGACGAAGCCGAAGCGGCCTAGGGAGTGGGTCCGACTCGGAAGCCAACCGCGGCGCCGGGGTGCCCGGCAAAGCTTCGCCAACTGGCATCATTCCATCGTGGCGACCGCCAATTCCGTGGCATGGCCCACCCCGAAGCCCAAAAAAATGTTGACCGTTGGCTGGGCAGGCGCATAATTAAGGGTGTCGTCGGCCGACGATTTACATCAGGCTCGCGTATATCAGGAGTAGCATGAAAATGTCTGATCCACCTGGTTTCTTACGCTGAGAACGGGGTAGGGCGCGCGAAATCGCCTGGGCCTTGTTTCTCGAAAATGCCGAAGTGTCGATCCTTCCTGCAATCTCACATCTTTTGCATATAAGCCCGCCGGGTCCGTGCGATCCGGCGGGTTTTTTCGTTGGGTTCGTCGCTGGTGAAGCGACCGCCGCGTCGGCCACAGGGAAAATCGGCTTCGCAACGAAAAATTGCACGGCACGTTCGCTTCGAGCAGAATGGGCGCAACATGCTTTGTTTCACGCCACGCCCGTGTCCATTATTCAGCGAGCTTTGTGCCATGAGTGATCCGAACGCCGTCCGCCAGGTCGATCGCCGCACTGCGTTGCAGTATTTAACCGCCGGCTTCCTCGCCGCCGGATTGTTAGAAACACCAGGTGTCCACTCGCTGGCTGCCGACGCGCCGACCGCCGGCGGCAGTTTGCCCGACGCGCGACTGGGATCGCTCAAAGACCTGAACGGCTATTTTCCCTTTACGCCCAGCGAATCGACCGAAGCCTGGCAGGCCCGCGCGGAATACGTGCGCCGCCAGATTCTGCTGGCCTCGGGCATGTGGCCCATGCCGGCCAAGCACGATATTCACGCCCACGTGCATGGCCGCGTGGAGCGCGAAGGGTACTCGGTGGAGCGGGTCTACTTTGAGAGCAGCCCCGGCTTGTATGTAACGGGCAGTCTCTATCGGCCGGAAGGCAAACCGGGTCCGTACCCGGCCGTGCTTTGCCCGCACGGCCACTGGCCTGGTGGCCGCTTCCACGATCATGGCGAAGGCAAGGTTAAGAGCGAAATGGAAGCGGGGGCCGAAAAGTTTCCGGCCGGCGGCCGCCATCCGCTGCAGGCTCGTTGCGTGCAACTCGCCCGCATGGGCTGCATGGTGTTCCATTACGACATGCTGGGCTATGCCGACAGCGCTCCGATTTCGTACGAATTGGCGCATCGTTTTGCCGAGCAACGGCCGCAGATGAAGAGTGCCAAGGAGTGGGGGCTATTCAGCGCGCAGGCCGAATTGAGGCTGGTGAATATTCTGGGGCTGCAACTCTGGAACAGCGTGCGGGCTTTGGACTGGGTGTGCGGGCTCAAAGACGTGGATGTCGATCGGATTGGCGTGACGGGCGCCAGCGGCGGAGGGACGCAAACCTTCTTGCTGGCTGCCGTGGATGAACGCCCGGCCGCGGCATTCCCCGCGGTGATGGTTTCCACGGCCATGCAAGGGGGCTGCACCTGCGAGAACGCTTGCTACCTGCGCATTGACACCGGCAACATCGAGTTCGCGGCCTTGTGCGCCCCGCGGCCGCTGGCAATGTCGGCCGCCAACGATTGGACCCAAGAACTGGAAACCAAGGGCCTGCCTGAGTTGAAGCAACACTACCGGCTGCTGGGCGTGCCCGAGCTGGTTTCCGGGAAGCATTACAGCTTCCCGCATAACTACAACTACGTTAGCCGGGCGATGATGTACGAGTTTTTCAACCAGCACCTGAAGCTGGGCATCACGGGCGACATTATTGAGCAAGACTTTGAGCCGCTCACGGAGCAGGAACTTACCGTATGGACGGCCGAACATCCCAAGCCGGTCGCCACCGACGAAGCCGAGCGGAAGGCGGTGCATGCATTCTACCAAGATGCCGCGGCGCCCATTCGAGCCCTCGACCCCAGCACGAAGGCCGGTTGGGACGAATACCGCCGCGTGGTTGGGGGCGCCATTGAAGTGATGGTTGGCCACGGCTTGCCGGAGAAGGACGGCGTGTCGTACGACGTTACCGCGGAAAAAGAAATCGCGGGCGGCCGCGCCAATTACCGGCGACTCAGCAACCGGGAACACGGTTCGCAACTGCCGGCCGTGTTTTTGACGCCGACCAATTGGAACAAGCAGATCGTGATCTGGGCTCACGATGATGGCCTTGCCGGGCTGTTCACCTCGGAGGGGCAACCACGGCCGTTCATCGCGAAGCTGCTGGCGGCCGGCATGGCCGTGGCGGGGTTAGATTTGCTCTATCAAGGTGAATTGCGGCCTGACGGCGAAACGCTCAAAGAAGCTCGCACGGTGAACAACCCCCGGCAGTTCGCGGGCTTCACGCTGGGCTACAATCACCCGCTGTTTGCCCAGCGGGTTCACGACATCCTCACGGCCGTTTCGCACTGCCAGCATCGCTCCCCGCGGCCCACGGCCATTCACCTGGTGGGCCTGGGCGAAGTTGGCCCGGTGGTGGCCGCGGCCACCGCGGTGGCTGGTGACGCCGTTGCCAAGCTGGCCATCGGCACCGGCGGTTTCCGCTTTGCCAGCATTACTGAAATCCGCGATCCGCGTCTCTGGCCTGGGGCGGTGAAGTATGGCGACGTGCCTGGGCTGCTGTCGCTGTGTGCCCCGCACCCGCTGTGGCTGGCGGGCGAAGGCGCGAAGGCGCCTGAGATTGTGGCGAAGTGTTACGCAGGTGCTGGCAGCGGCAATGAGGTTACCACCTTTCAAGGCCCTGCCGCGAAATCCGCCGCGGCGGCAGCGGAGTGGCTGCTTTAAGCACTGGGGCGAAGACCGCTCACAGCCGGGCTCCGCACTGCAGTTTTCCTCACCCTACCGTTTTTTAGGCGTGATGGACCATTGCAGACGTTTCGCAGATGGCTCCCGGTGTTGTGGAAGCTTTATTCATGGCCACGCGACGCGTTAGCGAGAGACGTTCGTGGGACTCCCTCGCTGACGCGTCGGGGTGTGAACTGGCGCTTCGTGTTTATCTGGCTGGGATCAGTGCCTGGTCGAGCGGTTTTCCGTCCGCGGTTGGCAGCTCGATGCCCAGTAGTTTGGCAATGGTGGGCGCCACGTTGGTGGATGAGGTCTTTTCGATGCGCGTGCCGGGCTTGATGCCGTAGCCTGAGATGACCAGTGTGCCGAGCATCTCGTTCTGGTTAGGCAGGTAGCCATGCGTGCCGCCGGGGCTGGGGCGGCGGACAACGACCTGGTCGCCTTCCTGGGTGTTGGCGAAGCTGTATCCGCTCTTGGCGGCGAGCCAGAGATCGGGCGCTTTGGAATCGACCTCCGGCGTCGATTGCCCCAGCTTGCCGAACTCTTCGGCGGTATACACGGCATCGACGCCTTCCACCTTGGCAAACGCCTGGCTCAAGCGTTTTACGATTTCTGCCCGCTTGTCGTCGTTGAGCACATACACCATGCAGGCTCCGCCTTGCGAGACTGCCACCGCTTGCTTGTCCGCGGGGTTGTTGGCCGTGCCCTTGGTGTTGGGATCGGCGAGCAAACCTTCTTGCCGCAGCAGCACGTTGGCCCAGATTTCTTTTTCGATGGGGAAGAACCCATGATCGCTGACGACCACGAAGGTGGTCTTATCTTTGTACGGCGAGGCTTCGGCGGCTTCGACCAGGTCGCGCAGCCGGTCATCGGCATAGCTGACGGCCCAATAGGCCTCGGGGCTCCGCGGACCATAACGATGTTCCACGTGGTCCACTTCCACCAGGTGAATCATGAGCAAGTTGGGCGGATGGTTCTCGAAGAGATGGCGGGCCATCCGGGTGTACAGCCAATCTCGCTGCACGCCGCCGGTGGTTTGGCCTGTCCAAATACCGTGCGAGTCGACGGGGACGCCCTCGTGGCGGAGCTCTTCCAGCCACACTCGCGTGCCGTATTGGGGCCAGGCCTCGGCGCCGGCCATGTCGGGCACCGTCCAGTGCAGTGAACGGGCGTTGCGCGTGGCGGGCCAGACAATGCCGGCGGTGACCAGGCCTGCCTTATCGGCGGCATCGTACACGGTGGGCACCTTCACGATCTGGTCCTTATCGAACAGCGGATCGGGAATGAACGGCACCGGGCTGCCGCTTTTTCGATCGAGATAATTGTTGCCGATGACCCCATGTTTGGCCGGGGCGACGCCGGTCACGAGCGTGGTGTGGTTGGGCCAGGTAACGGTGGGAAAGGCGCAGATGGTGCCTTCGGCCCGGGCGCCGTTCTTGACCAGCCGGCGAAGGGTGGGCAGGTCGGCTCGCGGGTCATCAAGGTAGAAGTTCGCCAGCCCATCGATGCTGACCAGCACCACGCAGCGATCGCTGAGGGGCTCGGCGGCATCACTGCCGCCGACGAACCACGCTAACCCTACTGCGAGAAAGAGACCAAAACGCATAGTGACCACCCTTTGAGCCAAAGAAGCCCGGCGTGCGAATCGCGGGGAAGGAACAACCGACGGCCCAGCTTAAGCGGCCCAGAGCGGGGCGTCAAAAAAAAGCAGGGCCAGACTCCTGCTGAGGCTGCCCTGGCTATGGAAGAAGAGGCACATTGGCGGCCCCGTTTGGGCGAAGTTGGCGCCGCGGGATCTTTTGGTGGGCGGAACGTTCTTCAGTGTGGCGCGTTCTTTAGTGCGGCGTGCTCCGCCGCCGCGCTGGTTAGCGAATGATGGCGCGGGTTCGCGTCTACGATCCGCTCAAAGGGCCGCTCTCGGGTAGAGTCGGCCTACTGTGAACTTAGGGCTGCCGCGGGGGCCTGGGCTGCGGGCAATTGGGTCGTTTTCACTTCAGGTATGCTCTCGGTCGTAATACCCCTGGATGGCCCGGCTTGTTCCAGGGCGTCGATCAAATCTGACTGCAAGACCGTATCGGCCATGCGAATAGGATCGTTCGGCTTGCCCGCCGGATAGATCAAGAGGAAGGGGATCGAACGCTGATTGAACTGCTCTAGCATGTTCTTGATCTCGGGGGACTTGTCGGTGTAGTCGGCCAGCAGCGTCACCACCCCATTGGCTTCCACCACGTCCTTTACGTTTTTGGTATTGATGGCTGTTGCCAGATTGAGCTTGCAAGTGAGGCACCAGTCGGCGGTGAAATCGACCATGACGGTTTTACCCTCGGACTTGAGCTGTTCGAGCCGCGCTACGGAGAACGGTTCCCACGGCAACGAGTTGCCGGTAAAAAACCCACCGAACAGTAATAGACCTACCAGGGCGGCGAACGAGATGCCACCGGCATAGGCTTCCACCCGTTCTCGCAGGCTGGCCGTGAGCGGCGTGCGCCCAATCCACCAGCAAGCAGCCCACAAGGCAATCAGCAGCGCAAATGTTTGCGGCAAGGAGTCCGAGCTGATGAACGTGAACATGAAGGCCACGGCCCCCAGCAGCATGAAGCCCATGATCTGCTTGAAGGTCTCCATCCAGGCGCCTGGCTTGGGAAGCCACCGCACGAGTTGCGGAAAGATGCCCATCACAATGTACGGTAAACCCATGCCGAGTCCCATGCAGCCAAAAATGGCGTAAGTCACCCATGACGGTTGTTGCAGGGTGAACCCGAACACGGCACCCAAGAAGGGGCCGCTACAAGGGGTGGCGAGCACGGTGGTAAAAATGCCGCGGGAGATCGCCCCCGATGCGCCATCTTTCTGTTGCAATTCGTTCGCGGCCTGGCCGCCCGCAAAGCCTGGAATAGGAATTTCCCACACGCCCAAGAAGCTGAGGGCCATGGTCCAGACCAGGGCCGCCATGGCAATGTTGAACCACGCTTCCTGGAACTGTTCGCCCCACCCGAAGCTGGCAAAAACCGCGAGGCTCGCCAGAACCATGAATACCAGCACCATCCCGAACACATACCAGAAATTCAGCCAGAAAATCTCTTTGCGGTCGTGGTGCGCCTTCTCCACCACCGAAAGCACTTTGATGCCGATCACCGGCAGCACGCAGGGCATGAAGTTCAAGATGAACCCGCCCAACAGCGCCGAGCCCAGAATAAACCACAGCGAGGCGATTGGCTTCCCAGCGACTGGCTTGGCCCGTCGTTCCACCTCGCCATATTCAGTCTGCCGAAACGAGAGCGGCGCACTGCCCGCGACCGTGGCCTTGCCCACCATGACTTGGCCATCGAAGCTGGCTCCGGCAGGCCGATCGCAGGTGCCGAGTTTGCAGGCTTGATAGCCAATGGCGCCGGTGAGCAAGTAGGACTCGCCAATCTTGGCGTTGTCTGGAACCGCCAGGTCGATGGTCCAAGTGACCGGACCTTCGTGGTAGAAACTCCCGTCGTCTTCCACGACCTGGGAATCGGCCTCCGGCGCGGTCTGCCGCCACTGGGAAACTTGCCCATCGACCGCAATCACGGCCGGCTTGGCGTTCTTGTTGGCGCGGTCGCTTGCCGCCAAAGCATAAACGTGCCACAACCGATCGGGCGTGGCCGTGATCCGCAATTGGACGGTTCCACCCGGTTCCACCACCGCCGGCTCGATCATTCCGGTGATTTCGGTATGCTCGCCATCGGAACTGCGGAACCCACCGGCCGCGGGCGACTCTTGCAGCCTGGCCACGAACTTGTATTTGTCTTCTTGGCACTTGGTTGGATTGCAGGTTTGGGCGTCGACCACGCCGCGAATCTCGAGTTGAGCGGGATCCACGCCGGGCTTGATCTTGAGCGGCGCCGCCCAAACGGCCGTCTGCATGTGCTTTTCAACATCCATCTTAAAGATGTCGTCGAAAGCCGTTTTGGGGGGCATCAGTGCCTGGAATTTCCCGACCTCAAACTCGCTGCTCGCCGTGACCGCAAGTTTGGTGGTCATGGGGCCGCCAGCGGGCTGCGTGATCGAGTAGATCCACCAGTCCGGCTGGATCTTGGCTTCGATGATCAATTGAGCCGAGGGGCCGGCCGTGAAATGAGCCGAGATGGCCAGCGGATTTTCGACATCGGTCTTGTCTAAACCGGGCAATTGGGTGCGCAAGCCACCTAAATCGGGGAACCCCGTCTGGGCCTGGAGGCGCGGGGGGGACAGCGTCAAGCATAACAGCGACAACATCGCTGCGAACGACACGCGGCGGAACTTGCGATCAACTTTCATATCCAACTCTCAATCCAGCAAGCTATTGGGTCTTGCAGTTATGCTTGGCCGTTGGAAACGGTTGGGAATTACGTCAAACGGTTGGCGGGCGAACGGGTAAGGGGCTGCAAGTCGCAGCCTGAGGGCCGTGGTTTGCCTCCTCCCCCTCTCTCGCCTCATTTATATTCTTGGGGAAGCCCAGTCCGCGGTTACTTTTTGAATTCGGTTTCCACAGCCATTTCGCATCAGTTGGGGGGCAGAGTTTAGCTCTGGCTGGCGTGGTATTCAAGTGAGAACCCTGTTCCCCCCGCACTCCCAACCTCTTCTTCGCAAGGGGCGAGGGCGTGAATGTTTAGGCTCGGGTTCCTTTATACAAACCAATGTTACTTGCCCGCCGCTGTTCTCGCGGTGAAGCGGAATTGTTGGGGCGGCAAACAGGCGGCTGGCTGGCAAGCTTGCGCCTGCACCGAACCCTCGAGTTCGACGTCTTTCCATTCTCCCTCGGTCAGTTCCAGCGGCGCCGCCCAAACGGCCTGTTCGTGATGAACTTCGACGTTCATCTTGAAATCTTCGTCGAAATGCACGTCGGGCTTGGTGGCCGCTCGGAACGATCCCACCTTAACCCCTCGGGCGCTGCTCACCTTGATTTGCGTGGTGAAAGGCCCACCCTTGGGCTGCGTGATGGAATAAGTGTGCCACGGTTTTTCGATGGTCATCACAATCACCACGTGGCCTGGCACATCTCCCTGGGGCGGCACAATACTCGCAGTCACCTTCAATGGTTGTTCATCGTCTGGCGACTGCGCCCACGTTTTTGCGGTCTGCGCTCCCCCGATTCCCATCACCAAAGTCGTCACCACAATCCACAGCAGCAGGACTGGCAACCTGAGCTGGCTTTGCATGCGCAAGCTTCCTTAGCGTTTGAAGTTGAATGAAGTCTTGCCGCCTATTTTAGCTGTCGCGGGCAGTGGGTCAACGCAAGTCGGCGAGGGGAACCTGGCCGCCATGGATGCCGGGGGGACTGTCGTGGCCATCCTCCGCCCACGAAGGCAAAGTTTGGGGACCTAAAGGTACACCAGCAGCGGGTTCCCGTTGACTGTGGTCATCATGCCATACCCCCGCGATAGCGTCTGTGAATTGGCCCACAAAGAATCGGTTCTAGTAGCCCCTGAGGGGCACGGCTCTTTGAGAAGGCGATTGCCGCGTGGGAGAACTTGGACCAAAGAATGAGCCCGCCGGCGCGCGGCTAAGACAACTGGCCGGCTGGAGTGTCTTCTCGGAGCCGCTGGATCATTTCCACGGTCGCCGCTTCGACCGCTTCTTGCCAGCGCGCCGCGCCAAACTGTTCATATTCGCGCTTGGCGTGCGCGAAAATGATGTCGCGAGAACTGTTCACGATTGCGCCCAGGCCCGAGGGGTCGAAAGCCCCTGCCACATCTTTGGCCGTGCCACCTTGGCTGCCGTAGCCGGGCACGAGAAACCAGGTATGCGGCATGGCTGCCCGCAGTTCGTCCAACTGTTCGGGATAGGTGGCGCCAACAACCGCGCCCACGTCGCCGTATCCGCACAGCCCTTGGGTTTTGGCGGCCAGGCCATCGATGTGTTCGCCCACCACGCGGTAGAGCGGGCGGCCATCGACCAAGAGATCTTGAAAGAGGCCGCCGCCGGGGTTCGAGGTTTTGACCAGCACAAAGATGCCGGCCGAGCGGGCGGAGCCTGTCACCATGAACGGCTCCAGCGAGTCTTCTCCCAAATAGGGGCTGACGGTGAGGGCGTCGGCCCCCCAGGCGCTGCCATCGCGGCCCAGGTAGGCCGTGGCGTAAGCCGTGGCGGTGGAACCGATATCATTGCGTTTGCCATCGAGAATGACCAGGAGCCCTGAGCGTCGGGCGTATTGCATTACGTCGAACAACGCCGACATGCCGTGCGGCCCGCACTGTTCGAAGAATGCCGACTGCGGTTTGACGGCCGCCACCAGCGGCGCCACCACATCGATCACTCCGCAGCAGAACTGCAGGTAGGCATTGGAGACCGCGGCCGCATTGCCCTTGATGGCCAGGCGCGCAACGCTATCGGGCAACTGCTCCAGGCGGGGATCGAGCCCCACCAAGGCAGGCGTGCCTTTCTCGCGCACTTGCGCGGCCAATTGGTCAACAAATGCCGTCAAGTCGGCGGCTCCTTTGAACGTGCAATACGAATGTGCGAACTGGCAGGCCAGCGGGAATCTGGTTCTGCCCACGGTGACTGAGTGGCGGTTTTAAGATTCCCGTAGCCAGCGGGAAGTTTCTCGTTTCTTGTTCGTTAGCAACTCTGCAAGCTGCAAAGAACTTTAATGCCTCGGCGTCTGTTTGCGGTTTACCCGCGTTAAGGCGACATCGTAAAACAATCGGCCCAGGTTGCAAAGCCGGCGCCCTGCCGGCCGACTTCTTCTCTCAGCATGGTTTCGGACTTTCGGCCCCTGGCGCTGAAGAGACAAACGCCGTAATTCTTGACTGCTTAGGGAGCTAGTGACGCGCGCATGCTGCCGTCGCGCGCCCGACTTTGCTTGGGCAAAACTCGGCTGGAACCGTTTCTTTCGGTTCAACTCGTTCGATTGGCAGAACCGAAGAAATTGAAAGACCCAGACCACGCGCACCCGCGACGACCCGCTTGCCGACCCTACCCCAGGGGCCTAACATACGGCTGGAAGAGGTGTTACCGGGTTGCGCCGTGCTTGCCTGCCCTTTGCCTGCCCCGGCCCGCTCGCAGCCCTGCTGGGCGCGGTTCGTGGTTGGGGGGGGCATCGCCGCTTCCTACCGATCCCGCTGTGGGCGTGCCGACCCTGCGCCCCTGCCAAAAGAATTACGGAGCCGTTTTCGCCATGGCATCCGACGTGAGACTCAAAGAGCAATTGCCGCGGCTCACCGATCGCATTGTTGAAACCTACAACGATGTACGGACCATCAACCACCTGGGGCACTGCCCTCTCCCCAGCAACGAAGCGATCACTTCCATAATTGAAGACCTTAAGGAAGTGATCTACCCGGGCTACCGCCGTCGCGAAGGCCTGCACATGGGCAACGTGGCGTTTTACGTGGGCGACCTGGTTGATCGCTTGCACGATAAGCTCACGGCCCAGATTGCCCGCGCCTTGCGGCACGAAGCCGGCCCCACGGAAACCTATTACAGCGAAGAGTGCGAGGACTTCGAGGCCAAGGGGCAGGCGATTGCCATTCATTTTTTGGAGCAGTTGCCCGACTTGCGGCGGGTGCTGGCGCTCGACGTACAAGCCGGCTACGACGGCGACCCGTCCGCCAGCGGTCTGCACGAAATCATCTTTAGTTACCCGGGCGTGGAAGCAGTGACCATCTACCGCCTGGCGCACCTGCTGTATCAAATGGACGTGCCGCTGATTCCCCGGATCATGACCGAGTACGCCCACGGCAAGACCGGCATCGACATTCACCCGGGCGCCAACATTGGGCATCACTTTTTCATCGACCACGGCACCGGCGTGGTCATTGGGCAAACTTGCGATATCGGCAGCCACGTAAAGATTTACCAGAGCGTGACCCTGGGGGCGCTCAGCTTCCCTACCGATGGCGACGGCCAACTTATCCGTGGCGAAAAGCGACACCCCACGATCGAAGACCGGGTGGTGATCTACGCCAATGCCACGGTGCTGGGCGGAAATACGGTGATTGGGCACGACTCGGTGATCGGCGCCAATGTGTGGCTCACGCGCAGCGTGCCGCCGCAGACCACGGTGACGCTCGAAAAGCCGCAATTGCGGATGCGTTCGGTGGGCACCGAGATGGTGCAGGAAGAAATCAACTATCAGATTTGAGACGTGCAGGGCCAACCGGGGACGGTTCGCCAGCCGAAAATTTTTATGACTTCCAGCGGCCCTAACCCTTATGCTTCGCCGCAATCGCTGGCGCCCTCGGCAGATTTGCCGCTGCCCGAGGCCGATTTCCCGTGGTTCCGCCGGCGGGTGCGCCTGGCCGTGGGCTTTCTCTCCCCGTTGGCCATTGCCAACTGGGCGCAGTTCATGATTGCCAACGCGGGCCTGGATTCCAATTTCTTCACGCGGATGCTGGTGATGCTCGGCGGCGTGTTGCTGGTCCCTTGCCTCACGTTTGCGTGGCTGCGCGGCGACGATTTGCTCCGCAGGGCCGGCCGCCTGCTGCATACGCTTTTCGGCGGCAGCACGCCGCTCGATCGCTGGCTGGCGGTGGGCTTCGCCGCCCTCTGGATGCTCCCCCACGCGGCCTTCGCGGGCGCGATCCTATGGGGCGCTTTCTTGTGGGCCGTTACCGTTCACGGCCTCACCCCGCTGGGCTGGTTCATGTTTGGCCTGGCTGGCAATGCCCTGGGGGCGTGGTGTTATCTCACGCTGTTTTACCGCTGGTGGCTGTTACGACGACTCTACCCGTAGGTATTCTGCCTGCCACAATGCGGGGCGAACGCACGGGTGCCCTTGTTTGTGTGGCCATCCCTGAAAGAGTTTGAGCTGTCAACCCGGTTTAAGGGCGCATTTTTAGTTGG
>CAYUMU010000021.1:0-76789 GCA_964445985.1 uncultured Pirellulales bacterium | reverse complement strand
GTTGGTGACGAAGTGCGGGGAGAGGTAGCCGCGATCGAACTGCATGCCTTCGACCACATCAACGCGGGTTTCCGACTGGCGGCCTTCTTCGACGGTGATCACGCCGTCTTTGCCGACCTTGAGGAAGGCTTCGGCGAGCACGTCGCCGATGGTGGAGTCGTTGTTGCCGGCGATGGTGGCAACCTGCTTGATCTCGGTCTTGTTCTTCTCGTTGATCTTGGTGGCCAGCTTGCCGATGCTTTCGACCACGGCGTCGACGGCGATCGCGATGCCGCGCGAGAGCGCCATGGGGTCGGCGCTGGCGGCGATCATTTTGAGGCCTTCGCGATAGATGGCCTCGGCCAGCACGGTGGCCGTGGTGGTTCCGTCGCCGGCCACCTCGTTGGTTTTGCTGGCGGCTTCTTTGACCAACTGCACGCCCAAGTTTTCGTAGGGATCGTCCAGTTCAATGTCTTCGGCGACGGTGACACCGTCTTTGGTTACGCGGGGAGACCCCCAGCCTTTATCGAGCACGGCATTGCGGCCGCGGGGACCCAGGGTGCTGCGCACCGCACGGGCAAGTTTCGAGACGCCAGCCAACAACGGCTGACGAGCCTCTTCATCGAACACCATTTGCTTTGCCACCGCGGATTCCTCCTCTAGTAGGCCTACGGCAATCTGCTACGAAGTACACAACACCAACACCGGCCTCTTGTCGTTAACGAAGCGAGCCGGCCCGATGCAAAAGGTTTGTTGCCGGGAGATCCGAAATGCCAAAAGCAACCTGAACGCAACACCACGCCCTGCCAGGGGGGGGCTGGCCAGCGCGGAGCGGATGTACTTTCGGCATGGACCGTCCAACGGGGCGGTTAGTAAGCAAGTATTGCGCCGCTGAATAAAATGAGGCGCTACCCATTATGCAGCAGAGAGTTGCGCGATTGGATGCGGGCAGTTGGCAGGGATGACCCGAGAATGCCCGCTGCTGCCATTTTGGCAGCGGCCCCCGGCAACGGATGGGGAGAGGCGTGAGGGCGCCAGACTATCGCAGGTTCCAGGGCCAATAGTCGCGGCGGTAGCCGCCGAAGCGGATTTCGAGCCCACCCACGACGGAAATGTTGTGCATGTTGCGAAGGCCCGAGGCGCGTTCGCCCAGGGCGACGTTGTCGGTGACATCGAGCCGGAACACCACCCAGTCGTCGTAGCGGTACTTGATGCCGAGCCCAAAGGGCAGGGTGAACACGGTTTCGGTAATGACCACCTGGCGATGGTCCATCAGGTCGAAGAAGCCGAGCCCGGCGCCCAGGGAGAAGAAGGGTTTGAAGCGAGGAGTGGAGAAGGGGGAAAGCTGCAATTGCACGTCGAACAAAATGGCGTCGGCGTCGCGGCCGGGAAGGTCGGTGCCGGGGTAGGAGACATCGACCGTGGCAAAGGCCAGGCGACCTTCCCAGGCCAAATGGTCGTTCCAATCCCAGCCGAAGCGGCCGCCGGTGATCAGGCCCGAGTCGAGATGCACGTTGTCGCCAATGGCGACGTCACCCCAGAGGATGCCGGTGAACATGCCGGCCGAGATGGGCCGCTGCATCCAGGTTTCGCTGATGATGGGGAACGACCCGTGCGCTGGCATGTCGGTCGCCATGGGCAAGAAGGGGCTCGTTGGCACCATGATGACCGGCAGGTTGTCGACCGGCTGGGCGGGGTTCTCCAGGGGAACGATTTCGCCCGGATAGGGTTGCGCGCCGGGGGGAAGGGGGTAAGGCTCGCCGCTTTGCATCTCTTCTAGCCAAGGCCCTACTGAATTGCCGGGTAGTGGTGCTTCGCCCTGCCATTGGTGAGGCAAAGGGAGCTCGGGAATGGAGGGGGCAATATTCTGGCTGGCGGTGATCGCGCCGGCGGGCTGATCCTCGGGCGGGCGGGCGACGACGCCCTGGGGGGCGAAGTTTCTAGCCGGCGGAAAGAATGGCGCGGCGCGCAGCATGACCGTGCTGGCAAGCCATCCGCAGCCCAGCAGGGCAATGATGCGCGCAGCGCGCGCGCGAGTCCGCAACGGCATAAGCCGGCTCCGCGAGGGGGCGAAACTAGAATCGGTCCAGGGAAAAGGTCGCGGAGTATGCGCGAGAGATCGCGCGGATGTCAACGTGGGTTTATGCACCCGAACGCGAGATGCGAGATTGCGGTATTTCCCTAGTCTCGCCCCGGGGGGGCTGGGAGCGGGTGCTAGGTATTAAGGTGTTGAATGGAGAAAGGTTACGAGGCTTGGCCTTGGTTGCCTCGCACGCGGACGGGTGGACCCGGTTTGCGGCGAGGGCGGACCACTTCTTTCGCCAGGCCCACTTTTTCGAGCAACCGGACGGTGATCCAGGTGACATCGAACTCCCACCAGCGATGGCCGTGAGCGGCGCTCCGCTGGTCGGCATGATGGTTATTGTGCCAGCCTTCTCCGTTGCTGAGCAGGGCCACGAACCAGTTGTTGGTGCTGTTTTCACCGGTTTCGTAGTTGCGATATCCCCAGCGGTGGGAGAGCGAGTTCACCGCCCAGGTAATGTGCCAGGCAAAGACGGTGCGAATCAGCACTCCCCAGATCATGATGGACAGGCCCAATTGCGTGGCGGCGGTGAAGTTGCCGCCGATGAAATAGCCAGCCGCGAAGCCGCCGCCAAAGTACAGCGCCAGCAACCCGAGATACAGGGCGAACCACTTGACGTTGCGTTCCATCCACAAGTAGTAGCGGTCGCGGAGAATATCGCGGGCAAAGCGTTCGTAGGTGGCCAGCCGGCTGAGCTCGCGGTTTTCGTACAGCAGCCAGCCCATGTGGCCCCAAAACAGAGAAACCCAAGGGCTATGCGGGTCGGGTTGTTCGTCGGAATGGCGGTGGTGCATGCGATGAACCGCGACCCAGCGCGCGGGGGTGTCTTGCAAGCAGAGCACGCCAAGGGTGGCGAAAATGTGCTCCAACCACTTGGGCACCTTCATGCCCTGATGGGTAAGCAAGCGGTGGTAGCAAAGGTTGATGCCCAGGGTGTTAAAGATGTACAGGCTGATGAACATGACGACCACGCCCGACCAACTGAACAGCCAGGGCACGAATCCGGCGAGTGCGACCAGGTGAATGCCAAAAATGCCAATCACGTAGGGCCACAGCAGCTTGGGGGGCTGCGTTTCGCGGGGCGCCTCGATCGATTGGCGCGGACCTTGCGGAAAGGTTTTGCGACTGGGAGTGCCAGAGACGGACTGATTTTCCACATCATGTTCGATGGACCATTCAGTCGTGTCGATGAGGCCAGACGTGGCGTCTTTCATCGTAGCGCTCGGGTGGGGAAGGTGGGCCAGGTCCGGAAGGTCCATGGGGAGAACCCCCAGCCTAATCACTAGCTATGGGAATTTCAGCTTACCGCCCGCAGGGAATCAGGGAAAGCGCAGCAAGTTGGCAAACTGGGGATTTATTGAGCGCTGCGCTCCCAACGTCCTCCGCCGCGAGCTATTAGCCCACGAATCCAGGCTCCCGGTGGTCGCCTTCCGGTCATTGGCGGCGCAACCGTCAATAAGCAAGTTTTTTAGACTGCAATTTAGACTTTAATGGGGTGGGTAGTGCCGGTGATAAGGTTGGGCGTAATCTGACGGCGGGCGCAACAGCTTTCGTGCGCGACCTGGCACGGTTGGGGCGCCGAGCCCGAGCGCGGGGACTTGCCCGGTGTTGGGGGTGGCTGAATGGCCGGTGAGGTGGGGAGCGGTTGCTAGGGCGTGGACTCCGAGCCGCGTCGCTTGCGGTCGCGAATGGCGGCGACGGGGTCTTGGTCGAAATAAAACCGCATTACGGTTTCGGCCACGCAGGCGGGCTTGGCTTCGTCCTCAATTTCGATGTTCAATTTGTTGGTGAGCTGCACGCCGCCCATCACGTCTTTGCATTCCAGAAGCGAGCAGGCTCCACGAACACGGACGCCGACTTTAACGGCGTTGGGAAACCGCACGCGGTTCAGCCCGTAGTTGAGGACAAACCGCACGCCTTCCACGGAGAAAATCTCCATGGCCAGGGTGGGAATGAGCGAGAGGGTGAGATAGCCGTGGGCCACCGTGGTACCGAAGGGGGATTCTTTGGCGGCGCGCTCGGGATCGGTATGGATCCACTGGAAGTCGCCGGTGCCTTCGGCAAAGGCATTGATTCGTTCCTGGGTTATTTCTACCCAAGAACTAACCCCCAGCTCGTGCCCTACGAGCGATCTGAGTTCGTCTTTACCCTGAATGATTCGCATGCGGGTGAGGCCTGCTGCAAACGTCAAGATGAAGCGCGTTCCGCCAACCGCCGGCAGGAACGAGCAATCGGTGCGCGAGGCCTGCCCCCGCGCGTGCTCGACTATTCTAGACCGGAACAGCGATCGTTCCAAGCCGTTCGTCTTCGGAGAGGGCGATGGCTTACCGGGCGAGGGTCGTTCAGGGGAACGCTCCCGCATCGCTTTGGTACTGTGAGCTCATTCAAAAACTGGCCGAAGCAGCCGCGGGGTGGCAACTGCTTCGGCGAGCGATTGAGTTGAATGACACGTGCGGTCGGTTTAGCGACGGCGGAATCCGCCGCCCCCACCGCCACCGCCACGAGGGCCGCCGCGGTCTTCGCGAGGCCGGGCTTCGTTTACCACGAGGGGGCGACCTTCCACAACGCGCTCGTTGAGGTTGCGGATCGCCTCGTCGGCTGCCTGATTGTCTTCCATTTCAACGAAGCCGAAACCTTTGCTGCTACCGGTATCGCGATCCATGATCACCGTGGCATCGCGAACCGTGCCAAACTGCGAAAAAAGCTCCTGCAGATCGTTGTTGGTTACCTTGTAGGCTAGATTGCCGACGTACAACTTCTTGCTCACCTGAACACTCCAAAACCGAAAACGCGCGACCCAAACTTCGCTTCCCAGGCCGCAGAGAAAGGGGCCAAGTGGTGACCCTCCAGGATGCAGGCGAGTGAAATGGATAGCAGGAACTTGACCAGCGCCCCTTTCGACCGTCTAAGCAACCGCTAGCAATATATCAACTTTCTCGGTCGCTGAAAGAAGAATCGGTGATTACTGATGAATGCACCTTGCGCGGGCAAAGTCTCACGATGGGGGGGCTGTGGGGGCCGGGGCCGCTGTTGGTACACTAGCCATCAACACGGTTCGCCGGTCGCCCTACTCCTGAAATTGCCGGTCTGACAACGGCGAAGTTGCATGGCCTGCTTTCCGGCGGCCTGGTCGAACACTCACTTCGATGGATCTTATTCTCACTCAGGCCAAACCAGCATGACGTCGCCATCGACGCACGATCTGGCCGAAGCGCGTCTTCGCGTGGATGAGGTGTATCGCGCGGAGTCGCGGCGGGTGTTTGCCACCCTGATTCGCATTCTGGGCGATTTTGACCTGGCCGAAGAAGCCTTGCACGATGCGTTCGCTTCTGCCCTGGCCCAATGGCCTCGCGATGGTCTTCCCGACAACCCGCGGGCCTGGTTGGTTTCCGCCGGTCGATTCAAGGCCATCGACGCCATGCGGCGGAGGGCACGGTTCGATGCTTCGCTGAGCGAATGGGCCGAGCGGTGGGACGCGGCCACGGCACAGTCGGTAACCGACCTCGATGAGGATCGGATTGAAGACGACCAACTGCGGCTGATCTTTACGTGTTGCCATCCGGCGCTGATGCCCGAGGCGCAAATTGCGCTAACGCTGCGCGAGGTTTGCGGGCTGACGACCGAAGAAATCGCCCATACGTTTTTGACCACCGCCCCCACGGTGGCGCAGCGCATTGTGCGGGCCAAGTCAAAGATCAAGAGCGCGAAGATTCCCTACCGAATACCAACCAAGACTGAAATGCCCGACCGCCTGGCGGCGGTGCTGCACGTTATCTACCTGGTGTTCAACGAGGGTTATTCGGCTTCGTCGGGCGATTCGCTTACGCGGTCTGACCTGTCGCGCGAAGCCATCCGGCTGGGAACGCTATTGAGCGAATTGTTGCCGGAGCCCGAGGTGCAGGGACTGTTGGCCCTGATGCTGTTGCAAGAGTCGCGGCGGATGGCGCGGAGTTCGCCCGAGGGAGAATTGATCTTGCTGGAAGATCAGGACCGCACCCTCTGGAATCGCGAGCAGATTGCCGCCGGCTTAAAGCTGGTGGAGCAGGCGTTGGCGTCGCAGAGGTTTGGGCCGTACACGCTGCAAGCCGCCATTGCCGCCGTGCATGCCGAGGCGGCAACCGCTGCCAGCACCGACTGGGTCCAAATAGCCGGGTTGTACGGTGTGCTGGCTCGGATGACACCTTCGCCGGTAGTGGAGCTGAATCGCGCCGTGGCAGTGGCCATGGCTCAGGGACCGCTGGCCGGATTGACCCTTATCGACGCGATTCTGGCCGGGGGCGACCTGGCCGACTATCATCTGGCGCACTCGGCGCGAGCAGAATTGTGCCGGCGACTGGGACGCCGCGACGAAGCCCGCGAATCGTATGAGCGAGCGTTAAGCCTGACCCGCCAGGAACCGGAACGGCGATTTCTAACAGCGCGACTGCACGAGTTGGACGACTAACCCCGGCTGGTGGCGGCGATAGCAATCAAACGCGGCCCCCCCCAGCGCGGTAGAGAGTTGTATTGGACGCCTTTTTTTAGAAAAAGTGATTTGCCGTTGTCGAATTGCAAGCGAGCCCCGCGACTAACTCATGTTGGCGGGCAAGCAGCCCTCCCCCCCCAAGCCTTGCTCCAGTTCGCCCACGCAGGCCCCGCCGTTGGCGGGGGGTGAGTGGCGAAAGGGAGAGGGGGAAGGAAAATTGCCCTGCCCCCTGATTTTTTCCACTGCGATTTCAAGGAGCCCACACCATGCGATTCATGATTTTGATCAAGGCTGACAAGGACTCCGAAGCCGGCGTGATGCCCAGCGAGCAGCTGTTCACCGAGATGGGCAAATTCAATGAAGAGTTGGTGAACGCCGGCGTGATGCTGGCAGGGGATGGACTGCATCCCAGTTCGAAGGGCGCCCGGGTGACGTTCTCGGGGGAGAAGCGAATTGTGACCGATGGCCCCTTCACGGAGACCAAGGAGTTGATCGCCGGTTTTTGGATCTGGCAATGCAAAGACCTGAACGAGGCCATTGAATGGGTGAGGCGGTGCCCTAACCCCATGGGGGGTGAGTCGCAGATCGAGATTCGGCAGCTCTTCGAAATGGAAGACTTTGGCGAAGCGCTCACGCCTGAACTACGGGAGCAGGAAGAGAAGCTGCGGGACAGGTTGGAGCAACCGGCCCCTGGCAAATAAGGTTATGCAAGCACGAAGCGCACGCTTGCTTCTGGGCAAGTTTTTACGGATGGTCGAATTCCGGGAATTTCATTCGACCAAAGAGGAGGAGGGCTAATCACCGCCCCCCCCTCTCGCGGAGCTGGCTTACGCGGTACGAGCCGCGGGCAAATCAACAGAAGTTCACAAACAACATGGCGAGGTTCCAGATGCAAGTTCAACCCTACCTGTTCTTCG
Organism: uncultured Pirellulales bacterium; assembly: GCA_964445985.1. Lineage (GTDB taxonomy): Bacteria > Planctomycetota > Planctomycetia > Pirellulales > S012-138 > CAYUMU01. The sequence goes on along the minus strand of CAYUMU010000021.1, from coordinate 69,345 downwards.
ATGGCAATTGTGAAGAAGCGGTGGAGTTCTATCGCACGGCCTTGGGCGCCAACGTGCAAATGATGATGCGCATGAACGAAACCCCTGAGCCGATTCCGACCGAGCACCTGCTGCCAGGCTACGAAAACAAGATCATGCATGCCTGTTTCCAGATTGGCGAATCGACGGTGATGGCTTCCGACGACTGCATGGGGCACCCCAAGATGGGAGGGTTCTCGCTTTCGCTGTCGCCGAGCACCCGCGAAGAGGCGGAACGTATTTTTGCCGCCTTGTCTGCTGGAGGCACGGTGAACATGCCGCTGGGCGAAACATTCTGGTCGCCCTGTTTTGGAATGGTGGCCGATCGGTTTGGCGTGAACTGGATGGTGAACGTGAAACCCGAGACGGCGTGAGGCGGCAAGCCCCACTCCGCGCGGATGCTCGACGCCCGCGACCTCAACCATGCGATTCAGCTGCTGTCGCGGCACCCGGGCGTCCGTCGCGGAGAGTATTTTGAAGTCTGTCCGGCCTTGGATTCGGACGGGCGACCTGACCGGGAATCTCGTGGCGAGAGTCCCCAACTTTGACCGTTCTTATTCGCGGGTGAGCAAGCCATGAAGTACATGCTGTTGATTTACAGCGACGAACAGGCGTGGACCGAGTCGGAACGCGAGCACTGCTTTGCCGAGTCGGTGCAATTGACGCACGAATTGCAAGCGAAAGGGCAATACCTGGGCGCCTCGCCGTTGCATGGCGTGGCGACCGCCACCAGCGTGCGGATTCGCGGCGGCAAGCGATTGGTGACGGACGGCCCCTTTGCCGAAACCCGCGAACAGTTGGGTGGCTATTTTTTGGTCGATGCCAAGGATTTGGATGAAGCCATTGAGATTGCAGCCCGAATTCCCGGGGCGCGCAAGGGCACCGTGGAAGTGCGGCCGGTATTGGAGTTGGCGGGCTTGCCGTCTGGTTCTTGAAGGATCGAAGGGGATGGGCGTTTTCTGTTTTCCCAAGTTCGAGGAGTGATTGAGATGAGCGTGAAATTGAATGTTGCGTTGGCGGCCTCGGTGTTGTGCCTGGTGAGCGCGGTTCGCGGCGAAGACCCGCCGGCGGCCATTGATCCGCAGGCGTTTATGAAGGCCATGGCCGAAGCGGGCAAGCCAGGGGCCGAGCACGCCAAACTGGATCCGCTGGTGGGCAAATGGACCTACACCGGCAAGTTTTGGATGGCGCCCGACCAACCGCCCATGGAAACCAAGGGGACCATCGAGCGCAAGTGGATTTTGGGCGGTCGATTTGTGGAAGAAAAGATCGCCGGCGAAGGCTTTCCGGGCCAACCAGGTTTTGAAGGGCTGGGGCTGTTGGGCTACGACAATGCCAAGCAGCAGTTCACCTACAGCTTTCATTGCAATATGGGAACCGGTTGCAGCACGGGGGTGGGCGTGGCCGACGAGGGCGGCAAGTCGCTGACCTTCAAGACCGAGGTATTCTGCCCCGTGTTCAAGAAAACCATGCACGGCCGCGATGAAATTCGGATGGAAGGATCCGACAAGATCGTGATCACTTCGTACATGAACGAAGGCGGCCAGGAAATGAAAATGATGGAGCTGACCACAACCCGCACAAAGTAACGCGAGGAACCCGATGGCCTGAATTGGCAGAGGTCACGCGAGCCGAATGCGAACAGGCGAGACAGAACTGTCTCGCCTGTTTTATTGGGTCCAGCGGGATGACGCTTTGGCCATTCGATGGAGGCAGCGGCGGCGTGGTGGGCCGCGCGCCGATCAATCCAAAAAGTCGTCCGTCGTGCTTTGCTTGCGATAGATGGGCAAGTGGCGGTAGTAAACTTCGAGCGTCATGGCGCAGAGGGCCGTGGTGTAGAGTCGGCCGCCCTGGCTGGCGCCGTGGCCGGCGTCGTAGTGCCAGCTCCCCTTTTCGTGGCCGTCTTGCATCTGGTCTTTGACGAGCTGATCACGCATGACCGAGTTCCACTTGAGCCACATTTCACCTTCGTAGTGGTGCATGACCTGGGTGGCGTAGTAGTTGTAGTACATATTGGTCTTGGAAGGGCCCATTTTGGCGAGGAACTCGGCGCCCTTTTGCAGCGCGGGGTTCTCGTGCTTCCAACCGAGATACATGCGGCAGAGCAATCCCACGGCCGAGGTGGCGGGGCCGCGGCCGGGGCCGGTATAACCGTAAACAGCGCCGCCATCGGCCTGCACGGTATTGAGGAAGTTGTTCACGCCCGCGATGACTTGGGGGGGAATCTTGAGGTAGGCCATGTTGCCGCTTTTGAGGGCCATGAGCTGCCAGCCCACCACCGAGGTGTCGCCGGCCTGGTTGGGCGTGTAGCGCCAGCCGCCGCCGGCGCGGTCTTGGGCCATCATAATGAATTGCAGGCTGAGCTCAGCGTAAGGGCGGAGAGACTTGTCCTGCGTCATGGCATAGGCTTCGCACAGGGCAATGGCGCAGATGCCGTGGCCGTACATGCGTCCGCCGCCGGCGTTCAGGGCGCCGTTGCGTTCCATTTGGGAGCACAAATACATCAGGCCCTTGTAGACATGCTGCTTGTATTGACCTTGCTTGTGCGTCATGCCGGCGCCCAAGAAGGGAAGCAGGGCCATGCCGGTGGCCGCGGTGCGGGCTTCGGCCAGGGAACCAGGATCCAAGGCGTTGGGGTGCTTGGCCAGGCGGTGGTCAAAGCTCCAACTGCCATCGGGCAGTTGATGCTTGGCGAGCCACTCCAGGGCCATGGCCACGGCCTTTTCGCTGGCCTCGTTGCCGCCGTACTGAGCCAGCAGGGCTTTCTTGGCGCCCGGTTCGCCGCGCCCACTGACCGCCGAGCCGGTATAACTACCGACCTCGGCCAGCAGGTCCGACTCGTTGGCTTTGAGGTCGCTGAACTCGGCCAATTGCATGTCTTGCGTGGCCATCGAGGTATCGACCACGGCCGACATTTCTGTCACGTTTTCCAGCGGCGTGGCGTCGGAACTCGTAACGACCGATTCGGAGACTTGCGACAGATCGAACACTTCCGGCTTGTCGAACTCCACCTCTTGGACCTCTTGGACCGGCTCTTGGGTGGGATCGATCGCTTCCGAAAACAACTCCTGCTTGGCGTCTTGTTCGGCCTTGATGATGAGCAGGCCAAGCAACACCAACAGCGCGGCATGCACGACCATGCTGGCCAACCATGCCGGCGCAACCGTGAAAAATGCTTTCAGGCCGAGCATGAATGAACCCTGCTCGGCAAGTTCTTCAAGGTTGCTACGCACACCCACGGCTTCACCCGTGGGCAGCTTGCCAACAACGGCCGCCTTGGCGGCGGGAGCTTCCTTGCCAGGAACGGCCGTCGCCGCCGTGGCAACGACCTTTTTGGCACTGCCGTTGGGCTGCGCGCCGTTACTGGGCTTCACGCCGTTGGCCGGCGATTCGGCGACAATCTTCGGCGCGACAACCTTTGGCGCTACGCTGGTCGCCGGTTTTGCCGCTGGTTGGGCCTGTTGGGGAGCGGACTTGCCGACGGCGGCGCCGTCGGCAGTTGCAGCGCGACGCAAAGGCTTGCGGTTGCCCGGCGAATTCGAATTGACGGAGGGGGGCTGATCAGCCATTCAAACTGCTCCACGACCATTAGGGCTGGGGGGTATACCTAGCCGTCGGCGTGACGGTAATTCAGCGGGGAGGAGATGCAACCAGAATAGGTTGGCAATCGCCGATCGCTTCGACTCTTTGCACAGCCTAACCGAACGCTTCACCAAATCCAAGGATCGCACATTACTTTCGCCGCAACGGGAAAAATAAAAACACGGCCGCGATATACGGCTGATTGGTACTGGCGTTTGCCCAGACTATTCCTACTCATTCGTTGGGGGATCGCGGGATTATTCCCGGCCTCTGATATTGTACGTTCCCCCCACCGGGCGAAGGAAAGCCCGGGTGCCCCTTCCAGGGATTGGGCGGCGGAAAATCAGGCCAAAGATGCTCGGCAGGCTGGGGTTGGATAGTTTGACCAGGCGATGGCGCTCCCCGGCGCAGAAGGGGCAGGCTTCCTAGAAAGGGGGGTAATCGTGCTACGCGCCCCCTATGCTTCATAAAGACTGCCTGAATAGTCAGAAAACGCATGGCCACCCCTCACAAGTAGCGTCTGTGCGGGTTGTAGGCCTTGGTAGCGATCGCGTGGCGGTGTCGGCGGACATGCGCGCGGGGCCAACGTCGTTATTTCCCGTTTGCAAAGAGGGCCGGGTCGCTTGAGAATTGCGCGGCGGTTGGTCGCGCGAGGTTTGGATTGGGCGGGTCCCACGCCTTGGAATGACTGGGCGGTTTGTTGATTGAATTCTGGTGAAAGAAAGATCTCTGCATGTTTCCCTTGGACGACATTCAAGCGGCGCTAAGGCAGTTGGGCATCGATGGCTGGCTGCTCTACGATTTTCGCGGCGCCAATGTGCTTGCCCGGCGGGTGCTCGGTTTGTCGGGCCATCCGGGCAGCCGGCGATTTTTCTATTGGATACCCGCGACCGGACTGCCGCGGAAATTGGTGCATCGAATTGAAAGCGGCCCCTTGGATCATTTGCCGGGCGAAAAGCAGGTGTATCTCCGTTGGCAAGAGTGGGAGGCCGGGGTGGCCTCGCTGGTGGCGGGCTGTTCGCAGGTGGCCATGGAATACTCGCCGCGGAACGCCAACCCTTATGTTTCGCGGGTCGATGCCGGCACGGTGGAATTGGTTCAAGGTTGCGGCGTGGCCGTTTGCTCATCGGGCGACCTGATCCAGTTGTTCGAGGCCACCTGGAGCGAAACGCAGTGGGCCATGCACCAGGAGGCTTCGCGGCGCGTGCTGGCCGCCTTTGAACACGCTTGGGGGTTCATCGCCCAGCAGGTGCAAGCTCACGGCCAGGTTCGCGAAACCGCGGTCCAGGCGGAGATCCTGTCGTTCTTCAGCCAGCAAGGTCTAACGTACGATCACGCGCCGATCGTGGGTTGCGGCCCTCACAGCGGCGACCCGCACTACGAACCGCGGGCTGGAAGCGATGCCGCGATTACCGCTGGCGATTTTGTGTTGCTCGATATCTGGGCCAAGCTCGATCAACCCCAGTCCGTGTACGCCGATTACACCCGGGTGGGCGTGGTGGGAAATGACGTGGGCGAACGGCATCGCCAAGTTTTTGAAATTGTGGCGGCAGCCCGCGATGCGGGGATCGAGCGTGTGCGGCAGGCGTTTGCCCAAGGCGAACCGCTGGCCGGTTGGCAGGTGGATCGAGCTACCCGCCAGGTGATCGAACAGGCCGGCTTGGGGAAGTATTTTGTGCATCGCACGGGGCACAGCATTGGTCAAGAAACGCACGGCAACGGCGCGAATATGGACGACCTGGAAACGCACGACGAGCGGCGCGTGCTGCCACGGACTTGTTTCTCGATCGAGCCGGGGATCTATCTTCCAGAGTTCGGCGTGCGGAGCGAGATCGATGTTTACATCGACGCCGAGGGCCAAGTTCATGTCACCGGCGATCCGCAGCGGGAGATTTACCGCGTGCCGCTGGGGTGACATTACTCACGGATCAGCGCGTAGCCGCGGCCATCGATGAACTTGCCGGCTTTGAGGTAGTGCTTGGGGAATAGCCCCTCGAACTGAAAACCGCACTTTTCGAGCACGCGGGCCGAGGCGTGGTTGAAATCGAACACGCGGGCCATGATCCGCACCAGCCGCCAACGGTGCCAGGCAAATTCGCAGGCGGCCGACACCACGGCGGGCATGATGCCTTGTCCCCAGTACGGCCGGGCCAGCCAATAGCCAATCTCGGCGCGATGCCCTTCGATCAGCGTGTCGAAACTAAAGCCGCCGATCAACCGCCGCGAGGTATCGCGGATGGCGAACTGCGTGGGGAAACCGCGCGCGATGGCGTCTTGTCGCGTGTGTTCGATCCAGTGGTCGGCGTCTTGTTGCGTGTAGGGAAAAGGGATCAGCAGCGTGCGATCATGGATTTCGCGATCGTTCAGGTGCTGAATCAAGTCGGACTGATCATCCGGGCGAAACTCCGCAAGATACCAGCGGTCGCCGACCGGAATTCTGAAATCGCTGGTCGGCCGCGCGTGATCCGCGACGTGAGCAGCGCGCGGGCTGGCAAGCCGCTTGCCGAGCGTGGTCACCGTTTCGGTTTGGTAGCCCTGCTTGTGGTAGAAGCCAAGCACGTTGCGGTTGGCGTCGCGCACCATGAGGTTGATTTTGAGGCAGCCTGCCAGGCGGAGCCGCCGTTCGGCTTCGGCCAGCATGGCCACGCCGAAGCCTTGTCCTCGATGTTCGGGAAGCACGGCCAGGCGATAAATCCAACCCCGATGGCCATCGAAGCCGGCCATGGCCGAGGCCACGATCTGGCCGCCCCGTTCGCCTACCAGCAACAAGTCAGGCTGAACCGAGAGCTTGAGGCGGATGTCGGCCAGTGGAACATTCCAGGCGGGGCTGTCGGCAAACACCACTCCCCACAAATGAACCAGCCCTGCTTCGTCGGTTTCCCAATAGGAACGGATTCGCATGGATGAGCCCAGCATGCCGCGATTCTGCCACGCGGCACATCGTCTAAAAAGAAAACAGTTCCGGGTTGTCCACGGGCAGAACAACTAGCGCGCGCCGTGGCGACCGCCGCTAGTCTTCGTCGCCTTCGGCCACGAGTGGTTCGTCGTCGTCTTCATCGTCTTCATCGTCTTCGCCCGACTGGGTAATCTCATCGGGAACCGGGCGGTCGTCGAGCGGCATCCAGCGAAGCACGTCGCGCGGAGGGTCGCAGAGGGGATCGTCGATCATCATCACCTGCCAGGTGATTTCGCCGGGGCCATCGAGCGTGTCGCCGTCCTCGATCACTTCGCCTTCTTGCAGCAGGTAAAGCGTGAGATTACGCAGCAGGTTGTCGACCTCGCCGGGGTCGTAGGCGTCGTTGAAGAAGCAGGCTTCGAGGTCGGGCAGATCGAGCTGGGCGTTGCCCACCGTGTCCATCAGCGACCAGTCTTCGTTCACCCGAAAGAGTCGCACATTGCTCCAGGCATCGAGGGGCGGAAGCTCGTTGGACCAGCCAAAATTCAGGCTTTCACGCAGCCCATCTTGATCGCGCAGGACTTCGCCGTTGGGGTTGAAGTAGCACAAGGCGCCGGGCAAATCGAGCAACGCGGCCGCCACGCGGGTAATGAAGTCGAGCTCCATGTCGGGGTCGTAGTCTTCGGGCACCACGGGAGCGTCTTCGTCGGCCCCCATCACGTAGGTGCTGCGCACGCGAATGAAAGCCTTGTGCTGCGATTGAACCGACTCGGCTTCTTCCCAAATCCACGATTGCTCGGCCGCGCGGGCCAGACCGCCGGGGAAGGCAAACGGGCCAAACTGGCCGGCCGTCCAGGCGGTGAAGATTTCGGGCTGGTTTTCGGGGTCGCCCATTTCGTCGGGCCAGGGCTGATCGACAATATCCACGGTCACCACGCCATTGGCTTCTTCGCGCAGCGGCATCAGCAGCGTAGGTCCGCCGAACGCCCAATGCTCAGCCGGATCGCCCCGCTTGATGTTCTCGAATGTTTGCAGCGCGACTTCGATCTCGTCCAACGTAACCGGCCGCTCCAGCAGCACACACGCAGATTGCGTGTACAGCCCTTTGGGCATGACTAACTCCATGTGTGGGAAAAAACCGTCCCCACCACACCATACAATAAAGCGCTGCGATGCACGAGAAGGGGCGGCCGGAGTTCGCAAGACTCGGCAGGCGGACTCCCCCCACTGCTGAAGATAAGGCGTGCGCAACAGCCGGTCGTTCGCCGGTCGCCAGGCGATTGAGCTCCAGTTGGGCCGCGGTTACCACCAGGCCTCGCGAACCTACCATCAATCCGGTTAAGGCGGGCTGATTGGAAGGTATAGAACGAGATGCCCAGCGGGAGCACCACGTTGGCATAGTTCAACGAAGAAAGCCCCACTTCGGACAGGGCCAGGTTGATCACAATGGCGATCGTCAGCGGCAACCTTCCGGAGAGTTGCCGACTCTTGTCGCGCGCAGGAACACGATCGAACTGAACAACATCTGCGTGCTCCAGGGCTAGCGAGGGTCGCCCGGCTGCTGATCGCGGTTCCACTTGATGGTGGTCACCTGCTCGACCGTTTCTCCGGCACGCTTCATGAAGTGCGGCCCTGGCAAAATGCTGGGCATGGGTTCCACGTGCGAACCGCGCCGGCCCGAGGGAGCGCCGTCCCAGCAATGGTCGCCCATCGCCCGCAGCACGTCTTCGGCCACGGCCAGGGCAGCCAGGCCTGCTCGGCCATTGACCCGCGGCGAGCGGCCTTCGCGGATGGCGCCGGCGAAGTCGAGGTGCTCGGCGGTGATTTGATCGGCCGCCGCGGGCGTGATGGTTTCTTTGACCAGGTACTTATTGAAGAGCTCGGCTTTGAGGTCGTCGAGTTCCTCGGGCGTGGCCGTTTCGACCTGCAGGCCGCGTTCATAAACCACATCTTGCGGACGCACGATGGTGGTCGAGCGCGAGGCGAAATCGATGCTGGCGAAGCCTTCCTCCGACCAAACCTGCATCTTGCGTTGATTCTCGAAGCTGATCCGCGAGGCCGTGAGTTGCGCCACGCAGCCGCTGGGGAATTGCAGTTGGGCCTGGGCCACGTCTTCATGCTGGCCAAATAGGCTCAGGCCCATCGCTTGCACGCTGCTGGGCTTTTCGCCGGTCAAGAACAGGGCCAGATCGATGTCGTGAATCATCAGATCGAGCACCACGCCCACATCGGTGGAGCGGCAGGTAAAGCCGCTGGTGCGGCGAGCATCGATCCACTTGGGGTTCTTGGCATACGGCAGCGCCGGAGCCACGGCCGGATTGAAGCGTTCGATATGTCCTGTCTGCAGAACCACGCCGGCCTTCTCCGCGGCGCGCGCCAGTTCTTCGCCTTCGCGGCTGTTGCAAGTGATAGGCTTTTCCACCAGCAGATGGATGCCCCGGCGAATCAAGTCCAAGGCCACGGCATGGTGATACCTGGTTGGCGTGGCAATCACGGCCGCATCGATCTTGTCGGCCACCGCCGCGTGATCGGCAAAGGCGTTGGTGCGGCAAGCCTCGGCGACCGCTTGCCGGTTGGACTCGACCGGATCGACAACGCCCACCAGGCGAAAGCCAGGCAGTTTGGAAAGCACCCGCGCATGGACCCGGCCCAGGTGCCCTACGCCAATCACTGCAATCTTGAGGGACTTCACGGGCTATGGTTCCTGGGTTGTTGGGGTGCGAGGTTGGAAACGACATTCGCCACGGAGCCAGCAGGCGGAAGCGATCGGCTCGCCCGCCGCGGTCCTAGGCCGTCCGTCGCCACTCGTTGTGCATTTCGCCTTCGGAGAGCAGTACGCGGATCAGCTCGGCGCTGAGGCGATGGCCGCTACGGTGGGCCACCACATGGCCGACGATGTCGCAGCCAGCCAGGGCAAAATCGCCGACCAGGTCGAGCACTTTGTGCCGCACGCACTCGTCGGGGTAACGCAGGGTGTTTTCAATCGGGCCTTCGTCGTCGAAGACCAACAGGTCTTGCAGCGTGGCGCGCGTGCCCAGCCCTTGCGAGCGGAGCCACTCGGCTTCGGCCTTGAGCAAGAAGGTGCGGGCCGGCGCCAGTTCTTTGCGGAAGATTTCGGGCGTGATCCGCATTTCGAGCGTTTGCCGGCCAATGGCGTTGTCGCGGCCATAATCGAGCCGGAACTTGACCGAGAAGCCGCCTTGGGCCGACGGCTGGGCTTCGATCCAACTGCCGCCTTCGGCCATGCGGTTGGTATCGCGAAGCACCAGGCAAGCTCGGGGAGCACTTTGCTCCTCAATGCCAGCGGCATCGAGAGCCGTAACGAACGCCTGAGCCGAGCCATCGCAGCCAGGCATTTCGGCGGCATTTACCCAAATTTCGCAGTTATCGATCTGCATGCCGGCCAGCGCGGCCAGAATGTGTTCCACCATTTCCACGCTGGCTCGGCCGCAGCGAAGCGTGGTGCGGCGGGGGGCTTCCACCCGGTTTTGCACCAGGGCAGCAATGGCTTGGGGGGGCGAAAGATCGGTTCGCACGAACACCAAACCGGTGTTTGCCGCGGCGGGGCGGAACTCAATCCGCACGTCGTGGCCGGTCCAGTATCCAAACCCTTCTACCACCACCGAGTTGGCAATGGTGCGTTGATTTCGTCGTGAAAGCATTGCGGGAGAACCACCGTCGTTGGGTGCCGAATCCGTGAGCCGCGAGCGATACCGCGGAACCAGCGGACATCCGTGTCCACCGCCACTACCACGCGCCTGGCACGGCGCGCGAACTCGCCACGGCGTAGAGGGGCTTCTGGGTTGGCTGAAACAAAACGGGGACGGAAGTGCCCACGTGGGGGGGGCTGGCTTCCGTCCCCGGAGGACGGACACGCAGGGTTCTGGGTAGAACCGGTTGCTCGTTGACCCAAGCAAGCCGCCTATTGGCGATTGGGGGGGCCTGGGACGAAGCCGCGGTTATTGGCCTGACCGTTGCCATACCGATCATTCAGCGTCTTCAAAATCAGGCCGGTCACATCAATGTTCTTGTGATACCAAACCACCTGCTTGTTGAGGTGCTTGGCCACCAGGTCGGGATCGTTCTCATCGAGCGGGTCGCCGTTGAACCGCAGCACCAGCGTCAGCCGGTTTTGCGTGGCAAAGTATTCCACTTCCTGAGTGATTTCCTGATACACAATGTAATAGATCTTGGCTTCACGCCGCATGAACTCGCGCTTGGTGGTCGAGACCAAGGCGCTCAGGTCGGCCTTCTGCTGGGTGATCTCGTCTTCCAACTGCTTGTAGTCGGGCGCGCCCTTGTTCACGTCGTTGAGTTGCTTGATCAGATTGTTCACGCGCTCTTTGCGGGCGTTGATGTCGGCCTCGGCGCCCTGCACGGAACGGCGCATTTCTTCGGTCATGGCTTTAAAGCGCATGTGATTATCGAAGATGTACTTGAGGTCGATAATGGCAACCTGGGCCGACGCTTCGCGTCCGCCTGTAATGCACATCGCTGCCAACGTAAGAGCCAACAGGACCGATTTCTTCACCACGAGTGCTCCTTGCTGCGGGTACGTCGTCCATGACTGTAGAAGGGGGAAGCCACCTCCGCGGGGAGAGGCCATCTGCACGTTTACTGCCCGCTTGGACGAATCTGACGTTGGTCGCCCTGGGGTCGAAAATGCGGCGGTATTCTGCCCACAACCCTGCAATCGGTAAAGGCCAGTCTGGGGGAAAAACGTCGACGGCCTTTCGATTGGGCGACCGATCACAACGCCATGCCGTTGGGGCCATTAGAGCGATCGTCCCGTTTTGCGGTGAAATGCCTCAAGACCTGCCCGCCCTGGACATGCCGCGCTTTCTGTTGAAGATCGTTTCCGCCCCCGGGCAACTTTCTCCATTCCTCAGCGCGGCATGCCAGGCGGAAGTCGTCTGCGGTGGTTCCGTCGTGGGGTTCGGCGTTCTCTCGACCCTGCATCGGATGTATGCTGCGAAGAGGTTTGGGGCTAGAACTGTCAATGCCAGCATCGCTAGCCGCCCACATTTCCCCGCGATGGCCAATTTCCAGAATCGCAACGCGAAAACGTCATGCCCTCTCAGTCCCACGCCAACTCCTCGCCGCCCCTCGAACCCTCGTCCCCCCTGGGCGATAGTCCACTGAGGATCCTTGCCGCTGGTCTTACGCCCGCCTGGCAACAGATTCTCCGCTTCTCTCGTTTTCAACTGGAAGAAGTGAACCGCGCGGAGGAATCGCATTGGTGCGCCTCGGGCAAGGTCATCAACGTGGGCCTGGCATTGTTCCATTTGGCGCCGCGCGTGGGCCGCACGCTTTCGGTTGTGGGAGGGCTTGCTGGCAACGCCATCATCAACGAATTCGTGCAACACGGGGCGTCGGCCCGGTTGGTGCGAAGCGGAAGCCCCACGCGCGTTTGCACCACGCTGCTGGTCGGGGCTGGGCCAACCACCGAATTGGTCGAAAACGCTGCACCGATTTTCCCCGACGAATTGGAAGAGTTCGTGGCCGCCTATGCGGAAGAAGCCGCTCAAGTTCCTTGGGTGGTGCTCAGCGGTTCGCTGCCCGCCGGCACGCCTGCCAACTTCTACCGACAACTCTTGGAGCTTACGCCAGGGCAGGTGATTGCCGACGTGCGAGGGCCGGAACTGCAAGCCATGCTGTCGGCGCCACGTCCGCCGCTGGTGGTGAAACCCAACCGCCAGGAGCTCGCCGCCACCTTGGGGCGCGCTTTGGATAGCGACGTCCAATTGATCGCCGGCATGCGCGAACTCAACGCGGCTGGCGCCAAGTGGGCGATTGTGACCCAAGGCCCGTCGGCGGTTTGGCTCACTTCGACCGACGAGGTTTACCGCTTCACTCCGCCGCAATTGACCGCCGTGAACCCAATTGCTTGCGGTGATTGCTTCGCCGCGGGCTTGGCGCTCGGCCTGGCCGAGGATCGCGACATCAGCGACGCCGTGCGACTGGCGATCGGCGCCGCCAGCGATAATCTCACGCAACTATTGCCAGCGCGACTGTCACCGGCTCGGGTAGCCGAGTATGCCCAGCAGGTCAGGGTGGAGCGCCGCTAGCGGCAAAGTCGCCGCTATCGGCATTTCCCGCCATTTGTAATTGTTTCAGATTCTGTGTGTTATAAGAACATGCCTGAGCCGCCTCACATAATAGCCAAGCAGAGCGTTTTCGCTGTTTCGCTGTCGGCGAATGATTGATACCATCCGCCGACTTTGCCGATGAGGAAAACGGGTTCGCCTGCGCCGATTGTTCCGACGCACACGAATTCCAGGTGTCTCGTGAAGCGAAACGTCGCGAAATTCGCCTCGGAAACGGCGGATTTCAAGCCTTCAAGTCGATCGTTTCCGCCCCAGCCGACAGCGGGAAGCCAGCCCCAGCCGCGCGGGGACAGCAAGATTTCTCAAAGCTCAACAACCAGGCTTTTAAGACGCTACCCAGGCCAATAGGGTTGGCCGGTGATTCCAATGCTCACACTTTTCATCAATTGATACACTACGGCACGAGTTTTGCTTTTATCAACACCACGCGATAGGCGCGGACTTATTGACGGTTGCGCCGCCAAAGTCCGGAAGGCGACCATCGGGAGCCTGGATTCGTGGGCTATTCGCTCGCAGCGGAGGACGTTGGGAGCGCGGCGTTCAATAAAGTCCGTCCGTTGTCTCTTGAAATCATTCATCAAAGAATAGGAGTCGACCGGCGAAGTATTGGTGGCGATTGCTTGCTGCCCGCTTGTCAGGTCGCGCTTCAGAAATAGCCATCCGGAAGAAAGGATTGATACCATGAAAGCATTGATAACACCCGCTCTGATTGCGGCGCTGTTTTCGGCGGCGCGGCTTTCTCCGTTGCCAGCTTCGGCAAACGCGGCCGACCAGGGCTGGCGACCCGCCCGGGCCGCGGAGCAATCGGCCGCCGTGGAGGGAGAACTTCCCACGGCCATCGCCACGGGCATTACGCCCGTGGCCGACGACGAATCCGCGCCGGTGGTGCGGACCGTGAGCGCCGCGCTGACTGCCACGAAGCAAGCCGCCGCCCTAAATGAGCCCGCGCAAACCGAGCCCACGCTGGCCCAGCCCAAGGCGACCGAAGTGCATCGGCCGATCGTGACCACGGCCTCGTACATTCGTCAAATCAGCGATGCCGAAATGGTTGGCAACTGGGAACCTGCCTCGGGCGTGCGGCCGGTCGCGCAGCTGCAACCGGTGCCCTCGAATGCCGCCATCTACACCGCCCAAGCGCCGGCCGTGGGCGGTAACACGTATTACTCCGGCACTTCCACTTCGGTTTTCCAGCCGGTAAGCACGATGGGTGGCTGCTGCGACCCGTGCGCCACTTGCAATCCGTGCCAAACCTACACGCCGGTAGCCACCTACCAACCCGTGGCCGCTTGCCCCACGGGGTTGTGTAAGAACCCCACCCTGCGGCCAGGGCTCTGGGGTCAGCCATCGGTTCACATCGATGGTCAGCCCATTCGCAACGCCTTCCGGTGGCTGGTTCCTTAAAGCGGCGTTGCCGCCTGGCGAGGATGACCGCTCCAGAAGCGCGATGGTAAAATCTTCAGCAGCCGCCTTCCGCTACTCCGGCGCAAGGCGGCTTTTTTGCGCGCCAAGGGATGAGCGGCCTTGCCCCTTACAAAGGTGTCGGGCCTGCTGGGCGGCGGCCGTACGGTTGCCGCGCCAGCCCCCCCCCAAAGGGCAAAAGCGCCACCTCTTGCGCACCATCTCGCCCTCCCTAGGCAATTTGCCGCCAAGGGTGGCAAAAATCGCCACGAGAACAGGGCACCGCTGGTGTACAATGCAGCGTTCACCCCTCGTGCGCGGGTTTTCGCGCGCGCCGGGGTGATTTTCGACTTCTTTCCAGCCAGCCTTTCATGAACCAGCTTCCCATCCTCACCCAACCGGTCGGCCCTTCCAGCGAATTGCTCGGCCGGCTCGATCCCGCTCGATTCTCGTCGCCGGCGCCGTTACCCATGTCGGCCGATGAAATGCGCGCCCGCGGCTGGGAAGAGATGGACGTGGTGCTGATCACGGGCGATGCCTACATCGACCATCCCAGTTTTGCGATGGCGATCATTGGCCGCGTGCTGGAAGCGGCCGGCTTTCGGATTGGGCTCGTCAGCCAGCCCGACTGGCAGAACTGCGAAGCCTGGAAAACCTTTGGGCGTCCGCGGCTGTTCTTCGGCATTTCGGCCGGGAACATGGATTCAATGATCAACCATTACACGGCCAATCGCAAGGTTCGCAACGACGACGCCTACTCGCCCGGCGGCCGCATCGGGCGGCGTCCGGATCGAGCCACCTTGGCGTATTGCCAGCGGGCTCGCGAGGCTTATAAAGGCGTGCCCGTCATTGCCGGAGGCGTGGAAGCTTCGCTTCGCCGCCTGGCCCATTACGATTACTGGAGCGAAAAGGTCCGCCGCTCGATCCTGCTCGATTCCAAGGCCGATCTCGTGGTTTACGGGATGGGCGAGAACGCCATTGTGGAAATTGCCAATCGGCTGAATGCGGGCGAAACCGTGACCGATCTTCGCGACATGCGCGGCGTGGCGTATGCGATGGGCGCTTCGGAAACGCCGCCGGCCGACGCCATTGTGCTGCCTTCTTATGAAGCCGTGTGCGCGGACAAGCCCACCTTTGCCGACGCCACGCGAATTATTCATAACGAAACCAATCCCTATAACGCCAAACGGCTCGTGCAATATCACGACCGTCAGGCGGTGGTCGTCAATCCGCCGCAATATCCCGTGGCGCAAAAGGTGATGGACGCCATTTACGACTTGCCTTATACGCGGCGTCAGCACCCCAGTTATCAAGAATCGATTCCCGCCCATCAAATGATCAAAGACTCGGTCACGATCATGCGAGGCTGTTTCGGCGGTTGCACGTTCTGTTCGATCACGGCCCACCAGGGCCGCGCCATTCAGTCGCGCAGCAAAGAATCGATTCTGACAGAAGTTCGGCAGATGTCGGCCGACAAAGAATTCAAAGGCACGATCAGCGATATTGGCGGCCCCACGGCCAATATGTATCAGATGCAATGCTCGCGGCCCGAGGTCGAAGCCGTGTGCCGCCGTCAATCGTGCGTGCATCCCACCATTTGCAAACTGCTGGGCACCGATCATGGCCCGCTGATTGAGATCATGAAAGCAGCCCGCGAAACGCCTGGCATTAAAAAGGTGCGCATCTCCAGTGGCATTCGCATGGACCTGGCGCGGCGTTCGCCCGAATACATGCGCGAATTGGTGCGGCATCACGTGGGCGGCTATCTCAAAGTGGCGCCCGAGCACACCGATCCCGAGGTGCTGGCCAAAATGCGGAAGCCGTCGGGCGACGACTTTGAAAAATTCAGCCAGGTGTTTCAAGAGGAATCACGCAAGGCTGGCAAGAAGCAATATCTCATTCCCTACTTCATCGCCAGCCACCCGGCGAGCGATCTCGACGCCATGATTCACCTGGCCGTGTTTCTCAAGCAAAACGGCTATCAGCCCGACCAGGTGCAAGACTTCATTCCGGCCCCCATGGACGTGGCCACGGCCATGTACTACACCGGCCTTGATCCCTTCACGCGCAAGCCGGTCTACGTGGCGCAGCATCTCCGCGATCGCAAGCTACAGCGGGCACTCATGCAGTTCTTCAAGCCAGAGAACTATTTCGAAGTACGCGAAGCCCTGCAAAAGGCTGGCCGGCAAGACCTGATTGGCGACGGCTGCGATTGCCTGATCGGCGGCAAACCACCGGGCGAAGCCATCCACCGCCGCCGCAACGACGCCAACACCCGCTTCCGCGGCGAATACGTGCATACGATTGAAAGCGGCCAGAAAAAGAAGAATCGTAAACAATCCCGCCACAGCCCCAAGCCAGGCTACCGGGCCAAGCGGAAGGGCGCGCAGGAATAGGAGGAAGACTCGTTCTTGCTCTTCGGGGCCGCGCCGGTGCCAACCCCGGAGGGGTGTCAGCCTTTAGCCGGCGGTTGAGCGTTAGCGACACCGCCGAATGTCAATTGACAGATTCTCCATTGACCCCGGACGGGGTCACAGCGCGGTTGGCGGCTGGTTCCACCCTGCTATCATTCTGTCAGGATGAACGACAGACATTGCATGACTGGCCAACCAGGGTTGTCGCTGACGCTCAAACCCTGGCTACTGGCTGCCATCCCTTGCGGGATGAAAACCTTGAGATCAAGTCAACCTCGGAACATTGCCGTTCTTTACGAGTATCGACGACGGATTAAGCAGGCACGTGTTGCTTCACTGATCCTGCGGATGAGAATTAGGGGGCAGCTCCTCGGCCCTCAGCCACCGCTCCATCCGGTAATTCACAAACCCCACTCCCCGCAGCGTGACCACCTGTTCGGCCAGCACCGTAAAGCCGTGCTTCTCGAAGAACGGGCGGGCGGTGATGCTGGCTTCCACATTTAGCCGCGCTTGCCGTTGGCGACGAGCCTCGTTCACCAGCGCCGTCAGCAATTGCGACGCGATCCCTTGCCCTTGATGATCGGCGGAAACGTACAGGCGGTCGATATGCCCGGAGGGCTCCAGTTCGGCAAAGCCCGCAAGTTGGCCTGATTCTTCGGCCACCACCACGTACCGCCCACGGAACCGCTCGGCCCAGGCGGAGGGCTCGATGTCGTCGGAAGCCCAAGCGGCAATCTGCTCTGCGGAGTAGTCCCGGCAATTCACGCGGCGAATGGTGTCGCGAAAGAGCGCCAGCAGGCTGGCCGCGTCGCCTGGGTGGTAGAGTCGCAAAGTTGCCACGGGGAAAGTCTCTGCTAAGCCCAAGTGTCCACAAGGCATTTGATTGGCGATGCCGAAAACCAGCATAGAAAACGAGGGTTCCGCGGCCCGAGCAAGCCGCGGAACCCTCTCACCCAAGCAGAAAGCGGTGGGCCGCGGCATGACCTGGGTCCGCGGCGTGGTTCGGCATGGTTGGGCAGCCAGCCGCCGGCTCAATTGAGCGGCATGTGGTAGCTGAAGGCGCCCACCGCCTGATCGGCGGGCAGATCCTTAAAGTTGGGGTGGCACAGCGCACAGCGTTTGCTGCTCACCCGAATGGCCGAAGCGGCGTTCAAGAATGACTGGCCGTTCTGCATCGCGGTGCGTTCGAACGAAGCCTTGCCGGAGCGGAGCTGCTTCGCGGCCAAGATCTCGAAATCGCTCGCCGGCCGGCTCGTCTCGACCATGGGCTCGGTCGTTAACGCCAACAGGCGGAACTCGCCATGCCCCTTGGCGGCCAGGCCGGCGAATTGTTCTTGCAGCATTTCGCACGCCGACACATCGGTGTCTTCGCGAACATAGTTTTCGGTATGTCGGGCGAGCAGGTCGTGATGGCTATCGGCCAGCAGCGCGGCGAAAGATCGCGGCTGTCCTCTGCCAGGCTCTTGGAAGGAGTTGGTGTTCCCCGCCCCGGCGTAGGCCACGAGCGCGAAGACAGCAATAATGCCAGTGAGCATTCCGATTTTCGACATCGGCCTTCCCTCTTGCAAAACAGAGCATTGAACCTTGCGCGCATCCAACGGCGATGGCTCCGGCTGGAGTGAACCGAGAGGTACGGCTCTCGGTTCACATACTCGCGTCGCGGCACACCGGTCGCTCGGAACGCTCCCCAATGTTGGTGGCGCAACAGCGCTCACACCAGGGCGGCAGGTTACAGAACGAGTTCAACGTACTCGACAGCGCGAGGCTTCTCCAGACGGTAAGCACCACTTATTCCGAAGAACGAGACGGATCGTGTAAGACAGGGAAAACCTAGCGCGGAGCTTGGCAAATCGGGCGAACTTTGCGGTGCGGTTTCCTGCGCCAACGCCTCGTGCCCCCCACGCCGAACGGCGAAAAAAGTAGGGCAAGCAAGCCATGCTGGCACGATTCGCATCGTTATGCCCCCCGCTTCGCTAAGACAGGAATTTTTCGGGGCACACTAAAGATCTAGTTCGATTCGGCCGAGAGTCAAATTTTTCTGACCAGGCAGAGCTGGCGGGAAGTGGCGGCGCGGCCCGCCCCCCCGCGGAGCGCCGTTGGTTGAAATTGGTTAATCCGCCGGGTTTGTGTTGCCAATTGGGTGGAATACGAGTAGAGTTTTATTGCGGTTGGCTCGATAACTCATAAGGATCAATCGTACAAATCCCTATAACCTGTCCCCCTGCTCTGGCCGACGACGATGCAGCATCCTCGCCGGAAAATCTTGCCGCTGGCAGCCGCGTTCTTGGCCTTGCTAGGAACGGTGGGGACCATTCCAGGCATTTGGACTCCGCTACGCGGGGTGGTGCGTTCGGAAGGGGAATCAGAACCGGTTCGATCCGAATCGAATCGAGAAGATTGCCAAACTTCTGAGATTTCGTTCTGGGATTTCTTGGCTCGGCACCGCGTCGGTCGCCGACCGCTCACTGCCGGCAATGGGCCGTGCATTGTGCTGCCGGGCATTACCATGGCCGGCCGCAAGTTCGATCCAGGCCAGCCCATTCTTTGCGAGCATTGCCTGCGCAATGGTCTGGGCGCTCCGCTCCTTCTATGAGCGATTCCGCTGGCTCCACGTTTCCCCCCCCCGCGGCTTCCCGCTGCGCGGTGAGAACCGTTGGAGGTTCATCGCTACACGATGGTTTCCGTTTGTTCGTCCTGCGATTGGCCGCGCACGCTCCGAAAAGAGCACGCACCAATTGAGTGATGTCGTGGGCTGTCTGCTGCACCTTGTGCAATCGACATAGTAGCCCGACGAGAACCTGTTGTGAGCGAATCCGGTTGCTTGGTTCCATGCTTTTTCGTGCTGCGTTTGCGCACGGAACAAAGCCTTCGAACCAGCTGCGATGTTGGGAGTGACAGAGGCGCAAGGCCCATGCCGGCCAGCCCCCCCATTGGCTCCCACACAACCCCTCGCACCATTACCCAGCGATTAACTCACATGATATGGCTTCGGAGGTATTTCAGAATGCAAAAGCTTGTAGATGGTGTTCATCGATTCGAGCGCGGCGTGTTCAACAACCAAAGGCGGCTGTTTGAGCAGCTTGCGAACGGCCAGTCGCCCCTGGCGTTGTTCATTACGTGTTCTGACTCGCGAATCAATCCCAATCAACTTACGCAAACCGGCCCGGGTGAATTGTTTATTCTCCGGAACGCGGGCAATATCGTGCCCCCGTACGGCGCCGTGCATGGCGGCGAAGCGGCCACGATTGAGTACGCGATATGCGTGCTCAAGGTCCGCGACATTGTGGTGTGCGGTCATTCGCACTGCGGCGCCATGTCGGGCCTGCTGAATCCAGAATCGATCGAAAAACTTTGCTCGGTGAAGATCTGGCTGAACCACGCCGAAGCCACGCGGCGAATCATTACCGAGAACTATCAGCACGTTACCGACCCCAAAGCCCGCCTGACGGCCACGGTGGAAGAAAACGTGCTGGTGCAACTGGAAAATCTGCGGACCCATCCGGCGGTTGCCTCGGCCATGGGCCGCGACGAGGTTCACCTGCATGGCTGGGTGCATAAGTTCGAAACCGGCCAAACATTTTCGTACGACGTGGATCAGGGACAGTTTCTGCCGCTCGACCGGTTTGTGAAGAACCAGGCGCGGGCCGCCGCCGCGACTGCCTGACATGTTGGCAGTCGAAAGTATCTCCCTGTGCCGCCTCTCCCCTTCAACCCGAAGCACGTTCGCGGATGAAGCGTGGAGGGGGGTCGCGCCCTGTATTCGCGATCTCGCCATCGCGAGCATTCCGCTTGCCGATCGATGCCAACGCAAACCGGTAACGCCAAAATTTGCCGACCGAAACGAACTTCCTCCCCGATTGGTTCGAGAAAGAACAGACATCCATGCTCCGAGCGAAGCAAACCGATAACGGCCAACCCGCTGGACCCCGCGGCAACGGCAACGACCGGTTATCCTTTTGGGAAATCGTCAAGAGCGATGGGCCGGCATCGTTCGTGGTGTTTCTGGTGGCCCTGCCGCTCGGCATGGGCATTGCCATTGCCTCGGGCGCGCCGGTGGCCGCGGGGCTCATCACGGGCATTGTGGGCGGGCTGGTCGTCGGCCTGTTGGCGGGTTCGCCGCTGCAGGTGAGTGGCCCGGCCGCCGGCTTGACCGTGATTGTGTTTCAAGTGATTCTCACGCTGGGCCTGCCGCTGCTGGGGTTGGTGGTGCTCATTGCGGGCTTTCTGCAATTCGTGGCCGGGGTATTCAAGCTGGGGCAATGGTTTCGGGCCGTCTCGCCAGCGGTGATCAAAGGCATGCTGGCCGGGATTGGCGTGCTCATCTTCGCCGGCCAGTTCCATGTGATGGTCGATGACCGCGTCCAAGGAAGCGGCATCCAAAACCTCATCACCATTCCCCAGGCGGTCGTTAAGGGGCTATCCATGCCCCCCTGGGGAAGCGAGGCCGAGCGAAAGATGCTGCGGAACAAGCTGGTAGTGATCGGCGAATTGCAGCGGCAGCAATTGAGCCTGGAACAGACGCTGGCCGAGTTCGCTCCGGCCGAGGCCAGCGAGGCCCTGGCGCCGCACGAAGCCGGCAAGCCCGCCCCGGAAACCGTGCCGCACTTGATTCTTGAGCCAGAAACTCCCGA
Source organism: uncultured Pirellulales bacterium (assembly GCA_964445985.1). Lineage (GTDB taxonomy): Bacteria > Planctomycetota > Planctomycetia > Pirellulales > S012-138 > CAYUMU01. The sequence continues at coordinate 48,299 of CAYUMU010000021.1, read as the reverse complement.
GATGGAGCTGGTCATCGCCCGCCAACGGCAGATCGTGAAAGATCTGGAGGCTTCCATCGCCCGCCTGGAGGCGATCCCGTCGGAATTTCATTCGCAGCAGAAGGCCGAACAAATTCGCGCGGCGGCCAATCACGCCTTGGCCACCTCTCGCGGCGCCCTCCAGCAGCTGCAGATCGAAGGCGGCACCCTGGCCCAGGCTCTGACAGCCCAAGCAGAAGCCGTCGATTCGCTGGCAGTATGGCAAGACAAGATGAAAAACCATAGCTGGGCAGCGGCCATCGGCCTGCTGACCATCATCATCATTCTCGCCTGGCAGGGGCTAGCTCCCAAGCGATTCAAAATCATTCCAGGGCCGCTGTTGGGCGTGGTTGTCGCCACCACCTTGGCTGCCGTGCTGGCGCTGCCCGTGCTGTATGTGACGATCCCCAGCGATCTGTTCCGCGATCTGCATGTTTTCCATTTCTCGGCCTTCAGCAATACCCCCTGGGCCGCGGTGATTCAATCGGCTTTTGTCATTGCGGTGGTGGCGAGCGCCGAAACCCTGCTGTGCGCCGCGGCCGTCGATCAATTGCACACCGGCCCACGCACCCGCTACGACAAAGAGCTGGCCGCGCAGGGCGTGGGCAACATGGTCTGCGGATTCTTGGGCGCCTTGCCCATGACGGGCGTGATCGTGCGCAGCTCGGCCAACTTGCAGGCCGGCGGACGAACCCGCTGGTCGGCCGTAATGCACGGCTTGTGGCTGCTGGTGTTCGTCTCCTGGCTCACCTGGCTGCTACGCTACATCCCCACTTCGAGCCTGGCCGCCATTCTGGTGTATACGGGCTACAAGCTGATCGACATCAAGGCGATCAAGAAGCTGGCCCACTACGGTAAAGCCGAGGTCGGCATCTATTTTGCCACGCTCGTCACCATTGTGGGCTGGGATCTGCTTACTGGCGTGATCGTCGGGGTGGTGCTTTCCGGAGTTCGCTTGCTCCACACGTTCTCGCGATTGGAGGCCGAGCTGGAACTCGACGACGACCAGCAAACCGCCACGCTCCGCCTCAGAGGCGCCGCCACCTTCGTCGGTCTGCCCAAACTGGCCAAAGCGATTGAGCAAGTTCCCAACGTCACGGAGCTGCATGTCGATATCTCGCAGTTGCAGTACATCGACCACGCCTGCCTCGACCTGATCATGAACTGGTCCAAGCAGCACGAAAGCTCGGGCGGACAACTCCAAATCGACTGGGACGGCATGCACGCCAAATTCCGCGAGAAGGGCCGGAACACTCGCCCAGCCGCGCACTCCCCGGCCGAAGACGGCAATGCCGGGAATGGCAGCCCTGAAAATCACCGCCGCCCAGAGAACCGCAGAGACTCCGTGGAACAATCCTCCTCGCGATAACGGGGGGCCAATCGCAAATCCACACGATCTCGAAAACGCACCCGGCAGCTGGCGGAGTTGCCGGAGTTGCCGGCGCGAAAACAACCAGCGCGTAAGCAACCAGCGCGTAAGCAACTACAGCGGGCCGGGTTGATCCAAGATCCGCCACAGGTACCAACTCGCCACCGAACGAAACGGCCGCCAGGCTTCGGCGCGGCGGATCATTTCTTTGGGCGTGGGAAGTTCCGCGGTGCGGTATACACGCTGGAAGCCTTTCCGCACGCCCAAGTCGTTCACGGGCAACACGTCGGGCCGCCCCAGCCGAAAGATCAGCAGCATTTGCACGGTCCACTCGCCAATGCCGCGCACGCGGACCAGCCGCTCCACAATCTGCTCGTCGCTCATCCCCCGCAGCTTGCGCAGCGAAGGCACCTCGCCGGCAATCGTCTGCGCGGCCAGATCGCGCGCCGACGCCAACTTGTTCCGCGATAGGCCAGCGCCCCGCAACGATTCTTCCGTCAAATCGAGCAAGGCTTGCGGCCAATCGCTGCGCCGTTTGGGAAGCAGCAACTCCAGCCGGCCATAAATCGTGGCCGCCGCCTTGCCGGAAAGCTGCTGATACACGATCGACCGCAGCAACGCCTCGAAAGGGCTCTGCAGCGGACGGATCTGCAAGGCAAACGGCCCCGCCGCCGCGATGGCCTTCGCCAGTCGGCGATCGGCGGCCCTCAAGTGCTCAACTGCCACCGTTGGATCGTAAGCCAGGCTCATGCCAATTTGCTTCGCAGGCAAAAGGAGGGAAACAGAGCAGCGGGGGGAAAAGGCGCGCCGCTATTGTTCGAGGCGCGCCGCATTGCCACTCGCCGTCGCTCGCATGGTATCATAAACATTGTCGTTTCCCGAGCTCCCCCCTTCCTTGGAGCCGAAGCAAACTCGAATGACGCGCAACGAACTTTTGCAGGCCCGGCGGCGAACGCATCTCGGTTCCAGCGGCCTCGCTGTCCAACGCCCGTGGTGCGGGGCTTGGATGGCCAGGTGCCTGGTGGCCGCCCTGTTTGCCTGCCACGCTGCGCCCTCCGCATTCGCGCAAACCGAAGACGAAGAAGAGCTTTGGGCTCGGCTCCGGCCAGGGCTGGTGGCCAACTACGACTCGACCGCGGCACACGCGCCCGCACCATCGGCGCGCCGGCTCGATCCGCAAGTGGCCTTCGCTTGGGGCAGCCGCACGGCCGACGCCCGCCTGCCCGGCGACCGCTGGCACGCAGCTTGGGCTGGGCGGCTGTTTACGATCGTGCGTGGCGAGTATCGCCTGGCCGTGCATGCGGCCGGCCGCGTCAAGCTCACGCTCGCTGGCCAGGTGCTGATCGATCAACAACGGGATCAACTTGGCTGGTTCGATGCCCAGCCCATCACCTTGAGCTATGGCTATCACCCGCTGGAATTGGAATATCAGCCTACCGCTGGCAATGCCCAGATCTCCCTCTACTGGCAGGGCCCCAACTTTGGGCTCGAACCGGTCGCGGCCCGCTATCTGTATCACGATCCGCCAGCCGAAGCGCTCGATCAGTTCGAGCGCGGCGAGCAACTGGCCCATGCGCTCCGCTGCGCGGCCTGCCATCGGGCGACAGGGCAAGCAACGGCAGCCTCATCCGCTGCCCTCGCCCCCGCGCGACCTCTACCGGCCCCGGCGCTCACCAACCTGGCTGGCAACGTACGGCGTGACTGGCTGATCGCCTGGCTGCAGGCCGCGCCGGTCCCGCCGGCCGACGAAACCACGCCCCCCGCCCGGCGAATGCCCCACTTCAAACTCGATGACGCGGCAGCGGCGGCGGTTGCCGATTATCTGCTGGCGGAGCATGACCCTCATTCCCAGCCTCGGCACGGCGCCGGCGACAAACCGTCGAGTCCCTCCAAACCCAAACCACCGAAGGGCCCCCAGCCTGAGCCTCCTTCCCTGGCGCAAGGCCGGCAGCTGTTTCGCACCCTCGGTTGCCTGGCTTGCCATCAAGCCGAGAGTCTAGGGCAAGCCGGACTGTTCGGCGGCGGCGATCTTTCCCAGATCTCGCTCAAGCGACCAGCGACCTTTTTCGCCACCTGGCTCGAGAACCCCGCGGCGCTCAACCCCGACCATCGCATGCCGGTTTTTAACCTCGGCCCGCCGGAGCGTGCGAGCCTCTCGCTCTACCTGGCACAGCTAGGCAATCCGCGGAACGCCGAACAGCCGTCGGCCACAAAGCCCGATGCAAAGACCTCGGCTCCAAAGCCGACTGCCGAGCGGTTGGCCCTGGGGAAGAAGCTCGTCGAACAACACAACTGCGCTGCCTGCCATCGCCTTCCCCGCGGTCTACCGCGGGCAGCCGATTCAACTCCCTTGGCGGTCGCCATTGGACCGGCCAGCCGCTGGGAGCGAAGCTGCTCGCGACCGCTGGCCGCGAACAATTCGAGCCAGGCCGAGCACCAGCACCAACCCGCCTACGCCATTTCTAAGTCGCAGGCTCAGGCAGTGCAGGCTTATTTTGCGGCAGTCCATCTGCAGCCACCCGCCGCGGTCGCGGAGAGCACGGAGCACTGGCAAGGATCGCTGGTATTGGCCGAGCGGAACTGTTTGGCCTGCCACGCCCGCGATGCCGCCCCTGGCTTGGAACCGCACCTCGACTCGGTGCTGGCCGCTTCGCCCGAGCTGGCGCCCCTGCTCGCAGGCATGAAGCCGCCGGCCTTGCATGGGGTGGGCGACAAACTGCATCGCGGTTCATTGGAAGACGCCATCGCGCTTCGCCGGCCGCCGCTACGACCGTGGCTTTCAGTCCGGATGCCCAAGTTCGACCTGGCCGACGGCGAACGCACCGCCCTCGTCGACGAACTGATCGCCATCGATCGCATCCCGCCCCGCCCTCACAACCACGCCGCCAACAGCGGCGAAGTCGCTGCCCACGACTCCGCCAGCGAGTTCTCCGCCGCGGCCCTGCTGGTCGCCGGCAGTCGGCTCGTCACGTCCTCGGGCTTTGGTTGCACCAGTTGCCATCAGGTGGGCAACGCCATTCCGCAAAAGGTAGAGCTCAAGTCGCAGGGGCCGGACCTCAGCCGGCTGAGCGAGCGTTTGCGCAAAAGCTGGTTCGACCGTTGGATGCCCAATCCGGCCCGGATTGTGCCGCGGATGGAAATGCCGTCGGTGGTCAAACCGATCGCCGGCGTGCTCGACGACAACGTGAACACCCAGCTAGCGGCCGTCTGGCACGTGCTCGACCTCCAAGAGTTCAACCCGCCCAAGCCCAACCCCACGCGAATCGTGCGGCGAAGCAATTTGCCTGGCAGCAATTTGCCTGGCAGCAACGAACCGGCCGCCGTGCTGACCGACGTGCTGGAGGTCGATGATTATCTCTTTCTCAAGCCGCTGATCATTGGCCTGCCCAATCGGCACAATGTGCTGTTCGACCTGGAGCACAACCGGCTCGCCCTCTGGTGGCTGGGCGATACGGCCCGGCAGCACACGCGCGGCAAGTCATGGTACTGGGAGCCAGGCGGAACGCAGATCTTGCCGGCCCCGCCAACTCCGGAAAAGCCCACGGCGGTCACTACGGCCACCGAAGAAAATGCCAACGTGGCGGCCTCCGACCTGATCCTCGTCCGGGGCGACCAGGTGAAACTGCCCCAACTCCAAGGGCAGTTTCCCACCGAATTCGATTGGCTGGAACACACCGCCGCCGGCTTGCGGTTCCAGCACCGACTGCAATTCGCCGGCGACGACGGGGAGCACTCGATCCGGCTCACGGTTACCCAAACCGTCGAAGCCTGGCCGGCGGCCCCCCACGCGTCACCATCAACCACCGGTTCGCCGTCTCCGCAAGTTTCCGGCGTGCGGCGGCAGGTGCATGTCTCCGGCATGCCGCCGGGTTGGCAGTTGGCCCTCCGCGCGCCGCGGCCTTCGGTTTCAACTGCCGTGGCTGCCACGCTCGATGCTTCCAAGAAAACCGTCTCCGGCTACTCCGGCGGCTCGTTTCTGAAGAGCCAGCTCGATTCCTCTTGGTCGAAAGCCGTCGGCGACAAGAACCAACTTCAACTCGTGGCCTCGGCCCTCAAGTCTGAAGAAGCCGGAGAAGCCGCGCTCGACGTGGTGTACGCCACCCCGCTCCCGGTCGATCGCTATACGGCCGAAGCGGTCGAACTGCCGCGCCCGCCCGTCGCCACGCTCGACGTGGTGCCCGGCTACACCGCGGTGCGATTGCCGGTCGATGCCAGCGTGATGCCCACGGCCTTGGCCTGGCGGCCCGATGGCACGCTCATCGTGGCTTCGCTCAAAGGCCGAGTTTGGTTGGGCCGCGACACCGATGGCGATGGCCTGGAAGACAGCCTGAAGCCCTTCTCCGACGATCTGGCCGCGCCCTACGGCGTGCGCGCCGCGGGCGATGCGATCGACGTCATCAACAAGTACGCCCTGCTGCGGCTGACCGACGCCGATGGCGACGGCGTGGCCGAACGCGCGCAGACGCTCGTCTCTGGCTGGGGGCATACCGCCGACTACCACGATTGGGCCGTGGGTTTGCCACGCGACGCCGCCGGCAATTACTACCTGGCCATTCCCTGCCAGCAAGACCTCCGCAGCGCCGCGGCCGCGCGATATCGGGGAGAAGCCCTGCGCCTGGCGCCGCGCATGCCCACGCCCGACAACCCTCAGTCCTTTGCCATCGAACCCATTGCGGCCGGCTTGCGGTTCCCCATGGGCCTGGCCCTCGATCGGCACGAACAACTCTTCGCCACCGACAACCAAGGCCATTACAACCCTTTCAACGAATTGAACCATTTGCTGCCCGGCCGCCGCTATGGCTTCATCAACCGCCTGGAATTCCGGCCCGACTTCAAACCGCCGCTCACACCGCCGGCCGTGAACCTGCCCCACCCCTGGACGCGCAGCGTCAACGGCCTTTGCTTCTTGTACAGTCCGACCAAGCACGACGGCGACCAAACGCAGCCTGGGTTCGGTCCCTTCGAAGGCCATCTGCTCGGCTGCGAGTACGACTCGCGGCAACTCATTCGCATGAGCCTCGACCGCGTCGGCGGCGAGTTGCAGGGCGCCGCTTATCCGTTCACGCGCGTGCCCGCCGCGGGCGAAGCAGCCGGCGATTCGCTGGAAGGCCCGCTGGCTTGCGAGGTGGCCCCCGATGGCTCGCTTTACATCGGCAACATTCGCGATAGCGCCTGGGGCGGCGGGGCCAACACCGGTTCGCTGGTGAAGCTCACGCCCGGCAAGGATCTTCCCCCCGGCATTGCCGAAGTCCGCGCGGCGCCAGCCGGTTTCGAAATCACCTTCACCGCCCCCATCGATCGCGCTCGGGCCGCCCAGCGCGATAGCTACAAGATCTCCAGCTATCGCCGCGTCTCCACGCCCGCCTATGGCGGCGCCGATGTCGATCGGGCCGAGCACGCCGTTCGCCAGGTTGCGGTTGCCGCGGACGGGCTCAGTGCCCACCTCAAGCTCGATCGCTTGCGAGGTGGGTTCGTGTATGAACTGCGGCTAGAGAACCTGTCGCCCGGCGGAACCATCTTCCACCCCGACGAAGCCCATTACAGCATGAACCGCGTGCCGGAATAGCTCTGGTTGCCGCGGCAAGTAGGGCGTTAAGCAGCGCGGCGGCTGTTGCGGAGTTGCATCATTTGCCGCTGGTGTTGCACCAACTCGGCCAGGCAGAGCGAGACCAATCCTTCCAGCGTTTTTTCCACGATCGATTCCACGGCCCAGTCTTGCAAGCTGGGGTGGCTTTCGACGATGCTCGCGGCCCCGGCTCGCACCATTTCACTGCTGTGCGCTCGCACATAACCGCGAGCCTCGGCCGGCGTCATGCCCAGCACGTTGGCTTCCACGCGTTGCCAAACCCAGGGCCACACGCGCACCACCAATTGTTCGGTCGCTTCGAGAACGTGACGAGCGTTGCGAAAGGCAAATATCGAGTGCATCCACGTCATGGCGGCATCCTTTCCAGATTCCAGTTGCGGTGGGCCTGTGCCACGCTCGTCCTAAGCGATCCATTCCGCGTAGGTCATCGTTCCTAAAATCGAGCGCATGTTGGTAAGTTCTTGATTGTGGTTGGCTTGGCGGGCTCAAGCCGTCTAATCCCATCCCACGGAACGGCCCACACAACGAGCACAACCGGCAAAACTTGCCCCATCGGTCGGGCTCCACTACCATGCGTACTGGGGGGCGGAACGACGAGGGAGGGCGAGCCTGCTCGCAGCTGGCCCCTTGCGCTCCGTGGCAGTGGAGGCGGCCCTTCGCGGTCACCGCTGCGCTCCGCCATCACTTCATCACCAGGAGGGCATCGCATGTCTCGACCCATCGCACCCGCCCTGTTCGCACTCAGCGCGGCACTGCTGGCAGCTTCCGCCGGAGTTGCCGATGCCGACGAACAGCGCTTTGCCAACGAAGTGCGCGGCGTGCTCACCGCCGGCTGGGGACCTTCCTTCCGGCAGTTGGAACCGGCCGCGGCCGCCTACGCCAGAGCCACCAAAGAAGCTGCCAGCGATGCCCGCGCCCCCTTTGCCCTGGCCCTGGTGCAAATCAAGCATCGCCGCTACGACGACGCCCTGGGCAGCGTGGCCCAAACCCTGCGGCTCGATCCTCGGAACCTGTCGGCCCATCAGGCCGATATTTTCTTGACCATGTTGCTCAAACAGCATCAGGCGGCGCTCACCAAGCTCGATCGGCTGGCCAGCCTGCTTGAAGAACAAGCCGCCAACGACGATGCCAATCCAAAGCCGTTGGCCGACGCCGCGCGATTTATGGGCCAGATGTTCGGCTACCTGGGCACCTCGGCCGGAGAGGCCCCCAAGGTGGAGGTCGCCGCCGCCCAGGATCAGGTTGTCAAACGCCTCCCGGCCCCCAGCTACGAAGCGTTTGAGTTGGGCCGCAAAGCGGTCGATGAGCAGTTCACCGAGCTGTTCCTCGACCGCGAGCAGCAACAGCAAGACGCGCAAGACGCCGAAACGCAAGCCCGCATCGCGACCGCCCAAGAACTGCAAACCGCCAAAGAATTACTGGAGGGGGAGCGTGCCCAACTAGAACAGGCCCGCAAATCGGCCATCAGCACCCTCGAGCAAGCCGAGGCCGCCCTCACCACGGCCCGCGGTCCCGTGGTCGAAAAGCTGGCCACCCTGCAACGCAGCTTGATTCCGCTCGAAAACCAAATGGCCCAGCTCGATGCCCGCATTGGGCAATGCCTGAGCCTGGCGGCCTCGGAACGCGATCCGCAGCAGTCGTTCGCTTACCGCGTGGAAGCCGATCAACTCACCGGCTTGCTGCAGCGCTACCAGTTCAATTATCGCGCGCTGCGCGCGCAAGCCGCGCCGCTCGAGGCCGAACTGGCCACCATCGACGCCAAGCGAAAAGCGGCCCGCGATCAATACGCCTCGCAAACCCGCTTGATCGCCGGCCGGGGTGTCGAAGTCGTCGAGGCCGAAAAGAAAGTGGCCACCCGCTGGGAACGCAATCAACGCCCCGTGGTCGGGAACACGGCCGCCGTGTCTTCCCGCTCGGCACAAGTCAAAGCCCTCACAACTTATTATGCTTATCCCTTGGAGCAAGAACGGCTGAAACTGTTGGAGTCGCTCGGCGATTAACCCCCACGGAAGGTTTCTGCCCGCCCCGCGAATTCCCCACGCAGCCGCGCCCCGCTCTGCTGATTCGGCCAGTTTCGATCGGTATCGCTTCCGCATTCCTTGGGTAAAGTCAGGCTTTTATGGATTCGTTGATTCTGGCCTTGGATCAGGGCACCACCTCGTCTCGCGCCATTCTGTTCAATCGCCAAGGCCGCGCCGTCGCCAGCGCGCAACAAGAATACGAACAAATCCTGCCGGGGCCGGGCGAAGTGGAACACGACCCCGAAGCCATCTGGAATTCGCAGTTCGCCGTCGCCAAGCAAGCCCTGCAAAAGGCCAACTGCGATCTCGACCGCGTGGCCGCCATCGGCATTGCCAACCAGCGCGAAACCACCATCCTCTGGGACCGCGCCACCGGCCGCCCGGTCCACAACGCCATTGTGTGGCAAAGCCGCGTCAGTGCCCCCATCTGCGAACGCATCAAGGCCGACGGCCAAGAAACCGTCTTTCGCCACAAGACAGGGCTCGTGGTCGATGCCTACTTTTCCGCCACCAAAATCCGGCACCTGCTCAATCAGGTGGAAGGTCTCCAGGCCCGCGCCCAGCGGGGTGAAATCCTCTTCGGCACCGTCGATACCTGGCTGATGTGGAAACTCTCCGGCGGCAAGATTCACGCCACCGACGTAAGCAACGCCAGCCGCACCATGCTGTTCAACATCCATCAGCTCGACTGGGATGAAGAACTGCTGGCCCTGCTCGATATTCCCCGCGCCATGCTCCCCCAGGTCCGCGACACCAGCGGCGTCTTCGGGCAGACCGACCCCGACCTGTTCGGCCGTGCTATTCCCATTGCCGCGGCCGCGGGCGACCAGCAAGCGGCCACCTTCGGCCAGGCCTGCTTCGAAACCGGCAGCGCCAAAAACACCTACGGCACCGGCTGTTTTTTGCTGATGAACACTGGCGAAACCCCGGTCGAATCGAAGAACAACCTGCTCACCACCATTGGCTGGCGATTTCAAGGCCGGCTGGCGTATTGCCTGGAAGGCGCCGTGTTTGTGGCGGGCGCCGCCGTGCAATGGCTCCGCGACGGCCTCGGGGCGATCTCTCAAAGTGCCGATGTCGAACGCCTCGCGGCCAGCGTGCCCGACCGCGGCGGCGTGTTTCTGGTGCCAGCCTTCGTCGGCCTCGGCGCTCCCTACTGGGATCCCTACGCCCGCGGCGCCATCGTGGGCCTGGAACGCGGGACCACCATGGGCCACATTGCCCGCGCGGCGCTCGAAGCCATGGCTTTCCAAAGCCGCGACGTGCTCGAGGCCATGCAGAAAGATTCCGGCATCCGCCTGGCCGAGCTCCGCGTCGATGGCGGCGCCTCGGCCAACAACCTGCTGCTGCAATTCCAGGCCGACATCCTGGGAACCAAGGTCCGCCGCCCCGTGGTCAACGAAACCACCGCCCTGGGCGCCGCCTACCTGGCTGGGCTGGCCGTCGGCGTTTGGAAAAGCCTGGCCGACGTCAAAGACAGTTGGGCTCTCGACCAGGAATTCATTCCCCAACTCCCCGAAGCCGACCGCGAAGCCGCCTACACCGATTGGCGCCGCGCGGTGGAACGCAGCCGGGGTTGGGCCAAACCGCGGTAGAACAGGCCGCCGGTCGCCGACCGCGGCCTGATAAGCGGCACGCCGACCTTAACGCGGGTAAACCGCTAACGGACGCTGAGGCATTAAAGTTCTCTGCAGCTTGCGGAGATGTTAACGAGCAAGAAATTAACCCGCGCCGTCATGGGCCGTTGGACGCGGCGGCGAAACCTCGCGGCGAGCACCGCGCCGCCACGCCCAAGCCCTAACAGACTTCGCCGCGACGTAGCGCCCTTCTGCTGGCAACCGCCAATAACCTGACAAACCTGACTCACCGCCGCGTATCACACGCCTCCCCGGCATGTTAATCTAATGACAATACCTTTGACTCTGCTTGCCGCGAGGTCGCCGCCCATGATGTATCGATTGCCGCGCGTAGTATTCGCCGGTTGCTTGCTGACGGTGGCATTCACCACCTATCCAGCCGCTTTCGCCGCTGAGCCTTCACCCGCTGGTTCGCTGCGCGCTGGCGTGTTTCGCGTCGATGCCACGCCCCCCTTGGGCAGTCCCGTGGCTTACGCCGCGGCCCGCAAGATTGAAGACCCGCTTTCCGCCCGCGGCATCGTGCTCCTGGGCGCTGGCAAACCCATCGTGCTGTGCGCGGTCGATTGGATCGGCATTGGCAACGGCGGCCACGATGTTTGGCGCGAGCGGTTGGCCCAGGCCGCTGGCACCGATCCCTCGCGCGTGGCCGTGCACGTGCTGCATCAACACGACGGCGTGCGCTGTGACTTCTCCACCGAAGAGCTCCTCGCCCCTTACGGCCTGCAAGGTCGGATGTTCGACGTGCCCTTCGTCCGCCAGACCATCGAAAAAGTGGCCCAGGCCGTGCGCGCTGCCGCCGCCGAGAGCCAGCCCATCACCCATCTTGGCGTCGGCCAGGCCAAGGTCGACAAGGTGGCTTCCAACCGCCGCATCCTGGGTCCCGACGGCAAAATGGCCCTGTTCCGCATGAGCTCTTGGAAGATTCGGCCCAGCATCGTTGAACGTCTCAGTCAGGCTGCCAAAGCCAAAGGCTACCAGCTCAGCCCCCTCGACCCCGAAGCGGCTCAAGCCGCGCCCGAAGGCCTGATCGATCCCGTCCTCAAAATGATTAGCCTGTGGAATGGCGACCAGCCGGTGGTTTGCCTCAGCTACTATGCCGTGCATCCTCAAAGCTACTTTGGCGAAGGCGACGTTACGGCCGAGTTCGTTGGCCTGGCCCGAGCCGCTCAGGAACAGGCCCAAGGCGACCTGCCGCTGATCCACTTCAACGGCGCCGGCGGCAACATCGCGGCTGGCAAATACAACGACGGCACGCCCGAAACGCGCGTGATCCTCACCCAGCGCATGGCCGACGGCCTGCGTCGCGCCTGGCAAGACACCAAGAAAACGCCGATCACCGCCGCCGATGCCGCTTGGCGCGTCGTCGGGGTACAATTGCCGCCAGGCGACCATCTCGATGCCGAAGCCCTGCGCGCCACCCTGGCCGACGACCAGGCCGACAACGCCGCGCGTTTCTCGGCCGCCCGCAAACTATCGTTCCTGACGCGCCGCCAGGCCAAGCTGCCCACCGAGCTTTCGTGCCTGAAGCTCCAAGACACGTACATTCTGCACATGCCTGGCGAACTGTTCATCGAGTACCAACTGGCCGCGCAGCAGATGCGCCCAAACAACACCGTGTGCATGGCCGCCTACGGCGACTACGGTTCTGGCTACATCGGCACCGAAATCGCCTACTGGCAAGGCGGCTACGAAACCGAGCCCACCTCGTCGAACACGGCGCCGTCGGTGGAGCAGGTGCTCCTGCAAGGCATCCGCGAACTGCTTCAGCCGCAAGAATAGTCGCCTTTCGCTCCGCGAAAGGAAATGCTTACGCGGGAGCGAACCCCGACACCCTTTCTCCGGCGATCTTAGGGCACATCCGTCACCAGCAGCGCCCCATCGGCCGCCGTCAGCAGCAGCCGAGGTCGCTGTTCATCGTTCGCCACCACCACGCCCCGCGCCAGCGGTTCGCCCACGGCCAGCGCGCCAATCTCGGCCCCGCTTTGCCGATCCACGCTCCACACCGTTCCGGTGGTGCTGGCCAAAATCAAGCGATCGCCCAGCACGGCCGGCTCACCTGCCAGAGGGCCGTAGAGAAGCGATTGACGCCACCGAACCTGGCCACTGCCATCCAAGCACAGCAACTGGTCGTCTTCGGTCGCCACGATCACCACATCGCCCACCCTTTGCGGCCCCCAGATAGGCGGACCCGTCAATTGAACCACCGGAGCCAATTGCAAGTCGGCCCTCTGAATCGCCAACAACCGGTACTCCTGATCCACGGCATACGCCACCGCTCCCACTTCGGCTAGCGGCCCAATCAACGGCCATTCCAACTTCGCTTGGGCTTGCGCCGCCAGGTGAGGAATCGGCTCGCTAGCGAGCGCCAATGAATACAGATCGCCCCCTTGCTCCGCGAGCAATACCTGGCCAGCTGTCGGCGGTGAAACCTCCTCGCCTTCACTCCGGGCGGCGGGGGCCGCTGCATCTGCCATCGAACGGTGCGCTCCCAGCCAACGGTAGCGCCTGCCATTCTCCAGCACCGGCTGAAAGGGCTCGCCCGCCGGTTGCCACGAGTCAGGGTCCAGAAAGTAGACCTGCCCCAGCCCTCCGGCCGCCAGCAATCGCCCGGCCTGCGCCGTGGGTGGAAACGTGACCGCGTCGGGCAAATCGGTCCAGGCGAGTTGCGTTTTGCCCGCTGCCTTCGATGCCGTGAGCAACTGCCGCCCGTCCGGCCCCAGCGACAATGCCCAGCGGCCTCCCTCGAACCGGCTCACGGGGTAGTCCGTGGTCAGACCCGCCTCGGTTGCCACCTGCTGATGGGGCTGCGACAGTAATTGAGACTGTTCCACGCTTGCCAGCGGCATCTCAAACCAGTCGCCGCTGGAAGTCAGGGCGGCAATGGTTCTCGTCTCGGGATCCACCAGCGGACCCGTGGCGCTGGGCGCGGCCAGCGTGGTTTCCCAATAAGTTTCACCTTGGGCCGCGTCGATGGCGCCCACCACCACGCCGGGCTTGCCCTGCGCGCGGCGCGCATAAACCAATACCGGCCCCACGGCTTGCAGCGGCTGCAAGAACACGTCGCCAGCAAAGCGTTGCCAAAGCGGCGTGAACTGCCCTGTGGATTCTTGAAAGTCGTAATGTTGCAGCACCCGCTGGGCCACCCACAACTTGTCGCGCTGCACGTACAAGTATGGCGCCACCCCCTCGGCCGATCCGCCTGTTTGCCGAGTCACGGCGGCGAGCGGCTGGTCCGCTTGGGCATCGCCGATGGCAAACACATACAGCCCGCCGCTGTCGGTTGCCACCAGGGCCGAGTTCCCTTCTCTCATCGGTGGCGTATGCACCTGCCCTGCCAGCGGTTCGCTCTGAACCAATTTGGCGTCGGCGCCCTCTTGAAGCAGTTTGAGCACTCGCAGCGACGAATACTTCAAACCCGTATTCTCCGCCAGCAGCAAATACAATTCGTCTATCAATACCGGCGGAGCCACAATCGTATCGGGGCCGTGCCCTAGATAAACCACGGTTCGGCAATGCGGGTCTTGCCCGGCGTCCAGCACATACAAGTTGCCCTCCTGGCCCACCACGTACAACATGCCCAGCGAGGCCGAAAACGCCGGCATGGTGAGGATCGGCTGCGGAAGCTGAAAGTAGCCGGACGAATTGCCATCGGCCAAATTCACGCGATAAACACGGCCTCCCCGAGTTGCCACCCAGGCCGTTTCGCCCGCCAGCACCGGCGGCAGCGGCAACCCGCCCTCCAGCGGCGCCCGCCAGCGCGCCGCGCCCGAGGCCGCATCGGCCCGAACGAGTTCCCCCCGCACCCCGTCGATCAACAGCACATCGTTTTCCGCTCCCGGCACGGGGCTCGGCAAGTAAGCCGTATCGAAGCCCACAAACCGTCGCCACAGCGGCTTTCCACCGCTAGCCTCCAGGCCATAGGCCGCGCCGGCGGCCAACGCAAACACCCGCTTGCCCTGCGCCCCGGGCGCTGCTTTCCCTTGCGTCGAAGCCATCGCTGTTACCGCGGAAATCGCCGAGTCAGGCTCGTCGGGCGCCGAACCGGTCGGCTCCAGCACGTACTCCACCGCCTGCTGCTCGGCGGCGGCCACCGCCAAAATGGCCTTCCGCAGCGCCGGGTGGTTCTCCAGATCGGGATACGTCCGCACCAGGTCCCTGCGAATCTCGTACCCGCTGGCCGTATCGCCTCGCGCCGCGGCGGCCGTGATCTCGTCCACCGAGCTCGCCAACTCGCGATCGCGATCCAGCTCGCGCTGCACCTCGGCCCGCTGCGATTCGGCAATCCGCAGTTGCGCATCGTTCCGCAATGCTTTGGGAACGTAAGCGTTGTTCTGCACCAGGTTGAAGGCATGATCGGCCTTGAGCAGCACCGCGGGGTCTTGCTTGGCTCGCGCTTGGGCAATCAAACCATCGACCAGCTTGGGGAGAATCGTCGCCAGCTCGGCCCGCGCGTCCGAAAACTCGCGTTCCTTGCGAATCTCCGGCAAAATCGTCTCGGTTTCCGCGAGCGACTCCACCCAGTCGGCCGGGCGCGTACTGATTTGCCGCAGCCGAGCCAGCCCCCGATTCACCCGGGCCAAACCAGCGCTCTGATGGCTGGGATGATTCTCCAGATAGCGGTTGTACTTCTCAATCGCCTGCGTGTAGTTGCCGGCGTCGTAATCATCTTGCGCCAGCTGGAAGGCCTCATCGCCCGAGCCACGGCCAATCAGCCAATACAGGGCGCCGAAGGCCAAGAGCAGCACCAGCAGCCCTCCGCCGCCGAGCAGCATCAGCTTCGAATCCCACGCATTCGCTTTGATGGGGGCCGCTTTGGCCGGCCTTGGCTGGTTCAGTCGCGGCTGGCTAAACGACATCGGCGCGGCAAACGCACCCGCCAGGCCATCGGCATCGTCCACGATTTCTGCCAGCGGAACCGCGCCGTTGGTAGTGGTAAAACGCTGCACCGTGCTGCCGTTGTTCAGCAGTTCGTCGGCTTGAAAGCTGGTGAGCAGCTTGTTCTTCACCATCCAAGACGTGAGCGCGGAGGGACCAGTGTCGTCGGGCCGTTCCTTCACCCGCTGCCGCAACTTGGCCACGATATCGTCGGCCATCAGCCCTCGTTGCTGAACAGAATCTAGTATCTGAAGCGCGGTTAGCTCGCTCGCCATGGTTCTCGCGACTTTCCTCAGTTCTCCCCCTCCCCCCTCGACAAACTCTAGCTTCGTTGTTCCCGAGGCGCGCCGCAAGGCCCCAACTGAGCCAATGGCGTTAGAACCTGCCCCCCCGGTCGCCGCCAATGAGTTTTTGCATTTGCCCCCGCTTTGAGATAGTTTGGAGGTTCGCGGCAGTCGTCCGCGTTGCGCCTCCTTTCCCCTTCCGTACCGAAGGCGAGCGGATTCGCGCTGCTGGCATCACCGTACTCAGGAGTGTATTGTCGTGAGCGAAAACTCGAACCCAGGATTGTCTCGCCGCGAGTTGCTAAAGACCTCGGGCAAAGTCGCCGCGGCCGCCGCCATCGCCGGCGCCGTGGTCCCCCACGTGCATGCCGCGGAAGACAACACCATTCAAGTCGCCCTCATTGGCTGCGGCGGCCGCGGCACCGGCGCCGCCGTCAACGCGCTCAGCACCACCTCTGGCCCCATCAAACTGGTGGCGATGGCCGACGTGTTCCAAGACCGCCTCAGCGGCAGCTACGGCCAACTCAAGAAGCGGTACGATAAGCAAGTGGATGTGCCCGCCGATCGGCAGTTTGTCGGTTTTGACGGCTACCAACAGGCCATCGATTGCCTCAAGCCGGGCGATGTGGCCATCTTCGCCACGCCGCCAGGCTTTCGCTGGGTGCATTTCGACTACGCCATCGATAAGGGCGTCAACGTCTTCATGGAGAAGCCGGTTACCGTCGATGGCCCCACCAGCAAGAAAATGTTTGAGCTGGGCAAAAAAGCCGAAAAGAAGAACCTCAAAGTCGGCGTCGGCCTGATGTGCCGTCACTGCGACGCCCGCGGCGAACTGTTCGAGCGCATTCAAGATGGCCAGATCGGCGACCTGGTGCTGCTCCGCGCCTACCGCATGGCTGGCCCCACCGGCCACGCCTTCGCCGGTCGCCCGCCCGCCAACATGAACGAGCTGATGTACCAGATCCGCGAGTTCCACGCCTTCTTGTGGCTCAGCGGCGGCGCCTACAGCGACTTCCTCATTCACAACATCGACGAATGCTGCTGGATGAAGAACGCCTGGCCGGTCGAAGCCAAGAGCAGCGGCGGACGTCACTACCGCGGCGACATGGTCGACCAGAACTTCGATAGCTATTCCACCGAGTACACCTTTGCCGACGGCAGCAAAATGTACCTCGAAGGCCGCTGCATCCCCGGCTGCCATAACGAGTTCGCCAGCTACGCCCACGGCACCAAGGGCTCGGCCGTGATCAGCACCGCCAGCCACACGCCAGCCCGCAGCCGCATTTACAAAGGCCAAAAATTCGTCGATAGCGATATCGTGTGGGCTTACCCCCAACCGGAACGCAATCCCTACCAACTGGAGTGGGATCACCTCATCGAAGCCATCCGCGAAGACAAGCCTTATAACGAGGTGGAACGCGGCGTGGAAGCCAGCCTGGTCACCAGCATGGGCCGCATGTCGGCGCACACCGGCAAGGTGGTCACCCGCGACGAAATCTTGAACTGCGATCACGAGTTCGCCCCCCAAATCGCCAGCCTCACCCCCGAGTCTGACGCCCCGCTGCAAATGGCCCCCAACGGCCTCTACCCCGTGCCGCAGCCAGGGCTGAAAAAGCTGGAGTTCTAACGGGTGGCGTTAACGCCAATTTGTACAACTCTAAGACCAGAAACCGCGAGCGCGCACCATACGCCTCGCGGTCGGATGGCGCTGTGTCGTTCGTTTGCATTTACCCCGATCAGGGGTTTCAGCCCGTCGCCGGCGGTTGAGCGCAGCGACACCGCCGGAGGCATGAGCAATAAGAATTCGACCCCGCAGGGTGTCGCAGAATGCTTGGCGTGGCCGGGGTGTATTCCGGGGAGGCTTGCTATGTGCAGCGAAGTTAGATTGGCCGGGGAGATGTGCAGAGGCGGACCAAGCGTTTTCCGATGCGTCTTGGCCAAACTCCGCTGCCGCCACGCCCTTGGCTGGGGCCCAGGTGCCACCCGCCCCGCCAAGGGAACTGGGTCGAGCATGGAGAGTTTTCCAAGTCCGGGGAGCGCAATTTGAGCGTCCCAGGGGATTGTTTCACGGTCTCGGCGTTGCCCTAGTGCCGGTGTTGAGCCTTAGCTGCGCCCGGCCGTGGCCACTCCCGTTTTGCACGGCCAAAGCAGAACCAAGTCGCATGCGGTACTGGCATTGAGTTTCGCTTCGGAACGAACCCATGACAGAAGCGGTTGATCGGCTGGTCGAATTGGGATTCGAGCACGTTAAAGAAGCTCGCTGGGATGAGGCACTGGAGGCCTTTGAAGAAGCGATCTCGCTCGATTTCCAGTGCTGCCGGGCACGCTTAGGCCGCGGGCGAGTTCGCGCTTATCGCCGGCAATTTGGCCCCGCGTGCGATGACCTGGACTTTGCTGAACGGCGAGGGCTGAACGATGACATCTTTCTGTATCAAATACGCGCAACCGTCTATTTCTACGCCGAATTTCCGCCCGAAGATCTGTTGCACGACGCCCAGCGAATTATTGCACTGGATTCCGAAAATGCGGAAGGGTGGTTCTTTCTCGGAGATGCACTCTGCAAGCTGGACGATTACCAGGCAGGCATCGAGGCATTCACGCGGTCTATTGAACTGGAGGCATTTACCGACACCTATTTTCTGCGAGCGCTGGCGTGGGAACATCTGGGTGAGCACGAGAAAGCCTCGGTTGACCTCCGCAAGAGTACAGAAGTTGGCACCACCGACGCGAACATGTACTATCGGATGGGCGATTTTTTTGCGGAACGCGACGAATTCGAGCAGGCGGTATCCTTATATCGAAAAGCGATCGAACTGCAGCCAAAGGCAGAAGCGGTGTATCGATCCTGCGGCGAAATCCTGCTGATACTGGAGGGAGAGGGAAAGGTTTCCGCCAACGAGGTTGAGCGACATTTCATTCAATTGGACCGGATAACAACTGGGGGCGATGCCGACATGCCTGAGGACCGACACCACATCTACCACAAGGTGCAGGAGCATTTTAACCACGTTCCACTCGAGCAACTCGAACTCACGGAACGCTCCTTTCCCTTTCGGGCCATGCCCGACATCCAATGCGCATTCAATGAACTTCAATCGCATGGATTTGAGGTAGTTCAATTCTGGGCCACACAACACTGCCACAACGTGGTGCAGCAGTTTTCTCAGCTTTATAACCTGGATCGCCGGAATCCTGTTGTCCCGGCCAATCCTAAGTACACCGAATACGATATCGGCGAAGACGAGCCGTTCCGCTGCCTGAAGGACGGCGTGTGGCTGTTGCGGTGGCAAGGCTGCCATTTGTTAGCAATCCTCGATACGCGCAGCAGCCATCTGATACGGATCGAGCTGGCGGCAGGAAGAAGTGAGGAAGGCGCGGGCGGCACAGAGCGGTTCTTTTCCGCAATAGAAGATTCCATCAAGCGCAGCCCGTGCTACCGTGGCAAGGTACTATCGCTGGGCTTGGAAGACCACTACTCCGGCACCGCGGCCGGGCTCACCGTGCATCGGCTCAAACCAGTGCATCGCGAACAGGTGATTCTGCCGCAGAAAACATTGGACCTGTTGGATCGCAACGCGATCAACTTCGTCCGCAGACGCGAGCAGCTCGCCCGATTGGGAATGGGCACAAAGAAGGGCCTGCTGTTTTACGGACCGCCGGGGGTGGGGAAAACGCATACGATCAATTACTTGGCCACCAACTTGCCAGGACACACCACCCTGCTGGTGACCGGGGAACAAGTTGGCAAGTTGGGCGAGTACATGACGCTCGCCCGGCTGTATCAGCCCTCGATGGTGATCATTGAGGACGTGGACCTGATCGCGCGACATCGCGAGGACATGCGAGGCGCTGCGGAAGAATTGATGCTGAACAAATTACTTAATGAGATGGACGGGACCGGAGCCGAAGCTGAGATCATCTTCGTGTTGACAACAAATCGAGCCAGCATGCTCGAAGAAGCGCTGGCTTCTCGGCCCGGCCGGATTGATCAAGCGATCGAGTTTCCGTTGCCCAACGCCGAAGGCCGCGCCAAACTCGTGAAGCTTTACGGGCATGGCGTGCAGGTTGACGATGGCACAATCCACAGCATCGTGCAACGAACCGACGCCGTCAGTGCCTCGTTTATCAAGGAATTGATGCGTCGCTGCATACAATTCGCCCTCGACCGTGACGACGACGCCGATCGCATCGTCATGACCGACGTTGACGCCGCGCTAGAAGAACTACTCGTGACGGGCGGATCCCTCAATAAAAAGCTGCTGGGAGCAATCGGGCGCGGCGAGTCAGGAGAGGAGATCACCAGCCAGGATTAGGGAGCGTCACAATGGAATACACAGCGATCATCCGACGAGACGGTCCCTGGTGGATTGGTTGGATCGAAGAGGTTCCAGGTGTTAACTCGCAGGGCGAAACTCGCGACTCCCTGATCGCGAATCCGCGCGAAGCCTTGGCCGAAGCGCTCGAAATGAATCGCGAAGATGCGCGCAAGGCTGCCGGCGAATCCTTCGAAGAAATCACGATTCTGCCGTAAATTGCCGCGACTGGGGAATGTCAGCTTGCTGAACATTGCAGCTTTGGTTGAGTTCTCCTGTTTCACCGAACGTACCGGCGAAAGGGGTAAGCGATCCGCGCTTTTCTGCCCCAGCAGCTTGCCACTCAGCCGTGCCGTGGGACATGATGGAAGGTCGTTCCGGCTAGGCCAATGCACCCCTGCAGTTCGATCCCTCCCCGAGTCCTTTACCCCGAGCAGTAAACCATGCAGCGCCCCCGTCATCGCGGGTTGATTGTCGCCGTTCACACGCCCTTCCATGCCGATGGCCGCCTGAACCTCACCGCCGTGGAAGGCCAGGCCGATGTGCTCTCGCGGGCCGGCGTGGTGGGCGTGTTCCCCGGCGGCACCACCGGCGAAAGCCATTCGCTCACCGTCGAAGAGCGCATGCAGTTGGCCACCCGCTGGGTCGATGTCACGGCTGGCACGCCGCTGTCGGTGATCGTTCATGTGGGCCACAATTGCCTTGCCGATGCCCAAACGCTGGCCCGGCACGCGGCCCAGGTGGGCGCGAGCGGCATCGCGGCCCTGGCGCCATGCTACTTCAAACCGCCCACCCTCGACGAACTGCTGGGCTGTTGCGCCGCCATCGCCGGCGTTGCTCCGGGCCTGCCGTTCTACTACTACGACATCCCCACCATGTCGGGCTTGCATCACTCCATGCCCCGGTTCATGGAACAAGGCCGGACTCGCATCCCGACCTTGGCGGGTCTCAAGTACACCAACTCCGACCTGGTGCAACTGCAGGAATGCCTCGCCGTGGCCGGCGACGACTTGGAAGTGCTGTTCGGCAGCGACGAAATTCTGCTGGCAGCCGCGGCCCTGGGCGTGCAAGGCGCTGTTGGCAGCACCTACAATCTGGCGGCGCCACTCTATCACGCCCTTTTGAAAGCGTTCCACGCTGGCGACCTGGAAACCGCCCGTGGCCTGCAGCGCCAGTCGGTGCAACTGGTGCGAACGCTGCAATCGTTTGGCTTTGCCGCGGCCGCCAAAACGGCCATGAAACTGCTCGGCGTGGACCTCGGCCCCGTGCGGTTACCGCTGGCCAATCTCTCGCCCGAAAGCGAATGCCAACTGCTCGACCAGCTCACCGCGCTGAATGTACTCAGCCCAATCCCATCTGCAACGACCGCGCAACGCAAATCCGCGGAGCCATCCGTCGAATCCGCACAAGCGCAAGGCCCCGGATACTTCGCCCAATCGTAACCGGTTAACACATTCAGCCTCTTCACATGGCTCAATCCGCCGCGCGTGGCGCGGATCAGGTAAAGGTTGCGCTCTGCCCGAATTCCAGGCAAGAATCCGGTAGCGACCATACGATGCTGTAACACGGGAGGAATTGACTGCACCGATTGCAGCCGACAGTCCCGATCCACCCACGGAGGGGAATTCGATGGATGCCAGACATGCACCGCAAGAGATTCGCGAGGTAGTGCTGCAGGCTTTCGCCGACCTGGGCGTCGAAGCAGCACAACGGGAAGACATGAGCGAAACCGTCCTCATTCGGGGCGGCGTGTACTACGGCCGCTCGTATCGCGCGGGCGAGTTGTTTGCCATGTGGATGATCAGCGTGAAACTGCTTCAGTTCTACGGACCCGAGGGCGAAATGCTCGGTACGGTCAACCTGGGACGCGAAGCCGCCGCTGCCGCCAAGCTCCAAGCCGCCTAGCTCTCAAGAATACGTCCAACGCCATCACCCCGGCCCGGAGCGCGCTCCAACCGCGCTTCGGGCTGGTTAGGATGGAGGTTGGGCCGCTCGGATTGGGCCACGCGCGCCGGCCAACGAACTTCAAGGTTCAACCCACCAGGTGCGTTTCGTCACCATCGAACACGGCTTCGTCCGCGTCGGCGTCCGATGGCAAACTGCGCAGCCAGGTGTTCCAGCCCAGCCGGGGCCCCACCGCCGCCTGCGAATCGAGCACGGTGCGCGGAACCTCGTCGGCCTTCAGCACCACTTGCACATCGAAATCGAACTGCGGCCCTACGTACAGCCGCACCAGGTGCGACAGCAGGAACAACGACTTCGACTCGCAGCGAGCTGCCTTTTCTGGCAAAAACTCCACAAACTGCGAGTAACTTAGCGGTCCCAGGCGAATGCGGAACTTGCTCTGCACGTCCCACACCCGCTGCCCCACCACCACGTTCACGCCCAAGGCATTGTTGCCATTCAAGCTGCTCACTTGCGATTGGTTGGCGGCATCCAGCCGCAACCATTGCCCCTGAAATTGCAGCACCTTGGCCGGCAGGCGAAAGTAATCCCCCACCAGCGCTTCCAGGTTGCAAGCGTTGCGCGGCCGCTGCGTGAACAGCCCCGAGTAGTACAGCAGCGCCAGGTCCTCAACCCCGGCCAGCTTCCGCTGCGACGATGCCGGCGCCTCCGCCGCACGCTGCCGCACGCTCAACTGGTTGCGCAAGCTCGGCAGCCCCATCCCAATCAAGCTATACATGCCCGAGGTGAACAAGTCGGGCTCCGCGCGGCGAAACTCACCCCGCGCGGCAGGCACATAAAACCGGTACTTCTCCCAAGCGCGAAAGAACAGCGAGATCAGCCGATGGTTGAACATATCGAACCAGTCGCGCATGGCGTGCCGCTCGCCGCTCCGCGCCTCGCGCTCCACCCGCACCAACTGCTCGGAGTAGAACCGCGGCAACGCCCCCGAGGGGCCGGTCAAACCCAGGAACGCCACCGAGAGAAACGGCACGCCCGTTTCGGGGTCGCGCGTTAAATCGCACACCGTGCTGGGCGGAAAACTCAGCGAGGCCGGCACGCCAAACCGCACGGTTTCGCCACGGGGCGAACCCTGCCGGCCCACCGCCGCGCGGTGCGGCTCCAAACGCTCCAGCAGCCACACGGCCTGGAAAAAATCAAACTCGTACGGCGATTCAAACAACTGCCCGGCCAGCGAATGACGAGGCAACGGCCAGGGCAGCTCGGGAACCAACGAATCGGGCGCCGAAAGGCCCAGAGGATCCTCAGCCGGCATTCTTCCCCCGCCAGAATTCTGCGGAGGCAACGCATCCAACAGCGATGAGCTCATAGCAGCGGTTGCTCCCCCGCCCGCGGCGGCCAGCGTTTGAGTTCCGATGTCCCCTGCTTGGTGCGAACCACCAATTGCGTGAACGAATTGATTGACGTGTACAAAGCCAGAAACCGCTCCATCACGCAGGCAAACAGGTAGGGACTGGTTCCCACATACTTTTGCTCATCCAGATCGAGTTCCACCTCCACGCCCCGGCAAAAGCCGCCGGCCGTCGATCCGCCCACGCGTCCCACCACCCGGCGACTCCGCAACGCCATCACGCCATCAATAAACTGCCGATTGACCGCCGCCAATTGCAGCCCTGAATCGGGGTCCGAAAAGTCATACAACCGCAGCATCTCTTGCAAGCTTTCGCGGCCGTCTTGCTCGTCGGAAAGCGATAGGTGATTCAGCGACAAGTGCGAAATCAGCCGCCAATGGCCGCGGTTGCGCAGCGGCGGCCGTAGCGGCGCTGTCGGCGAACGCAGGCAGCGAATCGCCTTCAGCGGCGCCGCTCCCTGCAACTCAAACGCCAGGTTCTCACCCAACTGTCGCAGCTTGAGCGGGATATCGCGATTGGTGCAGAGCGTTCGCACCACCAACACGCTTTCTGGCGGCGCCAGCGGGTCAAAGTCCTCGTCCACCAGTCGCAGGAACACGTCGGTCCCATGCTCGCCTTCACCGGTGGAAGACTTGCGAGTCGCATACCAGAAGGCCGCCGAGGCTTCCTCGATATCGTCCAGGCGATGATGGCGGAACGAATAGAATGGCCGATACTCGCGCGTCGATTGAGGATCGGCGCTCGTCACGCTCTCAATCCCATAAACCTCATACCCCTGCGGGTGGTGAACGTCGGGCGTGATCCGATATTCATGCTGCCGATAGTTCAGCGCGATCGGCTCGGCGGTTCGATGGAATAAATTCACCACCGGCGTGCAGCCCAACCGAAAACTGCGGGCGTCCACGTCCTGCTCCAGCCCCACGCCCGGCTTGCTGAAGTACAGCACCACTTCCAACTGCCGCTGAATGCCCGCCGCCGCCACTTCCTGCCAGCCGCCCAAGTCCACAAACAAGAACTTCGCCGGGTACGAAAACAATTCCGTCAGCAAGCGATAACCCAAGAACGAGCGATTCGAATAGGGAATCATCCCCTCGTCGGCATTGAAGCCCACCGGGTGCAGACAGTTGGCAGGATTCAACCGAATGGGCTCCACGCGCTTATCGCGGTCGCGCCCCATCACGGCGACTTGCATCGTTTGATTGAAGATCAATTCATACAACTGCGCCGTTACCTGCGGATCGCCCAACAGGTGAAACCGCAACCGGTCCAACTTCAAATCGTTGAATCCCAGTTCGCCCTGGCATTCCAATCGCAGCCGCAGCGCGGCCGCGGCTTTCGGCGGCGGCTGCCAGTTCGGCGGAAACGGCGGCGAATGCACCTGGGCCTCCTGCAGCACAATCGGCCACAACTCCACCGGGTAACAGGTGCGATACTGGCAGGCCAGGTTCCCGACCTTCGACGTCCGCAAATTGCTGTCCTTGGGAATCGTGACCCCACCCGGCTGCGCATTGGCCGGCTCCAGCTCAAACTGCACCATCGCCGCCGACGGAATCGGCGCCAGGTAGTGCGGGTAGAGCACATTCAAAAAAGCTTCGGTCAATTCCGGAAATTCGTCGTCTAGTTTCTGTTGAATGCGCGCCGTCAGAAAGGCAAACGACTCAATCAACCGCTCCACGTGCGGATCGAGACTGCGGTTGGGCTCCATCAACAGCCGGCTGGCCGTGGCCGGATAACGCCGCGAAAAATCCTGAGCCATCCGCCGGATGAACAGCAACTCACGCTCGTAATTGCGATAGAAAACGTCGTTCATGCCGACTCCGAAGCTTGTACCTTGTACTCCCCGGTCGAAAGCTCCAGCGTGGTGTCAAAGATCACGTCGGGAGCCGGGTCCACGCACAACCGACCTTCTATGCGAAAACGTACGTCACGATTGAAAGGGCTGGGGGATTCTCGCAACGAAGCCCGCACGTCGCGCAGCCGAGGCTCAAACTTGCGCACCACATTCTCAATGATCCGGCAAACCTCCTTGCGGCCCTCCAGTGTTTCGCCATTGATCGTCGCCAGGTCGGGCAGCCCGAACCGCACCAGCGAGTTCTCAACCTCCGGCAAACCCACCGCCACAATGTCGCCCGACTCGCGCGTATTGAGCAGCGCTTCCAAGTCCCGCCGCACCGCGTTCATCATGTCTTGCAACCCATACCACGGCTGCCGCGATGCTCCATTCATGCTCGAATCCATCAAGCGATCGAGCAGCGAAGGCACCAGCGGTTGACGGTTCACGGACATGGCTCAATCCTTGTGATATAGAGGCAGTGTTGTGAACGCTGTTGAGTAAAAAATGCAACGTCAATGTTCACAACACTACCCCTTCCGCCCCTCCGCTCTACCCATCCGGACAACATCTGTCCTCACCATCCAGCATCTGCCCGATCATCAAACCATAGAAGCTGCCAAAGGATGCCTTTCCGATTTGCAGTTCGCATCCCAGCCCATGTTAATCGTAGAGTCGTATCCGCCGCGTCTGGATTCCCGCCTGCGCGGGAATGACGGAGTTTGCGGGGGAGCCTAACGTGTCAATGACGGTCTGGAATGTCATGGATCGACTCATTATTAGTCGGCAATCTCCAACTGCCGGAATTCCAACAGGCCCTTGGCTTCGTCATTCACCAAGAACATCCGCGAGCCGACGCCCCGCACCAGCCCCGGCGCGATCTCCACCCAGTCCGTTCCTCTTCCCAAACGCAAGGTGTCGTCGGCGCTTTGCCAGGTGCCCGGATACGTGGCCGGCAAGAACACGTCGCCCGACGCCCCATCTTTGATTTCCAAGTGAGCTTGCACCCACAGCAAGTCGCGAGGGTACTTCGGCTCGGCCAGCAGCAGCGTATCCACCTGTTCCAGCGGCACCCAAAAATAGGCGCCCGTGCCGCTCACCACTTCCAGCACGCTCCCGAACACGTCGTCGCAATCGCATAACAGCGTAAACGCCTGCTCATTGAGCGAACCCTGGTACTCGGGCAAAGCGTCGTGAGCCCGGGCCACCAGGTCCGTGGCCTCCGCGTAGCGCTCTTCGCGAATCGCCGCGACCGCATCGAGCCGCAGTTCCACATGCGGCGGCACTTCTGCCAGAAACCGCGGCCGCCGTCCTTGGGCGTAAAACGCGCGGCGTTCATTCTCTGCCTGCAACACGCGCTTGAAGGTGGCCACCGCCGCGTCGCGTTCCAGCTCGTTGTATTGAACGGCGGTGAGTTGCTTCTCGGCCCGTTCGAAGTCGCCCGCGAACATCAGCAGCTCAAACAAGAACAGACGCTTGGCCGGGTCGCCCGGGTGCGCCTTCACATCGGCCGTTTGGGCAAAAATGGCGTCGTCCAGCCGGCCTGCCTGGAACAGTTCCGCGGCCGTTTGGCCGATCATGGTTTCACTAGCGGTCATGACTGGATTTCCCTTTGTTGAACAACAGCGTTAATGGTCGAAATGGCCTGGCATGTGAATCGTGCGCGCTTCGTGGGAAGCAAACCCAGGGCCGGCGATCGCTCGCCGGCCCTGCGGGTTTGGCTTCCCCCTCCATACGTCTCCTGCTTAGGAGACCGAGTTCTCGACCAGGCTGTGCGTGAACGACACATTGCCCTTCTTGGCGCCGGTCTTGTGATCCATCTCGGTGTAGGTCGAAGTGATCTGGCCGTAGTTCAGTTCGACCGTCACCAGCGGCAGCTTGCCCGGCTCGCCGCTCTTCCAGTTCACACCGCCCACCAACACGTCCGAGAGCTTGAACTCCTGGTACATGGTGGACTGGCCATCGCCCGTCGCCCGCATCAGTTGAATGGTGGCGTCCGAAATGTGCTTGCCCTGGCAGCAGGCCTTGGTGAGGGGCGTGGTGCTCTTGTCGATGCGGTACGAGAAGGTGAACGGCAGGTGGCTCACGCGCTCGCTCGTGGCGGCGCCGCCCGTGCTGCGATTGCCAGCGCTGGGCTGATCCACGCCCCAGTACCAGTTCTCAATTTCAATCCACTTTTCGTGGGCCTTGTCCGTCGATTCGCCGTCGTTGTCTTTGATCTGAATGAATGCGTCTTGAGCCATGATTCAGGTGCTCCGGTTTTAGCCGGCCGTCCAAATTTGGTTAGGGGGGCGGCCAGGGACAGCCCTGCCGGTCGCCTCCGCACATCTCGTCTCAGGAACCACCTTCCGGGCGGCACGCGGCTGTAAGGTTGCCGCGTGCCACTCCGGTAGGTTGCTTTCTCTACTCCCCGTGCTTGAGCGCGCCGCGCTGGCCCGGAGTTCTCTGCACGTCGTTGCTTTAGCCCTTCTTGGGCACTTCGGCCACCAGCCGCATGCTGGCCGCCAAGGCTTCCAACTGGAAGTGCGGACGCAGGTAGGCCACGGCTTCGTACCAGCCCGGCTTGCCCTTCACTTCGCGAACTTCCACGCGCGCCTCGGCCAGCGGATACTTGGCCTTGGTCTCTTCGCTGGCCGTCTTGGGATCGCAAACGTAGTTCACAATCCAGTCGTTCAGCCAACGCTCGCAATCGCCCACTTCCATGTCCGAACCAATCTTGTCGCGGGCCATCACCTTCAGGTAATGGGCAAACCGCGACACGTTCAGCAGGTAGTTGAACTTGGCGGAAAGCTCCGCGTTGGCATTCGCGGCCGGGTCGAAGTAGGTCTTCGGCTTCTGGCAGCTCTGGGCGCCCATGAACACCGCGAAGTCGGTGTTCTTGGCGTGCAGCAGCGGCAAAAAGCCCAGGTTGGAAAGCTCGAACTCGCGACGATCCGTGATCGCGATTTCGGTCGGGCACTTCATCGCAATGTCGCCGTCGTCGGTGGGGAAGGTATGCACCGGCAGGCCTTCCACCTTGCCGCCCCCTTCCACGCCGCGAATCCGCGAGAACCAGCCGTACTTGGCAAAGCTGTCGGTGATCCGCGTGGCGTAGGCCCAGGCGGAATTCATCCACAGGTACCGGCTGGCGTCGCGGCCGTCCACGTGCTCTTCGTAGTTGAACTCTTCCACCGGCTTGAAGTCGGCGCCATACGGCAACCGGCCCAGCACGTGCGGCATGGTCAGCGCCACGTATCGGCTGTCTTCGCTCTCGCGGAAGCTCTTCCACGTGGCGTATTCCACGCTGGAGAAGATCTTCGCCAGGTCGCGAGGATTGGCCAATTCCTGGAAGCTGTCCATGTTGAACAGCTTGGGGCTGGCGGCCGACACAAACGGAGCGTGCGCCGCCGCGGCCACGTTCGAGATCATCTTCAGCAGGTTCATGTCCTCCGGGCTGCGGCTGAACTCATAGTCGCCGATCAGCATCCCGTAGGGCTCGCCGCCGAGTTGGCCGTACTCTTCCTCGTAGGCTTTCTTGAACAGCGCGCTTTGGTCGAACTCCACCGCCTTCTCCAGATCTTTCAGCAGATCTTTCTTGGTGGTGTTCATCACGCGAATCTTCAACGATTCGCCCGTCTCGCTGTTGCTCACCAAATAATGCAACCCGCGCCAGGTGCCTTCCAGCTTCTGGAACAGCTCGTGGTGCATGATCTCGTTCAACTGGTCCGAAAGCTTCTCGTCGATGGCCGAGATCCAATACTTGATGTTGGTCTCAACCTCTTTGCTCACCACCTGGTCAGGCTTCACGGCCTGCGAAATAAACTGCTCGATGTAGCTCTTGTTGCGATTGCGTTCCACATCGTCCTGGGCCTTGGTGTTGTCCAGGATCTGATCCAGCAGGCTCACCTCTTCGGTTTGCCCGGCGGCCTGCTGCTGGCCTTGTTCGAGTTCGGCTGTGCTCATGACTTTCTCTTTTCTGCTCTTGGGTGTTGGTTGGAATGACGGTGAACCGCGCGGCTCGAAACTAGGCTTCCGGCGTTTCGGCCGGAGCGTCCGCGGCCGGAGCCTCGGGCTTGTCTTCCCCGCCCATCTGGCCAGCCAGCTTCTGCGCGGCTTCGGTGTTGTTGAGCACCTGGCCCAGCAGTTGCTCCAGCTTGTCGTTGCCTTCCATCTTGCTGAGCAGCTGGTTCAGCTTGTCGCGCATGTTGAGCAGCTCGCGGAGCGCCGGAACCTGCGTGGCCACCCGCGCCGGCTCAAAGTCATCCATGGTCTGGAAGTTCAACTCCACGTTCAGCGAAGAATCCGCCTCGCCGCTCAGGCGATTGGGAACCTTCATCGCCACCCGCGGAGCGGCCTTGGCGAGCACGTCGTTGAAGTTGTCCCGGTCAATTGGCACGAACTTGCGATCCTTCAACGCCTTGGGGGCGTCTTTCGGCTGGCCCGACAAATCCGCCAACACGCCCATCACGAACGGCAATTCCTTCTTCTCCATCGCGCCGTTGGTTTCCACGTCGTACGTGATCTGCACCCGCGGACGACGCACGCGATCCAATTTGTGTTGCAAGCTTTCAGCCATATCGACCTCGAATTAAACGGGGGGCAAAGGAACCTGATAAACCACGCATCCGCCTGCCCTCCCTCGGCGCCAAACCGAACGTAGGCAGACCTCAAAACTTCTCACACTCTCGGGCACATCTTCCTCAACACATGTTCGGCGGCCTTCGCCCTCTCAGAGCCGATCCAATGACTCCTTCGCCCCTGGGCGGGAGAGGGTTGGGGTGAGGGGGAAACAGGGTTCTCGGATAGGCTCCTAGCTCGCCGCCGACTCTTCTATTCCCAACTCTCGATTCAGTTCCGTCAGAATGTTGTTGTCGCGAATCAACTGCTGCATCAAACGCGGGAACGGCAACTGACCCAATTCCACCGCCCGACGAACCAGGTAGGGGATCGGACTATGCGGCTCCATTTGCTGCAGCACGTCCGCGGCCCGCGTCAGCTGCAAATAAGCTTCGGCCCGACTGCTCACGCTCAGCTCGCCGGTCGCCACCGCGCCGCCCGCCTTGGCGCCACCCGCGTCGCCCTGATGGTCGGCCGCCGCCATCGCCATGGCCGTTACTGTGGCCGTTGCCGAAGTGGCGCCCGCCGCGGGCTGCATGCGAACCAGCTCTTGCCGCATCAGCCGCGCACAATCGTGGACCGATCCGCCTAAGTTGGTGAGGCTGGGCGCCAGGCTGCCCATCCGCGTGTCCATCGACTGCACCAGTTGTTGCAGCGCTTGCAAACACGCTTCGGCATCGGCCGTTCGCGCCGCCAATCCCTCGGCATTCATGGCTTTCAAAGCCGAGGCCGTGGCCTCCACGTCGGCCGGCTCGTTGCTGCTCCGCAGCCGATTCCAATCCACCAGCCCATACACGTCGGGCTGAGATCCAAACAGCGGCACAAATCGCACGCTGGTGGGAAATCGCAAACCGCGATCGGAGTCGTCGAGCATGTTCGCCAGCGGAGCCGCGCGACTATCCAGGTCGCCATCGTCAATATCGGGAACCAAGCGATCCCAAGCTTCATCCAGCAGCCGCTTGAGCAGTTCCAATCCCTCGCGCAGCCCGGCAAAGCCCTCTTGTTTGGTCAGCGCCTCAACCAGATGACAGGCGATGCGCAGATCTTTGCTCTGGGTGCACAGTGCGTCGGTAGACAGCGCGATCGCTTTCTTCCAGTCGGGCTTCTTCAGCACGGCCGGGCGCGTGGCGTCGTCAAAATCCTCCGGCCGTTCCTCTTGCCGCAAGGCCTCCAGTTGATCGCGCAGCCCATAGGCATAGGCCTTGCGATCCCCTTCGGGCGCATCGCCCCCAATGGGAGCCAGCAAAGCGTCGATGTTGATCAGGCTGCAAGTGGACATCAAAACCGGAATGGCTGAAGTTCGTGACAACAACGAGGGCGGGGCGTGAAAGCGGCAGGTGGGTCGGCGTCGTTGGCAATCAACGAATCCGACGTTATTCGTGCGGGATGTTCAATCCGGGGAGGCAAGTCTTCCCAACAGTCGGGGGGGCTCCAACCACCACCTGAGAAAACCTAGAACACAATCCGGCGCCGGAGCAAAAAAACTCAAATCTTCCCCCTGGCTTGGCCACCCCCGCCGCCGCCAAGAATCCCCCCGCATCGCCACAACTGGCCCAGCGTTTCGCTTGCCAAGCCAACCCCGTGTCGTATGTATCCAGGTGGGACCATTGGGCGGCGGAACCAACTCGCCGGCCGCGCCCGATGGTCTCGCACGCCTGCCAGCTGTTGCCAGCGCAACCCGCCCTGGCATCCCCACCACCCCGCCGAAACCCTCCCACGACTCACGAGCGCAACCACCATGCGAGAGCCCCTTGCCAAGCTGGTCTTTCCGATCCTGTCGTATGGATTGCGCCTGCAAGAACAGTTGGCGCAAAGTCAGGCTCACGATCTCGATCAAGAACAGGCCATCTTGAAAGAGATGCTGCTCGTCGATCGGGCTGCCCGCCAAATGGCCGACTACGGCGGCGATCCGGCCGGCAGTCGCGACGATCACGAAGAGCGGTTCCTCGGCGTGCGGTATGCGCTGGTCTGCTGGCTCGACGAGCTCTTCACGTCCCCCTCTGCCTGGGGCGGCCGCTGGAATGAACAAAAGCTGGAAGTCGAGCTTTACGGCACCAACGACCGCGCTTGGAAATTCTGGCAACAGGCCGAAGCGGCCCAACTGCGAACCGGTTCCGACTCCGCCGAGGTCTTCTTGCAGTGCGTGATGCTCGGCTTCCGGGGTGAGCTCCGCGAACGGCCCGACCGGCTGTCGCGCTGGATCGCATCGGCCAGCCGTCGATTGGGAAGAGTGCCCGATCTCGATTGGGGCGCCATCGCCGAACTGGCGCCCTCTCCCAACGTGCCGCCGCTGCGCGGACGCGAACGCTTGCAAACCATGCTGGTCACCGGCTGGGTGCTGCTGCTGGCCCTGATACCCATTGCCGCGTTCTTCCTCATGGAACAACTTTCGAACTAACAAAGTCGTCTTTCGCTCCGCGAAAGAAAACCCTTTCGCGAAGCGAAAGGCGACCATGTGGGGAAATGATGACTCGTTCGCATTGAATCAGCCGCCGCACCGCAACCGCGCACTGCCGAGACGCCCGGCTTGATCGGGCCACTCCCAACCAGCCCGCCCTGATTGCCAAACCCAGCTTCAACGCTTACCTCCGGATCTACCCATGGGAATCTTCGCAATGATCGGCCGCGGCTTCGCCCTGGTGGGCAAAGCCGCCATGTTTCCGGTGAAGAGCGTGCGGGGAAGTCACACCGCCAGCCTCTGGTTCCGCTGGACCATGCACCTGCTCTGCCTGGCAGGCGTGCTCGTGGGGCTGGCGATTTTGAATCAAGCGGTCGGATTGGAATCCGTCGTCCGTTCGCCCTGGCCCGCCCTGCGCGCTCTGTGGTTGCCGCTGCTGTTCGTCCTCGTTTATGCCCTGGCCTGGTTTGCCTGGTGGCTGCGCAAGTTGCTCGCCATGCCCCGGCAGGAGTCGCCCCACCCCGATATCGACGCCGCCTGGAACGAAGCCCTGGCCGCCTTGGATCACGCCGGCATTTCGCTGGAACGCACGCCGCTGTTCTTGATTTTGGGACGAACCGCGGCCCCCGAACCCAGCCTGATGACCAGCACCGGCCTGGCGTTCACCGTTTCTCAGACCCCGCGTGGCAAAGATGCGCCGCTGCATGTCAGCGCCAACGAGCAAGGCATTTACGTCACCATTGCCGAAAACTCGCTCCTGGGCCGGCAGGCGGAATTGTTCGCCGCGCACGCCGCCGAAGAATCCCGCCTGGCGCGCCTCGCCCATCGCGGCAACCAAGCAGCATCCTTTGATAGCCTGCCCAGTGGCGATTGGGCCACCGAAGGCTTCGATAGCGCCAGCGACTTCAACGCCCGCGGCGCGAACTCGGCAGTCGAAAGCCTCGATGCATTGCAACAAGGCCTGGCCGATTTCTCCGCGGCGAGCGACAGCCCGGCCCCAACGCAAAGCGCGCCCGCCGCCAGCAGTTCCCCAGTTGGCAGCGCCACCGCGGTGCTTGCGCCGCCAACGGCTCCGGCCGCGGCGCCGCGCCCCCGGCACGCCGCCCCCCGCCTGCTCAAAGAGATCGACGAAATCGAAGCCATCTCGGCCCGGCTGCGTTACGTCTGTTCGCTCATCGTTCGCACCCGTCGCCCTTACGCTCCCATCAATGGTGTGCTCTGCCTGGTGCCACTGGCGGCTACCGAGGGCGCCACCCAGGCCAACCAAACGGCCGTGCTCTTGCAGCGCGATCTCGATACGTTGCGCGAGGGACTGCAAGTTCGCGCTCCCCTGTATCTGCTGGTTTGCGATCTGGAACAGGCCCCCGGCTGTCGGCAACTGCTGGAGCGGTTCCCCGAAGAGCAACGCCATCGGCGGTTGGGCGCCATGCTCCCCTACCTGGCCCCTTGCGATCATTGCCGCGCCCCCGAAGTCGCGGCCCAAGCGTTGCAGTGGGTAATTCGCAGCCTGATTCCAGCCCTGGCCTATCGCCTGGTGCGCTTCGGCCAGCCCGGCCAAGAAGTCCGCGACCACCAGGGCAATGTGCGCATTTACCAGTTTGTCGATAGCTTGCGGCAGCGTGAGCCCCGCCTGCAACGCATTGTCGAGCGGGGAGTTCTCGCCTCGGCCCCCTACCATTGGCAACTGCAAGGCTGCTTCCTGGCCGCCACCGGTTGCGATGCCGTTCGAGAGCAGGGCTTTGCCGAAGGCTTCTTCCCGCAACTGCTCGATACCCAGGATCAACTCGCCTGGTCCGAAGTAGCTCTGGCCGAAGACCTCGGCTGCCGACGCTGGACAACCATCGGCTGGACATCGCTCGGCATATTCCTGCTGCTCACGGCGCTCATGCTCTGGGGCTTCTAGTCCCCGTCGCGATCGTGCCGCGGCGGATCATGCGAAGTCCCCACCGGCAGCGTCGCTTCCGGCAGTCGGCCGAAACGAGCCAGCAATTCGGCAGGGCTGACATGGCCTGACACGCGTTCCAAAACCTCGCGACTCGGCGAAATCACCAACGTCGTCGGCAAAATCTTCACGTTGAGTATCTCGATCAGGTGCCGCTGCGCCGCCGTGTTCACTTCCACCGGCACAAACTGGGCATTCACCGCGGCCGCCACTTCCGGGTTCCGCCAGGTGCCATCCTTCATCAGCACGCAGTAACGGCAATTGTCGCTGGTGAGAAACAACAACAGCGGCCGGCCTTCGGTCTGCGTGGTTTGCCAGGCGGCCTCCAGGTCGTAACGCCAGGCAATCGTTTCCGCCGCCACTTCGCCCACCGGCGAAAGGGCCAGGATCAACAACAGCGACAAGATCTGCTTGCGAATGTTCATGGGCAGTAAGGCTCCAATCTGCGAGATGCCAACGGGCTGAGGCGGGGCGGGGGAAGCATCGGGCCAGGCGTGCAAAACTCCCGATGCAGGGGGGTAAAGTTTTCTTCGGCCGCCCCAGCCGGCAAACTTGCCGAAACCGCCAAACTGCCCGACAGACGGAATAATGGGAACCTGCCCGCCTCCGGGCCGAACGGCGCCCGACCACCCATCGGGGAAACCTGCCCAGGCCGTCGGCACGCCGCAAAGCCAGCATCTTCGGCTCGTCCGTTGCGACCCTCTCTCCCACCAAATAAACTGGCAATCGGATCGGTGGACGATCCGGAGGCTGCCGCCGCGCGATAGTGCGGCCCCCCAGTCGTGCGTTGCCAGGGTGCGATTTTGCCTGCCGAGCGCTGCGCCGCCGATTTTCTCTTGTATCAACGCGGGTAAACCGCAAACCGACGTCAAGGCATTCAAGGTCTCTGCGGCTTGCAAAGATGGTAACGAGCAAATAACCCTTAACGCGTGGACTGGTTCCCATGATTCGTGTCGGCGTGCGTCTACTGTTCCTGACCATCTGCCTGGGCCTGAGCGTCGGAACCTTTGCCGACGATTGGCCCGGCTTCCGCAATGCTGACCGCACCGGTGCGTCGGCGGAAACCGGTTTGCAGCAAGCGTGGGAAAACACCCAGCCCCGGTTGGTCTGGTCTACCGAAGGTGTCGGCGGTGGATTCGCCAGCCTGGCCATTGAAGATGGCCGTGTTTACACCACCGGCAACTTTAGCGACGGCCAAGGGGCCGTTTGCTTCGCGGCAAACAACGGTCGTCAACTCTGGCAAACCACGGTCACCGACGCCGTGCCCAAGCACTCCTACGAAGGCTCGCGCAGCACGCCCAGCGTCGATGGCGAGCATCTCTACTTCGTCACCTCCGACGGTCAAATCGCCTGCCTCAAAACGGCCGACGGAGCCCTGGTCTGGAAACGCAACTTCCAAAAAGACTTCCGCGGCCAAATGATGTCGGGCTGGGGATACTCCGAATCGCCCCTGGTCGATGGCGACCTCGTGCTCTGCACCCCCGGCGGTAAAGACGCCATGCTCGTCGCCCTCAATAAGAAAACCGGCGAAGACGTCTGGCGGTCCACCGTGCCCAGCTTTGGCAAAGGTCGCGGAGCCGGCTACGCCAGCATCGTCATCTCCCACGGCGCCGGCGTGAAACAGTACGTGCAAATCATCGGACAAGGCGTCATCGGCATCCGCGCCGCCGACGGCGAATTCCTCTGGGGCTACGGACAGGTTGCCAACGGCACCGCCAACATTCCCACGCCCCTGGTCGACGGCGATTACGTCTTCGCCTCCACCGGCTACGGCGCCGGCGCGGCACTCCTCAAACTGGTTGCCGACGGCGCCGGTGTGAAAGCCGAAGAAGTCTATTTCAAGCCGGGCAAAGACCTCCAAAACCATCATGGCGGCATGGTGCTCCACAACGGCTACGTCTACTTCGGCCATCAACATAACAATGGCTTCCCCATCTGTGTCGAAATGAAGTCCGGCGACGTGGCCTGGGGCGGCAACACCCGAGGGCCAGGCCGAGGTTCGGCCGCCGTGATCTACGCCGACGGCAATCTCATCTTCCGCTACCAAGACGGCCTGCTGGCCATGATCGAAGCCACCCCCAAGGAATATCGCCTGAAGGGCACCTGGAAACCCGAATACACCAAGGAACCCTCCTGGAGCCACCCCGCCATCGCCCACGGCATGCTCTACCTCCGTGATCAAGACCGCCTGATGTGCTACGACATGCGCGCCCAGTAACCTCTCGACTCCTCATGGGTATTTCACCCTGAAAGGGTGATCGCATGGGCGACAGTCGATTGCGATCTTGGGCCGCTTTGACGTGCAACCTGGTAAAGAGAAGTGTGCATGGAATCCCGTTCGACGAACACGACCCCCTCGCGGTCAGTAGACTTCTTCCCCCAAGGCCGCCCGGCGGAATTCACGGCGCCCGCGGTTATCCTGGCCCTGGTTCTCTCGGTGGTCATGGGGGCTGCGAACGTCTACCTGGGCCTCAAGGCCGGCATAACCGTCTCCGCCTCGATACCCGCCGCCGTCATCGCCATGGGCATCTTCCAAGGCATCCTCCGGCGAAAATCCATTCTCGAATCCAACCTGGTCCAAACGGCCGCCTCCGCGGGCGAATCGCTCGCCGCCGGCATCATCTTCACCATGCCGGCCCTCATCCTCATCGGCTATTGGAAAACATTCGACTTCTGGACCACCACGCTTGTCGCGCTCTCCGGCGGGCTCCTCGGCATCCTGTTCATGATCCCCATGCGCCGCGTCTTCGTCGTCGGCAGCCCCGAGCTAAAGTACCCCGAAGGCGTGGCCTGCGCCGAAGTGCTCCGCGCCGGCGAAGAAGCGGGCGAAGGCCACGACGCCGCGCCGGAAGCCCGCCAGGGAATCATGCTGGTCGGCCTGGGAATTGCCCTGGGCGTGCTCTTCAAGCTGGCCATTTCTCAATTGCAGTTGCTCCGCGGCGCCGTGGCCTGGGCCGGCGCCACATCGCAGCGCGTGTTCTACTTTGGCGCCGACCTCTCGCCAGCCTTGCTCGCCGTCGGCTACATCGTGGGCCTCGGCATCGCGGTGCAAATCTTCCTGGGAGGCGCCATCGGCTGGCTGGTGGCGATTCCGCTGCTGGGAATGCCTGAACCTGGGTTTCATGAGACCGGATTCTGGGCCGGCACGTCGTACGCCGGCGCATCGCAAGCTGGCATCAGCCCCCTGGTACTGGCGGAAGAGGTCTGGTTAGCCAAGGTGCGGTACATCGGCGTGGGGGCAATGGTGCTCGGGGGCTTGACCTCCATTTGGCGCGTCCGCGGCGGACTCAGGGCGGCCGTGGTCGATATGGTGGAAGCCTATCGAGGCCAAGGACCACAAGAAACCGACGTCACCGAGCGCAATCTCCGCGGTTCCACCCTCGTGGGGCTGGCGCTATTCTCCGTCGGCCTGGCCGCGGCCGTTTATTACGGAATGCTGAATCACAACCTCGGCTTCACCATCCTCGCCACCAGCGTCATGCTGGTGATGGCCGTCTTCTTTACCGCCGTCGCCAGCTACATCGTCGGCCTGGTGGGCAACTCCAACAGCCCCGTATCCGGCATGACCATCACCGCCGTGCTCGGCACCGGCGGCATGATCATGCTCTTTGGCTACACCGGCATGGACGCCATGGTGGCCACCCTCGGCGTCGCCGGCATCATCTGCTGCGTGGCCTGCACCTCCGGCGATGTCTGCAACGACCTCAAAACCGGCTACCTCATCGGGGCCTCTCCCCGCTATCAACAAATCATGCAGGTGCTCGGCGTGGTGGTGGCGGCCTTCGTCATGCAACCGGTCCTTTACGTGCTCACCGAAGGCTCCCTCGCCGCCGGCACCGGTGGAATCGGTGGCAGCGAGCTGTCCGCCCCCCAGGCCGTCCTCTTCGCGGCACTCGCCAAGGGCCTCTTTGGCGATGGAGACCTCCCCTGGAATATGGTCGGTATCGGCGCGCTGCTCGGCGTGGCCTTGCTGATCGCCGACTTCTTCTTACGGCGGGCAGGCTCGCGGTTTCGCCTCTATGTCATGCCCGTGGCCGTGGGGGCCTATCTGCCGTTTGAAGTTTCAGTGCCCATCTTGCTCGGCGGCATCGTGCATTACCTGGTAACCCGGCGCAAAGGCATTCGCGAAGACCAGGAAAGCAGCCGCGACCCCGGCATCCTGCTCACCTCCGGCATGATCGCCGGCGAATCGCTGACGGGCGTGGCCCTGGGAACGCTCGCCTGGCTGGGCGTGGCCAAGTGGAACGTCGCTGCCTCGCTCACTGCCGGCATTGCCAACCCCGCCACGGCCAACGCCATCATGGAAGCCGTCTCCCTTGGCGTCTTCCTGGCCCTGGCCGCCTGGGTCTACCGAGTCGCCACCCGAGGATAGGATGGGTGGCTGGGGTCTGGTTGCCGCCCGCCAGCCGTGAAGCACGAAATAGCCGTTGCCGGCAGCCAGCCCCCAGGCGAATCAGGCCACCGCCTCCCGAATCATCTCCACCTCCTCCACGCCCACCAGTTTCTGATCCAGCCCGCCGTAAAAGTAACTAAGCCGATTGGGATCAAAACCCAGCAAGTGCAAAATCGTGGCGTGCAGTTGTTTGACATGCAGCGGGCGTTCGACCGCGGCCGAACCCAGTTCATCGGTCGTCCCAATGCTCTGGCCTCCCTTTATGCCGCCGCCGGCCATCCACATGGTAAAGCCATAAGAATTGTGGTCGCGGCCCGTCCCTTGCGCGTACTCGGCCGTCGGCTGGCGCCCAAATTCGCCCCCCCACACAATCAGCGTGTCGTCGAGCATCCCGCGCTGCTTCAGGTCTTGAATCAGGGCCGCGATGGGCTGGTCGGTTGCCCCGGCGTGGTAATTGTGGTTCTTCTGCAGGTCGCCGTGGGCGTCCCAATTGGCGTCGTTGTGGTTGCCGCCCGAATACAGCTGAATGAATCGCACGCCCCGCTCCACCATCCGCCGCGCCAGCAGGCAGCGCTGCCCAAAGTCGCGGGTATGTGGCTGATCGACGCCGTACATCTTGAGCGTGGCCTCGGTCTCTTGCGATAGGTCCACGGCCTCCGGCGCGTGCCGCTGCATCTTGTAGGCCAGTTCGTAACTGGCAATCCGCGCAGCCAACTCGCTATTGTCCGACCGCGCGGCCAGGTGCTGCCCATTGGTCTCTTGCAGCGAAGTCAGCAGGTCGCGTTGCAGGGCCTCGCTCAGGCCTTGAGGGCGAGCCAGGTCCAAGATCGGCGGGCCTTGCGAACGCAGCACCGTGCCTTGGTAGGTTGCCGGCATGAATCCGCTCGACCAGTTCTTGGCGCCGCTGATCGGGCCGCCGGTGCGGTCGAGCATCACCACAAAGCCCGGCAGGTTCTCGTTCACCGTGCCCAAACCGTAATTGACCCAACTCCCCAGCGCGGGGCTGCCGCTCAAAATACGCCCCGAGTTCATCATCAGCATTGCCGAGCCATGAATCGGACTATCGGCGGTCATTGAATTCAGAAAACAAATATCATCGGCCTGGCGCCCCAGGTTCGGGAACAGGTCGCTAATCCACTTGCCGCATTCGCCATACTGCTGGAACTTCCACCGCGGCTCCACGATCCGCCCGCCGTTGCGTTTGCCGCCGCGGCCAAAGGTCTTCACATCCACCGTCTTGCCGTCCATGCCATACATGGAAGGCTTATAGTCAAAAGTGTCAATATGGCTGGGACCGCCATACATAAACAAAAAAATGACACTCTTGGCCCGCGGCGTAAAATGCGGCTCCTTGGGCGCCAGCGGATTGGCAAACCCAGCGGCAGGTATTTCAGCCCCCCCGGCCGCAGGCTTCTCA
Source organism: uncultured Pirellulales bacterium (assembly GCA_964445985.1). Classification (GTDB taxonomy): domain Bacteria; phylum Planctomycetota; class Planctomycetia; order Pirellulales; family S012-138; genus CAYUMU01. The sequence continues at coordinate 8,301 of CAYUMU010000021.1, read as the reverse complement.
GCTCCCCCGGCCGCAGGCTTCTCAGCTCCCTCTGCCGAGCGAAAGAAGCCATCCGCGGAAAGCATCCCCCCCAGCGCCACACTGGCAAACCCAGCGCCAGCTTGCCAGAAAAACTCACGACGAGTGCGACCACAGAATGAATGGGCGGGAGCGGGAGGAGTGTTGGGCATAAGAGTAAAACTCACACTTTCTCCCTCCCCCTCGATGGGGGAGGGCCGGGGTGGGGGTGATGCGGCGGTATAGATTCCACTATGGGAAACAGCCCGAATCGTGTTATATGAATCAAGAAGTCATTCCTTATCGACCTCTATTGACTCGCCTACTTCGACCTAAGCCCTCGGCGCCGAATCGCGTTTCGCAAGTTCCGCGTCAATTGCTTTCATGATGGCCTCGCGAACCGTGGGCAACCAGTCTTCGGCAATCCAATCGAGGTCGCTCCCAGGGAAAGATCGGTAAGTCACCCAACCGCCATCAGCTAATGCTTGCTGCATGCCCAGCGCGGCATCGCCGTTGCTGGAGTGGATAATAACCGGGCAAGCCGGGTCTTGCGAAGCAAGCCAGTCCGCCGCCAGCCGTCCGTCTTCGTCCTGCGAAGGATCGAGATCATGATCCAGCGAAATCAGCAGTGCCTGATCCAGCCGAACCGATAGTTCTTGAATCAAATCGGTTGATGTTTCACAGAACACAGGGGGATAGGAAAAGAACCGATCGGCCAACAGCGAACGCATGGCATCGCGACGGCGTGCGTCGTCTTCCAGTATAAAAATGTTCATCGGCATGTCACACTACTTTCGACTCACATCGGAGCAGTCATCGAAGGATTCGAGGCCGCGAACCATCGGCAGGAAAAAGACGAACCGCACCACGACTCAGACTGAAACCCAATCGAACTAACTCGGCGGCAATCGCCAATAGTCCATCTGCATCGTCAAATTGAAAAGTGCCCGACAGATTCGTGAGGTCCACAATCTCCTTTTTTCGAATGGTCAGGTCGCCAGCATAGTGCGCCGGCAATCCGCCTCCGAGAACCAACGCATGTAAGTGAGGGCCATCTGGAACAACGTAAATCGTGTCGTTCGTGTCTTGAACATATACAGATGCACCATCGGGTAAACGTATATGTGCAGGACAGCTTCGCACGTGGCGAGGGTAAGGGGTTTGATCAAATGGGAACTTCATTTGCCTGCCCCGCTACTCAGTAAAAATTGGCCGGAGCGGTTCGCTTCATTACGCCCGAACCATCTGCTTCCATCCTAATCCAAATAAGCAAACTCATTCAGATTAAAAACATACAACCCATAATACCGCAGCGCCTCCTCACCGCTCAGCCCATGCTTCGTTTGCAGGTCATCCATCAACCGCACGCCATAAGCCACTTCCGCCTCGCTGGCCGGCCGCGAAAGCGCCAACCGCAAGGCCAACGCCACCTGCTTCCCACGATCGTTACCCGCTTCGCGCCGCAGCCGCTCGGCAAACGCGCCCGCTTGCTTGTGGATGAACTGCCCGTTCACCAGCGCCAAAGCCTGCGCCGGCTGCGTGGTCACAAATCGGGCTTCGCAACTGCTATCCGAGTCAGGCAGGTCAAAGCTCACCAGCAGCGGATCGAGCAGCGAACGCTTCACATATCCATAAATGGCGCGGCGCGATTGCTCCTCGGGCGGAGAACGTCCCCAGCCTTCGCCGGGCCGCGATTGACCGGCCAGCACTTCCGCCGCCAAATCGGCATAAAAGCTCGGCCCAAACATCTTCAAGTTCAATTGGCCGCTGGCGGCATGCACGGCGTCGCGCACTTCTTCCGCCGAAAGCCGCCGCATGTCGAACCGCCACAACAACTGATTCTGAGGATCCACGGCCAACGCCGCCTCGTTCCCTGCCGACGACATTTGATACGTGCTGGAGAGCACGATCAACCTATGCAATGTTTTCACCCGCCAGCCCCCGCGGATGAACTCGGCCGCTAGCCAATCGAGCAGCTCCGGATGCGTCGGCGGCACGCCCAGCAGGCCAAAGTTGTTGGGCGAAGCCACGATCCCCCGGCCAAAATGATGCTGCCAAACCCGATTCACCATCACCCGCGCTGTCAGCATGTTCTCCGGCGAGGCAATCCAATTCGCCAGCACCGTGCGGCGACCCGAAGTCGCCGCGTCAGCCGGCGGCGAGGGAATCGCCGGGGCAGGCGTCGAAAATATCGCCGGAAAGCCCGGCTCGACCTGCTCCGTCGGCGAGTGAGGGCTCCCCCGAAACAGAATATGCGTCGGCGGCGGGTTGGGATTGCACATCGCCACGCTCAGCGCCATTTCCCGCGGCGGCAGTCTCACTTCTTGCAACTCGCGCCGCTGAACCTTCAGCTCTTGATAGCGCTGCCAGTCCTCGTCGGCCAAAAAGTCCTTCAGCTTCTCGTCGAGCAGTTTTTGCCGGCCGCCACCTTCGGTAATCCGCTGGTCAGGCCCCGGCATTTTCAAAATCCCGCTCTGCTCCAACTCCCTCAACTGCCCATCGAGCTGCGACTTCTTGGCCTCCAACTCGTCATGCCGTTGGGCAATCTCCGGCGGACTGATATCGGTCTGATTGGCCGAGTGCTGGTCCCGCCGCTGCCCGTAAGATGGCACCCCTTGAAAGAAGGCCAGCAGCTTGTAGTAATCGGCCTGCGGAATCGGATCGATCTTGTGATCGTGGCACCGGGCACAATTGACCGTCAGGCCCAAAAAGGCCTGCGCGGTGGTTCCCACAATGTCATCCAACTCATCATAGCGGGCTTGCAGCCGGTCGGCCGGTTCATCATCCCACAAGCCCAAGCGGTAATAGCCGGTGGCAATGATGGTTTCCGGCGTGTGCCCCGGCAGTTCATCGCCGGCCAACTGCTCGCGCAAGAACTGGTCGTAAGGTTTGTCGCTGTTGAACGAACGAATCACATAGTCGCGATAACGCCAGGCATTCGGCTTGGGTCCGTCACGCTCAAAGCTGTTGGTTTCGGCAAAGCGAACCAGGTCCAGCCAATGCCGTGCCCACCGTTCGCCGTATCGATCCGAGGCCAGCAAGCGATCGACCACCGTGGCCAGCGCATCGGGCGAAGCATCGTTGATGTAAGCCTCGGTCTCGGCAGGCGTGGGAGGCAAGCCCGTCAGGTTGAACGTCACCCGCCGCAACAGCGCGGCCTTTTCCGCCGGCCCATTGGGCGCCAAGCCAGCCGCTTCCAGCTTCGCCAAAATAAAGTTATCTATCGGACTGGTAACCCAAGCCTGGTTGCCCACGGTAGGCGGCGTTTGAGGGCTGACCGGCTGAAAAGCCCAATGGTTTTCAAACGCGGCCCCCGCCGCAATCCACCGCTTGAATTGCTCAATTTCGCCGGCGGTCAGCGGCTTGCCTTCCGGCGGCATCCGTTCCGACTCGTCCTGCGAACCCACCCGCCGCAGCAACTCGCTCTCCCCAGGCTTGCCCGGCACAATCGCCGCCAGGCCACTCTCCAGCACGGCCGTCGCCCCCGCCGCGGTGTGCAACCGCAACCCGGCTTCCGCCTTGCCCGGCCCATGACAAGAAAAACACCTCTTGGCCAGCAGCGGACGAATATCGCTGTTGAAGTGCACCGGCTCACCAGCCGCCTCGGCGCCCCCCTGGGCAAACGCGGTAGAAACACCAGCGACGGCGCCCAAGGCGCCCGCGGCAATCCAAAGTGCAATCGCCACGGCGAGTCGGCGGCCCTGGGCGTGGTCGGTTGGCAAGGCCGTAACGTGCATCAAATCACCTGAGAAGGACGGCGCGGTTCGCTTGTTTCGCCAGTTCATCCAATAGCTCTTGAGCCTGCCCCTTACATCTTCTCTGCTGCCGAGGACGGGGACAATGTGTTTTCCATCGGTAAGTGAGAACGATCGAGCGCGAGGGCAAACCGCGCATGAAGGGAGTCGGCTTCGGGAGCCGCCGCCGCACGGGGTAGGCATTAAATTCCACCGGTCGCATCCGTCGTCGCCGCGGCTTAGAATCAGGCTTGGCCCTCGCGGGCTGGCCGCCAGAATTGGCTGGCTTTGAGCCAGAAAAACAGGAAACAGGGGAGCAACAACCGATGCGAATCCGACGTGATACCGAGTGCGGGGCGAGCATGTTTCTTCGCTGGACATCGTTAGCCGCGGTCGTGCTTGGCTGTTTGCTGCCCGCGCTTCCCCGTCCGGCATCCGCGGCCGAAGGCGATTGGGTCCAATTCCGCGGCCCCAACTGCAACGGCATCGCCCCCGGCAAGGAACCGCTGCCCGCCGAATTTGGGCCGGAGAAAAACCTGGCCTGGTCCGTCAACCTGGGCGATGGCATCGGTTCCCCGGTCGTTGCCGCCGGCCGCGTCTTCGTTTCCGAGATGACCGGCGACCAAGAAGTCTCGCTGCTCTGCGTCGATCTCAAGTCGGGCCAGGAACTGTGGCGAACCCCCTTCGCCACCGGCAAATTGCCCGACATCCACAAAACCAACAGCCAGGCAGCCACCACCGCCGCGGCCGACGCCGAGCGCGTCTACTTCTATTTCAGCACCATCGGCATGCTCGCCTGCGATGCCAAAACCGGCAAGCTGCTTTGGAAGCAAGACCTGCCCGAGCCGTACTTCGTGTTCAAATGGGGTCCCGGCATGTCGCCGATCCTGTTTGAAGACAAAGTCATCTTCTGCCAAGACGACGACCTCGCCCCGGCCATCTACGCCTTCGATAAAGCCACCGGCCAGTTGGCCTGGAAAGTGGACCGCGACGACATGGCGGTCAACTACTCGCACCCCGTCATCTGCCAAACCAAACAAGGCCCCGAACTGGTCGTGGCCGGCACCGGCAAGCTCGTCGCCTACAATCCGGCCAACGGCAAAGAGCTCTGGCACGCCCGCGTGCTGCTGCGAAATATCAAGACCACGCCGGTCGTGCAAAACGGCGTTATCTATATCTCGCTGCAAAGCGGCGGCATCGCCAATCAATGGCTGGCTTCCATCGATCGCGGCGCCACCGGCAATAGCGATGGCAAGATTACCAAGCCCGAAATCCAGGCCTTCGTGGGCGATCGCGAAGTCCCCGCCGCGTTCTTCAAAAAGTTCGACCGTGGCGACGTCAACGGCGACGGCCAGCTCGAAGGCGAAGAAATCGATAAAGCCTTCCTCACCGACGGCAACTTCGCCGGCGCCCGCTGGAACACCGCCGATCCTTCCGATCAGTTCATCCTCGCCGTTCGCGGCGGAGGCCAGGGCGACGTCACCGATACCCACCTCGTCTGGAAACACCACAGCCGCGCCCCCGACCATATCGTCTCGCCGCTGGTCGTCGACGACCGCATGTTCGTCGTCAAAGGCGGCGGCATCTCCAGTTGCTTCCGCACCTCCGACGGCGAACCCCTCTGGTCGCAAAAACGCATCGACAACGTCGGCGAATACTTCGCCTCCCCCGTCTACGGCGACGGCAAAATCTACGTCGCCGGCGAAAACGGCCAGGTCGTCGTCCTGGACGCCGGCCCCGAACTCAACGTCCTCGCCGTCAACGACCTGGGCGACAGCTGCCTCGCCACCCCAGCCATCTCCGCCGGCCGCCTCCTCTTCCGCACCCGAACTAAACTAATGTGCTTTACGGCGCAGCCGTAGCGATCAAAAACTCAGTAATGCATTCATGCATTGTCATACCCTCGCAATCCCGTCATTCCCGCGAAGGCGGGAATCCAGCAGCGGCGGAAATAAGCGTCTCTATAAAAAATGGGGCTGGCATCCGCTACTGAATCTATAGGAAATTCGTGATGTGATGGTTGGTAGGCGAACCTGATGTGCAATAGCGAAATTCGTCCGATGACAATGGCGGAAACAGAGTCGCTACTGGCGTCCAAAGAAGTGGCAGATGTCGTCGTGGCATTAATCAGCGCCGCTCTATACGGCGAAAGTAGAAGACGGGTTAATGAACTCATACTCCAACGATTGGCCGATAAGGAACGCACGAAAAATAACTTCCGGTTTTCTACAATTCCTTCACTGGCGGGGCCATGCGAGCACGGCTGAAACGCCGAAGTTGTTTTTCATCAGTTACTAACGACGATCTTATCGTGAATGCTGCAATATTGGCCGTCGCTCATGCCGCCAGAATCGACGGCGTATGCAACTCGCAAGAGATCGGTTCAGCATTCAGATCTCTCGCTGCCCACGAACAATTTAGAGGCCGCCTGCGAGACGCCGTGGATGATATCGAGACATTTACATCCGTGACGCGGTTTGACCTTGGAATGGATCAGATGCTGTAATGAATTTCGCATGAGCCCTCGCCCAACCAACAATCAGGCCAACGAGCCTTCTCTACCGCCAACACACTTCCCGGCCTGGCAGCAGCTCCTCGCCGGCCGCGCCCTAGCGGTCCGCCACCACCTGAGCTTCAATCCCGGCCAAACCTCCCCCTTCCATCCAGCGCAAATCATCCACCAGCCGCCCGTTCACGCGGCCAACCATGCCCTGCTGCCCGGCTCCTTCAACCCCCTCCACGCCGGCCACCAACAAATGCGGCGCCTGGCCGCCGAGCTGCTCGGCTGCGAAGTCCACTTCGAACTGGCCATCACCAACGTCGATAAGCCGCCGCTCAACGCCGTGGAAATGGAACGCCGCCTGCGCAATCTTCAAACCAGCCTCGCCGGCGAACCAGCCCAACTATGGTTCACCCGCGCCGCCACCTTCGTCGAAAAAGCGCAACTCTTCCCCGCCGCCATCTTCGTCATCGGCGCCGACACCGCCGCCCGGCTCGGCGATCTTCGCTATTACCGCGGCGATGAACACCAGCGCGAGCAAGCCATCCGCCTCTTTGCCGAGCGCGGTTGCCGCTTTTTAGTCTTCGGTCGCAAACTCGATTCGCGTTTCGTCGAGCTAGCTCAACTCGAACTTCCCGACGAACTGGCGCAGCTCTGCCAGGGCGTGCCCGCCGCGGCCTTTAGGGCAGACATCTCCTCCACGGCCCTGCGCCAGCCCTGAGCATTTGGCCTATAATGCGGCAACCGCCCCACGGGCCGTGAACAGAAACTGCCTTTGAAGTGGAGTGCTCATCATGCAAAAAATCCGAGTCGGCATCATCGGCGCCGGCGAGAACACTCGCCAGAAGCACATCCCCGGCTTTAGGGCCATTGCCGGCGTGGAGGTGCTCGGCGTCGCCAATCGCACCCTGGCCTCCGGCCGCAAGGTGGCCGCGGAGCTCAACATCCCTCGCGCTTACGAACACTGGCAAGAACTGATCGACGACCGCGACGTCGACGCCGTCTGCATCGGCACCTGGCCCTACCTGCACGCGGCCGCCACGCTCGCCGCCCTCCAAGCCGGCAAGCACGTGCTCTGCGAAGCCCGCATGGCCATGAACTTCAGCGAGGCCTGCACCATGCTGGCCGCCGCCCAAAACTCGCCGCGGGTGACCATGCTGGTGCCTTCGCCCTTTGGCCTCAAAGGGGACCGCACCATGCGGCGGCTCATTGCCTCTGGCTACTTGGGCCAGGTCCGCGAGGTCTATGTCCGCGGTCTCAGTGCCTCGGCCGCCGACGCCACGGCGCCCCTGCACTGGCGGCAACGTTCCGATCTCTCCGGCCTGAACGTGCTCGCCCTCGGCATCCTCAACGAAACGGTGCAACGCTGGTTCGGCATGGCCGAAAGCGTGCTGGCCCAAACCAGTTGCTTCCATCCTCGCCGCGTCGATCCGGCCACCGGCCAACTGCAAGACGCCGACGTGCCCGATAGCGTGTCGGTCATCGCCCGGCAGCGAACCGGGGCCAACTGCGTGTATCACGTCAGCGGCGTGGCCTACCATGCCGGCGGCATGCACATCGAAGCGTACGGCAGCCACGGCACGCTCTGCTACGATCTGGCCGCCGACGAGATCACCGGCGGCAAACCCACCGATAACTGGCTCGAAACCGTGCCCATTCCGCCCGAAGAAGCCGGCGGTTGGCAGGTCGAAGAAGACTTCATCGCCGCCATCCGCGACGGCCGCGCCGTCACCCACACCCGTTTTAGCGACGGCGTAAAATACATGCGCTTCACCGCGGCCGTCCGCCGCTCCGCCGAACAAGGCCGCCGAGTCTCCCTCATGGAACTCTAAGTGAAACCTCCGCCACCCATCCCCACCAAAACTCCCCCACCCCGTGTCAGATGATAGGCGGATGGAACGAGCCGCCGACGCGGCTACGACACCTGACTGGGGTCGACGGGGAACAGGATGGACATTGAAAATGACTGACTCTAACGGATTCCAGGCGCGTCCCTTTCGCGTGGAATGCGAGCCTCGCCGCGGATTCATAACCCGACGCGTTAGCGAGGGAGTCCCCCCCGAACGTCCC